>NZ_QXQT01000099.1 GCF_003660395.1 Helicobacter vulpis
CTCGCTAACGGGCTTAAGCATACTGCTTCAGCCCCGGCTTGTGCTCGCTAACGGGGTAAATCTTGCTTGCCAACGCCTAAAAGCTCGCCCTCGCTAAGGGCTGCGAAGCGTCCCGCTTCTTGCCGGCTCGTCTGCTTTTTAGGCGGCGCGTCTGCTTAACCCCGGCGCGTCTGCTTCAGCCCGGCTTGTGCTCGCTAAGGGCTGCGCGCATTCTGCGCTTGCTGGCTCCCACTCGCTAACGGGGTAAAACATTCTGTTTTACCCCGGCTCGCATTAAACAAGCCCAAATCTAACGCTTTGGCTAAATTCTCTTTAGCGATCTTAGCATACTCTGGGGATTTCTCCACACCGATAAAATCTAGCCCTAGTTGCGCGCATGCCACCCCTGTGCTCCCTGAAAAACAATCTAACACCACTGAGCCCCTAGGCAAGATTTCTAAA
>NZ_QXQT01000100.1 GCF_003660395.1 Helicobacter vulpis
TGTGCTTTGGGTGGTTTGGGTTGTTTGTGTGGCTTGTGGGGGGTTTTGGCTCGTGTTTGCGCTAGTGCCTTGTAATAAGGGAGCGTGGCTCTCTTGCAAGGCACTTAACAAGACTTCTAAATCCTCAAGAGATTTAGCGAGGTTGTTAGCTTGTTCTAAAGCTTGGGGGTTTTGTGTGGCAGTAGTTTAGGGCATTTAACGCAGAGTTTGTTTTCACCTTGCATTTTTTAAATTGTGCCAGCGTGGTTTCTAACTCTGTGTCGTCCTCTGTGCTTTGGTGGTAGGCGTTTTCTAAAGCTTTGCTGAAACTGCCTAGAGTTTCTAAAAGCTGGTTAAACTTTGTGCTTAAATCCTCTAACTCTTCTTTAAAAGGGGTTAAATCACCCCCCCATATCCTCCAGCACGGATAAAAACAATCTG
>NZ_QXQT01000101.1 GCF_003660395.1 Helicobacter vulpis
CCAATCAATGAAATCTTTTAACTTTGTACTTCTGTGCTTATCTCTTGTGTGGTACTTTGGGGGGTTTTAATGCTCACCCCCTACCTTAACCAAGTCTTTAACGCCGATGCGATGACATTCATGCAGGGCTTGCCTAATGCTTGTATAGATTGTGTGTGTATGGACCCGCCCTATTGTAGCGGGGGGGTAAAAAGCTTGAATGCGCGCAATGCCGGGACTAATAAGAAGTATTGCGGGGACAATGCCAAGTATTATGAGTTTTATGGGGATGGCAAGGACCAGCGTATATGGATTGCGTGGATGAGCTCTATTTTTACAGAGAGTGAGCGCATTTTAAAGCCGGGGGGGTATTTCTTTAGCTTCATTGATTGGCGCATGTTGCCAGCCCTTTCTGATAGCATTCAG
>NZ_QXQT01000102.1 GCF_003660395.1 Helicobacter vulpis
CATCGCTGAAAAATATGTAACCTTCCATAACGATGTCAATTCTGTATCTCTAGGTAGGCTAAGTGCATTAGAAGCCAATTTGCTCTTTGCCATCTTCAACAAACTCAAAGACAGAGAGGATGAGCTCCTAGTGTTTGAAGTAGAGGACATTAGAGCAATGATAGGAGCTAAGACTAAAGTCAGTCTTGAGAATCTCTCTAAAATCGTTGAAAAATTTTGGAAAAATATCAGGGCAGCTAACTTTTGGGTGCTCTATGAGCGCGCTAAAGAAAACATTGTGCTCTTTAGAAGGTTTCGGATCAACTACTACGATACAAAGAAAACCCAAGTCAAAAGCATAGAAATCCAAGTGAATATGCCTTACTTTGGCTACTTGCTTAACTACCTCCATGGCAAC
>NZ_QXQT01000103.1 GCF_003660395.1 Helicobacter vulpis
CCTTTTTAGCGCGGTGCTCTTCTTTGCTTTTTAGTCTCTCTTGGAGTGCCTTTAACTCCACACAAAAGCGGGGCGGGGCAAACTCTGCATTGAATTGGTGGATGTGTTTGCCCTCAAGCAGGGGCAAAAGCGCAGCTTTTGCTAGCGCAGCTTTTGCTAGCGGGGCTGTTTGGGTTTTACTCTGTGTGTCTATGGGGAGAAACAAGTCTTTATCGGTGGTCATATTGAGTTCTTGCCTAAAATCCAACCACCCCTCATTGAGCCTTGCAAATTGAGAAGCGCAATGCTCTAAAATCTCTAAATCTAGCGCGCTTCTGACCTCTTTGAGCGCGCATTTAGCAGAGTTTAACAGAGATTGAAGGGGGATTAAAAGGGGC
>NZ_QXQT01000104.1 GCF_003660395.1 Helicobacter vulpis
TTTAGAAATCTTGCCTAGGGGCTCAGTGGTGTTAGATTGTTTTGCAGGTTCAGGGAGCACAGGGGTGGCATGCGCGCAACTAGGGCTAGATTTTATCGGTGTGGAGAAGAGCCCAGAGTATGCTAAGATCGCACAAGAGAATTTAGCCAAAGCGTTAGATTTGGGCTTGTTTAATGCGAGCCGGGGTTAAACAGAATGTTTTACCCCGTTAGCGAGTGGGAGCCAGCAAGCGCAGAATGCGCGCAGCCCTTAGCGAGGGCGAGCTTTTAGGCGTTGGCAAGCAAGATTTACCCCGTTAGCGAGCACAAGCCGGGGCTGAAGCAGTATGCTTAAGCCCGTTAGCGAG
>NZ_QXQT01000105.1 GCF_003660395.1 Helicobacter vulpis
CCGATAAAATCTAGCCCTAGTTGCGCGCATGCCACCCCTGTAGAGCCACTCCCACAAAAACAATCCAACACCACTGAGCCCCTAGGCAAGATTTCTAAACAATGCTTGAGCACCTCTAGGGGCTTTTGGGTGGCGTGTTGTTTCTTACTGGGATGTAAATAGGCTTGGACATAGCCATAATGAAACGCGCTTTGCTTGCGCGGGATATCTGGTAAATCCCCCTTAGTCCCCCAACAAATAAATTCGCATTGTTGTTTAAAGCCATTAGGAAAGGGTCTAGCACTCCGTCCC
>NZ_QXQT01000106.1 GCF_003660395.1 Helicobacter vulpis
CAAGCAAGATATTTTAGACGCCATTAGATTTAAAAACAAGCTTTTAGAAGACATTTTAAAACCCAATCCCGCCTTTGGAGAGAATTTTAAAGAATTTGCGCTCAAGGGCAAAGAGGCGGTTAGCAAGCTTTTAAAAGAAAAACGCGGGCAAGTGAGCGGAGCGTTTTATAAAGAGGGGTTGGGCTATATTGATTTGGTGTGGGGAGCAAACGCACAGCGTTTGCAAGGCTTAAAAGGAGCCAATGGCAAGCCACTCAAGCCCTATGGATTGTCTAAG
>NZ_QXQT01000107.1 GCF_003660395.1 Helicobacter vulpis
GATGCTTGTATAGATTGTGTGTGTATGGACCCGCCCTATTGTAGCGGGGGGGTAAAAAGCTTGAACGCGCGCAATGCCGGGACTAATAAGAAGTATTGCGGGGACAATGCCAAGTATTATGAGTTTTATGGGGATGGCAAGGACCAGCGTATATGGATTGCGTGGGTGGGTTTTATTTTCGCCCAAATAGAGCGCATTTTAAAGCCGGGGGGGTATTTCTTTAGCTTCATTGATTGGCGCATGTTGCCAGCCCTTTCTGATAGCATTCAG
>NZ_QXQT01000108.1 GCF_003660395.1 Helicobacter vulpis
CCTTGACCACTAACGCCATTGTAAAACAATCTAGCTTAAATTGTACCACTTCTATTTAACCCCGGCGCGCCCTCGCTAACGGGCTTAAGCATACTGCTTAACCCCGGCGCGTCTGTTTTACCCCGGCTCGTCTTGCCGGCTCGTCCTGGCTAACGGGCTCGGCTGCAAAACTCTAAATCCTTTTCTAGCCCCTCGGTGTAGATCAACAACGCCTTCACATACTCCAATAACCCTAAATCCTTTGCCGGTCTAACCGGCTTGACA
>NZ_QXQT01000010.1 GCF_003660395.1 Helicobacter vulpis
TAACATTGTCAAGCCGGTTAGACCGGCAAAGGATTTAGGGTTATTGGAGTATGTGAAGGCGTTGTTGATCTACACCGAGGGGCTAGAAAAGGATTTAGAGTTTTGTACGCGAGCTAGCAAGAAACAGACGAGCCGGGGTTAAGCATTCTGCTTAACCCCGTTAGCAAGCAAGATTTACCCCGTTTGCGAGTGCGAGTGCGCAAGTTAGCCAAGCAAGATTGATGCCCCTTAAACCCGCGCGCTAACCCGTCATAAGGGAGCACAAAGCTAGCCGAGGGGAGTAGAATACTCTTCCCGTTGCGCAGCGATGGTTTTATAACAACAGAGGCAAGCGTGGCGCTTGCCCGGCGCAACGATCTAAGCGTCTCGTTTAAGCCGGCTAGTGTTGTATAGGCAGTAACCCTTTGGAGAAGTTGGCTAGGGGTTAGAAGAGATTGTGAACAATGGTAAATCTATTTATGCGGATGGCATTGACACCATATGGCTTAAAAGGGGTGATGAACACCACTAGCAGGGTTGTCTAAGGGGTAGGACAGGGGGTAACACATGGATCATCACAAGTTGCAAAAGGATAAAGGGGAATACCCCCGAGGGGATTAAAGGGCGATAGCACGAACCTGTCCGCTTATAGTGCTAAGTTTAATCCCGTACTGACTTCTACAGATGAGCCCTTTAATCGCTCCTATCTTGCCCAAAGAAAACTTAAAAGGCAAACTAAAGAACTCTACACCAAAACCCAAGAGGGGGGGGTTAGAACACTCTTAGAGCTTAAGAGCGCGCAAAAGCCAAGCGCGCGTTCCCAAAGCCACAAGGCTCTGTTTATTTGCTCTCCTCTTTCTTGTCATCATTGCTACAAGCTTTATAGATTCCATAAGCAGCAGCAGCAGCACCAAGAAGAGCGGTTCCTATAATACTGCCCGTACTTGGCGTGCCAATTGGCAAATCCTTAGGCGTTAAACAATCTGATTTTCCATTGTGCATAATGGGCATGGAAACCTCCTTATTCCTCGTCTTCATCATCGCTGCTACAAGCTTTATAGATTCCATAAGCAGCAGCAGCACCAAGCACAGGCGCGGCAGCCACCACGCCCAAACCAGCGGCCATACCTCCGCCTACAACTGAGCCCACAGCCGCTAGACCGCTTGTAATTCCCGTTGCCCCTAGCCCAGCAACACCACTAGCCGCTACCGCGCCTACAGCCCCAACCGCCCCAGCAGTTGCGCCCGTCCCAGCCGCTAATACGCTATTATCGCTTTTATCTTCAGCCATATAAACCTCCGTTTATTTTTTTTTAAAGGCATATAAATAATACTTAAATAATACTTAAATAATACTCGTCTTAGTTGCCCGTTTGCATGCCCCTTGATCGTTCTTGGTAATCTTGCGCCACACCCTAGCCATTGAGGTACACATCTCCTAAAGCCACAAGCACATTGGCATTACCAAGCACTTTTGAGTTTGACCCTTTTAAGGCCTTTGGCGATGGTGGTCTTTACCCCGCTTTTGCGCGCGTGGACTTTGTTGCGTTATAGCGTGCCGGGCAATATTGGGGCGTTGTTGGGGCATCGGGGGGTGAGCTGGAGAGATCCGGATCGGGGGATTGGATCCTTGCACCAACAGGGCAAACGCATCAAATTTTAGAGAGAGACGGGTATGCTTGTGTCATCTGTGGAGCAGGGAAAAAAGAGGGGGTAGAACTGCATGTAGATCACATTAAACCCAAAGACTTAGGGGGGGCAAGCTAGCTTAGAAAATGGGCAAACCCTATGCGCTAGGCATAATTTCTTAAAAAAGAATTTTAACCAAACTTCAGACGGGCAAGAGAATGTTTATGCGCCTGCTTGAGAGCGCCCAAGAAGCAGGGGAGGTAGAATTAGTCGCCTTTTTAGAAGAGGTCTTAAGCGTCTATGAAAAGCATGGGATTAACGGGCATGTGGTGTGGAAAAAACTAGATTAGAGCATAAAATGCCCAAAGTCGACCTATTCTCTAGTTTCTGCTTGTCTCTTCAGGGCCGAGAAAAAGGGGAGCAATTTCAACGCGTATCCTCACGCCCAAAAAAGAGCGCTCTCTTGAGAAGAGAGTCTTGAGGGCTAAAGCCTAAACGAGTTCCTTCTTGCGCACTTCTTTAATTCTAGCGGCCTTGCCCCTACGCGTGCGCAAATAATAGAGTTTAGCGCGGCGTACACGCCCCACGCGCAAGACTTCAATACTCACTAGGCTTTCTGCATAAAGGGGGAAAATCCTCTCCACTCCGATACCATTTGCGCCGATCTTGCGCACGCAAAAGGTGCGATCCACACCCGCCCCACGCAAGCTGATACACACGCCCTCAAAATATTGTGTACGCACCTTGTCGCCCTCTTGGATACGGATTCCTAGCTTAAGCGTATCGCCGGCTTTGAAAGTAGGGGGCTGGCTCTTGATCTGAGTGTCTTCAAAGTATTGGATATAGCGGTTCTTCATCGATGCCCTTTCTGGTCCATGTGTTGAAAAGTGTGTAGCGAGCGATTCAAGGCATAGAGACTAGGGGCGTGAAACCGCGTCCTATCCATGGATAAATCGCGCATAAGGTTCTTTATTCTGCCATGATTTCCCTTTGAATACTCTGAAATTGTCCCGGAATGCACGCAACTTGGTGTGTTTAAAAGGGGAGTACGGGCAAAATTAGGGGCTTCTAAAGCGTTGTCCTCAAAGCTTTCTTGTTCCAAAGAGCGTGCGTTGCCCAAAGTGCCCTCTAACAAGCGCACAACACTATCACAAAGACATAAACCTGCCAATTCACCCCCTGTGAGCACGAAGTCTCCCACGCTCAAGACCTCATTGGCGTAGGTTTCTATCACACGTTCATCAAACCCATCGTAACGCCCACATACCAGCACTAGATGTTGGTATGTCGCTAGACGTTTGGCATCTTGTTGGCAAAAGCGTTTCCCACTAGGGGTTAAGAAGATTACATGTGCGCTAGGGCTTTGGGCATGCTGTAGTGCATTTTCTACCATGTAGGGGTCTAAAATCTGCCCGGCTCCCCCACCCACAAGGGCAAAATCCGCGCGCTGGAACCTATGGGGAGAAAAGTCGCGCATGTTAAAAATTTCTAGGCTAAAAATCTGTTTATCTAGGGCACGCCTTAAAATAGAGTCTTCAAAATAAAAGGTGATGAGTTTGGGGAAAAGGGTGAGAAAACTAAAGCGCATCAACTCTCTTCTAAAAGCCCCTTGGCGTGGGTAGTGTAAATACAACGCGCGTTCAAATCCACTCCCTTAACATAAGTGTCAATATAGGGAATAAGAAAAAGTTTATGTGGGCCTTGCACAAAGAGGTAGTCCGTGTTAGCCAGCCTCTCAATACGCGCCACCACGCCCAACACCTCTTGAGCCTCCACAATTTGCAAGCCCACAAGCTGAAAGTATAAAAACTCCCCCTCCTGCAAAGGGCAAAGTCGAAGGCTGTCCTCTTGACTCATCGCCATCACCCAGCACACAAAACCCCTAGCTTGTTCCAAACTTTGGACTTCTTTAAAGAAGATCAAGCCCCTTTGGGGCTGGTAACACGCAATCGTTAGGGGGATGGGGGGAGGTGCATGGAGAATAGGGCTATAGACATACACGCACACCCCCGTCTGCAGGCATTGGGTGAAATCCCCCTCTAGGGTCAGCTTTAGCCCCCCTTTCAGACCCACCGCCCTGCCCAAGCGCCCCACTACTACCAAGTTTTCTTTAGAGTACATAGGGGTTCTCAGAAGCCAACACCACGATCTTATAGCTCAGGCCATCCTTGGCCTTCATGCCCGAAATAAACGCCTTAAGCGCACTAATGATCCTGCCTTCTTTGCCGATCACGCGCCCCATGTCCACCGGATTGGTGTAAATGGCAATTTCTTTCAAATGCTCTTCTACAAGTTGCGAGCGTACTTCTACGACTTGCGGGTAGGTTACGATTTTCTTGCAATATTCCAAGACGAACGCCTCTACACATGCGCCCTCTTGCATTAGAGTCTATGATCCTTTGGCTAGTTTAGCTACCCTCTGGCTCATTTTAGCCCCCACACCCTTCCAGTAGTCCAAGCGGGCGTGATCGATCTGTACCACCTTAGGATTACTCAAAGGGTTATAATACCCAATCGATTCGATCCAACCTCCATCGCGTTTTTTACGCGAATCTGTAACCACCACCCTATAAAAAGGCTTTTTTTTGCGCCCCACGCGTGTGAGTCTGACAACTGTCATGGCTAATCCTTTCTTTTTTCAAAAGTGCTCATTCTAACGCCTCATGCCTAAAATTAAGCTTGATCGCCCCCGTAGTACACCAGGGCCGAACCCCACGTCAGCCCCCCTCCAAAGGCATCTAGGAGCATCAAGTCCCCTCTTTTGAGTTTGCCTTGTTCGTAAATATCGCTCATGGCCATTGGAATGCTGGCCGCAGAGGTATTGCCATACTTCTGCACGGTCAAAACCACTTGTTGTGCGCTGAAGGACAATTGGTTTTGAACGGCTTGGATGATACGCAAATTAGCCTGATGGGGAATGAAATAGGTGATCTCCTCGGGAGTGATCGCGTTGCTTTGTAAAATCTCTTCGACATCTTTGAGCAGAGTTTTGATGGCGAGCTTGAAGACCTCATTACCCTTCATTTGAAGGGCTTGGGCTTGGGGGGCTTCCTGCTGGATAAAGGGGCTGTTTTTAAGGGTTCTTGGCGTGTAAAGATAATTGGCATGCTGGCCATTGGAGGCGATCTTCACATCTAAAATACTTTCTTTAGGGTTGTCTGTACGTCCGATCACACATGCTCCTGCCCCATCTCCAAACAGTACGCAGGTACTGCGATCTTCAAAGTCCAGCACACTAGAACAACGCTCCGCCCCCACAATCAAGACATGCGCATACATGCCACTCTCCACAAAGGCTTTAGCGCAGGCCAGAAGATAGATAAACCCACTACATGCGGCAATGATGTCCATGCTAGGGGTGTTTTGCAGACCCAGCTTAGCACTTAAAACGCAGGCTGTAGAAGGCATGCACATGTAATCAGGGCTGAGCGTGCCCACCAAGACCAAGTCAATGTCTTCTTTGGTAATCTTAGCGCGCTCAATGGCAGTTTCAGCTGCCCGAACTCCTAAATCGCTGCTTTGTTCCTGACTGGTGGCAAAATAGCGAGTCTGGATACCCGTGCGCTTTTGAATCCACTCATCACTGGTGTCCAAGAGGGATTCAAAAGCGTCATTCCTCACGCAAACTTGGGGAACATAGGAGGCTACAGATTTCAGGGCTGCATAGGGCATGTCTCTTCCTTTTAACCTAGGGCACTTCTTGAGGGGGTTGCTTGTGTTCAAAGGCCAAGGCCATTTTCTCGCACACCCCGCTTTCTTTCGCTTTGATCGCTTGATAAATGGCACACTCCATCGCCCTCGCGTTACTTTTGCCATGGCTGATAATAACCACTTTACTCACCCCCAAGAGGGTGCGCCCCCGTATTCGGCATAATCTGTCTTTTGCCTGAGGGTGTAAAAAGCCTCCTTGAGTAAAAACGCGCCCAGCTTGGCTCCCAAACTGCGTTTGATCTCATTTTTAAAGACCGATCCAATCGCGCTGGCCGTGCCTTCGGTAGTTTTCAAGACCACATTCCCCACAAATCCATCGCACACCACCACATCTACTACATTTTCAAAGATGTCGTTACCTTCAACATTACCCTTAAAAATAGGGGTTTCTGCCTTGTGTTGGCTAAAGAGGGGGTATTCACTGATGAGTTTGAAGGCTTCTTTAGTGATCAAATTTCCCTTGCTATCTTCTTCTCCATTAGCAAGAAGTCCCACGGTGGGGTTTTCATAGCCCAATACGTCTTTAGCATATTGGTAGCCCATGATGGCAAAGTCTAAGAGGTACTCTGCCTTACAATCTGTATTAGCCCCCACATCTAGGCACAGACTGGCGCGCTCTTTGACAGAGGGCATGAGGGTGCAAAGTGCGGGGCGATTCACGCCCTCAATGCGCCCGATCCTTAAGGTTGCCAAGCCCATCGTGGCCCCGCTATGCCCGGCTGAGACCAAAGCGTCCGCACCATTTTTTAAAATATTCATCGCCACAAAGATGGAAGACTCCTTGCGCTTGAGGGCATCCGTGGCATGCTCCTCCATGCGGATATAATCTGGACAATGGATAATTTCCACTTTAGAGGCTAGGTCCTTAGAAATGAACGCCTTAGCCTTGCTCTCATCACCCACTAAAACGGGTTTGAAAGCGACAGATCCCAAGGCTTTAGACACGCCCTCAATGATGGGCAGGACTCCCAGGTCCGCCCCCATCATGTCAATGACAATCTTCATTGTCTTAACCCGGGATCACTTAGTAAGCCCCTGTAAATTTATTGGTAAAATGGGGCAACTTCCAACTCCCATCTTTGTTCTTTACAGGTGTCGCCAGCTTCACACTATAATGTGTGCGCCTCTTTCTACCCCTCGTTTTACTCACACGTCTATCAGGAACTGCCATAATTCTCCCTTATTGAATTTGGTTAGCGTAGTGGTAGTCTTGTTGGATGGACTGAATCTCTGCACGCAACAACGCGCTCAAATCGATGCGCCCATCAAAGCTCTCTACTACGTCCATGCTATCTATCACCCTACCCCCTACATAACATTCCCGCCCCGCGCTGGTGTACAGGCCATCGCTCACACACAAGAGCATTTCTTGAGAAATGGACTTGTCAAAAAACACCCCACTTAAGGCGCATTGCACCTGCAAATGCCCGTGCAAAACCCCCTCTATTAAGTAAAGCTTGCTCCCCACCCGGGAGACTCCCCCCTCCCAACACAACCCCTCTTCTTTGAGACAGAAAGGCTTGGCAACCGCCCCGATTTTACGCATTTCTAATTTCACAGCCAATCAAGCAAAGAAAAATGCAATCTCTCTCTGGGCGTTTTGCGCGCTATCACTCCCATGCACCACATTAGCGTCAATATTCTGTGCGAAATCCGCCCTAATCGTGCCCGGTTTAGCAACCTTTGGATCAGTCGCGCCCATTAGCTCGCGATTCTTTTCCACGGCATCCTCCCCTTCAAGCACCATCACCACAACCTCTCCACTTGTCATGAAAGCCACTAAATCTTTGAAGAAAGGGCGTTCCTTGTGCACGGCATAAAAATCCTGCGCCTGAGCAACATCCAAGCGTAATCGCTTGATTTGGACTACCTCTAGGCCGGCATCTTCAAACCGGGTGATAATCTTGCCGATGATGCGCTTCTTCACGCCGTCTGGCTTGATGATGGAGAGGGTCTGCGCCATTGCTATCCTTAAAACTCAAATCTTAAAAGTGCCCATTATAACAACAACTGCAAAATTTTTAGCTTAAACTCCCCATGGGTTGAAACACACCTTCCATACTTGTAGTATAATTCTAACATGAAGAGAGTAGATTTAAACAGCGACATCGGAGAGGGGTTTGGCTGTTATCGCATGGGGGATGATGAGGCCATTATGGCGCAGGTGAGCAGTGTGAATTGTGCTTGTGGCTGGCATGCTGGCGATCCTTTGATCATGCAAAAGATTGCTAAACAAGCAAAGGTTTTAGGTGTGGGTCTGGGTGCGCACCCGAGTTTCCCCGATTTATTGGGCTTTGGGAGACGCAAAATGGAAATTAGCCCTAAGGAAGCTAGGGCTTATGTGCTCTACCAAGTGGGTGCGCTGGGTGCCTTTGCTAAGGCCTGTGGATACTCCTTGCAGCATGTCAAACTGCATGGGAGCCTTTACAACCAAGCTGCCCATGACATATCTCTAGCCACAGCGATCCTAGAGGCCATAGAGGATTATGACCCCAACTTGGTTATTTTGTGCTTGAGCGGGAGTGTCATGGCCAATCAAGCCCAAAAAAGAGGCCTAAGAGTCGCCCAAGAGGTCTTTGCAGACAGACGCTATTATCCAAATGCGCGCCTAGTGGAACGCGCCCATCCAAAAGCCCTAGTGAGCGATCCTAAAGAAGCCGTTGAGCAGGTGCTTGGCATGGTAGTTGATCGTAGAGTTAAAACCATTGATGGCACAAATATAGAGATTCAGGCCGATTCAATCTGCATCCATGGCGATCACAAAGAAGCCTTAGAGCTTGCGCGGCAAATCCGCCAAGCCTTAGAGAGCCAACACATTTCTATCAAGTCTTTCAATGAACTCTAAATCTGCTTTCGTAGGCGCGGCATTTCTCATGGCCACTTCTGCCATCGGACCGGGTTTTCTCACCCAAACCGCCCAATTCACTCAAAGTTTAGGCAGTTCTTTTGCCTGCGTGCTCCTGCTTTCCGTGGGGATGTCTTTAATCGCACAGTTGAATGTATGGCGTATTTTGATTGTCTCCCAAAAAAGAGGGCATGAGATTGCTAGCGCAGTGTTGCCCGGGTTAGGCGGGTTGCTCATCGTTTTTATTTGTTTTGGGGGGTTGGTGTTCAATGTGGGTAATGTTGGGGGGGTAGCATTGGGCATGCAGATACTCACAGGTCTAGATCTCAAAAGCGGCGCGCTTTTGGGGGCCTCTTTAGGAATGCTGATCTTTGTTTCTAAAAGGGCGGGGGCACTTATGGATAAACTCACCCAAATTCTAGGTGCTTTGATGATCCTCTTGGTGGGTTACATCGCCCTTTCCACCACGCCCCCCCTAACGCAGGTGGTCAAAGCAGCGATCATGCCCAGTGAGTTTTCTATCTTGGCGGTTTTGACTCTCAGTGGGGGTACAATAGGGGGCTATATCATCTTTGCAGGGGGGCATCGCCTTTTGGATTCTGGGGTCAAACATGATCTCAAACAAGTGGATTTTTCTGCCTATTTAGGCATTGGGATCGCCACTTTGGTGCGCCTCTTACTTTTTTTAGCCGTGTTGGGTGTGTTGGACGCTGGGCATGTTTTAGATAAAGCTAACCCGGCTGGAAGTGCCTTTAAAATTGCAGCGGGGGATTGGGGGTATAAAATCTTTGGGATGGTGTTTATGGCTGCGAGTCTGACTTCTATTGTAGGGGCGGCTTACACCAGCGTGTCTTTTTTAAAGGGGTTTGCCCTTGTCAGAGCGCATGAAAATGGTTGTATCATTGGTTTCATTGTGGTTTCAACTCTATTGTTCATGCTAATTCAAAGACCTATAGCTCTGCTCATTATAGCCGGCGCGCTCAATGGGTTAATTTTACCCTTAAGCTTGGGGGTCGTGCTCATCGCAGGGTATAAAAAAGATTTGGTGGGTTCTTACCAGCATTCTAAAATTTTAGCGTGCTTGGGTGTAGTGGTGGTGCTTTTTAGTGCCTATTTGGGAGGGCTTTCTTTGAAGCATTTGGGGAGTGTATTTTAATGAAGGGGGTCCGGTATTTTGTGTGCGGGCAGAGTGCGTTACTTTTAGAATTTGGAAAACAGATTAGCCCTGAAATCCACGCACAAATCCAAAAAGCGCGCCTTGCCCTAGAACGACAAAAGATAGACGGCATCGTAGAGCTCGTGAGTGCTTATTGTACTTTGCTGATCCACTACGACCCCTTAGCGTGTTCGTATGAGCACTTGATCGATATTTTAGATCATTTGGATTTAGACGCAGAAAACCTAGAAATGCCTTGTCATCTAGTAGAAATCCCGGCTTGCTATACCCCAGAATTGGGGGAGGATTTAGCCTTCGTGTGTGCCCATACCAAACTTTCGATTGAAGAAGTGATCCGCCGACACAGCGCGCCTACCTACTTGGTTTATATGTTGGGCTTTTTACCCGGCTTTGCCTATTTAGGCGGGCTAGATGTTTCTTTAGCTACACCTAGATTAGCCACACCTAGAATGCGAGTTGTTCCTGGGTCTATTGGCATTGCGGGCATGCAAACAGGAATTTACCCGCTTACATCCCCTGGAGGTTGGCAAATTATTGCTAGAACGCCTCTTGAGCTATACAACCCCGCCAAAGACCCTCCCGTTTTTCTGCAACCTGGTGATCGCGTGCGCTTTGTACCCATTGGCATAGAAGATTACCACGAAATCGCCCGACAAGTTCAAGAGGGCATATACACTCCCAAATGCACACAGGGGTTAAAACATGGTTAATGTCAAAGTGTTAGAGGCGGGTTTATTCACCAGTATTCAAGATTTGGGGCGCAAGGGTTATATGCGCTTTGGTATCCCGGTAGGCGGTGTTATGGATGAATTTAGCGCTTCTGTGGCAAATTTCTTAGTGGGCAATGCTGCTAGCCAAGCTTTGTTAGAGATGACCTATGTGGGCGCGCGCCTAGAATTTTTAGAGGAAATGCACATCGCTATCACTGGGGCTAATCTCACACCAAAGCTTAATGATCAAGACATCGCTAATTGGGAATCACACCGTGTCAAAAAGGGAGATGTTTTGAGTTTTGGGGGTTTAGTTGCAGGTGTACGCGCCTATGTGGCGTTTTCTGGCAGCATTGATGTACCCGCAATGTGTGGGAGCAAGGCTACGGATGTGCGTGCACGCATGGGGGGTCTAAGGGGGCGGGCCTTGCAAAATGGCGATGGCTTACACATTGTCGTGCGCCCTGAGTATCGGCTTAGAAGAGTGCCTGAGGATTCACGGCCCTGTTATCTTTCCAGTGCTGATTTGAGGGTGTGTCTTGGCCCTCAAGAAGAGCGTTTTACCCCAAGTAGCCTTCATGATTTTTTACAAACAGAATACACAATCAAAGTGCGATCCGATCGGATGGGTATTTGTTTAGAGGGCTCACAGTTAGCTTATAGAGATTCTACAGAGATGATCTCTGAACCCTTAGTGATGGGGAGTGTTCAAGTCCCCCCAGATGGACAACCCATTGTGCTGATGGCTGATTGCCAGACAACGGGGGGCTACCCCAAAATCGCCACACTGCTAAAAGCCGCTCTGATTACCCTTGCCCAAATGCGCCCTAAAGACAGAGTGCGCTTCATGGCTACCAGTGTGCAAGACGCACAAAAGCAATACCAAGAGTTTTACGCGCGCCTATGCGCCCTCAAGGCACAAATACAAGTTTAAAGACAGATCCACCAGTATATCAGCGATGCTTATGAGATTGCCATGTAGCATTTGGAGGCAGGTACCGGTGCGTGTTGCGACCTTGTCAAGAGTTTCTTAAAAAAGACATTCTATGGAACTGTGACAGCGCGCTAAAAAAGCTGCGTAGCTAACTAGGACTTCTTAAACAAGATCAACTCATAAGAAGTCTTTTCAAGTCTCTTGACTTCGGATTTTGTAGGAGCGTTCTTTTGTAGATGGGTTTGCAACTCTTCATTCAGGCGATCGAGCTCATCAAGGCGATCCTTAAGACGCAAGATAATATCCACTCCGGCCAAATTCACCCCCATGTCTCTAGTGAGCCGTAAGATTGTCTTGATCTTGTCTACATCTCTTTGAGAATACAGACGCATTTTTCCATCGGTACGCTTGGGCTCTAGCAAGCCCTCTTTTTCGTATTGGCGTAGAGTTTGGGGGTGTACCCCTAAAATCTTAGCCACCACGCTGATCAGATAAAGGGGCGCGTCATAATCTAGCATTTCAAATCCTTTAGGGTAATTGTTCTTGCAACACCTGTTTGCATTGCGCGCTCATGCTATCGGTGTGGGGTAAAACTACATTGGCTTTTAAATACAAATCCCCCATGCCATTGTTCTTGCGGTTCTTCACTCCAAGCTCCTTTAGGCGGAATTTTTGCGCGTTCTTGGTATTGGGGGGGATCTTAAGACTCACCTCTTTATAAAGCGTTTGCACTTCCATTTTACCCCCAAAGAGTGCGATTTTTAAGGGCAGATCAAAGGATTTGATGAGGTCATCGCCCTCTCTAGTGTACTCATTGTCCTCTAACACATGTACTCTTAAAAGCACATCACCACGCATGCCCCCTTGTTGGTGTCCGCGCCCGCGCGCGCGCAGCACCTCACCCTCTTTGACCCCCGCGGGGATTTTGATTTCAAAGCTGTCATGATTTAATTGTACCTTGCGTTTTGCGCCCAACACGGCTTCTTTAAAGCCAATTTGAATATCTGCTTGAATGTCCAAATCCACTTTAGGGCTAAAGCCCCCCCCAAAATTTGCGCTAAAGGCATTCCCAAACCCCCCCCCAAAGCCATATCCCCCGCTCCCAAAAATTTGGGAGAGAATATCATCAAAATTTCCCCCTCTGGCGCGTGCAAAGTCGCTAAAATTCTGCCCCCCAAACATGCTATCGCCTAAGCGGTCGTACTGGGCGCGTTTTTGGCTATCGCTCAAGATTTCATAGGCCGCGTTGATCTCTTTGAATTTCTCTTCGGCTTCCTTGCTCTTGTTGAGATCGGGATGGTATTTGCGCGCCAAACGGCGATAGGATTTTTTGATCTCCTCCGTACTGGCCCCCTCACTCACTTCTAAGGTCTCATATAAACTTTTTCCCATGTATGTCCTTTGCATAAAGTTAATTTATTATAGCATAAAACTTTAGTCTTATAGTATCAATTTTATTTAAACTGGGCGCGTTAATTAAGATGTGCATAATAAGAGCAATCAACTAACGCAGGATTAAGGTTATTGCGCTAGAATGAGGGTCTGAAATTACCACTAAGAGTTTTGCATGGGATCGTTAAAGCACTGACATTTTTCTTAGCTCTCTTTGGGTATGCGAACGCTTATGTCTTGGAGAGCTCGGGTTCTTTTGTAGCTATCGGTTTTTACCGTTTGCCCTCTAGTATTCCTAAAAGTGTACGTCCCAAGAAGATGCGCTTAATAGAGGCTATCTTGGGCGTGCTGGTTTCAGGAAAGGCATCCCCCACTTTAGAGAACATCGCTATCTATGACGCTCATTCCATGCGCCTAGGGCAGTATGAAGACTTTGTAAGCAAGTGCCAAAAGCATGTCAAAATTGAGTTGCCCCAAATGGGCAGCCATGTGAGCGCCTCTAGCACAGGGCCCTATCATGTTAACTTTCACTGGAAGTTTTAAGAAGTGCTCTTGGTGATCACGCCCCCGCCTAGCACGCGGTCTTGATCGTAGACCACCAACGCCTGCCCTGGTGCCACGCCATAAATAGGGGTTTCAAAGCGCGCGCGGATGGTGTCTTTTTCTAAACTGATGTGCGCGCTGGTGGGGGTGCTCCTATAGCGCACCTTGACCAAGTACGCGCCCTCTTTGAAATTGGCAGGCAGGGATTTATTTTGCGCCTCTAGGGTGGAGATCGCAAGCGCTTCCTTTTGCCCCACAATGATCTCATTCTTAGACGCGTCAATACCCACCACAAAATGGGGCTCATGCGCGCCCTTGATAGAAAAGCCCTTGCGTTTGCCAATGGTGTAGTGCATATAGCCCTTGTGTGTGCCCACCACCTCCCCCTTGAGATTGCGCACCAAGCCCTCTTGATCCACTTGTACATGCTTTTTGAGTGTGTCCATGTAATTGGTGTCTACAAAACAAATTTCTTGGGATTCTTTATAGGTTTGCAAGCTCCCCAAAAAGGGCATTTTTTCTAAGGCTAGGGGTTTGATCTGGCTTTTGAGCAAATCCCCTAAGGGGAAGAGCAGGCGGTCAATGGCTTTTTGGGGCAGGGCGTAGAGAAAATAGCTTTGATCCTTACTGCTATCCCTTGCCTCTTTAATGCGCAACACCCCATTGACTTCTTCTAAGCGCGCATAATGCCCGGTGGCGATCTTTTCACAGCCTTGATCTAGGGCAAATTCCAAGCCTAGCCCAAATTTCATTAAGGGGTTGCATAGCGCGCAGGGGTTGGGGGTTTGCCCTTGCGCGTAAGCGTGTACAAACGCGTCATAAACGCCCTGCTTGAACTCCGCTTGCAAATCCACCACTTCAAAGGGGATATTTAAAAACTTTGCCACCTCTTGGCAGTTGCGGATATACACCGCATGCTTTTCTTCTTTGGCGTGCAATTTGAGGTAGAGTCCTAGCAATTCATGCCCAGCTTGTTGCAATAAATACGCGCTATAAGAGCTATCCACCCCCCCGCTCATCAAAACCGCGACTTTCATTTTAGGTTCTTTTAAGTTAGATACAAAAACCTAATGTGTTTTACCTGAGATATTGCTTAAACTACCACCGCAGAACAAATATCTCCTTATCTCAAAAATGCTTTTCTAAAACCTCATTAAGGCATTTGACCAAATAAAAAACTCTCTCTTGACGCTTAAAAAAGGGTCGGGCACTTAGTCATCTATTAGTACTCCCATGTTATGGTCTTTATGGTCTTGTTCCAACTACTAGATTATTAGGAGTTACTCTCCATGCGGAGGCGCATTTTTGCCTGCTTTCTAGCCACCTTTGTGGCTAATGGCTTGGCGCGTTTTGGATATGTGGTGCTCATCCCTATGCTCATTGTTTCAGGCAAGCTCCAGCCCGATCAGAGCATCCAGCTAGGCATTGCGATTTTAGTGGGCTATATTTTTGGAAGCTTTAGCATCGGGGTTTTGCAAAAATATTGGAGTTTAGAAGCGATCGCGAAGTTAAGCTTTTTGTGCATCGCTTTAAGTTTCTTTGCCTGTTTTTTTGATTCTCTGCCCTTTGTGTGGGCGTGGGCATGGCGCTTTTTAGCCGGGTTAGCCTCTGCGGCGTTGATGGTGTTGGCTGCCCCCCTGTCTCTAAGTCTTGTGAAAGAAAAACACCGATCTAGCGTGAGTGGCTTTATTTTTAGCGGGATTGGGATAGGGGCGATCTTTAGTGGCTTTGTGTTGCCCTTGTTTGCGCCCTTTATCCATTGGGCATGGATTTTATTAGGAGGCTTAAGCCTATTTGCCTTTTTCTGTGCGCTTTTTTCTTTAAAGCCCCTCCATCCTCCCAAATCCCCCTCCCAAACCTCTAACTTCAAGCCTTCGTTCTTTTTCCTCTTACTCGTGATCTCCTATGTGCTCAATGCCATTGGCTATCTCCCCCACACCCTCTTTTGGGTGGATTATCTCGTGCGTGCCCTGCATTTTAGTAACGCTGTTGCGGGCGCGTCTTGGGCGTTCTTTGGTTTGGGATCGGCATGTGGGGCGATTTTAAGCGGGTTTTTAGCTAGGGGGATTGGCTTGAAATGGGCTTCTATTGTGGTGCTTGCGATCAAAGCTTTCGCCTGCTTGATTCCTGCTTTTTCTTCTCATTTGGCTTGGCTCAATCTCTCTATCTTTTTAATGGGTTGCACCACAACGGGGAATGTCGCGCTCACAAATGCTATGGCGTTGCGCTTAGTGGGCAAGGATGCCTTTGCGCGCGCTTCAAGTTGGCTCACCTTTAATTTCGCCATCTTCCAAGCCCTCTTTTCTTTTGTCTTTAGCGCGGGTCTGCACCATGTGGGTTTTTTTATCCTATTTGTCTTTTGTGGAATCGCCTTGATCTTGAGCTTTGTGGTGTTGTTGCCGGTTTAATCAAAATCTCTTATAATACCCCTTTTTATCAAGAGGAATCCATGTCCAGCCAAGAAGAAACTATAGAAGACCAAACTAAAAGAGAACTAGAAAATCTCAAGATCGCCTACTACGCCAAAACCGCCCCCATCAATGAGGAAACCCAAAGGGCGTTAGAACAAGCCCCCTCAAAGAGCGGGGGGAATGGCAAGAATTACACAACCTCACTCATAGGTGTAGGTGATATTGCCCAAATGGGTTTTAATTTCCACAGAGAGGATTTTATAGGGCAGACACGCCACGCCGATCATATAGCCTTGGGAGTATTTCAAAATATACCCTCTCTTATTCCCCCGAGCCGGACGGCCATCTGCCATAATTTGACTCCAGTCATTGCAAGAATTGCCCTCATTGATCACAATCCCCTCTAAACGCACGGGGTCTCTGTTTTTAGAGGTGATTTCAATCAAAGTCCCCAGCCCCTCCCCAAAGAGATCAAACTCTTTTTTTTGAATATCAAAATTGAGTTTGTAGGCGACATGTTTAAGGGGCTAGGGCTTTAAGATTCTTGCAACCTACTTGTACTCCTAAATCACAAGCTTTTTCAAAATACCGCCGTGCCATTTCTTTATCTTGCCCCACGCCCTTGCCCTTTGCATACATCACCCCCAAATTGGTATAAGCCAAAGCATCCCCCATATCCGCGGCTTTTTGCAAGTATTGCAGGGCTTTGGAGTAGTCTTTATTCTTATAGTAAGACTCTGCTAGTTTAAAGTACTCATCTGCCTGACTCCCCGCATAACAAACCCCTAAAGCCACTGCCAACAACAAGATCACTTGCCACACACGCTTTTTCAACACAACTGACATTTTTGCTCCTTGTCAAGTATTTTTAACTTTCTTTGCTGGGGTTGTCTGTGCCACACTACTTCCCTATGTAGTGAAAGATAACCAGCAATTCCATACATCCAAGAATTTGACTCCATGTATCCCCCTCAACCCAACCCTATTTGCCCTCGTGTTTGTGCACTTTGTCTAAGTCAGCTGAGGGTTCTAGCACCTCATAAAACACCCGCTCATGTTCTGCTTGATCCTTTTGACTCCTGATAAAATCAATGGCATCTTGGGTGAGCAATTTAGAGCTATTGAGCACGACAATGTTTTTAAAGAAACATTGCTTGTATTGCTCATAGTCATCTCTCAACAAATGGCTTTTATAGCCACAGCAATCCTCTAAAAACTTTTCTAAATGCTTGCGATCGACTTTGTGTGCGCCCTCCGGATTCCAGTTGATACACTGCACAAAGACAATTTGTTTGTCTTTTCTCAAAACCAAATGAATCCTCGTGAAGGCTAAAATATTGCCTTCGCGCGCCTTGCTTGCGCTATAGTCTTTGACGCTAAACCCCTCGCCCGCATAGTGTGCCTTGACGGCATTTCTGTATTTTTTGGCATAATCTGTGTCCATTTCAATGCCTCCCTTGTATTCTATGATTTCAAAACCCACCCGCAGATCTTGGGCGTGATCCTTGATAAATTGCCACGCCTCTTTTTCTAGCACAGGGCTAGAGAGCACCAAAAGTCTTTGGCAATTTTTGCCTAGATACTGGGTTTTCTCTAGGGCATCGCAATTTTTTAAAAATGACTTGACATAGTCCAAACCAACACGATAACCCGTTTCGAGATTCCAGTTTTTGCACTGGATCAAAAGCACCTCATCGCCCTTGCTCAAAATGAGATCGATTTTTTGGTCGTTCTTGCCCAAATCGCGGTGAAAAATGGGGTCATAGCCATTTTTGGCATATTTTTTAGCGATAAACTCTTCGTATGTGCTGCCTTTTTGCATGTTTTTAGTCCCTTGATTGTCTCTTTCATCAAAATGCCCATGGGGTTTTTCACAACTAAACTTTGCTAAATCACCGAACGCATGCGCTGTGCGGGCGTTTTGAGGGTTGTTTTCAGTGCATGGGGGTTTGTCCTCCTTTGTCGTTTCTATAAAGGCGCTCTTGTTACGCTCAACTCTATCGCTTGAGGTATGGTTTGTGTATGCTTCTTGGGGGTTTTTAGGGCTAAGTCTGGGGGCTGTGTCTTTGGATGATCGTTTGTTTAAAAAGATGAGAAAAACGCCTAAAACGCCTCCTGCAAGGATAAGCCAAATCATAGACACACCCTAAGGGCTGGAAAATAAATAGGGGGGTATTGGCGAAAAGTTTTAGTGCAAGGGTCTAGTCTATTGTATGGCTGCTGCGGGGGGGGGGGGGGGGTGAAAAAGGCAAAGGCGTTAAAAAGCACACAAAGTTCTAGAATCAATTTTAAAAGTCATGATGCTAAAGAATAAAGGTGCATTATAGCATGGTTTTTAAATTGTGTGAAGGTTTAGCCCTTAAGATTGGCGTTTTAGCATGACGATATGCGCCCCATTTAAGCCATTTTGTGGGCTTAACCCCCTTTTTACCTAAATCCTTTATAATTCCCCCTTTATCAAAAGGAAACCCATGCCCAGCCAAGAAGAAACCATAGAATACGGAATCAAAAAAGAGCTAGAAGCCCTTAACATTGCCTACTACGCCAAAACAGCCCCCATCGATGGGGAAACCCAAAGGGCGTTAGAACAAGCCCCTTCAAAGAGCGGGGGGAGTGGCAAGAACTATCCCGATCTCAAATTGCTTTTAAGCACGCCCAGCGCGCGCAAATTGCCCGTGATGATCGAGGTCAAGGGGCTTAAGGGGCGTTTAGCCAAGTTTGGCAAGGATCATAGCCCAGATTTAAGCACCAACGCCATTAAAAATTACGCCCTCAATGGCGCGCTGCACTACGCCAATGCGATTTTAGATTATAGCTATAGCTACAACGAGGCGATCGCCATAGGGATCAATGGCTATGAGAATGAAGGCAAGCTTTACAAAGAATACGCCCTTTACTATCTCAACACCAAGCACCTAGCCGTGCCTCAAAGGATCGGGGAATTTAGTGATTTAGGGATTTTGGCGGATTTAGGGAGGTTAGAACAAGCCCTAGACAACCTCACCTTAAGCGAGGAAGAACGCAACAAAGCCATTGAGGATTTAGAGAGCGAAACAGAAAAGCAACTAAAAGACCTTGATCAATTCTTATTTGAAAGAGTCGAGGGGCTTAACCCTAATAATCGTGTGGGTTTGTTTGTGGGGATGATTATGGCGGCAACAGGAGTTGCTGACATGATGATAGAACCCCTAAGGGTAGAGGATTTAAAGGGCGCACAAGACGATGAGGTCAATGACGGGGCAATTTTTTTAGACAAAATCAAAGTCTTCTTAAAGAGCAAGAAACTACCTAAAGCCAAGATAGACTTAGTGATGAATGACTTAGAACGCGCTTTTATCCACTCTGGTCTGTGGTCGTGCAAAAAATACAGGGGGGGTTATAGCAGTGTAGAAAGCCCACTTAAAAAAACCTATGGGTGGCTTTTAGAACACATTTTCCCCTTAGTGAAAAAGCTCGGCAGCGCAGACATTGCGGGCAGACTTTTTAATTGTCTGACTCGGTGGTTAAAAGTGCAAAATGATGATTATAACGATGTCGTTTTAACCCCCCGTGAGGTGGTGGATTTGATGGTGGAACTCGCCCAAGTCAATAAAGATTCTTATGTTTGGGATTATGCCACGGGCTCGGGGGCGTTCTTGATCTCTAGCATGAATAAAATGATTAATGATTGCAAGGAAAAAATCACCAACCCCAAAGAGAGAGAGGAAAAGATCGCCCACATTAAAGCCTACCAACTTTTAGGCATTGAAAAGAGGGCGGATATTTACTTGCTGGGCGTGCTGAATATGCTTTTATTTGGCGATGGGAGCGCGAATTTTTTACACAAAGACAGCCTTAAGGAATTTGAAGGGTTTTACGAACAAGGAGAGGGCAAAGAGAACGAACGCTTCCCCGCCAATGTGTTTTTACTCAACCCCCCTTATAGTGTTGAGGGCAAGGGCTTTATTTTTGTAGAGCGGGCATTAGAGAGGATGGAGAAGGGGCGCGCGGTGGTGATTATCCAAGAAAATGCCGGAAGTGGCAATGGCGACATTTACACCAAAAAGATTTTAGAGCACAGCAGCCTAGTGGCAAGCATTAAGATGCCCCTAGATTTGTTCGTGGGTAAATCTAGCGTGCAAACGGCGATCTATGTTTTTGAGGTGGGGAAAGCCCACAACCCTAATGACAATGTGCTTTTCATAGATTTTAGCAATGATGGCTACACCCGCGCGGCGCGCAAAAAGGCGCGGGCGAGCACGAATTTACGCGACACCGACAACGCCAAAGAACGCTACCGAGAATTAATAAATATCGTGGTGCATGATGAAGATCCAAAGTTTTATAAAGACCATTTTATTAAGGATAAAATCAATACTGAGGGCAAGGACTGGACCTACGCCCAACACCAAAAGATAGACACCACGCCTAAGCTGGGCGATTTTAGCGGGAGTGTGGCGGAGTTTTTAGCCTATGAAGTGTCCTTAGTGCTCAAAGGCACAGAGGGAAAGCCCCACCCCCACGCCTAAAAAGCTGGCAAGCTTTGTGTGCCCTAGAGTGGCGTGGGGTGCAATTAGGGGGGATTTTTGAGGTGTTTAAGCCTGCCAAACACAGCCACCAAAAACGGCTTTTACCCACAGAACCCAAAGAGGGCTATATCCCGGCCATCACTTGCACCACGCAAAACAACGGCATCGCCTGTTATATGCCAAAAGAGGGGGCTTTGGTGCTGGAAAATATGATTTCTGTGGGGGCTAATGGCGATGCGCCCGCCTTTTACCAACCTAGAGAATTTACACTTTTGCAAGATTGTTACGCCCTAAAATTTAAGGGCAAAGAGCTAAACCGCTTGCAATATTTGTTTTTGGTCGTGTGCCTAAATAAGGTCTTGGCTAAGTTTAACTGGAACAACAAATCCGGTTGGGCTAAGGTCAGCCAAGAGAAAATCCTTTTGCCCTTTGCCAAGAATGGGGAAATTGCTTTTGAGGTGATAGAGGTATTTATAAGGGAACTTCAAGCGGAGCGCTTGAGGGAACTTCAAGCGTATCTAAAAGTAACAGGATTGGAGGACACTATGCTAACCCCAGAGGAAGCACACGCCTTAAATATTTTCACAAACTATTTTGTTTGGAAATCGGGGGGGGGGGGGGGGAGAACTCTTAACTTGGCAAGAGTTTAAAATCGGGGCGTTGTTTGACATAAAGACCCCTAAAAGAAAATTTGACGCTAATAAAGTGCGCTTCTGTGTGGGTGGATACCCGTATGTCGCAAGGGGAGCGAGCAACAACGGCATTAGGGGCAATATTGAAGCAGACCCCATTTTTTTAAACGATGCCCCAAGTATCAGTTTCGGGCAAGACACAGCGACCATTTTTTACCAAGACAAACCCTACTTCACAGGCGATAAAATCAAGATTTTCACGCTAAAAGAGGGTAGGCTAGAACGCCATAGGGCGTTATTTTTCATTGCGAGCATGCGTCCAGCCTTTAGCTCTTTTAGCTGGGGCAGCACTTCTTTTAAACAATCCCTTTTAGAGAACATACCCTTTAAATTACCCACCCACAAAGATGGCACCATCGCCTATGATCTCATGGAGCACTTCATCAAAGCCTTAGAGAAACAACACATTGAGAGAGTTAAGGCATTGTGGGATCAAAGATTAAAGGCGTGTAAGGATATAATTCAAGCAAAAATTTAGAGGATTTGCCCATGACATTTAAAGACGATAGCGCCCCCGTTATGATTGGGGGGGGGGGGGGGGGGTAACATGGCAAGAGTTTAGGGTGGGGGATTTGTTTAAAATCCAAGCTAACCCCCAGCTCAATAAAGATAGCTTTAACTTTGTAGAACCGCCTACTTTTACGCCAAGCGAGGATAGACCTATGGCTTACCCCTATTTCACCCGCACTTGCATGAATAATGGCATTGCCGGGTGGGTGGAATATTTAGACGAGGAACACAAAATTAAGGGCAATTGCCTAGCAGTGGGGATGATAGGCATGCAATTTTTCTACATGGAGCAAGATTTTTACGCCGGGCAATTCACCAAGAGCCTACACCCCAAATTTGAGGGCTTTAATCGTTATATTGCCCTTTTCATGCTCACTTGCCTTAACAAGTTTCAAAGGATTTTACAAGGCGTTTTAGTGCGTGATTTTGCCAAAACCCTAAATAACCTTAAAATCATGTTGCCCACCCACAAAGATGGCACCATCGCCTACGACCCTATGGAAAACTTTATCAAAGTCCTAGAGAAACAACAGATTGAGAGGGTAAAAGCCTTGTGGGATCAAAAGTTAAACGCTTATGACAAAGTCTTAAGCACGCCGTTAAAGCCCGTTTAAATGGGGTTAAAATGAGAGGTGGTTACAATGGGAGCAAAAATTTTAAAGGATTGCCAATGACCCTACAAGAGAACAACGCCCCCACGACTATGGGGGGGGGGGGGGGTAAGTCTAGATAGTTTTAAATGGCGGGAGTTTAAAATCAAAGACATTTTTGAAGTGGCTATGTCTAAAAAGATTTTCCATGCCAATACCTTAAACATTGAGGAGTTGCCTAAAGAGGGCTTTTACCCTTATGTGGTGCGCAGCGCGCGTAATAATGGCATTCGGGGCTTTATCAAACAAGATGAAGTCTTTCTAAACCCGGGCAATACTTTAAGTTTTGCGATGGACACCTTCAGCGTGTTTTACCAAGAAACCCCCTACTTTACAGGCAATAAGATTAAAGTTTTAATCCCCAAATTTGGCATGACAAGGTGGAGCGCGCTTTTTATCGCGGTGTGTTGCCAAAAGGCGTTTAAAACTTTCACATGGGGCATGAACGCCACCCACCAAGATGTAGAGAACTTTAAAATCCCCTTGCCCGTGATCCAAGACCAAATTACCTATGAATACATGGAGCACTTCATCAAAACCCTAGAAAAACAACACATTGAGAGGGTAAAGGCGTTATGGGATCAAAAATTAAAGGCGTATGAGGATACAATACGCGTTCAAAACCTAAAGGATTCATCAATGAAATTTAAAGATAACAGCCCTGCCACTGGGGGGGGGGGGGGGGTGAGCCTTGAGAGCCTTCAGTGGCAAGAATTTAGCTTTAGTGAAGTCTTTATTTATGAGAGGGGGAGGCGTTATAAAAGAGGGGATCACACCAGCGGAGAGATCGCCTATATCTCCTCAAGTGCCTTGAATAATGGCGTGGATGGGTTTGTCAGCCCGCCAAGCTACATGAAAATCCACCAAAACAAAATCACTTTAGCCAATAGCGGGAGTGTGGGCAGTTGCTTTTACCACCCCTACCCTTTTGTGGCTTCGGATCATTGCATGGTGGTGTGGCTCAAAGAGAGAGAATTAAACCGCCATTTAGCCCTATTTTGCACCACGATTTTACGCCATAGCGTGCAACACAAATATGGCTTTAATCGCGAGATCAATAAAGAAAGATTGTTAGAGGAAAGTTTTAAACTCCCCGTCCATAAAGATGGCACAATCGCCTATGATCTTATGGAGAGCTTGATACGGGCTTTGGAAAAGCAACAGATCGAGAGAGTCATGGCGTTGTGGGATCGCAAGTTGGGGGCGTATGAGGGGGTGGTGCGCCAGCCAGAGAGGTAAAACATGTTAAACTCACTTAAAGGATCTGACATGCCCCTTAATATCCACACCTTGCATTACTGCGGTTCTGAAAACCTAAAGCCTCTGCACCCCTTGAGTGTAGAAAATTTAAGTTTTGCAGAGCACACCAGCACAGCCCTTATTGGGAGCAATGGGGCGGGTAAATCCACTCTGCTAGGCGCGTTGTTGGGCTTTCGCCCAGATTTTGCGCTGCAAGCTAGCTTAAATGGGATCGCCTATGCCAACACCACCCCGCCCTTGCGCGCTAAAGTTGGCTATAGTGCGCCCTCTATTAACTTCCCGGCTGGACTCAAAGCTAAAGACCTTGTCAAGTTTTATGAGCATATATATGGCTCCTGCCAACTTGACTTTTTTGCGCAAGATTTGCTCTCTAAGCTTTATGACAGCTTTTCAGATGGGCAGAAACAACGCTTGAAATTGGATTTGAGTTTGGGGCATAACCCCGATCTCTTGATTTTAGACGAGCCCGAATCGAGTTTAGATGAGCCCACCATTATGCGCGTGGCAGAAGCCATTAGCGCGCGCAACAAGGACAAAAAAACCTCTTTGATCGCCACGCATAACGCCGCAATTTTACAGAGTTGCACGCGGGTTTTGTGCTTGCATCGGGGGCGGATCCTCCAACATGGCACTTTGACAGAGGGGATTTTAACCCTCTTGGGCGATCTAGCCTTAGAAGTTTCTTATGAAAATGAAGCCGAGTGTCAGGATATTACCCAAACCCTCAAGGATAAATACCAACTAACAATGCGCCTAGACAGCCAGCATGCTATATTCTTTGGCACAACAGCTTTAAAAGACTGCTTAAGAGAACCGCCCCTATCTACCAAGCGCATGGGGCTCGACTTGCGCCCCACAAAGGCGCAGGACTTGCTTTTGGCTTTAAACCATTGGGAGAAGGAGTGATATGCGCCGTATTTATGCGATCTTTATCTTGGAGTTTAAGTCCTATATCACTTATCGGGTCGCTATCTTTTGGACTCTAGCCTACCCTATTTTGATGTTGGCTTTTCTCATTGGGGTGTTTGAACACACCCATGCGCCCCATTTTCGCTTTGCTAGCGTAGTGGGTCTAGTGATGCTCACCCTCATCTCCACAGCCATTTTTGGGCTAGCCCAAGCTTTGGGCAGCGCTAGGGCTTCTAAAGCCCTTCTATTTTACATGGCAACACCGGCTAGCTATTTAGAAATCACCTTAGCGATAGTTTTATCGCGCTTGGCGATCGTATTGGGCTTTAGCGCGCTTTTTATTTTAGGGAGTTTTAGCGTGCTAGGGATTTTGCCATCTTTAAGCGTGGGGAACTTTCTCTTAGGCTTGCTCACATTGGGCTTGGCGGGGGTGTTTTGCTCTGGTGTGGCATTAGGGGTGGTCAAATACCTGAATAATAATCAAAACATGCTCGCCATTGCCAATGTGATCAATCTCTATGCGATCATGTCCTCTAATGTCTTCATCCCCTTGCAGGCTTTGCCTAGTTGGGGGCAAATCTTTATCACTTCTTCGCCCTTTTATCATCTTAATAATATGCTCATTGGGGCATTCTCTGGGCAGAATTTGGGCTATGTGTTGGGGATTTCTGGCGTACTCTTTGGATTAGGCGCGCTCTTAACTTATCTAGGTGCTGGGCGCGCACTGTTGGTTAGCACGCCTAAATCGCGTTGAAGGGGATTTGATGGTGGCTTTAAGTGTGTTGGCCGTGGGGGTTACCTTTTATTACATTCTCAAGGGCTATCATCCGATCTTTGTCTTTCTGTGCGCAGGGTTGCTCTTGGTGATTATGGGTTTTTATCTTACAGGTACTCCCATCCCTAAAACTCCCCCGGCGCATAACACCGCCCAAGTGTTCTTAAACGCTTTTGGTTTTATCGCCGCCACCTTTAAAGCTCAACTGAGCGGGGTGGGGTTGATTATCATGAGCGTGGCTGGTTTTGCTGCCTACATGAAACATATCCATGCTTCGGCTAAATTAGCCTACTTGAGTCATAAACCCCTTGGCAGAGTGCGTAACCCATATGTGGTTTTGAGTGGGACTTTTGTGGTGGGCATGGGCTTAAAGATTGTCATCTCTAGTTATACGGGGCTTTTGCTCCTCTTGTTGGCGTGCATTTATCCCGTCTTACTCGCTTTGAAAATCCGTCCCATTAGTGCCGCGTGTGTGCTCTCCTTGATCGCCCTAGACTATGGCCCCAAGGATGGCAACACCATTAACATGGCCGACATGGTGGGGCAAAAAGACAATATTGTCGGGCTATTTTTACATTACCAAATTTACATCGTGCTCGCTTATACGCTTGTGATCGCGGCGTTGATCCCCTTTTACTTTGCATGGATAGACAAGCGCGATCGCGCGCGTAACCAATTGTGTGAACAAACCCAGATCCCAGAGATACAAAACCCACCCTGCCCTAATTTTTATATTCTATTTCCTTGGTTGCCCGTGTTCTTGCTCTTTGGGGCGTATTTTTTGGGGGTTAAGTTAGATGTGGTGAGCGCGAATTTTATCAGTATTGCGGTGATTTTTCTCATAGAATTTATCCGCCATCGCGATGCCAAAGCATTAGGGCAGGGGATGGGGGTGATCTTGAGTGCAATGGGGGAAATTTTTGTGAGCGTGGTGAGTATCATCATCGCTGCGAGCGTCTTTGCGGCGGGGCTCAAATCTTTAGGGGGGATTGGGGTGTTAGCCCAACATTTGGGGGCACTGCAAGGGCTTGGAGGGTTGGCCCTCATTAGCACCCTCTTGAGCTTTATGGTCTATGGCTTTGCACTGATCATGGGCAGTGGGATCGCTGCCTTTAATGCCTTTGGACGGCTAGCTCCCGATATTGCGCATAAGCTAGGCGTTGAGCCCATTGCCCTCGTGCTTCCCCTAGAGATTGCCTCTTGCTTGGGGCGGGCGAGCTCGCCCATCTCTGGGGGGGTTTTGGCTCTAGCTGGCTTTGCCAAAGTCGCCCCTCTAGAGATTATCCAGCGCACTTGGCCCTTGTTGCTCGTGGGCATGGGGGTCAATATTGGGGTGGGAGTGTGGTTGGCCAACCACTAAAGTAAAGCTATGCGGTGTTTGGCTTCCCGTGTTCTACACCCAAAGCCTTAAAGCCCTTGCTCGTGCTGGTAACCCCATTTATCTTTGGTGAGATAATAACCCACATAGCAAAGAAACGCATACCCGATTGTCAAATACGCCCCAACGCGCTGTTCATGGTCCATATACGCTCCAATCACCCCGATGATCGATCCGGTGATGCCAACGCATTGGATTAAAGGCAAGAAGGGCGCGCGGTAGGGCAGGTCGTCTAAAGACTTGCCCGAAGCGATAAATTGCTTTCTAAAATTGTATTGGGCAACACTCACGCTAATCCACACGATGATCACGCTAAAGCTAATGATATTGATGAGGGCCTCCATCATTTCTTTGATTTGGCCATTTTTGACATAATCATTGCCAAACATGATGATCAGGGTGCAAGCCATGGACAAATACATCGCATAAATGGGCGTGCCCTGCTTGTTGAGTTTGGCAAAGATGGGGGGGAACATCTTTTTTTGGGCTAAACCATAAACCATACGGCTAGAGGCGTAAATCCCCGAGTTGGCCGTGGAGAGAATGGCGGTGATGATGACAAAATTCATAATATCAGCCGCATAGGGAATCCCTGTACCCACAAAGGGCAGGGGGATGCGCTCTAGGGTGCTCACAAAGGGGCTTTTGGTGATGCTAGAATCTGTCATGGGCAAGAATACTGAAATGATGATCACCGAGCACAAAAAGAAAAACACAATGCGCCATAAAGTGGCTTTAATGGCCTTGGGCATCGCTGTGCTAGGGTCTTTGGCCTCCCCTGCGGCCACGCCCACGATCTCTGTGCCCGTGTAGGCAAAGATCACCGCTAAGATCGCCCCAAAGACCGCACTAACCCCCTTGGGAAATAACCCCTCTTTGAGCTCTTGAGTGGGGTGATCTATGTAGAAATTAGCAAAAACACCCCCTATGCCATGCAAATAAATTTGATAGAGTATCCCAATTACGCCCAGCACGATAAAAATAAACACCGTAAACACTTTGACAGAAGCTAGGAAAAACTCTCCCTCTGCAAAGATTTTCACCGAAAAGGCGTTGAGCAAAAAGATGAGCACGATACAAGCGATGACCCAGTAAGAAATTGGCACTTCCGGAAACCAGCGTTGCATCAGCGCGCCCACCGCGAAGTATTCTACCGCCACAGTAACAATCCAGCCCACCCAATACATCCAAAAGACCATGTAGCCTGTGGCTGGGCCAATGAAGCGCGTGGCGTAATCCCCAAAACTCCCCGTGCTAGGGTAGACGCTAGCCAATTCCCCCAAAGAGAGAATGATGGAATAGACAATCAATCCGCCCACAATGTAGGCTAACAGAGTGCCTAGGGGGCCGGCATTGGCGATATTGCCCCCCGTGCCCACAAACAGCCCCGTCCCAATGGTCCCGCCCAAAGCGATCATCAACACCTGGCGTAATTTGATGTCGCGCTTTAAATGTTCTTGTTGCATCATGTACCTTTCTTAAAAGCATCACTAGAGAATACCAAGCCGTTTTAAACAACTCTTAAGCAAGCACGCCAAATGATGCGTTTTAAAGAGTGGGGGGTAAAAATTTCCCCCTCATTTCTCTAAAAGTCAAAGCCATTTTAGAGTAAACACGCGCGCTGAGATTAGCTAAAACATAATTTAGACATTTTTTAGAATAAAATGGATATAAATTACATAAATAACGTTTTATAGTCTAAAAATAAATGTTAAATATTCTTTTTGTTAACCTTTATGCGCTACGATCCGCCCATGTTTTTTTAGGCGTGGTACTTTTCCTCTTGGATTAGTTGCCTGTGGCCTTTGTGCTTTAAATGGATGGGGGTGTTTTTCAAACGCCCCCTAGGGTCGATGCTCTGTGCGTTAGCACGTAAAAACGAGATGGGAAATTTCCCATCCTTATGACGATGAAAAGGAAATTCAATGAAAAAAACGATTTTAGCTCTCTCTTTACTTGGCTCTCTTTGTATGGCAGCGCCTAGCCACTCTCAAGACTTTGTGATCGCGCAAGGGGCGAGCTTTACTTGCCATCCGGATAATAAGACCATTCCAGAGTTGAATGGGCAAATCTCTTGTGTGGTGATGCAAGATGTCAAAGACACGCATGGAGCGGTTGTCATTAAAAAGGGCACAGCTTTGCATGGCGTGTACCAAATTGTCCCTGACATGACCCCAAACATGTCAAAAATGGTGGTGGCTTGGCAGGAAGCGGGCAAAAAACCTGTACATAAACACGATGACGCGCGCGCTAAAGACCCCGCAAACAACCCCCACTTCATCAACCAAATGCCCAATTTTGTGTCTGTCATTGACAATGTTTTGGTGAACGCGCCAACAATGCAGGCTCTCAAAAGTGGAGATCATGGCAAAATGCTTTTTGATGACAAGATTCTCAGCCAAATTATCAGCGCTGTAGCTGGTCTTCAGGGCTCTCATGGATCCCATCAAATCCCCCAAGCTAGCGCGTTCAAAGTTTTTAGCATGCGTCCTATCGTGGTGGCAAAAACAGAGGTGAAAGGGGATTTTTCATCCAAACAGATTTTTGGCGTTAGCCATCTTTAGGTTTTTTGTGGCGGTGCGTAGCCGCCGTGCTATCAAAAGCGTCCGCTCACTGCGTAAGCATCCCAAACACCCCTTGACAATCAAATAACTGCGCGCTGGGCACAATGGGAGCTAGCAAGTCTGCCATGAGGGGCACAAAGTGTTTTTCACTCTCATAGTGGGGTACTTCTATGAGGCTAATGCCCATGCTCTTGGCTGCCATGCCATCATGATGTTTGATGTCTCCAGTGATCAAACACAGGTTTTTAGGCACGCTTTTAAGCTCTTGTAAATACCCACACCCCGCCCCACACACGATCGCAAGCGCGCTAATGCTAGGGCTAGCGCACACATAGCGCACATAGGGTAGGTTGAGCTTGTCTTGCACGCCCTTAGCGAGTTTGGCTAGGGGCGTGGGGGGGATCGCGCCCACTAAGGCCATGCCATCGGCATGCAAATGCTCAAAGCCCAATAACTTGGCAAAATGGGCGTTGAGGTGGGTTTTATCAAAATTGGTATGCCATGCCAACAAGCTACAGGATTTCTCAATCAAGATTTGGGCGATGTTATAGGGGTAGAAATCGGGGTTAAAGGTCTTGAAAGGTTTGAAAAAGAGGGGGTGGTGGGTGAGAATCACGCTGTGATTTGGGGCTTGCTTGGCAAGTTGCATAGTGGCTTCTAGACTGATGATGAGGTGTTGGTACTCCCTATCCAAACTGCCCAAATTCAAGCCACAATGATCCCAAGACTCTTGCAAACTTAAGGGGGAGAGCGCCTCTAAAAAGGCGTGTAGGTCTTTTAGGCTTGGCATGGCAATAGGGGGGCGCTAAAATCCCCGCTCAAGCGCGCATCGCGCTGGGTTTCTTGGGCTTTGTAAAGCAGGGCGCACGCCTTAGCTAGGGCGCGGATTTTTAAGATAAATTCTTGGCGTTTAGCCACACTTAAAGCTTTGCGCGCGTCTAGGACATTGAAAAAATGGCTACTGAGCACCACAAAATCATAGGCGACCAAACTCAAACCCTGATCCAAACAGCGTTGCGCCTCCGCTTGGTTTTGCAAAAAAGCTTCGAGCAAAAAATCCAAATTGGCGTGCTCAAAATGGTAATGGCTAAACTGGTATTCGCTCTCCAAATGCACTTCTTTATAGTAAATGGGTTTGCCCTCTTTGTGGCTCCACACAATGTCTAGGATATTGTCCACCTTTTGGATATAGGTTGCCAAGCGTTCCACCCCATAGGTGATCTCAATGGGCACGGGGTGGCAGGGCAAACCCCCCACTTGTTGAAAGTAGGTAAATTGGGTGATCTCCATGCCATCTAGCCACACCTCCCAGCCCAAGCCCCACGCGCCTAAAGTGGGCGACTCCCAATTATCCTCCACAAAGCGCACATCATGCTGGCTAAAATCAATGCCCAACGCTTGCAAACTGCGCAAATAGAGTTCTTGGATATTCAAGGGGCTAGGCTTTAAGATCACCTGAAATTGGTAATAACTGCCCAAGCGGTTAGGGTTCTGCCCATAACGCCCATCGGTGGGTCGCCTAGAGGGGGCGACATAGGCGACATTCCAAGGTTTGCTATCCAAGCTCCTTAGCAAGGTGGCGGGGTGAAAAGTACCCGCCCCAGCGGGGAGATCATAGGGCTGTAACAAAAGCGCGCCCTGTTCTTGCCAAAAATTTTGTAAAGCCAAGAGAATTTGTGAAAAAGTCATGTCCAACCTTTAGCGTTTTAACAGCGCGTCCATACTCGCTAGGGGGTTCTTGCCCTCTAAGAGGGCTTGTAATTCTGTGGCGATGGGGGTGTAAATCTGCTCCCTTTGGGCGATTTGGATAATGGCTTGCGTGGTTTTCACCCCTTCAGCGACCTCCCCTAGTGCGTTTAAAATCTCTTCTAGGGATTGGTGTTTGGCTAGCCCCAGCCCTACGCGATAATTGCGCGAGAGAGTGGAGTTCGCGCTCAAAAAGAGATCCCCCGCTCCGGAGAGCCCTAAGAAAGTCTGTGCCTTGCCCCCAAAATGCGTCCCAAAGCGACACATCTCCACCAAGCCGCGCGAGAGTAAAGAAGCCTTAGCGCTCTGCCCCAACTCCAGCCCATCGCACACCCCAGCGGCAATGGCGATCACATTTTTATACGCCCCGGCAATCTCCCCCCCGATGATGTCCTCTTGCACATAGGCGCGCATAAAACTAGGGAAAGCCTTTGCATAGGTTTGTGCCAAGTTAGGGTTGCTGGCATGCAAAGCCAATGCACAGGGCAAGCTCGCGCTCACATCGTGGGCAAAACTAGGTCCTGCTAGATAGCATAAATTTTCTGGAGCGATGAATTCTTGGGCGATTTGGCTGACAAATTTACCCCCTATCTCAATCCCCTTACAAGCCATCAAGACGGGCATCTTAGGGGGCAAATGGGCTTGTTCAAACCATGCGCGCAAGTGTTGCACACTGATTGCCACCACGCCTAAAGAAGCCTCTAACCCCTCTTTTAAACTGCATTGGGTGATGAGACCATGCCCTTTGAGTACTAAACTCTTATTGAGGGGCAAAAGCGCGGCACTCAGATCCTGGCGTGAGACGATTTTAGTTGGGGTGCGATGCCCAAAGGCAAAGGCGAGCGCGCGCCCCCATGCCCCCCCTCCAAAAACCACAATACCCATGCATGTCCTTTTTCAAGCATTGTAACACAACGCGCTTTAAAGCGCTGTAACCGGGATCAAATACAGCGCGCTTGGGGCACAACGCGCCTTGATCTCTTGAGCGAGCGCGCGCGCGTTGTCCTCTAGCAGGCATAGGCGCAAGTGGGCGTAATCTTTGCGCCCGCTCACCTGTTCTTTGGGGCTTTTGAGCAGACTCGCTGCGCTGTATTGAAAGCATGGACTCAAATAGAAATCGCTATAGCCCTGTTCTAAAAGATAATCTGTCAGTCTATCCACTAAGCGCGCGGGGGCGTAAATATCCAAAAACACCATTAGATCACCTTGATTTTTTTGGCTAGCAACATGAACATGGGGGGCAATAGCAACAAGGTCAAAATACTAGAGGTGACTAGCCCGCCTAGCACCACGATCGCCAAGGGTTTTTGCACTTCAGAACCCACTCCATTGGAGAGCAAGAGCGGGATAAGCCCTAAGCCGGCAATGCAGGCGGTCATCAACACCGGTCTAAGCCGTCTGAGCGCGCCCTCTAGCACCACTTCTTCTATTTTTTTGCCCTGGGCTAGAAGTTCTCTAAAATAGCCCACCATCACCACCCCATTGAGCACGGCAATGCCAAAGAGCGCGATAAAACCCACACTTGCGGGCACAGAGATATATTCATGGCTGACAAAGAGCGCGATGAGCCCGCCTGTGATCGCAAAGGGGATATTACACAAAATGAGCAACGCTAACGCCACATTGTTAAAGGTGAAAAAGAGAATGAAAAAGATCACCAAAATACTCAAGGGGATGATGGTCGCTAGTCTTTTATTGGCTCTCTCTTGGTTTTCAAACTGCCCCCCGTAGGTGATGTAATAATTGGGGGGTAGGTGTACCTGCGCGTTGACTTTTGCCTTGATCTCAGCCACAAAGCCCCCCAAATCCCTACCCACCACATTTGAGCGCACCACGCTCATGCGCTTGGAGTTTTCACGCACAATAGAAACTGGTCCATCTACTTCTTTCAAGGTCGCAATAGAGGTGATGGGCACCGCCACATCGCGACTAGAAGTCATCTCTAGGCTTTTGATTAGGGTGATATTGGTGGCGATGTCTTGGGATTGGCGGATGATGACCGGGGTTCTAGAGATCCCTGTGGGGATAAATTCTACCACCAAGCCCTCTAGGGCGGATTTTAAGAATTTGGCAAATTCATCGCTGGTGATCCCCACATTCGCCATCGCATCGCGATTGGGGGTTACATAGAGGTAGTTAATCCCCTTGTTGAGTTCGGTCAAGACCTCATCAGAGCCTTTGACTCCCTTGATGATCTCTACAATCTGCGCGCTGAGGGCGTTGAGTTTGGCGATGTCATCGCCAAAAATCTTAACCGCCAAATCCCCGCGCACCCCCGTGAGCATTTCAGAAATGCGCATTTCAATGGGCTGGGTGAAGGCGAAATTAACCCCCTTGAAATCCTCTAGGGCTTGGGCGATCTTATCTAGGAGGGCTTTTTTAGTGGGCACGCTCCACTCCGACTTAGGGATATAGGAGATGAACATATCGGTTTGGTTGAGTCCGCCCAAGTCTAGCCCTAATTCGTCTGAGCCCGTGCGCGCCACGATGGATTTAATTTCTTTAACGCGTTCTTTTAGGGTTTTTTCAATGTGCAAGATCAAATCCCTAGATTGGCTCAAAGAAATGGAGGGCACGCTCTCAATACTCAGCACACTATCCCCCTCATCTAAATTAGGCATGAACGCCTTGCCCACAAAGGGGAAGAGCGAAAGGCTTGCGCTTAAAAACACCAACGCCCCAAGGATCATTAGTTTAGGGCGGCTGAGTGAAAAATGCAGCAGAGGAGTATAAATGCGATAAAAAAAGCGCGTGATCAAGGTCTCTTTATGGGTTTGGGCTTTGAGCACCAAAGAAGCGACCACTGGGATCAGTGTGATAGAGAGCACTAAAGTGCCCAAGAGGGCAAAGACAATACTGGAGGCTAGGGGTCTAAACATCTTGCCCTCTATGCCCTGCAGGGACAAAATGGGCACAAAAAAGACGATAATGATAACAATCCCGCTCACCACAGAGAGGGCGATCTCTTTGCAGGCGCGATAAATGGTGTGTAGGGGGGTGGTTGTCTTGTTATGCCCTAGTTTTTCAAAGGCATTTTCTACCACCACGACTGCCGAGTCGATCAACATGCCTATGGCGATGATGAGCCCGCCCAAACTCATCAAATTCAAGGTGATCCCACTGAGCTTGATCCCCATGAACGCCACAGATAAGCTCAAGGGTAAAATCACACTCACCGCCACACTTGCTCTAAAATTCCCCAAGAATAAAAACAAGGTCAAGATGATGAGGGTAATCGCTTCTAGCAGGGTCTTATTGACCGCAGAGATGGCTTTATGGGTGAATTCTGAGCGATCGTAAAAGATGTGGATATGCACCCCTGCAGGCAGTAGAGGCTTGATGTCCTGTTCTAATTTGGCACGCACCCGGGTGATGATCTCTTTAGAATTTGCCCCTCTTAGGGCGAGTACAAGCCCCTCTGTGGTTTCATCTACCCCATTCTTGGTTACAAACCCCAAACGGGTGCGATAATGCGTGATCACCTTGGCAAAGTCTTTAATGTGCAAATGCCCTTGATTGGTGGGGATGGTGATATTGGCAATTTGTTCGGGGGTGAGCGCGATGGTTTGAATCTTCACCAAAAAGGTTTCTCCATCGCGATCGATGCGCCCTGCTCCGCTATTGCTCAAATTGGCTTTGAGGGCGTGCTCCAAATCGCTAATAGAAATCCCTAAGCGCGCCATGTCATTAAAATCCGGGATCACCACAAAGGCGCGCGCAAAGCCCCCAATGGCGTTCACATCTGCCACGCCCGGGATGGTGCGCAACATCGGGCGGATCGTAAAATCTAAAAGTTGGCGTTTGCCCACATCGGGCAAATTCCCATCAATGGTGAACATAAAGATGTCTGAGAGTGGGGTTACAATGGGCGCAATCCCCCCATCCACCCCTTGGGGCAGATCGGGCAAGACTAGGGCTAATTTTTCATTGACCATGTTGCGGGCTAGGTAAATATCCATGCCATCTTCAAAATCAATGGTGATGTCGCACACCGAGTATTTAGAAGTGCTGCGCAGGGATTTTTCCCCCTTAAGCCCTAGCAGTTCTAGCTCTAAGGGGCGCACGACATTGTTCTCCATCTCTTCGGGCGAAGAGCCGGGCAATTTTAAGACGATCTTGACCTGTGTGGGTGCCATGTCTGGGAAGGCATCTAGGGGGGTGTTCAAAAAGCTATAAAAGCCAAACCCCAAGAGCAACCCCGCAAAGATGAGCACCACCAAGCGTTGTCTTAGCGAAAACTCTAGGATGCGATCCAACATCAATCATCCCCAAAGTGGTTTAAAATGCCCTTTAAACTCACCAGCGCGCCCGTGGCCACTTTGGTATGGGGGTTGAGATGGGCGCTCTTGATCACAAAGGCGTGGTTGCGCTCCTCTAAAACCTGTACTGCCACAGGCAAGAACCCCTTCTTGGTGCGCACGAAAATGAGGTAGTCTTGATCGTTTTTGATCACGGCATCAGAGGGCACTAATAAAGTGTTTTTGGGTCTAGAGCCCTGAATGAAGAGATTGACCATCTCGCCCACATGGTAATTGCCCTGCTCAATGCGCGCGGTGGCTAAAATGGTGTTAGAATTTTTGTCTAACACCACGGACACGCTTTGGATGCGCCCGATGGGATTGCCCAGCGCGTCTAAAACAACAGAACCTGTTTGGATGTATTTAGAGAGACTCACCGGCACTCTGATACGCGCGATGAGATCGCTATTTTCTGAAATGCGAATATAGGTGGTGAAGGCGGGGATGCGCTCGCCTAGCACTTTGGGCGCAATGGAGAGAACCCCCCCGTGCCTGGCGATGATTCTAAAGCCATACTCCCCCCTAGGATGATTAGGATCGATGCCAAAACTTCTAAAAGTGTTTTCTAATTCTTGGACTTTAAGGCTTACTTCTTGACTGGCAAGATAGCTAGTTTGGTACTCGCGCTTGGCGATCACCCCCTGTTGGTAGAGCATTTTATCCTTGCGACTCACCTCTAAGGCGACATTGAGTTTATTTTGATCGTTTTGCAACTCAAAATAGAGATTGCTCAAATCAATCGAGCTGATTTCACAGATGAGATCGCCCTTTTTGACATGTTCGCCCTCGCTTTTGTAAATGGCGACCACACTCGCATTAAAGCTCAAACTCTGCACCACCGAGTGCTTGAGATTGAAATTATTAAAATCAATGATCGCATTAAAAGGCAAGCCCTCAGAAATCACCTGTTGATCTAAAGCCACCACCTTCAAATCCAAGCCCGCGATTTGCTTGGGCGTTAAAACGATTTCTTCATAAGCCTGCAGGCCCACCGCAAGCCCCAAGATCACCATGAGCCATTTTCTCAACGCACATCTCCTACTTGTGTCAAGGTCTCCCCCAAACTCTCTTCTAATAATGCGGTGATGTCTACATACTCCATCTTGGCTTGGGCAAGGGCGATGAGCGCGTCCATGTAGGAGTTTTGATAGATCAAGTACTCAAATAGCCCGATTTTCTGGGCTTCATAGGCGATACGCCCCTTTTCCATCAAGTCTCTCTTATTGTCAATGGCTTGAATTTGGATGCGCATATAGCGTTCTTTGGTTCTGAGTTGTTGGAGATAGGCGTTGGCGTTGATACGGATATTGCGCTTGGTCACTTCATTTTGCGCGCGCGCCCCATTTTCTAGAGCAAGAAACTTGCGTTTGAGATGAATGTTCTTAGGGGTTACGGGCAAGGGGATGCTAAACTCCATAGAAAGATTGGTCGCTGAGTTATAGCTCTCAGCCCCAAATCCAAATTCAAAGTTATGAAACACATCGCGGTTGGCTAGTTTGGCATTGACGCGGTAGTCTTTAGCACTCAAATCCAACACCTCCACATACAGCGAACGATTTAAAATACGCTCGAGCGCATGCGCGCCCAAGTGTACATAATCAAATTTGAGCGCGGGGATCTTGATGGCGCGCAGGGGGTCTAAAAAGGCGCTAAAGGGTACATCGCCCTCTATGGGATCTACAATGGCCAATAGCGTGTGCAAGGTTCTCTCTTGATTGATGATGAGGGTTTCAATATTGATCTTAGCTAACTTGGATTCTAAGTAAGAATTCTTGAAGTTGATATAGTCTTTTTCAGACATGCTCCCCGCGCTCACCTTGCTTTTAGCCGCACTGAGTTCTTGAAAAAAGATATGCTCGCGTTGGGCGTAGATTTTGTGCTTTTCAATGTTGAGAATGTAGTTTAAATAGAGTCGTTTGGCCCCAATAAAGGCAAGATTACGGCTCAATTCGTAACTCTTGCGGTACTGCACATTTTTAATAGAGAGGGAGCGCGCCAACAAGCGGCTAACCCATGGGAGCTTGGGCTTGATCATCAAAACCGTACGGGGCTGGGCTTCGGCAATGCCTTGATAGTTGCGCACCACAGAGGTTTCGTTAGAAATGAAAGGAAAATCCCACGCATTGGTGGATTTTTGCTCCTCTAAAAGACTGATGAAGTCGGCTTTTTTGGCGATCAACTCTAAAGAGTTGTGCTCCACGCGCTTGAAAAATTCTTCTAGGGAAAAGGTACGCGCGTCCAAAAAACAGAGCAATAGGGCGCATAAAAAGGCAACCCGCACTCTAAAGTTCTTTAATGTCTGCCACACCCAAAAATTCATGGTAAATCAAGTGAAGCAAGCCTTGGCGGTTGTGTTGGGTTTGTAAACAGGGGTCGTTCACCAGGACCCGATCAAAAAAGCACTCTAAGGGGTCTTTGAGCAAAGATAGGGCGTTGAGCTTGTCTAAAAAATCACCAAACTCCATGCGCGCTACATGCGCGTAAGCATGATAGAGCGCGTGTTCACTGGGGTCTTTAAACAGGGTTAAATCCACTTGTGAGGGGGTGTTGCCCTGCGTAATATTAGCCACGCGTTTAAAAATTGCCACCAATTCTAGGGCGCGATCTTGATTGAAGAAGGCATGCAATGCCTGCACCTTGCGGGCGATCTCGCATACTCCATAGGCATCGCTGTGCAACGCCTTAAGCCCTTTGAGCACGGCTTTATAGAAGGTGGGGTTAAAATGGGCAATTTGGGAGGCGAGCACATGGATAAAGCGCTCTAGCATGAAATCTCTGAGTGTTTCTAGATCAAAGGGGGCATAAGCACCTGCTAGAGCTTGCACATGCGTGCGCAGATTGAAATCCAAGTTGTAATGCAAACAGATTCGCAAAACTCCATTAGCCGCACGCCGCAGGGCAAAGGGGTCTTTGGATCCGGTGGGGATCTTGCCTATGCTAAAAAGGGCGAGCAGGGTGTCTAATTTGATCGCCAACGCGCCCAACGCGCTCAGTAAGGTAGAAGGTAGGGGGGTGTTTTCACCTACGGGCAGGTATTGTTCTTGAATGGCCGTGCACACGGCCTGGTCCTTCAAGTGGTGGCGTGCGTAGTAAGAGCCCATCACCCCCTGCAATTCAGGGAATTCATAAACCACTTCGCTACATAAGTCCGCTTTGGCTAGGGCTAGAATCTCTTGAAGTGTGGGCTGCGCGCTTGGCTGGTATTGATGGGCTAACCATGTCGCGATGTGTTGCTCGCGTTGCACCTTATCTTTCAAGCTCCCTAAGCCTTGCACAAAGGCGATCTTTTCTAAATTTTGCGCGATCACACTCCATTCTAGGGATTGTTTGAGATCGTTTTGATAAAAGAACACCGCATCGCTCAAACGCGCTTTGAGCACCTTTTCATTGCCCGCGATAATCTGGCTAAAATCCCCATGTTCTAAAGGGGTGTTGCTCACCACCACAAAGGCGTTATGCAAGGATTCGCCCTTAAAGACAGAAAAATAGCGTTGGTGCTCCTGCATAGAGGTGCTGATGATCTCAGGGGGCAAGCTTAAGAATGTGGAGTCAAAGCGCCCATAAAGGGCGGTCGGGTAAGAAGTGATGGCAATAATTTCTTCTAGTAGATTTGCATTGATCTGCACGCGTACCCCATGTTCTTGCTCTAGGGCGTGGATTTCTTCTAAGATTTTGGCGCGCGTTTGGCAGGCTCTAAGATCACCCCGCCCTCTTGTAAGACTTCAAAATAACGCGCGATATTGGGCGTAGGGATCCATGCAAAGCTGCGCGCAAAATGCAATTTTGTACATGCCTGTGTCCCACAGCCATAAGCGCGCGCGCAAAGAGGCATTTCTAAGGGAGTTGTGCCCATAATGGCGCAAATATTGTGAATGGGGCGGATAAAACGATCCTGAATAGAACCCCATGCCATGCTTTTGCCAAAATCTAGGGCGTGCAAGAAATCTAATACCATTTGGTCTAAAAGGGCGGGGGTGGGAATGGGGGGGGTGGTGGTGGTGGCGTAGAGTACTTGCTTGTGATTCTTGGTGGTGGTGGCTAGTAGGGGGGGAAGCCCTAATTTGGTATAGAATTTCTCCCCAATCGCATTGAGTACCCCCTCTTTTGTGCCAATCTCTAGGGGGGGTCCAAAATGGGCGCATGTTTTAGCAGGCGTGTGGGTGGGAAAATGGGGCGTGTAGAGTACAAGACGCGTAGGGGTGTAGAAAAGTTCAAACACCGCTTTTAAATCGTGCTGGGCGACAAGATGATCCCATTTATCCAACATACGGGGCAATTCTTGCAACAGCGCACCAGCGGGCATTTCTTCGGTTAAAATCTCAACGAGTACCGCTTGGCTCAAACACGCTCCTAGGGGTGGGCTTAATAGAATTCTTAAGACGAGCTATAGTATCATAATAAGCCTTAGGTAAAAAATATTTGATGAGGTTTGGGTATGGAAAGAGCGCGTGGGGGGTTGTGGTGGGCTGTAGTGGTGGGCGTACTAAGCACTGTGGGGTTGCTCCGTGCAGAAAAAGTTGATCTGGCTGAGTGCAACGATCCGCTCAAATTCAACGATCAACAAAAGCGGATCATCGTCTACGCCTATCGCTATGGCTTTAAGCAGGATTTGGGTTATGAGTTGGCCGCCATCGCGTGGAAAGAATCTTGTGCGGGGATGTATCGGGTGAATTTTGGCGATCCAAGCGCGGGCATTTACCATGCCTACATCCCTAGCGTACTCAAACTCTACAATGAGCGCGACACGCGTTTTATGCAGAATGTCTATGGGGATTTGCTCATCCGCGACAAGGCTTTCGCCTCTAAAGTGGCGTTGGATATGCTAGTGAGTTGGCGGCGCACCCACAAGGGGGATTTGAAGAATATGATCAAGTCTTACCACAAGGGCTTGCGCTGGCAGAAAAATGACTACCTCAACCAAAGTGCTAATGAATACTATCAAGACATTTTAGCTAAAATCAAGGTCCTTCAAAGCGTGATGCCCACTCTCCAGCAAAGCGTGGACGCTGATAAGAAATTTGAAAAGCGCACGACCTATGCCCAAAGCGAGGTCCGCCCCCTAGAAATCCACCCCAAACCCAAGCCCAAGAGCACCCCTAAGAAGCACTATACCCCCCCTAAGACCCACCACAAGAAAACCCCTACCCACACCCAAAAACCTAAAGAACATGTCTACAAATCAAACTCTCAAACCCCGCACAAGAAGCGCAAAGAGGACGACTCTATCTTCTTGATGCAAGAAGCCCCGGTGTTCTAAATGCAAAAGACTTTACTCATTATCACCGATGGCATTGGGCATAATCCTTCTTCTCATGCCAATGCCTTTTACCATGCTAAAAAACCCGCTTACGATTGGATGTTTGCCAATTTGCCCCATAGCTTATTAAAGACACATGGCCTGAGTGTGGGCTTGCCAGAGGGGCAGATGGGCAATTCTGAAGTGGGGCATATGTGCATTGGAGCGGGGCGCGTGCTCGATCAGGATTTGGTCCGGATTTCTAAAGCGTTTGAACAAGAACTCATTGAGGACAATCCCGCGTTTCAAAGTGTGGCAGAACATGCGAGCGTAGTGCATGTACTAGGTTTGATGAGCGATGGGGGGGTGCACTCTCACATCAACCACTTAATGGGCATGGCATTGCTCTTAGAGCGCATGGGCAAACAAGTGTGGTTGCACTTGGTGAGCGATGGGCGCGATGTCCTGCCCACCAGCGCGCTAGAGTATTTGGCCTTAGTAGGGGGTATTTGCAATGAGCGCATCCACATCGCCACACTCTCAGGGCGTTTCTATGCGATGGATCGCGACAAGCGCTTTGAGCGCACTCTAAAAGCCTATGAGAGCATCGCGCATGCCAAGAACAAGAGCGATCTAAGCCCTGAAGCCTATGTCGCGCACATGCATGCCCGGGGCGTTATGGATGAATTTATTGAGCCGGCCAGTTTTGGGGCGTATGCGGGCATGTTTGATGGCGAGGGCTTGATTGTGATCAATTTTCGCAGCGATCGGGTGCGCCAAATTGTGCAAGTTTTAGGCGGGGACTTAGACCCCTTTGAGGGGCTCTCAGAGTGCGGTGCGGGCGCGCCAGAATTGTTAATTGCCACCATGACCGCTTATAGCGCGGCTTTTAATTACCCGGTGCTCTTCCCCAAAGAAGAGGTTAAAACCACCTTAGCCAAGGTGGTTTCAGAGGCTGGGTTGAGCCAAGCCCACATCGCCGAAACGGAGAAATACGCCCATGTGAGTTTCTTTATCAATGGGGGGTTAGAAGCCCCCTTTGTGGGCGAGGAGCGCATTTTAGTCCCCAGCCCCAAAGTAACCACCTATGATCTGCGCCCTGAAATGAGCGCGTTAGAAGTGGGGGAGGCGGTGCGCGCATGCATGCGCAAGGGCACGGATCTCATCATCGTCAACTTTGCCAATGGGGACATGGTGGGGCATACGGGTAATTTTGAGGCGGCGGTGCGCGCGGTAGAAACGATCGATGCGCAATTGGGCGCGATCTTGCAACTCGCCCAAGAACTCCATTACGCCATGCTTTTGACCAGCGATCATGGCAATTGCGAACAAATGCGCGATGAGAATGAGGCGATGCTCACTAACCACACCACCTATGAAGTCTATTGCTTTGTGCTAGGGCAGGGGGTTACCCACCTTAAGGGCGGCGGGCTGAATAATGTCGCTGCTAGCGTGCTCAAATTGCTAGGCTTACAGATTCCAGAAAGCATGGACGCGCCGTTGTTTTAGGGTTTTGCGTAGTGCCATTAAAACCCCGTTGGGTAGATTTTGATAAGAACGCGCATTAGTATTAAGGAGTGCAGATGTCGGGCAAGGCTCTTTTATTTAGTCCATGGCAGATCAACGATTTGAGTCTTAAAAACCGCGTGGTGATGGCTCCGATGGATCAATACAGCGCGCAGGATGGGTATATTAACCAGTGGCACACACACCACTATATTAGCCGTGCCATCGGACAGGTGGGTTTGATCATTGTAGAAGTGGCGGCGGTGTGCGCAAATGGACGGATCGATCCGGGCGATTTGGGTCTTTATGAGGAGGGGCATGTAGCGGGTTTAGCAGGAATCGTAGAACAATGCCATAGCCACGGCTCTAAGATAGCCTTGCAAATCGGGCATGCGGGCAGAAAGGGGATATTAAAAGACACACAGCTGTTAGCCCCCTCAGCCCTACGCTTCAATGCCCAGTACGCTCTGCCTAAAGAAATGGATCAAGAAGACATTAAACAGGTGATTTCTGCTTTTAAATTAGCCGCCGTACGTGCCAAACACGCCGGCTTTGATGCCCTAGAAATCCACGCCGCCCATGGGTATTTGATCAGCAGCTTTCTCTCTCCTTTAACCAATCAAAGAAGCGATGCCTATGGCAAAGATCGCGCCCTATTCTTGCAAGAAGTACTAGAGGCCATTAAAGAGGCGGTTGATCTGCCTCTCTTATTGCGAATCTCTGCTCATGATTATCACCCAGAGGGCAACACTCCTGAAAAAATGGCACAACTTTTAGAACCCCTAGATGCTCTTTATGACGCTTTAGATGTGAGTTCTGGTGGCGTGGTGGAAGCACCCATCAAGGTGTATCCAGGCTACCAGCTCTCCAGCGCGCAATATTTGAAAGAGACTTTAGGTAAACCCACTATCGGGGGTGGGGCGTTAGAAGAACCCAAAATGGTCCAGAAAATCATCGCGAGCCAAGTTGTGGATGCGATCTATCTAGCCCGCGCGCTCTTAAAAAACCCTTTTTGGTGCTTTAATGCCGCCTTAAGCTTAGGGCAAGAGATCGAGATTCCTAAGCCCTACGCTAGAATGGTGCACTTGTAAGCACTGGAAACCTTTGTACGCAGAATTAATAGTTTAAAGTTTCAGCTGTCTTTAAAAGAACGATGCGGAGGTTAATGTAGTGAGCGGTGGTCTTTCTCTATATGATAAAGGTTGCTTTGGTCGCATAGATCTAAATTTTGTCAGTCAGGGTATAGAAGCCCTGTGTAGGATCGCCCAAGTGCAACGCCGATATCATAAGCTGGATAGCGATTCCCTCTTAAACGAGCTCAGAGACAGCATGGTGGCGTTGCATTTGGGCTATGATTGTATCAATACAGACAAACATGGATTGGACGCGCGAAAAAGCCAAAGTGTAGAGTTTTTAGAGATCAAGCAGGTTTCTTTTTCTAGCCAAAGTTGGAGTGCCACCTTCAACGACACGACTTTAGAAAAAGCACAGGTATTTAAAGACCCTAGAACGACTTTAGCCGTAGGGGTGTGGGAATCGATTGCCGACCTTTTGTTCATTGTCTATGGACAACATAGAAATATAGGAGACTATCTAGAGCGCAAATTCATAGAGTGTAAACAAGCGCAGAGACGATCCACGCAAACCCTTAGTCTCTCCAAACTGCTTAAGGAGTATGGATTTTACATTAAACCCATTATCAGCGCGCAGAAATGCCAAGATTTGCTGGCAAACAAATATGGCAGTTGTTTTAGAGATCGTTTTAGAGACGACTAATGCAACATAAGGTCTTCATGATGGATGCGCTAGATTGCTTGGCGCGCCTAGAAAGCCAAAGCGTGCAGACTATTTACATCGACCCGCCTTACAACACCAGGGGCGCATTTGAATATCATGATTGTCGTGGAAATTATGAGGCTTGGATCAAGGAGCACTTGCAAGCAGCTAGGAGAGTATTAAAAAGTCAGGGCTGTTTGTTTGTTTCCATTGATGATCACAAGATGGCAGCACTCAAGCTCATATTAGATAGCATTTATGGCGCGCAAAATTTCTTAGGGGTTTTCATCACCAAACAGGCCACTAGGAGCAACGCTAAACACATTAACACGATTCACGAGTATGTCTTGAGTTATGCGAAAGATAAAAGTAAGGCCCCCCCTTTTGAGAGTTTAAGAGTGCAGATGCCCATGTATCAAGCTCCTTTGAACGCCCTCATGCGCTGTGTGAAAGATGCCTTTAAAAAGCATGGGCAGCAGAGAGCCCAAGAGATTTTAAAACAGAATATTGCCACCTTAAGCCAGCAAAGCGGGTTTCGCTTTTTAAAGAATTATAATCTGGTGGATTGTGTGGGTGAAATCTATTTTGCTAAAGATTTGTCCACGCCCAGCGCGCCCAGAGAGGTTCACTTAGCAGAGATCGGGCTTTTCCTAGCCCCTTTAAAGAGCAGAGGATGGTGTAGCGATGCGAAGTTTAAAGCGTTGTACCATGCCGGCAAGCTTGTGTTTAGAAATAAACGCCCCTATGAAAAACACTACCTTAGAGAATCTAAAGACAAGGTGTTAAGTGTGCTGGATTTTTATAGCCGACAGGGCACAAAAGACTTAGAAAGGCTAGGTTTAGGCAATGTGTTCAAAGCCCCCAAGCCCGTTGCGCTCATCAAATATCTAATCTCTTGTTGTACGCCTAAAAATTCGATTGTACTAGATTTCTTTGCGGGTTCTGGCACCAGCGCGCAGGCCGTTCTAGAACTCAATGCACAAACAGATGCCCAGCTTTGCTTCTGCCTTTGCCAAAACAAAGAACCCATTAGAAATAACCCGCATGCCTGTGCGCGCCTAAGGGCTGAAGGCCTAGAACCCCACATTGCCAATATCATGCGCTTGCGCTTGCAACAATTAAAAACTTCTTATAGCCTGTTTGAAAACACTTCACCCAAGACCCCCTGCGATGCCATGGAGTCGCTTACAGATGTGCGGGTTTGAGTAAAGCACCAATCTCGTTAGTGGCTTCGCTAGTCTTATTAGCCAATTTGCCCACTTCATCGGCCACCACTGCAAAACCCCGCCCGTGTTCGCCCGCGCGCGCGGCTTCAATGGCGGCATTGAGTGCGAGCAAATTGGTCTGTTTGGCGATACTGTCGATCTTAGAGATGATTTGGGCAATGTTGTTCAAACTCTCTTTAGTTCTATGGTTAAATTCCTCCTCCTTGGCATAAAACTCCGCCTGCTTTTTCTGCGCTTCAATATTGGACAACACGCCCACGATACGCCTCGTGTATACGCCCTCCACTTCCTTGCTGATCCCGGTGGCCTGAAATTCATACGTATAAAATTGCTGGTTGTCGTGATGCTTGAGCGTGAGTTCTAATTTCACAGGATCGGGAGTCTTATGTAAGGCTAGGCTTTTGGCGATCTCTTCTAAGGTGCTTAAGAATAAGGGTTGGCTTTCTTTAGACAAACAAGAGAGGAGAGATTGCAACGAAGGGGGATGTTGACTCCCCACGACTCTTGTCCCCAAACGCGGGGAAAACCAACAAGGGTTATTAGCAGAGAGCAAGTTATCTTCTTGCAAGCGCAGATCAAAGATACGATCAGAGATAAGGGAGAGAGACAGGGTAAAGCGTTCTACGATATTGTCTAATTCCTCTTGACTATGTATTTGGGCTTCAATGTCTTGCAGGGCTCCGGCAATGAAGATGGGATCTCCCTGTGTGTTGCGCTTGACTAGCCCGGTGGCTCGATAGTGTTTATAAATGTCTTGTTTGGTCCTGATGCGATAGACAAGATTGTAGTTAATCTTCCCGCTCCTATCTTTAAGCGCGCTCTCAAAGAGAGCCGAGACACGCGCCGTGTCTTCAGGATGTACCCTTGCCATCCAGGAGCTTAGTACATTGGGAAACTCCGCTTCAGAGGAAAAACCCAAGAGGTTTCTAAGCTTATCAGACCAATAAAAAGGGGTATCTGGCTTTATGACACCATCGCTAGGGTAGTGCATGTACCACAATCCATCCCCGCTGGCTTCACACATGTTCTCAGCGATGTAAAGGCGTTTGTCAAGTGTCTCCAAGTCTTTAGCTTGTTCTTGTATACGTCTTTCGTTCTCTTGCTGGCGTTCTAGTTGCGCGTTTTGCTTGTCAAAAATTTGGGTTAGAGCCTCTAATACCTGCTTGGCTTCAGGGCAGGGGGTGGGGAGAGCCAAAAGTGCGCGGAGATCTAGGGGGTTTTGGCGCAAAGTAGTGGCCAAATTTTGCAAAAATAACACATAGGGCTTTGTAAACATTTCATCTCCTTTACTAGGGTTAATCCTAAAATCGCTTCTTAGCGTCTCCCATCTCTTAACTCTAACACTCTTAAGAGTAGCGGTAAGAGATTATAGCTAGGGCGGTAATACAGGTGATTGGCGTGCATGGCCTGATCCACACTCTGCAACAGATCTAAATCTAGGGGGATCGCGCTTTCTTGCAGGGCAAATAAGAAAGCCTGAATTTGGAGTTTGGCATCTTCAGGGTTTAGAGCCTTTTTGTCTAAATCTTGCAAGTAGGCGTAGACAGCAGTTAAATCACAAGTGTTTAGGTCTAAACAAAAGCGTTCATGACAGGCCCTAGTGCGCCGATCTTGGCAACTCAGGCGCGAGAGAATTGTGGGTAAAAGCGCGTGCCTGTGTTTAGCGATGAGCACAAAACGCGTATTTAAAGGGGGTTCTTCTAAAATCTTGAGCAGGGCGTTTTGGGCAAAGACATTAAAATGGTGTGCAGCAATGATGTAGATCTTCTGCCCGGGGTAACCCAACACACAAGCACGTTTGATCTCTTGGGCATGTTCTATTTTGAGTTCTTCCTCTATGCAGGATTGTATCCATAAGGGGCTTTGTGCGTGCGCTTCTAAAGCCGCTCTATATTCTAGGGCCTCTTGTTTAGGCGCGTTAGCAAGAATTAGGACACTGCTCATTCTAAACCCAATTGCCCCAACATGCTTTCAAATAGCACACTTTCAAACACCCGGTAAAGCTGGAGCAATTTGAGATCCAATAAAGGATCTTGTGCGCGCAACAAGCCATCTTCAGTATCTAACAACCATAAAAAATGTGCCTTGCTAGACACCCATTTGCTTAAATCTCCTCCCTTGCCCACGTACCAAAACATGTAATTGCGGTATGTCAAATCCAAGAGATCGCTCACTAAAGGCCACTCCTGCGTGTCTTGTAACAAAGAAGGATACCCAAAGAAGCCATCGACAATGGGCACAAGGGGGCGCAATTTCTTAGCGTTCAAGTGCGCCAACACGTAGTGTTTAAACCAAGTGCGTTCTTTGTCTACACATAACAACACACTCCCACCCTCCAAAATATGGCGCACACTCTTAGAAAACTCTCCCCAGTCATAGGACTGAAACCATGCGCGTCCTAATTTCGCGTGTTGCTCTTGTAAAATTTGGCGGGCACGACAGGCTAACTCCATTATAATTCTAACTTAAAGGCTTTGTGTAAAGTTTTTAAGGCAAGTTCGGCTAGAGAAACGTCCACCACTACTGAAATCTTGATCTCGCTGGTGCTGATCATTAAAATGTTAATATTCTCCTTGGCCAATGCTTTAAAAGCCGCGCTGGCAATTCCAGAGTGTGAACGCATGCCCACGCCCACCACGGACACCTTGGCTACCTGGCGATCGCACTCTACAGAACCGATGTCGCGCACATTCTTTAGCACTTGTTGACAAATCTCCACATCCTCTTCAGGTAAAGTGAAATTGATATTGGTCTTGCCATTTTTTCCAATAGTTTGCACGATCATATCAATATTGAGATTAGCTTCAGCCAATAATCCAAAGATTTCCCCAGCGATTCCGGGGTAATCGCACGCATCAATGATATTCACCCGCGCCTGATCCTTGTCTAGGGCGATGCCACTTACAATGGGTTTTTCCACAATTTGCTCCTCTGAAGTGATGAGAGTACCCGGATTGTCGTTAAAAGAATTGCGCGTGATGAGAGGGATATTGTATTTCTTAGCCAATTCTACGGATCGATTAAACAACACCTTAGCCCCCATAGAAGCCAACTCTAACATCTCATCGTAACTAATTTGGGCGATCTTACTCGCTTTGGGTACAATGCGCGGGTCGGTGGTGTAAATGCCATCTACATCAGTATAAATTTCACAAAGTTGGGCGCGTAAAGCCCCCGCCAGTGCCACCGCGCTCAGATCGCTCCCCCCCCGCCCTAATGTGGTGATCTCCCCGCTCTTGCTCACTCCCTGAAAACCTGCCACCACCACGATAAAATTCTGTGCCAGCAAATCTCGAATGCGCGTGGCATCTATTTCTAAAATTTGCGCGCGCGTGAAGTGTACATCGGTAAGAATCCCTGCGTCCCTGCCGCTTAAGGAATATGCCTTTTGCCCCAATGACTCCAAAGCGATTGCCAAAAGCGCGCTAGAGATCTGCTCACCGCTGCTCAATAAGCGATCTAACTCTCTGCGATTGAGTTTATTGCCAAAAGCATGCGCGAGCTCCAATAGGTCGTCTGTAGTGTCCCCCATGGCTGAAACCACCACCACCACGTCTTCAAAACGCATCTTGCTTTGCGCCACCCTTTGGGCTACAGCTTGGATACGCGCACAGCTCCCTACACTGCTACCCCCAAATTTTTGCACCACCAACACTTACAAATACCCTTGTTGTCTGAAATAGCCAATGACTTGGCGGTAAACTTGGCGTTTGAAGTGCACAACCCTAGAAAAGAGCTCTCTAGGCTTGACAAATTCGTAGCGATCAAATTCTGGGGAGGAGGTTTGGATATTGATAGAAGTGTTGCTCTTGAGGCGCACCAAAAAATAGCGTTGCTTTTGTCCATCAAAGGGGTAAAGCTTTTTGGTCATCGTGGGAGGGAAGTCGTAGGTGATCCACTTGGGATACTCGGCAATCACCTCTACTGCGTTAGTGCCAATCTCCTCTAGCAATTCGCGATACAGAGCTTTGAGGGGGGTCTCGCCCTGATCGATCCCCCCTTGAGGGAATTGCCACGCCCCCTGAATATCAATGCGCTGGGCGACAAAAAACTCGCAATCCCTAGGATAACAAGAAGAGAGCACCACAGCAGCTACATTGGGACGATAACTCTTTTGCGTGTCCATGTGTGATCCTTTATCAGTGCTACAAAAGCACCAAGCTAAGAGATTATAACACACAGGCCTAAAGTGCAGATAAACCCCCCTCAAGTCCATCTACTTTTTAAGGGTAGGAATATACTTTGCTAGCACTTCAATATCTGCATCGCTGAGATTTTTAGCTTGGCTATGCATGATCGCCCCGGAGCCATAGCGATTGAGTGAACCCGCCTTATAGCCCATCAAATCCTCTTTGATGGTAGCACTGTCCAAAGTGTTCACCACATGCCCCTTTCCAAAGGCCTTTTTTTCCATAGAAGCCCCGTGGCAGCCCGCGCATTTCTTGATCAACACCGCTGGATCCGCCCCCCAAAGCAAACTCAACCCTGCGAGCGCGCCCAAAAAAACCACTTTTTTCATAGCCAACTCCTTACCAAGATATGCCATAATGGTATTATTTCAAGGATTAAGCCATGCTTAAAACTAGCCACACTCCCCCTAAAAGTCTTTATATCCATGTCCCTTTTTGTCAAAGCAAATGCGGGTATTGCGCCTTTAACTCCTTTAGCGGATTAGACGTGCTCCAAGACAGCTATGTCAAGGCACTTTGTCAGGATATCAGCGCATCGTTAAAGGGGGGATGTCTGGAATCTATTTTCGTTGGAGGAGGCACGCCCAACACCCTCACAATCCGACACTACGCAGAGATATTTGACACCATCGCCAAGCACGCCTATCTAAGCCCTCATATCGAAATCACCCTAGAAGCTAATCCGGATTTGGTGTCTTTAGAGTGGTGCAACGCGCTTAAGAGTTTTGGGATGACGCGTTTGTCCATAGGGGTACAAAGTTTTTTAGAGTCCAAGTTGCGCTTTTTGCAACGCGATCACAGCTGTGCAAATGTCTATAGAGCCCTAGACTTTGCTAGACAAAGCGGCATCGCGCACTTGAGCATTGATCTCATCTATAACACTCCTTTAGACACCCCCCAAAGTCTAGAACAAGAAGTCGCTCAGGCCAGTGCCCTACCCATTGATCATCTTTCTGCCTATAGTCTCACATTAGAAGACAATACAAGACTTGCTGACACTTCTTTAGAAATCTTGCCCCGTCTAGATGCGCACATGAAAGCGTGTTTAGGCATGAAGGGGTTTATACAATACGAAGTGTCTAATTACGCTAGAGATTATCAATGTTTACACAATTTGGGCTATTGGCAGGGTTTAGAGTATATGGGTTGTGGGGCGGGGGCGGTGGGGCGCGTGGGGCAAACACGTCTCTACAAGCTTAAAGATGTCAGGAGCTATATTGCCAACCCCATACACGCACGGCTGGAGCAATTGCGCATAGAGGATATGAACTTTGAAGCAGTTTTTTTAGGCTTGCGCTGTACTTTGGGGGTCAACACTGCCCTACTTGCACCAGAGAAAGTTAAGACTTTACTAGAAGAGAAGGTTTGTTATCTGCAAAGAGATCGCCTCGTCGCGCGAGACTTTTTTCTAGCAGACGAGATCGCTCTGTGGCTGAGCCACTAGAGCTTAAAAAGCTAAGTCAAAAGGCGCAAGATATTTTGTTGCACAGTGTTAGCCTGACTCATCGCATAGCTACCAGATTGTGCCAAGATGTTGTTCTTGCTGAAATTGGCACTTTCTTGGGCGAAATCCACATCCCTGATTTGAGACTCAGCGGCTTTTACATTGACTTGGGTGATGGTGATATTGTTCACCGTGCTCACCATTTGGTTTTGCACAGAACCCAAATCAGAGCGCACTTTGTCAAGCATCTTTTGCGCCGACTCTGCAATATCCATCACCACCATCGCCCCGCGCAAGGTGGTTACCCCAGAACCTAGAGTGAGGTTTTCAGCTGCAAGAGTCTTATTGTAGTTAGCCCCAGAGGCCGAACGCACCGCTTGGTTAAATTCCCCAAGCACATCCCTAAGGTTGACTGTGGTGCTAGCAGGTGCGCCTCTAGCAAACCCGATCGCCGCATAACCTGCAGACGCGCTCACATTGGCCCCAGAGACGACCAAAATATCCCTAGCGTCCTGTCTGACTAAAGAAAGCCGTCCGAAGTTTAAAGACCCCTGGGTGATGTTCTGCCCTCCGTTCAAAGTGTCCAAAGCCAAGCCTTGCGCGTCTACATTGCTGGATTTTGCCTTGATATTGATGCCACGCCCATCGATGCTACGGAGGTTTAAACGCCCCACAGAGTCGGTATAGGCCTCCACACCAGTTTGAGCGGTTACCGCGTTCAAAGCGGCCACCAAACGCCCATCGCTATCATTCTTTTTAATGCCAAGGATATTGCCGATCTCCACGCCATTGACCACCAAACTACTCAAGCTTCCAGACTTGATTGCGCTATCAGAAGTGGTGATGACATTGGCGTTAGCGCGCACCCCAGTCGCATTAGAGTTTTTATTAATCACCTCTGCTAACACGCCAAGCCCTGTACCCGCGCTTGTAGAGATTTTCACACTCTCCAAAGACACATCGTGTACACCATCTACCTGTTTAAAGGTTAGAGCCACCTCACCGGCTGCGGTGATATTTTGCCCGGTAACGATCTTGACTTGACCAATCTTATCAGAAGTGGCCGCACCAATGCTCGCCTTGATGGTCTCGTTGGAATATGCCCCTACTTGGAATTCCTTATTGGAAAACATTCCAGACAACAACGTTTGCCCATTATAGGAGGTCGTGGTACCAATATTATCCAAACTCTGGATCAGGCGGATAATGTCTGCTTGCAACGCCTTCCTAGACTGGGCGTTCTGCCCATCCTGAGCGGCCTGTGTGGCCTTTACTTTGATATTGTCTAAAATCTTGATCTGCTCGTCCATCGCCTTATCTGCGATCTGTATGATCCCCATACCATCATTGGTGTTAGAGATCGCCTGCCCCAAACTCTTAGCTTGCGAACGCAAAGAATCCGCGATAGTCATCCCTGACGCGTCATCAGCAGCCTTGTTGATCCGCAAACCCGAACTCAAGCGTTCAAGCGATTCTCTCAAATCGCGCTGTGTAACCAACCCAACGGCATGGGCGTTTAACGCATTGATGTTCGTATTGACCTGAAATGCCATAATAACTCCTTGTTAGTCTAACCTAAAGCGTCCCTGCTTTGGTGTTCTTATATCGGTTATAATTGAAAATTATAAACCCCCGTACTAAGCAAAAGCCCCACAACGCATCAATTTTTCATAGCGCAAGGCTAAAAAATCTTGCTCTTGGATCAAGGGAAGTTGGGTAAGAAAGTAGTTTTTAATGGCGCGACTGGCTTCAAGCTTGTCACGATGCGCCCCTCTTTGGGGCTCTAGAATAATATCATCAATGAGCTGGGCTTGTTTGAGATCGTTGGGGGTGATTTTCATGGCTTTGATTGCCACCTCTGCCTTGCTGGGGTCATTCCACAAAATCGCCGCGCACCCTTCTGGGGAAATCACGCTAAAGACAGAATACTCCATCATGGCCAAGCGATCTGCCACGGCGATCGCCAACGCGCCCCCACTGCCGCCCTCACCAATGATGATAGAAATCGTGGGCACTTTGAGCGCGGCAAATTCTTGTAAATTTTTTGCAATCGCCTCGCTCTGCCCCCTCTCCTCAGCCCCAATTCCCGGATAAGCCCCAGCAGTGTCTACTAACATCAGAATGGGTAAATTGAATTTCTCGGCGAATTTCGCGCTCTTGAGGGCCTTTCGATAGCCCTCTGGATTAGGCATGCCAAAATTACGCCTGAGTTTGTTCTTAGTACCCCGTCCCTTTTCTTCGGCGATCACCACTACTGCTACTCCGTCAATCTTACCAATGAAACTCACGATGGCCTTGTCATCGCTAAAGTGGCGATCTCCAAACATCTCATAGCGATCTTCTAAAATCAACTCTATATAATCCATCGCATAGGGGCGATCAGGGTGGCGGGCAAGCTGCAAGCGTTGGTAGTCCGTCAGGCTAGTGTACACGCTCTTAATCTCTTTGCTCAAACGCTTTTCTAAAATATCCTGCGCGTCCGTATCGCCCCTGATGGATGCCATCTCAATGTCATCCTGAATCCCCTTAATGCGATTCTCAAAATCTAGATAAACTGCCACACTTAAACCTAAAGAGATTTAAAAACCACCACCGCGTTGGTGCCTCCAAAGCCAAAAGAGTTGCTCATGACGGCCTGTAGTTTGGATGGGCGCGCCTCATTGGGGATATAGTCCAAATCACAACCCGGGTCCCGAACCTCTTGGTTGATGGTAGGAGGCATCACCCCTCTTTGGAGTGCCATTAAAGAAATAACTGCCTCAAGCGCACCGGCCGCGCCTAAGCAATGCCCAATCTGTCCCTTAGTGGAGCTCACGGGGGGGACATTCTCCCTCCCCCCAAAGACATTTTTCAAGGCAATCGTCTCATAGAGATCGTTGTAGCTAGTGCTGGTGCCATGCGCGTTGATATAGCCCACTTTCGCGCCATGCTTACTAGCCATCTCTAGGGCACACCTCATAGCGCGGTAAGCCCCCTCACCATTAGGGGCGGGCGCGGTGATATGGCTAGCATCCCCGCTTTCTCCATAGCCCACCAACTCCGCGACAATCTGCGCCCCGCGCTGTTTCGCGCTTTCGTATTCCTCCAAGATCAATGCCCCAGCCCCCTCGCCCATCACAAACCCATTGCGCCCCTTGTCAAAGGGTCTGGACGCTTTTAAGGGCTCTTCATTGCGGTTAGACAAAGCGCGGATAGAGGCAAAGCCTCCAATCCCCACAGGGCAAATCGTGGATTCTGCGCCTACCACAAGCATGCGATCGGCCCCGTCCAAGAGTATGGTTTTATACGCCTCAATGATGGCATGCGTGCCCGCCGCACAGGCGGTTACGCTAGAGACATTGGGCCCTTTAATGCCGTATTCAATGGAGACAAATCCTCCAATCATATTTACTAATGCGGAAGTAATAAAAAAAGGATTAACTTTTCTAGGCCCCTTGTCATAGCAGTAAATTGAGTTGGCCTCAATATTGCCCAAACCCCCAATCCCAGAACCCGAACTCACCCCCATCCTGGTGGCAAAAGATTCTGGGCACTTGCCCTCCACTAGAATATGACTCTCTGCCATTGCCTCTTGACTGGCTAACAAGGCCAGCTGGATAAAACGGCCTGCTTTTTTAACATCCTTGAGATTCATGACAGAGGCGGGATCAAAATCCGTGATTTCAGCAGCAATTTGTACAGGAAAGCCCGTTGTGTCAAAACAGGAAATCTTCTTAACCCCACATTTCCCGCGCACAATGGCATCAAAAGCAACTTCTTTATTCAGCCCAAGGGCGTTCACCATGCCCATGCCCGTTACTACAACCCTACGCAACAACTCTCCTTTATAGCCAACGCGCCGAGACTAACGCGCCACTACGCTAGTTTATGCTCTTCAATAAACTTAATCACATCACCAACGGTTTTGATCTTCTCTGCCTGATCGTCAGGAATGTCAATCCCAAACTTTTCCTCCAAAGCCATGATTAGCTCCACCACATCTAGAGAGTCTGCGTTCAAATCCTTAATGAAGTCCGCTTCTTCTGTCACTTGAGAAGCGTTCACATTCAATTGCTCCACAATCACCGCCTGAATTTCCTCGAACAACGCCATGAAATCTCCTACTTAAATTTGCAATTAAGCCAGAATTCTAGCCTAAAATCGCTTCAGCAACCTTAAATGGTTACTTGTGCTCCAACACATCTACAATCCGATATAGGAAGTAAATGATCACTAACAACAAGATTAAAAACACCCATTTCATTGTTTCTCCTTTAAGATGGATTCCCCCGCCTACATATACAATCCGCCATTGACCTTAAGCGTTTCACCTGTGATATAGCTAGCCAAATCACTCAACAGAAAGGCCACCGCCCCAGCCACCTCTTTAGCTTCACCTAAGCGCGCTAGAGGAATGTTTTTCAGATAGTCAGCTTTGAGCGCATCATCAAGCCCGGCACTCATGTCTGTGGCAATGAAGCCCGGGGTTACGCAATTGAAGCGCACATGGCGCAAAGCCCCTTCATAGGCAAAGGACTTAGTCATGGAAATCACCCCACCCTTGCTCGCTGCGTAATTAGTCTGCCCCAAATTTCCCTTTTCAGCGATCACCGAAGAGAGATTCACCACGCTCCCAAACCTTTGCTTGCTCATCACTTTCAAGGCCTCGCGACAACCCACAAAGACCGATTTCAAGTTTGTTTCAAGTACGCGTACAAACTCCTCCGTTTTCATGCGCACCGCTAGCTTATCCAAGACGATCCCAGCATTGTTGACCAGGTAACTCAAGCCTCCATCGCTATCTACAATGGTCTTAACCCCCTCTATAAATTCCTCCTCGCAAGTTACATCAAACTTGACTAAAGCCGCTCGACCCCCCAAATTTTCGATCTCCCCCTTTAGAGTGTCTGCACCCTTGTGATCAGCGCGGTAGTTAATCCACACCTTCAGGGGTTGACTGTCTCGATTGCGATACCCCCCCAGCAAAAGCGCGATCGCCCGCCCAATCCCGCGGTTAGCCCCGGTTACTAGTACATTATGCCCGCTGAATTCCACGACACCCCCTAGAGTTTAGACTCATAACGCCTAAGCATATACAAACGCTTCAAAATCTTCTTTTTGGCGTTGATCTTTTGCTTTTTGCGTTTTTCGGTTTTAGATTCAAAAAAGCGCCGCGCGCGACACTCTGTTACGACTAAATTACGATCAGTCTGTTTTCTAAAACGCCGATAAGCCTCATCAAAACTATCGCTTTCTCTTACCTTAATCCCGGGCATGCTATCACCTACTTTCTTGCTAATTTGCGCGATCTTAACAAGTTTTTGTAAAATTTAACCTAAAATTGCACAAATTCTGTTATAATGGGCGTTTTGGGTGCTCATAGCTCAGCTGAATAGAGCAACAGGTTGCGGTCCTGTAGGTCGGGGGTTTGAATCCCTCTGAGCACACCACTTCCGCAATTTAATATCCCTGATCGATCATCGCATCTGCGACTTTTCTAAACCCAGCGATATTAGACCCTAACACCAGATTTGTCGGGTCGCCAAACTCTTGGGCAGTCTGCGCGCTGTTTTCAAAAATTTCTTTCATAATGGTGCGCAACTGGCGATCGACCACTTCAAAGCTCCAAGGATACATGCTCGCATTTTGTGCCATTTCCAACCCACTCACAGCCACCCCGCCCGCATTAGCCGCCTTGCCCGGACCATAGCAAATTTTAGCCTGTAAAAACATTTCCGCCGCTTTAGTGCTAGAGGGCATGTTGGCCCCCTCCACCACACACTTGCACCCATTGTTTAAAAGAGTTTGCGCGTCTATTTCGCTGAGTTCATTTTGGGTTGCGCTGGGGAAAGCTGCAAAACAAGGTACACTCCATACGCCATTTGTGCCACTCTTATAATTCTTGGCATCTGTGTACTCCGCGCTGCGCTTATGTTGGGCATACTCCTCAATGCGCCCTCCCCTTCCCTCTTTAATTTCTTTGAGCAAGTCCAGATCAATCCCCTCTTTATCATAAACCATGCCCTTAGAATCACTAGCGGTTACAGGGATAGCCCCCACTTCATAGAGTTTTTCAATGGTGTAAATCGCCACATTTCCGCTTCCAGAAATGCTACACACCTTACCAGCCAAGTCCTCCTTCCTAGCCCCTAGCATTTCTTGGGCGAAATAAACACAGCCATAGCCGGTTGCCTCTTTGCGGACCAAACTCCCACCCCAATCTAAACCCTTACCGGTGAACACTCCATCAAAACGATTCACCAATTTCTTGTAACGCCCAAAGAGATAGCCGATCTCGCGCGCCCCCACTCCAATATCCCCGGCAGGTACATCGGTGAGCGCGCCAATATGGCGGTACAGCTCGTCCATAAAGGCTTGACAAAAACGCATGATCTCCGCATCGCTCTTGCCCTTAGGGTCAAAATCACTCCCCCCCTTAGCACCCCCCATGTTTAGCGTGGTGAGCGCGTTTTTAAAGATTTGTTCAAAGCCTAAAAACTTAATAATACTTTCATTCACGCTGGGGTGAAACCTCAATCCTCCCTTATAAGGCCCAATGGCGGCGTTAAATTCAATCCGACAACCCCGGTTGACTTGAATCCTCCCGGTATCGTCCATCCACGCCACGCGGAAAAAAATCTCGCGATCGGGTTCTACAAGGCGTTCTAAAATGGCATGCTTTTGATAAATGGGGTCTTTGAGTACAGGGGCTAGAGAGTGTAACAACTCACTAACGGCTTGGTAGAACTCGCGTTGATGAGGGCAGGCCTTCTTAATTCTGTCTAAAACTTGGGTAGCGTACATGAGCGTCCTTTAAAAATAATAATGCTATGTTACAAGAAAACCCTTAATGGAATGTCATGGACGCTTATCAGTACAGCGAATTACTCAAAGAACTTGAAAGCAAGTGCCAGAATGTTGCCCAAATTATCAAACCTGAGCAATTACAAAGCGCGCTAGAGACTCTAGAGTCCCAACAGGCCGATCCCCTCTTTTGGCAGGATCAAGAACGCGCCGCGGCCAAAAACCAAGAAAAGGCCAAGCTAGAACGGCTTTTAGACACATATCAGAGTACTAAAAACGCTTTGCTGGAAGCGCGCGAACTCTTTGAACTGGTGCAAAATGAAGACCCTAGCACTCTTGCCCAACTCTTTGAAGACGCGCCCAGTTTGGAAGCGCGGGTACAAAGCTTAGAAGTGGGCGTGATGTTGGCCAATGCCCATGATGGGCGTGATGCCATTGTGAGTATCCAGCCGGGTGTGGGGGGAGTGGAGAGTCAGGATTGGGGGAACATGCTCTATAGGATGTATTTGCGTTGGGCCGAGCGCAAGGGCTTTAGGGTAGAACTTTTGGACTATCAAGAGGGCGAAGAGGCGGGGATTAAGGGGGTTGCCTTTATCATTAGAGGGGTGAATGTCTATGGTTATATGAAAAATGAAAATGGGGTACACCGCCTTGTACGCATGTCGCCCTTTAATGCTAATGGCAAACGGCATACCAGTTTTGCTAGTGTACAGGTGAGTCCAGAAGTGGACGATGATATCGATATTGTGATTGAAGACAAGGACATTCGAATCGACACCTACCGTGCCAGCGGGGCGGGTGGGCAACATGTTAATAAAACCGAATCGGCCATCCGCATCACCCATTTTGCAACGGGCATTGTGGTGCAATGCCAAAACGATCGCAGCCAGCATAAAAATAAAGCGATGGCGCTCAAAATGCTCAAATCCCGTCTTTACGAATTGGAATTGCACAAGCAAAGAGAACAAAGCAGTACAGAGGAAAAGAGCGAAATTGGTTGGGGACACCAAATTAGAAGCTATGTCCTAGCCCCCTACCAACAGATCAAAGACGCGCGCTCTGAAATCGCCTATAGCAATGTGGAAGCGATTTTAGATGGGGACTTGGATGCGATCATGGAGGCCGTGCTCGTCTCTAAAGCGCAATAAGCTAGACGCAAAAAGTCTTTAGCTATAATTCGGGCCAAATTCAAGGAGAGTGAATGACGCAAGAAGAATTGGATGCCTTGATCAATGGGGGGGGGTTGGAGGCAATGGAGCCTTTAGACAAGGAAGCAGAGCGTAGCGAAGAGATGGCGCGCTCTAAGGAAGAAAAAGAGAAGGGTTGGAATGATACCTACGAACACTATAAGGTGGATAAGAAGAAGAGCGAAAAATATGGCAAGATAGATTCGGAAGAATGGCCTCCCCCTCCTCCCACTGAAGAACATAAGGTAGTCCACCAGCTCGATGATGTTACGCGCGATTCAGAGGTGAAAGCAACCCAAGTTTTTGACCAGCTGGATTACATTAGCGCGAGCTCAGAAAACATCATCAAAACCCTCAATAAAATTAAAGCCCCCTTGCAAAAACATTTAGAGATTTTTGAAACCCTAGCACAAGCTTTTCCCTTGATTCGCACTTTCCAAACCTCCTTAGAAGAGACTCAAGAGATCTTAAAGGGCATCGAACGCATTCAAGAAAGCGCAGAGGGGTGCTCAGATAGCGCGATGCAGGCGATGGATATTATGCAATTCCAAGACATCCACCGCCAAAAGATCGAGCGGGTGATCAATGTCATGCGCGCCCTCACGCAATACATGAATTCCCTCTTTGAGGGCAATATTGAGGATTCTAAGCGGGTCAGCTCTGCCTCTTATATCATTGGCGATGATAGCGAGAGTGTAGCCAGTGAGAGCGATATTGAGGCGTTGATCGCCGCTTTCGGAAAGAAGTGAGCCCTTGTGTGCCTATAGAATTGCTGGCCCCTGCAGGTAATCTGCACAAGCTCAAAATCGCCCTAGATTATGGCGCGGACGCGCTTTATGGAGGCTTGGGGCAGTTCTCTTTGCGCAACCGCGCCTCTAAGAATTTTGATTTAGAAAGCTTTAAAGAGGGTGTCGCACTCACTCATGCGCGGGGCAAGAAATTTTATGCCACTTTGAACGCCTTCCCCTTTAACTCCCAAATCAAACTCTTAGAGGAACATTTATACAAACTCGCCGATTGCAAAGTAGACGCGCTCATCATCGCCACGATCGGCGTGCTCAAACTCGCCCAAAAACTCACCCCCCACATCCCCATCCACCTCTCCACCCAAGCCAATGTGATGAATGTGCTGGACGCGCAAGCCTTTTATGAAATGGGGGTTAAGCGCATTGTGGTGGCTAGAGAAATGAGTTTAAACGATGTGCTAGAAATCAAAAAAGCCCTGCCGGATTTGGAGCTAGAAATCTTTGTACATGGGAGCATGTGCTTTGCCTTTTCAGGGCGTTGTCTCATCTCAGCTTTGCAACATGGGCGCGTGCCCAACCGGGGGAGTTGCGCCAATGACTGCCGTTTTGACTATGAATACTATATCAAGAACCCCGATACCGGCGTGATGATGCGCCTTGAAGAAGAAGAGGGGATAGGGACGCATATTCTCAATGCCAAAGATTTAAATCTGGCCAACCACATTGCCACGATTCTAGAGAGCAAGGCCATTAGCGCGTTCAAGATCGAGGGGCGTACCAAGTCTAGCTATTATGCGGCCATCACCACCAAAACCTACCGCACCGCTATAGAAGACTATTATAACAACCAACACCGCCCCGCCCTTTATCAGGCAGAACTTTCCACGCTCAAAAACCGGGGCTTCAGTGAGGGCTATCTCATCAAACGCCCCTATGAAAAACTAGACACCCAAAACTTTAAAAGCGCGATCAGCGAAGGGGATTTTCAGGTCAATGGCGAGGTGTTAGAAAATGGGGAATACTTCTTGTGCAAATTCACCACCAAACCCCATACTAACTATGAAATCGTACTGCCCTATAAAGCAGAACTAGCCCCTATGTTCAATGAGATTGGGAAAATCTACACCTTTGAGGGAAAACACTATCTGTGTTTGTACAAAATCTTGCTTCAAGATGGGAGAGAATTAGAGGCTATCCATAGTGGCAACACCCACCCGGTTAGACTCCCCACCAAATTACCCCCCCATAGTTTTTTGCGTACTAAGAGTGCCCCTTCAAATTAGCGCGCCCATCTTGTTTTTAAAGATTCTAAAAGAGGTGTGTTGCAGTGTTTTTGATCGCATTCTCCCTGCTTCACAACTTTTAAAAAGGCGGTATGTTACAATAAGTCTATGCTGAGGTTTTGCGCTCTTTTTTTGTGGGTCTGTTCTTGGGCATTAGCCCACCCCCTTGCTTCGTACTTGGATGGGGGGTTTTTCTCCTTTGGGATGAGTCTTGGGGGGGGCAACTCTGTAGAGAGTGTACGCAGCGTGCCCAGCGATAATGCGCAAAAAATGCAAGCCTACCACAAAGAGCTCCAAGACTACAACAACACCATCGCCCAGCTCCAAGCCAACCAAGCCCAGACCATCGCCCAGCTCAAAGCCCTAGCCCAGCAGCTCCAAAAGCTCAACCCCAATTCTATCGCGCTCCAAAGTCTGTTGGCAAAAATTGAATCTGCCATCGCCAACCCCAGCGCTGATCTCAACCAAATCACTACCAGCGTCCAAGACTACGAAAATTATTTGGCCAATATCCTTAAAAACTACCAAGCCGCCAACCAAAACCTAGTGTCCCAAGCCCAAAACGCGCTCAAGAGCTACCAGCAGGCTCTAGGCCACTCCACCAGCCAAAACCAAGTCATTTTGCAAAATGCGATCAAAACCTTTGATTCTTACAACACCCAGATCGCCCAGGTGGCTAAAGAACTAGGGGTGCCCTACACCCCCCTAGCCCTCCCCCCCCTCTTGCAAGGCAATATCTCCGATCTCAGCCCCGCGCAAGTGAGTCAGGCGATCTCCACCCTTAGCGATGACATCAACCACATGATTTCTATTGTGAGCGGGGATATTCAAGGACTGAGCAAGGCCAATCAAAAAATCGCCCTTGAGAACGCCAACAAGCTCTCCACGCTCACCAATGCAAAAAACACCGCCATTAGCCAAGCCTTAGCCCAGATCACAAGCATCACCCAGACCGTGGGGCGCGCCTTTCATAACCAATGGGTCAATTACGCCAATGGACAAACCTTTTTTCTCAACAACGCCTCTATTGCTAAACAGGGATATATCAATGCGGGCGACACCTGCGTGTTTGACATCATCATCAATAACCAAGCGAGCTCTATTAACAATTGTGGCTACGAGGGGGGGACAACTGGTGTGCTAAATAGCTTTACAAGTGCGGCAAGCAAATACGGCCTAACCCCTCAACAAATTTGGAACACCCTTTTTAATGTCGCCGAGCTCCAAAAAAATGTCTACATCGGCCCTTCTAACTGCTCTAGAGGGGATTGTAGCGGTGTAAACCCCAAAACAGCCATAGCGGGCATGCAGAACTTTTTTAACTTTATGAATGGCTATGTGGGGGAGGCTGGCTTTGAGGGCAATTTCACTAATTCTAAGATGTACACCACGATAAGTACGGCGCTCAACAATGGCAATTTTAGCGCCGCGACCACCTTAGTGGACGCGTATGTCAACACCTTTGTACCCGACATGCTCCAAACCTTTGTACTCAACCCGGTGTGGCTGATGAGTTTAGTGCCCGGGGCACACACACATACTGGCCCCCCTGCGACCCCCTCGGCTTCTCAAAAGAACGAAGTTATTTCAAAGTGGAATAGCCCTAATGTGAAATACTGCTACGATTCGCCAGCCATTGGTTTGGATTTTTCACAGGGCTATGCGGTGTGTGGGTATAACTGGTGGGCGCAGGCGATGTTTATGGGCTATTTTGGCTGGTTGAGCAACCAAACCGGCGCGCTGGAGAGCACCCTCCAACAACAACTCCAAGCCCTGCAGGGCAGCAGTGGCGCCATCGCTAACGCCACGGCTGCCACCAACGCCCTCAATAGCTTTAAACCCCAAAACACCTACCCCATCCCCCCCCACCGCCTCTATCCCCAACACCCCCACCTCTCGCGCCCCCCACCC
>NZ_QXQT01000109.1 GCF_003660395.1 Helicobacter vulpis
TTACAATCTCCTCAATGCCATTCCCCAACTTCTCCAAAGGCGTACCCCCCTCAAACCCACTAAAGTCATCAAGGTGTTTTTCTACAATCTTACTTAAGCCATGTCCTTGTATCTTGCCCTCTTTGTTTCTAACTTCTCCCCACACCAAATCAATATAGCCCAACCCCTCTTTATAAAACGCTCCGCTCACTTGCCCGCGTTTTTCTTTTTAAAGCTTGCTAACCGCCTCTTTGCCTTGAGGGCAATTCTTTAAAATTCTCT
>NZ_QXQT01000110.1 GCF_003660395.1 Helicobacter vulpis
CATCAAACAACAAAAACAAAGAACGCGCGCCAAGTCGCCCCGTGGGTAACGGAGTACAGCTAGCATACCCAAAGACCTTTTTTAAAACAAGGGTTAAGACTTAAAAGGCGTGTTCTTAGGGGCTCCTCCTCGCTAACGGGGCAAATCCTGCTTGCCAACGCCCAAAAGCTCGCCCTCGCTAAGGGCTGCGAAGCGTCCCGCTTCTTGCCGGCTCGTCTGCTTTTTAGGCGGCGCGTCTGTTTTACCCCGGCTCGTCTTGCCG
>NZ_QXQT01000111.1 GCF_003660395.1 Helicobacter vulpis
TAAAGAAGTTCTGCTATCCCATAGCCAACGCCCCAACACGACTCCAAGCCTTGATCTTGAAGGCTATATGCCTAGCAGTGGAGCTAACCCTACCACCCCCAAGCTTAAGAATCAAGCCCAAACCCTCTACACCCAAGCCCAAGAGCAAGAACATGGGTTTAAGCAACTCTTAGAGGGGCTTAAAGAGCCTAGTGCGCATTTAGAAGCCAATAGCGTCTTAAAGAGTGTGGGGAGCATTG
>NZ_QXQT01000112.1 GCF_003660395.1 Helicobacter vulpis
TGCTTGCGCGGGATATCCGGTAAATCCCCCTTAGTCCCCCAACAAATAAATTCGCATTGTTGTTTAAAGCCATTAGGAAAGGGTCTAGCACTCCGTCCCTTATCCCACACAATGACACCCCGCCATGCCAAGTCTGCTAGCTGAATGCTATCAGAAAGGGCTGGCAACATGCGCCAATCAATGAAGCTAAAGAAATACCCCCCCGGCTTTAAAATGCGCTCTATTTGGGCGAAAATAAA
>NZ_QXQT01000113.1 GCF_003660395.1 Helicobacter vulpis
AATTATTCCCATAGTGATGGCGTTCGATCAGAATTACTACTTACCAGCAGGGGTTGCCATGCACTCCATGCTCACCTATGCAGCGCGTGTTAGGGGGGGACGTTACAAGTTAGGAGACCCCGCTACTCAGTCGGGCTTTAGACCCGACTGCGCGCCGCCGTGCGCAAGTGCCATACTAGTACAATTCTAAAAAGCTTTCAAGGGTTAAAGGCCTCAAAGAGGGGGAAAAGAGGCCG
>NZ_QXQT01000114.1 GCF_003660395.1 Helicobacter vulpis
TTTTATAAAGAGGGGTTGGGCCATTAGATTTAAAAACAAGCTTTTAGAAGACATTTTAAAACCTAACCCCGCCTTTGGAGAGAATTTTAAAGAATTTGCCCTCAAGGGCAAAGAGGCGGTTAGCAAGCTTTTAAAAGAAAAACGCGGGCAAGTGAGCGGAGCGTTTTATAAAGAGGGGTTGGGCTATATTGATTTGGTGTGG
>NZ_QXQT01000011.1 GCF_003660395.1 Helicobacter vulpis
AGGGCAAATCACCCCCAAAGTGTGGGAGTACGGGTTTTTGCGCTACTGAGCTAGCAAGCGCAGACGAGCCGGTGCAAGTAGAATACTCGCGCCGTTTGCACGAGCCGGGTAAAATCAGACGCGCCGCCTAAAAGCAGGATGGTTTTAGGCGTTTGCGCGCGCCAAGCCTTATATAGACGAGCAAGCACGAATAGAGCGTCTTTGGGTCTTTACCCCGCTTAAACCCGTTTGCGCGCTGGGGTGGTAAGTCCCAAGCCGGTGTAAATCAGAAGGATTTGCACCCATTGCACGAGCCGGCAAAAGTTTGCGAGTGCGCGCCGGGTAAAGTCCCAAGCAGAACACTTCACTTTAAAGAATTTCACTTAAGAGTACATAGCGCGCTTAAAAACACCCCTTTAAACCATGTTGAAGGGGGGTTGAACACCTACGATCACGCCTGAGGTTAGTATCTCTGCATGCGCGCGCTAGAACAGACCCGCCACTAGCCAAGTGGCATAGTAGGCGATACAAGAAAAAGCGTAGGCAACCGCTGTAGTGAAAACAAATAAATAAAGCACAAATTTAATTCCCCCGGCCTCTCTACCAAAGGTGATTGTGGCGGCAAAACAGGGGATATAAAACATCACAAAGACGATAAAGGCGATGGCAGAGGGCACACTCACATGTTTTTTGAGCGCCATACGGAATGATTTAGATTCTTGGCTGGTGTCCCCTAGCGCGTAAAGCACACCTAAAGTAGAGACGACCACTTCCTTAGCCATAAAACCCGTTACTAAGGAAATAGAAAGCCGCCAATCAAAATCCATCGGCTTAAACAGTCCATCAATACTGCGCCCCGCACGCCCCACAAAGCTATTTTCTAAAATCTCTTGTTGTTTTTTCTCTTCTAAGCTAGCTAGAGCTTCTTGTTTGGCACTGGCTTCTAAAGAGCTAGCCTCAAGGTGCGCTTGTTGGGCTTGGTACTTCTCTAACATTTGGGTATCCCTAGGGTAGGCAGAGGCAAACCAAATGAGAATCGCCCCGCCCAAAATGTAAGTGCCTGCTTTTTTGAGATAGGAAAGCGATTTGGTGTAGATGCTATACCAAATCACTTTGGGGCTGGGCATGCGGTATTTGGGCATTTCCATCACAAAGGACTCTTCTTGCCCTTTAAAAACGCTGAGTTTGAGAAATTTTGCCATCAAGAGCGCCACCACCGCCCCAAGCACATAGATCAAAAAGAGCACCAAGCTGGCGTATTTTTGGGGAAAAAACGAGCCCACAAAGAGTACATAAATGGGCAAACGCGCGCTACAACTCATAAAGCCGATCACAAAGAGGGTGATTAAGCGTTCGTGTTGGTTTTGCAAGGTACGCGTGGCCATATAAGCAGGCACAGAGCACCCAAAGCCCGTGATGAGTGGGATAAAACTCTTTCCATGCAAACCAAACTTATGGAACACCCCATCTAATAAAAACGCCACGCGGCTCATGTACCCCGTGGCCTCAAGAAGGGAAATCCCCAAATATAGCACCACAATCAAGGGTAAGAAAGAGAGAACCGCCCCCACGCCCCCGATGATCCCATCGCCCAAGAGTGAGCCAATTTGGGCGTTGGGGGCATGTGTCTTGATGGTGTCGCTTAGGAAGGCAAACCCATCATCCACATAGCCCTGCAGTGTACCCCCAACCAAGAAACTCAAGAAGAACACCACAAACATGAGGGCTAAGAAGATGGGCACACCATAGATAGGATGCATCAAATAGGAATCGATGCGTTGGGTGTACCCGGGCGCGCTCTGTGTGTGGCGCGTAACTTTTCTGGCCAGCTTATGACAAAACTCAAAAACTTCTTCTTTGGAGAGGGGGGCGTGTGCCTTAGAGGTTTGGGCGTTGCGGTGCAAGCTAATGAGACGATCTAAAAGCAGATCGACATTGAAATGCGCGTGCGCTGAAGTGGGGATGCAGGGGACTCCTAAATCTTTAGAGAGCGCATCTACATTGATTTGCAAGCCCTCCTTTTGGGCTTCATCCCACATGTTAAGGGCCATCAACACCTTATGGGGTGTGTGGAGCAACTGGGTGCTTAGATTCAAATTGCGCTCTAAATTCGTGCAATCTAGCACGTTTAAAATTAAATCGAAGCGCTCGTTTTCTAAAAATTGCCGACTGACCTTTTCCTCGATAGTGAAATCATTTAACGCGTAAATACCGGGGAGATCGACGATAGTAATTTTAGTGTTGTTATAGGTAGTACTCACCTGGGTTTTTTCCACCGTAACCCCAGCAAAATTGCCCACCTTCAAATGCGCCCCACTGATTGCATTTAGAAGCGAGCTCTTGCCCACATTGGGCTGCCCTACCAACGCGACTATAATCTCTTCCATAGACTCAACTCCTTTAGAGCTAATTATAATTCTAAAAATCAATCGCGGATTATAGCGTGTAAGCCTAAACATTCCCTAAGAGATGGGAATACAAGCACACAGGATTCTTTATAAATGATGGTTATTGCGCCTTACTTGAAAATATCCTTATAAAAAAAGATAAAAATCCCCGCAATGATCACTCCCAGCCCAATGACCTTAGATAGACTAATTGTTTTGGGCACTAATCCAAATGCTCCGATGGAATCTAAAAACAAGCCCATGCACAACTGCCCCACGAGCAAAAAGACAAGCATGGGCGCTAATCCTATTTTAGGCGCGCTGATGATCGTGGTGAACACCACAAAAGACCCCAATATCCCCCCTATGTATTTCCACCATTCTTGATGCCATAAGAGCTTGAGCGTTCCACTGGGAATTTGATGAAACACGCGGGCTAAAACCAACAGACACAAAGTACCCACAAAAAACGAAAAAAACGCTGCAAAGACAGGTAGCCCGCCCATGTCTCTAGCTAATGCAGCGTTGATGGGTGCTTGCAAAGACAACGCCATTCCTGCTAAGAGTGCGAAAGCATAGAACATCTTCTTCCTTTAAAATCTTTAGATGGGCTTTATGTACGCCCTAAGTAGTAAAAATCCACAGCCCCAATTTTTCTAATCTCCACGATTCCTCTTTGGCGTAAGCTTTCCATGGTGTGGGTGGGTAGATAAAAGCATGCCTCCTCCACGCTCAAGGGGCGGCGCGCCAATAAATCCAAGAAGGCGGGCAATTCTAATGCCTTTACAAGAAAGGTGTTAGAGGGGGGGGTGCGCAGGGCTAAACTCACACTCAAGCCCTCAAATTGCACGGCGATCGCCAAAAGCTCCTCAGCGCTCAAGGGTTGAACATGGTGAGAGGGGGGGCGATCAATGGTGCTCAAATCCACGCGTGCGGGCTTAATTTGGCGCAAAAAGGCCGCGATGGCTTGGATATTTTCTAAGTCATCATTGACTCCCTTAACCAACAACACCTCAGCCACTAGCATGCCCGCATAGCGCGCGCTAAAATCTGCAATCCCCTCCAAGATGTGTTCTAAATGGATAGCACGACTGGGCTTGTCCACCTTCTTAAACGCTGTACGCAAAGCGGCATCTAAAGAGAACTTCACCATGTCATAGCGCAACAAAGCTTTTTGCACCTCAGGCTCGCCAAAACGCGATCCATTGCTCAAAATTAAGGTTTTAGGTCCCCCGGGGGGGATTTTAAGTTGGGCGATAAATTCGTAGAGGTGGGGGTAGAGGGTGGGTTCGCCATTAGCGGTGGTGGTGAGCACATCTAGGGGGGTGTTTTGGTGGGCGTTTAGGGCTGTGTGCACCGCCTCTAAGAGGGTTGGCAGGGGGATCACATGCGCCATTTTATCTACAGGCTTGTGCGCCTTGAGCTCGCAATACACGCAATTAAAATTGCATTGCTTGTTCTCCCCGCTTAAATCAATCCCCAAGGACCAACCAAAACGCCGCGATTTTAAAGGACCAAAGACAATCCCCATCACGCGCCCTCACTTGGGATTGCCTCTTGGGCGTGGCATTGTAAGCACTCTAACACACTGGGTTTTTTCTTATACTCTTTCAAAACGCGCAACCCTCCGCACGCCTCACATGGCTTAGAATCAGGCTTGTAATTGGAGATGAATTTACAGCTAGGGTAATTGTCGCAACCATAAAACACGCCCCTTCTACCCCTTTTGGCGCGCACATCGCCCCCACATTGCGGGCATTTGGCAAGGGGAGGGGTGTCTTTAGTTTCTGTATTGCGGATATTTTTACAAGTAGGGTATGCGCTACAGGCGATAAACTCCCCAAAACGCCCTCTCTTGCTCACCATCGGCGCGCCACACTTCTCACACACGCCTAAGTCTGTGCGCTCCTCCTCTGATTTAATGTATTTGCACTTAGGATAGCCACTACACGCCACAAACGCGCCATACCTGCCCACTCTTTGCACCAAATCCGCCCCACATTGGGGGCACAACTCCCCTGTAGGAATACTCACTTTTTGAGAGACAATTTGACTCTTGCCCTCTTCAATTTGGCGCATAAAGGGCGTATAGAAATTCAAGAGCATCTCTTGCCAGCTGATTTGGTGGCTAGCGATCGCGTCTAATTTGTCTTCTAACCCCGCGCTGAAAGTGGCGTTCACGATCTCGCTAAAGTGTTTTTCTAAAATCTCTATCACACTGAAGGCGCTAGAAGTGGGGGTGAGCTGTTTTTGTTGCAAGGCGACATAATCCCGACTGAGCAAGAGGGCGATGGTGGGCGCATAGGTGCTAGGTCGTCCGATCCCCAAACTCTCTAGGGTTTTGATCAAAGAAGCCTCTGAGTAGCGCGCGGGGGGCTCTGTATGGCACTCTCTAGCTTCTAAACTCTCTAAACGCACCTCTTGATGGAGTGTGAAAGCGGGCAATAGCATGTCCTTATCCACATCGCCAAAGACTTTGTAAAAGCCCTCAAAGAGCAATTTACGCCCGTTGGCTTTAAACACTGCCCCTAACTCTTCATGGGCAAAATACACGCTTTGGTTTTCAAAGCGCGCATCGCTCATCTGCGAGGCTAAAAAGCGTTGGTAAATCAGGCGATAGAGCTTGTGCTCTTCGGGTTTGAGATAGTCCTTAGCGATGGTGGGGGTGAAGGCTAAATTAGTGGGGCGGATCGCCTCATGGGCTTCTTGAGCGCTCTTGTTTTTAGAAGTGTAGCTTTTGGGCTTCTTGGGGACATAGAGCGCGCCATAAGTCTGCTCAATGAAGGCGCGCGCGCCCTCTATGGCTTCTTTAGCGATGTTCAGACTATCGGTACGCATATAGGTGATCACCCCACTAGCCCCCTGGGGGGTCATCACCCCTTCATAGAGTTTTTGGGCGATGTTCATGGTTTTAGAGGGGCTATAGCCTAACTGACTAGAGGCACTTTGTTGGAGGGTTGAGGTCATGAAAGGGGGGGGTGTGGGGGTGTTTTTCTCTTTGGTCTCAATGGCTTGGACTTGGTAGTCTTGATCGCGCAAGCTAGCCACCATGTCTAAGGCTTTTTGAGAATCCCTAAGAGCTTGTTTTTTGAGCTTTTCATGCTGGTAGCTTTGCAAGCTCACACGCACCTGTGCGATCGTCCCCTCAATCTCATAATAAGTAAGGGGTTTAAACGCTTGGATTTCGCGTTCGCGATCCACGATGAGTTTGAGCGCAGCGCTTTGCACCCGCCCAGCACTCATGCCCTTAGAAATCTTAGAAGCCAATAAAGAGCTTAAGCTAAAGCCCACGATGCGATCCAAGAGTCTACGGGCTAATTGGGCGTTGATTTTGTGCACATCTAGGGTTTTGGGGTGTTTGAGCGCGTGCAAAATAGCCGATTTGGTGATCTCATGAAAGACAATGCGCGGGAAGGCAAAGATAGGGTTATGCGGAGGTGTGCTTTGGGTTTGATCCTCTAGGGCGCGTATTTCTTTTAAAGAGTCTTGGGATTTATGCCCAGCCTGCTCAATGAGATAGGCGATGTGGTAGCCAATCGCCTCCCCCTCGCGGTCCTCATCTGTGGCGATGTAGACTTGTTGGGCGGCTTTGGCGCGCGCCACAATTTGGGCTACAATCGCCTCGTGGTCTTTATCCACCGCGTATTTGGGGATGAATCGATCCTCTTGTACACTAATGCCCATGGCGTACTTTCTTAGATCACGCACATGCCCCTTAGAGGCGATGATTTCATAACTGCTATCCAAGAAATGCGCGATTGTCTTGGCTTTGGTGGGGGATTCTACAATGATGAGTTTGGTGTGTTTGCCCATAAATACCTCGTTTTTGTCGCATTATAAACTATTTTGGTGCATGGATTAGATGTAAACATGGAATAGCTATTGCTTTGCGTGGGCATATTATCGCAAAGGATGCAAAGATGAGTTTTAGAATCAATACGAATGTCGCCGCGTTGAACGCGCACACCATCGGGGTACGCAACAACCGCGATCTCTCTACCTCTTTAGAAAAATTGAGTTCAGGCTTGCGCATCAATAAAGCTGCAGACGACGCATCAGGGATGGCAATCGCAGATAGCTTGAGAAGTCAAAGCGCGAGCTTGGGACAGGCGGTGAAAAACGCTAACGATGCCATCGGGGTGGTACAAACCGCCGATAAGGCAATGGATGAGCAGATCAAAATCTTAGACACGGTCAAGACAAAAGCGGTACAAGCCGCTCAAGATGGACAGACCGCTGAAACCAGAAAGGCGTTGCAAAGCGATATTTTACGCCTCTTAGAAGAGTTGGACAATATCGCCAACACCACGAGCTTTAATGGGCAACAACTCTTGGCCGGGAGCTTTTCTAATAAAGAGTTTCAGATCGGGGCCTATTCTAACACCACGATCAAGGCTTCTATTGGTCCTACGGGCTCAGATAAGATCGGGCATGTACGCTTTGAAACCTCCGCGATGGATAGGGGGGGCATGGAGGTGAGCGCGGGCGCAAACAACCTCCAAGAGGTTACGCTCAAGTTCAAACAGGCGGACGCGGTGAACGATTTTAAATTGGAGTCTGTGAAGATCTCCACGAGCGCGGGCACGGGGCTAGGCGCGCTGGTGAATGTGATCAACAAAAACTCTAGCACTTTGGGCGTGCGCGCCACTGCCATCGTGTTAGGCACGGGAGAAAACTCTGTAGAATCTGGCACGGTGAGAGGTTTAACCATTAATGGGGTGTTGATTGGGAATGTGAATGATGTCCAACACAATGACCGAGACGGGCGTTTGATCAACGCCATCAACTCTGTTAAAGAGCGCACGGGGGTAGAGGCCTATACGGATATTCAAGGGCGCATCAACTTGCGTTCCACAGACGGACGGGCGATCTCTGTGCATGCAGATAGCGCTTCTGGACATGTCTTTGGGGGGGGGAATTTTAGGGGCATCTCAGGCAAGGCGCACGCCATTGTGGGGCGTTTGACTCTAACTAAAGAAGACGCGCGCGACATCATCGTCAGCGGGGTGAATTTTAGCCATGTGGGGCTACACTCCGCCCAAGGCGTGGCAGAATATACGGTGAATTTGCAAGATATCCGCGGGGTTTTTGATGCCAATGCGGCTAGCGCGAGCGGAGGGAACGCCAACGCCGCCCAAGCTGCCTTCAACTTTAAGGGCATTGGGGCTGGGGTTACTAGCTTGCGCGGGGCGATGATGGTGATGGATATGGCAGAGAGCGCGCGCATCCAGCTAGATAAGATTCGCTCAGACTTGGGTTCTGTACAGATGGAGTTGGTTACTACGATCAACAACATCTCTGTAACCCAAGTGAATGTGAAGGCCGCCGAATCGCAAATCCGCGATGTGGATTTTGCTGAAGAGAGTGCAAGCTTCTCTAAATACAATATCCTAGCCCAAAGCGGAAGCTTTGCGATGGCGCAAGCCAATGCAGTGCAACAAAATGTCTTGAGACTCTTGCAATAGAGGGGGTGGGCTAGGCTTGTCTAATATCTATGAAAAAAATCTAGGGGTTTTGCAACGCAAAGACCCCCTGCTCGCCCTAGAGCTCTCTAAGCTCAAGAGCAATCTCAAATACGAGGTTTTTGTACAACAAGACGCGTTTAATCTTGTAGATGTGTCTACCAACACGCCCTTATTTGCCCACAAGCCCTTAAAGGAGAATTTGGCGCGTTTTGAAGAGCTAAAGACTTACGCCTATATCCCCTATCTTTATTTCTATGGCGCGGGCAATGGGATGCTCATGCGCTTGTTTTTGGGCTTGGAGCAACTCAAACGCCTTGTGGTGATCGAGCCGGAGTTAGAGATTATTTTCATCATTTTGAATTTGCTAGACTTCAGCGAAGAAATGCAAAGCGATCGGCTTATCTTATTGCATAGCAGTGCGTGCAATTACCCTTTGATCGCCTCGCTATTTTTAATGGACAAGCACGCTAAAATTTACGCTAAAGTCTATGAGCTCATCATTGCTCACCCCTATTACGAACGCTATGAGTCAGACTTTACCCAGATCAACCAACACTTCATCAAAGCCCTAGAAAACGCCGTGATCGGGGTGGGCAATGACGCTAGAGATGCCATTGTGGGGATCAAGCACCATGTACAAAATCTGCCCTTTGTGGTACAAACCCCCACTTTGATCCATCTTGTAGAAGTGCTCAAAGCGCGCAACGCGCATTACAACACCGCCATTATTGTTTCTACCGGACCTAGTTTAAATAAACAACTCCCCCTGCTCAAAGAGATCGCCCCCTATGCCACGCTTTTTTGCATTGACGCGTCTTTTCCTATTTTGTACACGCATGGGATCAAGCCTGATTTAGTCTTTTCTTTAGAGCGTGTGGAAGCGAGTGCCAAATTCTACCAAGACACCCCCAAAGAGGCGCAAGAAGGCGTGATCTTTGCACTCACCTCCATTGTACACCCTACATTGCGCCAAGCCATTAGCAAGGGCACCACTCAATTTAGTTTGCGCCCCTTTGGTTATACCAGTCTCTTTAACTTGCACCAATATGGCTATTTGGGCATTGGCATGAGCGCAGCCAACATGGCTTATGAGCTCGTGGTGCATGCGCGCTTTAAGCGCTGTGTGTTTATCGGGCAGGATTTGAGCTTTGCGCCCAGCGGGGAGAGCCATGCGCACGGGGCGATCTATGGGGCACAAGAGATCAAGCCCAAGCAGGAGGGAGAGAAAATTTTCATTGAAGCCTATGGGGGGCAGGGGCAGGTGGAGAGCACACGCGTTTGGAAACTCTTTTTAGATTTCTTTGAAAAGGATATTTACCACACTCCCTATAACTTGGAGGTGATCAACGCCACGCAGGGCGGGGCTAGAATTAGGGGCACTTTAGAACTTCCCTTTAAAGAAGCGATTGCACGCATTAAAGCGGACTTGGTTTCAACGCAAGAAAAACCCCTCCTAAAACTCACCCCTCCAAGCCCAGAGCAAAGCGCGCAATGGCTAGAAGGGGCAAGAGAGACTTGCCTAGAGGCGATCGCCTATGCCCAAGAGTGCAAGGAAAAGATCGAAGCGCTTTTTTTAGAAGTGATGGCATTTTTAGAGGAGATCGAGGCACTCAACGCCAAGCAAGAACTAGAAAAGTTAGATTTAAAGCGCATTGAAGACTTGAGCCAAAAGATCGACGATCTCAAGGGCTTGTTTGAAGAGGTCAAATTCAACCAGTGCTTTAACGATGCGATCCAGTCTTATATTTTTCACCAAGAACTAGACATCGCTAAGATCGTGGTCAAACCCACATTCACCCAAGAAGATGTACAGGCTAAACAATTAGAATGGATTTATGCCCATAAATACTGGCTCTTTAGTCTAGCCGGGGGGATCACCTGTGTTAAGGAAGTTTTAGAGGAGGCTTTGCAAACTTGGGATAATAGGGAATGATCTTTGCTTTCAAAAAGCAATTTTGATTAAAGGATCACCATGCTCCGTTCGCTATGGTCTGGCGTGAATGGGATGCAAGCCCACCAAATCGCTTTAGATATTGAAAGCAACAACATCGCCAATGTGAATACCACGGGCTTTAAATACTCTCGCGCGTCCTTTGTAGACATGCTCTCTCAAGTCAAGCTCATCGCCACCGCCCCCTATAAAAATGGCCTTGCTGGGCAGAATGACTTTTCTGTGGGCTTGGGTGTGGGCGTGGACGCGACCACAAAAATCTTTTCTCAAGGCAATTTGCAAAACACCGATGTCAAAACAGACCTAGCCATTGAGGGCGATGGATTCTTTGTGATCAGCCCTGATCGAGGGGTTACGCGCAATTTTACGCGCAGTGGGGAGTTCTTATTTGACGCGGAGGGGAGTTTGGTGACCACGGGGGGGTATGTGGTGCAGGGGTGGGTGCGCGACCCTAAAGACATGGGTTCTAAGGGGAGTGAAACAGACATGCTCAAAATTGACAACACCAAGCCCCTACAGAATATCCGCATCGATCCGGGCATGGTCATGCCCGCACGATCTAGTAGCAAGATCTCCATGCGTGCGAATTTGAACGCAGGCCGCCATGCCGATCAGACTGGGAATATCTTTATGTTGGATTCTTCAAGCAAAACCCCCTCTGATGGCGTGAAACCCCAGTACGATTCTTCAACCAACTTGACCCAATTAGCCGAAGACATGGGGTCTTTATTCAATGAAGATGGGGATGCGTTCTTGCTCAATGAAGATCAGGGGGTGTGGGTGAGCTATAAGAGCGCGAGCATGAATAAAGAAATTGATGTGGCCAAGACCAATAGCACCCTAGAGCTCAATGGCACTAAGATCTCTTTTACCAACGACTCCACCATCAGCAAAATCTCTAGTCTCTCTGCCGCCCAAGATGCGATCAACGCAGTGAAGGACAAAACAGGGGTAGAGGCCTATATTGACAATGGCACCTTGCGCCTAGAGAATAAGAATAACATGGAGGGCGATGAACATGTCAAAAACATCGTCATCACGGGGGCGGGCACGGGGGTATTTGCCAAATTTGCTAAGGGCGAGCAAAGCGTTACGGCCTTTAGATACCGCTACACCAAGGGGGTTAAGCCAGATCTAGCCACAGGGCAGTTTAAAACAACAGATGATTTGCGTGCCTTGATGCAAAGAGATGCTAACATCGTCAAAGATCCCAAGCTCAAAGGCAATTACAAGGATTCGGCGGCTTCTGTCTCTGTGGTGGTGAATAAGAATGGGATGTTTGAGATCACCAATAAGGACAATGGTAACCCCACTAGGGAGGATTTGAGCATCTTTGTAACCAACTACGCCTCTAAAAAAGTTACTAAGAATGTCTTGTTTGGCAAGACCATGGGCGCGCTCAACACCGCCTCCCTCATTGAGGGGGGGGTGTCTACGGCCACTTCTAAACTCAGCCACGCCACGCATGCAAGCAGCATTGATTTGGTGGATAGCTTGGGCACCAAACACACCTTGCGCCTAGAGTTTTTCAAAAGTGGGGAGGCTGAATGGCATTTTCGCGCCATTGTGCCCGAGCCTGGAGAGCTTGTGGGCAGCTCGCCCACACGCCCCAATGTCTTTGAAGAGGGGCGTTTGCACTTCAATAAAGATGGTTCTTTGGCGGGCATGAACCCCCCAGTTTTGCAGTTTGACCCCAAGAACGGCTCAGACGCGCCCCAGAGAATCACGCTCAACATGGGCACAGCGGGTGGCTTTGATGGGATCACCAGTGTGGATAAGATTTCTGAAACCTATGCCATTGAACAAAATGGCTACCAGGCTGGGGATTTGATGGATGTGCGTTTTGACAATGACGGCTCTTTATTAGGGGCCTTTAGCAATGGCAAAACCCTAGCCCTCGCGCAAGTGGCCTTGGCCAATTTTGCCAATGATGCGGGTTTGCAGGCCATAGGGGGGAGTGTGTTTTCTGAAACGGGCAACTCGGGCAAGGCCTTGATTGGCGCGGCCAATACGGGCAGAAGAGGCGGGGTGTCTGGTTCTAAATTGGAGTCTAGCAATGTGGATTTGAGTCGGAGTTTGACCAATTTGATCGTGGTGCAACGCGGGTTTCAAGCCAACTCTAAGGCCGTAACCACCTCTGATCAAATTCTCAACACCTTGCTCAACCTCAAACAATAGGGCGACATGTGCATGAATATAGCGTGATCTCTTCTTTGATGGATTTGTGCGAAGCGCACGCCAGAAAACACCATGCTAGCAAGATCGAGCGCGTTGTGGTGAGTATCGGGGAGCGTTGCGCGATGGACAAACAACTCTTTGTGAGCGCGTTTGAAACCTTTAAAGAAGAATTAGAGCTATGCAAGGACGCGATCTTAGAGATTGTGGAGGAGAAGGTCGAATTGACTTGTTTGGCCTGTGGGCATGTCTTTGTGCCGCCCAGCTTAGAGTATGGGGCATGTGAGAAATGCGGGGGGAAGGTGCGTATCAGCAAGGGGACACAGATGACCTTGCTCTCTTTGGAGATGGTATGAAAGATTCGATCTTTCAAGAATTTATCCAAAAAGCCCCCGAGATCAAAGAAAAATGGGAGGTGGTACGCCTTTTTGAAGAAGAACGCCAAAAGTTTCAAGAAGAATTACAGGTGTATGAAAATGAGATCGCGCAGGCTAGGGCGGTACTCAAGGATTTGCGCGCGGAGTTATTAGAGGCTAGAACCCATCTCAAAGAGCTAGAAAACCGCCAGCAAAGTAAAAAAGAAGAAATCAAGGTGATCCAACAAGAACTCTTTTCACACAAGGTGCAACGCGATCTAGTGGCCCAGCAAAAGCACAAGCAAGAACTCTTAGATCAGGCCCAAGATGAAGAACTCCTGCCCCAACCTGTGGATTTTGTAGAGATTTACCTTAAAGATCGCTCTGTGGCCAAAGCGCGCCCAGCCAAGCGCTTTTTTGGCGATCAGCTCTATCGCAAATACCGCGTACTCCTGCGTGAGAACCGCGCGCTCAAAGATCGCATTTTTGAGCTAGACCTAGAGAATAGCACGCTCAAAATTGAGCTTAGGGACATCAAGACTAAGGACTTTTTGAGCGCGAATGGATACCTAGAAGACCCCACTTCTAAGGACAAACCCTGAGGGTGTTAGTCAGCGCGTTAGAAGTGAGCGCAAATGTGCATTTAAAAGCCCTGCGCACCCATCTTAAAGGTATTGAGTGGTTGGGGGTTTATGACGCGCTAGAGCCCGGGGACAAACCCCTCTTTAGCCCCAAGCAATTTTCTATCATGGGGTTTAAAGAAGTCGCCTTCAAGCTGTGGTTTTTCTACAAGGCCTTGGGCCAAATGCATGCGCTCTCCAAACAAGCCGATTTGATCTTGTTGATGGACTCTAGCTCGTTTAACATCCCCCTAGCCAAGCGCATTAAAACCCACACCCCCCATAAACCCATTATCTACTACATTCTCCCCCAAGTGTGGGCGTGGAAGTCTTATCGCGCTCCCATTATTGAGAAGTATTGCGATCAACTGGGGGCGATTTTGCCCTTTGAGTTGGGCTATTACCAACACAAGGCCTCTTATGTCGGGCATCCGCTCTTAGATGAAATCCCCCTTTACAAAATCCAAGCGCAGGGCCAGGGCGTGGTGTTCATGCCAGGGAGTCGCTCCCAAGAGATCGCAGCGATCTTCCCCATTTTTGTACAGGTGGCGCGCGCGCTTAAAACCAAGAGTGTGTTGGTGGTGCCGGCCAGTTTAAAGGGGAGCGATTTAGAAAATCTCTATGGCAAGGATGTCGATTTATTTGACATCTCCTATAACGCCCACCAAAGCCTGTATGCGGCCGAATTTGCCTTTATTTGTAGCGGAACGGCCACTTTGGAGGCCGCTTTGATCGGCACACCCTTTGTACTCGCCTATAAGGCAAAGGCTTTGGATTTTTTCATCGCCAAGCGTTTGGTCAAACTCACTTGTATTGGATTGGCCAATATCTTTTACAACGCCTTGCACCAAGAGAGCCCGGGCAGGGGCAAGACCATGTTACACCCAGAGTACATCCAACACGATCTGCATGCACAAAATCTCTTGCAGGCCTATGCCAAGATGGATCGCGCTCGTTTTGTACGGGAAGCCCAACGCCTGCGGGCCTATCTTCATACCGGGAGCGCGCAGCGTGTGTCAGAATGGATTAAAGAACGCGCAATAAACAAGACCGCTGGGTTTTTTCAGAATGCAGAGCCTTAAATGCACGATCCTGCGCGCCTTTAAGAATTTTCAAAAATTTTACGCATTTTAGCCCCAACTAGGGCGCGTTGACAGGCTTGAGGCTTTTTGATTTCCATAGCAATTTGGGTGATACTAGGGAAGGCCTGTTTGAGATGCGCGCCAATTTCTTCTAGGGCTTCCTCTAAGAGTGTGTAGGGGGTGGTGGCAAATTTATCGCACACCACTTCTAAAATATCCATGTAGTCTAGATAAGCCTGCGCACCACTGTAGTGGTAGCTGACCTCTAAATCAATGATCAGGGGTTGGGGGTGTTCCTGTTCGCTCTGTTGGGTACCAATGCGCGCGTCTAGACGGTAATTCTCTATGAGTAGGGTCATGGCCATCCTTATAAAATCTTCTTTTCCTGCCCGCTGAAGAGTTTAAACAAATTTGGCCAATGTTTGTAAAGCGTGAAGAGAAAAATCAACACCATGGGCGTGGGCGTGCCCACCTGTGCGTAAATATCGATGGAAGCGGGTAAGTTCACATGCACGGCAGGGAGGACAAATAAGAGTAAAGTAGCCAAACCCACACCCGCAATAGAAGCCAAAGACGATATCTTGAGTTTCTTACCCACAAAAGCCCACAGAGCTAAACCTATCAAACTCTCCACAGGAATGAGCAAGAGCACTGCGCCCATTGTGGTGCTCACACCCTTGCCCCCCCTAAAGCCTAAAAAAGGAGAGTAGCAATGCCCTAAGATCGTTGTAAGCGCCACCATCCATTGCGCTTCGTAGCTCAGAGTCGCGATTTTGGCTACCAGTACGCAAAACACCCCCTTGAGCAAGTCCAATACCAACACACCCGTGCCTAACCTTTTTGCCTTGTTGGGATCGATGGTGTTCATCACGCGTACTACATTGGTCGCCCCAATCCCCCCGCTGCCCTGTGTGGTAATATCCACATTGTAAAATACCTTGAGAATCCAATACCCAAAGGGAATCCCTCCCACGAAGTACCCAACAAGATACAAGACCACATTGATATTGCTCAGAAATGTCAAAAGACCCTCTATTATCTTTTCCATCACCACCCTTTAAAGCCCCCATTATAACCAAAAATTAACATCTCCAGTTAGCAAGCCCTTTAGTCTTTTAAAAACCCTAAAGCTTGCTTGAGATCGCTGATACAAACTAGCTTTTGGAAATTTGCCTTCTCTATAGAGCCCTCCAGCCAAAGATTAAGGCCTATCCCTCCCTGGAGCCCAAATTGCATGTCGCTAAATTTGTCGCCCAGCATGCAACTTTGGCCTAAGTTGAGATCAAAATCCCTCAAGGCTTGTTCGAGCATGCCTAACCCGGGTTTGCGACAGGCGCAAGTATGAGGGGCATGGGGGCAAAAGTAGATTTTATCCAATCCAAAGCCCACTTTAGCTTGCAAACACGTTTGCATATGCGCGCTCAAGTTCCAAAAATCTTGCACGCTATAATACCCTCTAGCAATCCCAGATTGGTTAGTAACTAGCAAGAGTAAAAACCCCTGCGCTTTAGCCACGCTCAAGAGTTCAAAGATACCTGGCATGAACACAAAATCTGCGATGCGGCACACATACCCCTTGTCCACATTGATAACCCCATCGCGGTCCAAAAACAACGCCCTTTGTTTCAATGCCCTGCCATGTGGTGGGTGTGCCCCACCCACATATGAAAGCCCTTGTAGAGATCATAAACCCCAGAACACAACATCAGTACAAAGGCGAGTTTAGCAAAAAGGGCTTTTGCACTGAGCAAACGCCCAGAACACAGACCCAGTGCCAATAAAGGCGCAAAGGTGGCTAGAGAGAGTACTAGCATAGTGGCCAGCGCACTAGCAAGATTGGGCGCGTCCAAAACGTTGAGCAGAAAATAATAGACGAGTGAACAGGGTAAGAGCCCATTGAGCAACCCTAGCGCGTAAAAACTAGAGAGTTTAGCACTCCCCAAGGTGGCCTTAAAGAATTTAGAGAATAAAGTCATGTTTAAATGCCATTTGAAGACAAAACCAAAGGCCAATAAAATCACCAGTACGCCCACGCCCATGATCACCCCACCCTGCAACTTGGCGCGTGCGATCGCGCTGTGCTGGGCGATGCTATCCAAAAGAGTGTGCCCTAAAAAGGCCACGATGAGCGCAGCGATCATGTAGGTGCTAATACGCCCTAAGTTGTAGAGAACATGCCCTAGTACTTGGCTTTTTAGGGGGGTGGAGGTGTGAAATTTAGCCTGTGTGTAGGCCAACACCACCCCCCCGCACATCCCCACACAATGCCCTAAGGACATCACAGACGCACTAAGAAATAACAGGGCTAATTCCATGCTAGTGCGCGTTGCATGCCTTCAAAGATCAACCACTTGTGGTACACCCCTCGTTGGAAAAATGCGCTCAAAAATTTCCCATCACCCCCTGTAAAGACCACGCGTCTTTCTCCAATGAGCTCTTGGAGTAGCAAAACAACACTTTTAAGCGTCCCAAAACTCAAGGCCTGCGCAGTACTCTGGGGCAGGGTTTGTAAATCCACGCGGACATTGATAGGGTGATCTAGCACCTCTGAGATGCTTTTAAAGGCTTGTTGGTACGCCCTAAAGCCGGGTAGAAGCACCCCGCCCACATGCACCCCATGTTCCATTACATCTACACTGATGGCACTCCCAGCGTCCACCACCACGCCATCATCCCCCAAGCCTAAACAGGCCACCTTGCGATCCACCCCCAAGCCCTGATACGCGCTTTTGAGCCTGACACAGGGTTCTAAATTATGCGCGCGCGGACAGATTTCTAACAAAGCACTCTCAAAGGCCGGGTTGACACTGATATAGTGTAGCGGCTGGGTGAAGGGCTCCAAAGTTTGGGGCGTGCGGTGCCAGATTTTCTTGCCATCGTAGAAATGCAGGGCGCTATGCCCAATATCACATAAGATCATGGGTTATGACTCAAATCTATGTAGTAACGATCGTAGTAAATCTTATCCCCAGTGTAAAAGCTCATCTTATCCAAACGCCCACCCCAGTTCTTGGAAACATTGTCAAGCCGATACACCCTATAGTCGTCAAAATGATCCAAATCCACCTCTACCAAATAGCCCCGCTTCTCCAAAGTGTAAAGCTTTTTATCCGTAACCACTAGGCTTGTCAACATTGCAAAAGGCAATTTCACAACTCCCATGCTCTGATCGTTGAGCGTGCGATCCATCTCTAAGATCTGCCCGTCCAAAGTCAACACGTAGAGATGGTTATTTTTGTAGAGCACGTCTACAATATCCGCATCAAAGCTAAACTCTTGCCCAGAGACAATGGATACGAGCTTTTTAGCCGTGGCCGCAAACATATTTTCCCCATCCACTCTCAAATAGATCACATTGTTGAAGAATTTCTCGCTATTGAGTACAATGTTGCGTACTACCTTAGGCGTGTCCCCACTCACATCCACCACTAAGAGCCGCCCATCTAACATGGGGAAAACCACTACCGTGTCCAAAAACACAGGAGCAGCCATTAAGGAGTTGATCGCGGTAGTAGAAGCACCCTTTTCGCTGAAAATGAGTTTACGCGTGGCGATGTCATAGATATTGGCCGAATTGTCCGACATCACCACCGCTAGGCGTTTGCCCTTCACGCTCGCGCTCAAAGGGTATGTGTCGATGGGGATGAGGATGGAGGGTTTGGCATTTAAAGCAGTGCTGACTAATTCCAAGTGGTGGCAACGATCCTTGAGTACCACTTGTTCGTCTATAGATTCGATATTCTCTACGATCTCCTCTTGAGCCTCCTGTTGGGTTAATTTTACTTCTTTTGTTTTCTTGGGTTTGGGGCCATTTTGTTTATGGCTACGCCAACAATCCTCTGCCAAAATATAGTAATCCTGACTTTGGTTAAGGAAAGAACTTTCTTTATACTCCTTTTTGGTGAGTTTCAAGGGGGTAACCCCTTGGGTGTCGATCACACCTCCGTTTTTTAAGATCGCCCCATAGCGGTTGGTGAAAGTGATGGGGTCTTTGAGCGTATACTGGAAGCGTAACGCACCTTTGATTTTGGATTTAGGCGGTTCAAAGTTCTTTCTAGACCCACAGCCCAGACATAACAACGCGATCAACAGCCAAAAAATCCTCAAACTCACTTGACATCCTTAGAAGAAGGTTGTACCACGCCATAATGCCTTAGCAAAGAGGCGATTTGGTAGAGACTAGAGCTAGGGGTGATGGGGGCTAGAATCGCTCCAACATCGCTTTTGGGGTTGGCCTGCAGGCTTAAGTAGGCTTGTTGCAAAGCGATCCAATCTTGCAAGCCCTCTAGCTTAAGCCCTTGCAAGGCTTTTAAATCCCTGCCATAAGAGGCGCTATAGTAGCGCGCAAGAGCACTCACCACAGTGTTAGAGGAAGTGCTCAATTCCTTAAGGGCTTTGAGATTCTTCTCTTTAAGCGCGCGCGCGTAAGCGTGCAGGCTGTAAAGATTGGGGGCAGTGCGCTGGAGTTTGTCCAATAAAGCCAAATTATTAGGATTTTGCAGGACCTCATTATACAAAGCGGTAACCTCTTGGACATGCGTGGCTTTTCTATGCTCTAAAAACTGCACCGCACCCCACCAAAGCAGAGCCAACCCCACCAAAGCCCAAAGCCAAAATTTATACTTTTGGTAAAATTTTTCCAGTCTAAAAGCACTCTCCAAGAGCTTTTCATCGCTTTTAAACTCTTCTTGGACTTGCTTGAGATTTTGCTTGATTTCCATTAGATCCCACTGCTCCCAAACCCTTTACACCCGCGCGCACTGGTCTCTAATTGGGTTACTAACTCAAATTGGGCACTAAAGACCTGACATAGGATCGCTTGGGCAATGCGATCCCCGGGTTGGATACTAAAAACGCGCCTAGAGAGATTCATCAAGATCACCTGCAACTCGCCCCGGTAGTCGCTATCAATAGTACCCGGAGAATTCAACACCACAATCTGATCTCTCAAAGCCAGCCCACTACGCGATCTAATTTGCAATTCAAAACCCTGTTCTAAGCTCACAGCCAAACCCGTACGCACTAAAGCCACCGCACTAGGGGCGATCTGCAAAGCTTCTAGAGCGTGCAAGTCAAACCCACTTGCGCCGCTACTCTGGTAGGCAGGGATGCGCGCTTTGGGGTGGAGTTTTTGAATCTTAACTCTTGGCATAAGCGATGTCTTGATAGCAAATGTCCAAAATTTCAAACTCACTTTCCCCAGCGGGTAAGCGTACACTCACTTCATCGCCCTTTTGGTGTCCCATTAAACTCTTGGCAATGGGCGAGCTGCAAGAAATCAACCCGCGCGCTGGATCGCTCTCCATACTCCCTACGATGGTGTAGCTCACTTCTTTGTCTGTCTGTAAATTGAGAATCTTTACCGTGCTCCCAAAACTCACCTTTTGGTGGCTCAAAGTGGAGGGGTCAATGACTTGGGCATTGGCTAAAACGCGGCTTAGATCGTTAATACGCGCCTCAATGAAGGTTTGTTTTTCTTTGGCTGCGTGGTACTCAGCATTTTCTTTCAAATCTCCGTGTTCTCTGGCGCGATCGATCTCTTTAACGATTTGGGGGCGCTCTTCTTCTTTCAGACGTTTGAGTTCAGTACGGATTTTCTCATAGCCATACATGCTCATAGGTTCTTTCATCTAATTCTCCTTAAAAGGGCTCATTATATAGCAAGCATGCTTAATTTGGGGCGATTGTGCTAGCATGCGCGCCATGAAACCTCCTAACAAGGCAGAATTTCGTCAGTGGTGCAAGCAACAGCTTTTCAAACAACAAGGCTGGGATATTAGAGATCATAAAATCACCACCCAACTCCAGCCCCATCTCAAGCTCTGCAAACGCATTTTGCTCTTTTGCCCCCTTGCCCATGAACCCAATGTGATGCCCTTGATCGTGTGGGCGCGCCAACACCACCTGAAGGTTTTTGTGCCTACCTTGGCTCAGGGGCGCTTGCGCGCCACCCCCTATCGCCTCCCCTTGCAACGCAGGGCTTATAATATTTTAGAGCCCGCGCCCTCACTGGCATGCGCCAAATTAGACCTAGCGATCGTGCCCGTACTAGGTATGGATAGGACACACAGACGCGTAGGCTTTGGCAAGGGCTACTACGACACCTTTTTTGCCCACCAACCTACAATGCCTATCATTTTTATCGCGCGCAAAATCTTGCGATCTCAGAGTTTACTAGGCGATAACCATGATATAGTAGGCACTTGGTATTTTGACCAATGTACACCAAAAAATACAAATAAAAGGATAACTAATGGGATATGTCATAGAAATTGTTCTTCCTTGCGCTCTCACCGGGTTTTGCGTCTTTTGGGCGACAAAGAAATTCATGTTAACCCACAGCCAGCAATACCTGCACCAAGCCAAGGCCAAAGCAGACATGCTTCTCTACCAAGCCCAAGTGCTCTACCAAGCCAAAGAAATCGAATCCCAAACTCTCTTGGAGAGCCTCCAAAGCGAATTTACCCAAAAACTCCAAGCCCACACTTTAGAACACCAGCGCAAACTAGACGCGTTGCAATCCCAAGAATTCCAGCAGAAACAGTATTGGCACACCCAAAAAGCCCACCTAGATCAAGCCCGTCAGGATTTGCAAATCCAACAAGAAGACTTAGAGAGCCAAAAAAGTGCTCAGGAACAATTGCAAAGCGAATGCAACCAACTCAAAAGCCAAATGTTAGAGGCCTTAGTACAGGTGTCTGGATACACCCAAGAAGAGGCCAAGACTTTAATTTTGGCGCGTATTGAGGAGGATCTGTTGTTGCAGAAGGCAGCTTTAGTGCGCCGTTATGAAAAGGAAGCTAGAAAGGAAGCGCGCGCGCGCGCGAATTTTGTGATTGCAGATGCCACCGCGCGCTTTGCGAGCCAATTTGCGATGGAGAATCTCACCAGTGCGGTGAATTTACCCGATAGCGAGTTCATCGGGCGCATCATCGGCAAGGAGGGCAAGAATATAGACACCTTCAAGCGCATTAGCGGGGTGGAGGTGATGATTGATGAGGAATCCAAAACCATCACCCTAAGCTGTTTTAATCTCTACAGGCGCGCGATCGCCACAAAGACCCTAGAAGAACTGATTGAAGATGGGCGTATCCAACCTAGCCGCATTGAAACCACCTACCAGCGCGTGGAGGCGCGTATGGAAGAGATGGTTTTAGAAGACGCAGAGGAGATACTCCTAGAACTAAAATTAGATTCCATGTCTGAAGAACTCAAACGCTTACTAGGTAAAATGCGTTATCGTACCAGTTATGGGCAAAACGCGCTCATGCATTCTATAGAAGTGGCGCTTTTGGCTAGCGATATTGCCACACAACTAGGCGGTGATGCCAAACTTGCGCGCCGTGCGGGGATTTTGCACGATATTGGAAAAGCGCTCACTTACGAATGTGGGGGCGATCATGTAGAATTGGGCGCGCAGGTGTGTACGCGCTATCACGAACACCCCGTTGTGCTCAACGCCATCTACGCCCATCACGATCGCGAAGAAATCAAAAGCATCGAATGCGCGGCGGTGTGTGCGGCCGATGCGCTTTCAGCCGCACGCCCTGGGGCTAGACGCAAGGATGCAGAAAATTTCTTAGCGCGCATGCATGATTTAGAACGCATCGCTAGCCAAAAGAAAGGGGTAAAAAAAGTCTTTGCTTTGGATGCGGGCCGAGAAATCCGCGTGATCGTTTGCCCAGAACGCATCAATGATGCCAAGATCACCATGTTGGCCAAAGACATCGCCAAAGAGATAGAGGAGAAGCTCAAGTATCCCGGGGAAGTGGTGGTGCATGTGATTCGAGAAAAATACGCCAAGGCCATCGCGCGCTAGATCACACATCTAGAGGGTCCATCACAATTTGAGCGGGGCTGCCATCTAGCTGGTGCAAGAGAGTTAAAAGCTGGGATGTGGAGTGCGCGCTCAATAGAATTTCATAGCGGTAGCGCTTGGCAATCTTGGCCACGCGCGCAGGGCCTGAGCCTAGAATTTGCACATCTGGAGGCAAAGCTTGCTTAATGCGCGCCAAGACATTTTGCATAGCCTCTTGGGCTTTTGGCGCGCTAGGCGCGCTAAAGAGCAATTGGGCTAGGCGTTTGAAAGGGGGGAATAACTGAACGCGCGTGCGCAGTTCATCTTGGAGAAAATCTTCATAATCCTCAATATAGCGGGTTAAAAAAGCGCTGTTGAGAGATTGGATTAACACCTTGCCGCGTTCTTTGCGTGCGCTGCGTCCGGCAATTTGGTGCATCAAACTCACCCCCTGCTCAAAACTGCTATAACTCCCATTGTATAAGATTTCATCCAAGCCTAAAATGATTGCCAAATTCACCTTAGGATAGTCATGCCCTTTGGCGATCATCTGCGTGCCGATCAAGATATCGATTTGTTGGGCGTGGAGCGCGTCTAAAATGTGTTGGATTTGGGTATTGGTGTGGGTGTGATCCCTATCTAAAATCCCAATGCGCGCATGGGGCAATAGCGCTTCTAATTCTTTTTTAAGCTGCTGGGTGCCCATGCGCTTGCCTTGCAAGAGAGGGTGTTGGCAAGAGGGGCAGGCATGGGGGATGGGAGTGCTATGCTGGCAATAATGGCAACGCATGCGCTTGTCTTTGAGGTGCAAGCTCATGTTCACGCTACAAAAGGGGCAATACACCCCCTGCCCGCACGCTTGGCACAATAGCTTCTTAAAATGCGCGCGGGTGGGGACAAAGATCATGCTTTGTTGGTGGCGATTCAAGTTTTCTTGCAAATGGGCGTATAAAAAGGGGGTGATGGCACTCTTTTGTGCTTCAAAAAGAATTTCTTTGTGCGAGTCAAAGAAACGCCCCTTGAGGCGCACTAAACGCCTCTTGCTTTGCGCCATGTAATAACTGCGCAAACTTGGGGTCGCTGAACCTAAGATCACCTGAATGGGCATCTTGCTTGAGAGATACAGGGCAACATCACGCGCGTGGTAATAGGGGGCTTGGTTAGATTTATAGGAGGGATCATGTTCTTCGTCTATGATAACGAGTTTGAGGTGGGGGATGGGTAAAAAAAGCGCGCTTCTAGTGCCCACCACAACGCGCACTTGCTGGTTGTGGAGACGCTCTAAAAGCTGTGTCTTTTGGGTGCTTTGGAGTTTGCTATGCCATAGCCCCACCAAGTCTTCAAAACTCTCCAAGAGGGCATGGTAAACTTGGGGAGCTAGGGCAATCTCTGGGATCAAAACCAACGCGCAACCCTCCTTGAGAATTTGGGCGATCAAATGCCTGTAAATATGTGTCTTGCCGCTGCCTGTATCCCCAAACAAGAGGGCGTTGGGCTTGCCCCGTATTTGTAAAAGGGCATGCTGTTGGGAGGGGGAAAGAGGGGAGAGTTTGGGCGCAGGAAAACTAGGAATGGGGGAAGCGCGCGCTTTTTTAAAGGGGCGCAATAGAGGGGCGATAACACCTAGTTGCGCGCAATAATAATACGCAATGAAGCGCAATAAAAGCATTTGATGGGCGTTGAAATAGTGGCTAGTGGGAGTGGCCAGTTTACAGGGGAAATCAGGGCGTGCGCACTCCTCTAACACCACCCCTAGAACGTTGCGCTTCTGCAAGGGGATTTTCACGATTGCCCCGGGGGTTAAATCATGCGCGCTTTCATAGGTTAAGGGTTTGGTTTTGGCAAAGGGGGCGATCGTGCAAAACAAGGGGGTTTATCCAATACGTGGCGGGTTGCTCACAGCCCCCACAAAATGCACCTCTCCTTTAAAATACACCTCATTTTCTTGAAGGCATAGATCCAAACTCTGCGCGCTAGGGGGGATCAAAGTGGCTTGGGGGGGGGTGTTATGGTAGCGATGCGCGCACACAAACACGGCGGCCATGCCCGTGCCACAGGCCAAAGTGATGTCCTCAACGCCCCTCTCATAAGTCGCTAGCCTAATGGTGTGTAAATCCACAATGCAGGCGATGTTCACATTGGCATTGAAGCGCGCGCGCAGGGCTTGCATTTGGGGGGTTTTGTGCGTGGGGATTTGGCTAGGTTCTTGTACAAAGTGCACCAAATGGGGTACGCCCGTGTCTAGCCAATGCCAGATCTCCCCCTCTAATGCCAAATCCTCCAACCACTGGGGCGTGCCCAAATTGCTGCGTACCACCCCCCCTTGCGCGTTGCAATCAAGCACCTCTAGGGCGATCGCCCGGCCGCGCTCAAAAAAGTGTGTTTCAAGGGGGCTAGGCCTTGATGATAGGCATAGAGCCCCACACAGCGACTCGCATTCCCACACATATTGGCTAAACTCCCATCGGCGTTGTAAAACTCCCATGTATAGGCGTACTTGGCATGGGGCAAGAGCACCACTAAGCCATCTGCCCCAAAGCCGTAATGGCGATCGCAAACGCGCTTGGCAAGCGCGCTACGATCTTGGGGGGCAAATTGGTGGGTGATCAAAAAATCATTGCCACTGGCGCAATATTTGTATAGGTGCATGGTTAGCCTTTTTGGGTATTATAGTGCAAAACTATTTGGGGTTGGCATGCGCCCGGTCTATTTCTTTTGGCTCTTATTCGCGGTGGCGTTTTATTGGATGCTCTATCTTTATGAAGACTTCTTGATGGATTTGCTCATCGCCGGGTTGCTATGCGTAACGATCTTTTGGCTCAAGGATTTTTTAGACAAACGCATGCGCAATCTCTTTAGCTCCCTGCTCTGTGTGGTGGTGCTTTTGAGTTTTTTAGTCCTGCCCCTCTACTTTCTAATCCACCAAAGTGTGGATTTTCTCTCCCACATCAATTTAGAAAGACTCTCTTTCTTTTTTAATAAATTCAAGGCTGATTTGCTTGTCTTTCTAGATCGTTTCCCTATGATCAACGCGGATGCGAAGAATTTTATCGCGCATCTCTCCGCCCAATCCATCATGTCCTATGTCCTGCGTTTTAGTAGCGATATTGGCAAATACAGCCTAAAACTGGCCAGCGACACGGTGATGGTCTTGGTGTTCTTGTTTTTGTGCTTCTTTTATGGCCGCCGTTTTTATGGCTATATTTTAGAAATTCTCCCCTTTGAGAAAATCCAAAGCAGGGGGATTTTTAGAGAAGTGGCCGGGATTTTGCGCGTGGTCCTGCTCACTTCTATTATCAATGTCGTGTTGCAGGGGGTGGCCTTTGGGGCGTTGGTGGTGTGGTTTGATTTAGATTGGCTCTCTTTGGGGATTTTATACGGGCTGGCTTCGCTCATCCCCATTGTGGGTGGGGCGTTGGTGTGGATTCCAGTCGCTCTGTATGAAATGTATCGTAACCACACCCCAATTGCAATCGGAATCGCCATTTACTCCATTGTGTTGATCGGGGGGCTGATTGATAGTTTGATCAAACCCTGGCTCATCGGTTTTATCAAGCGCAAGATCCTTAAAATCTCCCTTAAAATCAATGAAATCTTGATCTTCTTCTCCATCTTGGCCGGGATTAGCAAATTTGGCTTTTGGGGGATCGCCGTGGGTCCCACGATCACGGCCTTTTTCATCGTCCTCTTAAGGCTGTATGAATACTCTTTTAGCAAGTCCAAAAGCCCTACCCGCGTGTGTCCAGCAAACTCTCCTCAAAGACAAATAAGGGCTCAATAGGGTCTAAACTAGCGCTAATATGCACGCGCTCAAACCCCTTTAGCGCGTTTTGGTGCGCCTGCAATAGGGCTTTTGTGGCTTGGTAGTGCACTTGAATAAAGAGCTCTAAGCCCGGGTCATGAAAAATCACACTCCCTTGCAAGGGCCCTAAATGGGGGTATAGGGCATAAAAGTCTAGGCGTTGTTGTTTGGCTTTCTTGAATTGCACTAACGCTTCTTTATGGCGATCTTGAATCACAAAGCTTACCACTTGGTGTTGCAAAGAGAGCAAGAGATTGCCCAAGAATAAGAAATCCTGCTTGCTAGTGGCGTGTGTCCAGTGCTGGATCAACATGTCTTGATACCCTTTAAAATCCTCCTGTTTGAACAAGGTGGGCAAGTCTTTAATGTCCAGTTTTAAGGGCGCGTCTTTAAGTTGCTCAAGGATTTTAGGTTGGGGGGTCAAATGCGAGAGCATGATCGCCCCCACAGAGCTTTTTTGCATCAATGCCCAATAACTTTGCCCCACCACTAGGGGTTTTTGACTCTTGGTTTCTACGATTTGATTACCCAGTTGCAGCAAATACTTCTGAGCCCCCTTTTTCTCTAGCACCTTGAGCAGTAGAGGGAGGGTGGCGTTAAAACGCTGGGGATCGTCTTTGAGCAGTTCTTGGAGCTGTTGGAGCTGTAAGAACGCGCTAATGGGATTGAGCATTCAAAAGCTTTCTTAACAAGTTTTGCGCATTGGCGCGCACATCGCCCTGCCAAAGCGCGCTGATGAGCGCAACCATGTCCGCATGCTTGAGTTGGGCGATGTTTTGCGCATTCACCCCCCCAATCGCACACACCGGGATTTTTAAGCACGCCTTAGCGCGCGCCAAGACTTCTAAATCTATACAGGGCGCGTTGGGTTTGCTAGGCGATTTAAAACACGCCCCAAAGGCGACATAATCCGCCCCCTGTGCTTGGGCTTGTTTGGCGCGCTCTAAATCCCCATAGCAAGACACTCCAATCACTCCGCTAAAGCGCGCGCGCGCCTCGCTTAAGGGCATATCCTCCTCTCCCAAATGCAAGCCCCACGCGTTGCACTCTAGAGCTAGGCAAAGGCGATCGTTGATCACAAAGCCCACGCCCTTTTTTGTGCATAAATCGCTCAATGCTTTAGCCAAACCTAAGAGCTCTTGATCGCTATGTTCTTTATCGCGCAGTTGCAAGAAACTAACCCCCCCCTCAATGGCGCGCGCAGCTAGTTTAAGTAGGTCAGGGTAGGGGGTGAGCTTGAGATCACTGATGGCATACAAGCCCTTAAGTGCTACTCCCATTCAATGGTCCCGGGAGGCTTAGAAGTGATGTCATAGACCACGCGGTTAATCCCAGAGACTTGGTTAATAATGGCATTAGCCACGCGCTCTAAGAACTCAAGGGGCAGAGGCGCGCAATGCGCGCTCATCCCATCGCTTGCCACCACCGCGCGCAACGCGATGGTGTTATCATAGGTGCGCTTATCCCCCATCACCCCCACAGAAAACACATTGAGCAAGACGCAAAAGGCTTGCCACACTTGATGATAAAGCCCCTCGGTGTGCAGGGCTTCTATGAAAATGGAGTCGGCTTGGCGCAAGAGTTCTAAGCTAGGGAGGGTAACTTCTCCTAAAATGCGAATGGCAAGTCCGGGACCAGGGAAGGGGTGGCGCGCTAACATCTTTTCAGGCAGTCCTAAGCGCGCGCCCAAAGCGCGTACCTCATCTTTAAAAAGTTCTCTTAAGGGTTCTAAGAGTTTGAGGCGCATTTTTTCAGGCAACCCGCCCACATTGTGGTGGGATTTGATCACCGCCGAAGGTCCTTTAGCACTCACCGACTCAATGACATCGGGGTAAAGCGTGCCTTGAGCGAGCCATTTGATCGCCCCTTGTTTAGAGAGTTCTTTAGCCTTGTTCTCAAAGACTTCAATAAAGGCGTGCCCGATGATTTGGCGTTTTTTCTCAGGGTCCACCACCCCTTTAAGGCGTTGTAAAAACAAATCTTGCGCGTCTATCACATGTAAAGGGATTTGCAAATCTGCAAACATGCCCACCACTTGATCGCGCTCCCCAGCCCTTAACAAGCCGTGATCCACAAACACCACCTCCATCTGTGCCCCCAGCGCGCGCGCACACAACACCGCCACCACGCTTGAGTCCACCCCCCCGCTCACCGCGCACAACACCCGATCGTCCTTTACCTGTGCTTTGATGCTTTGGATTTGCTGAGCTAGAAAATCCTGCATATTCCAATCTTGCGCACAGCCACACAGGCGCGCGAAATTGGCTAAAATGCGCCCCCCCTGCGCGCTATGGGCGGATTCGGGGTGAAATTGCAAGCCATAGAGGGGTTTATGGGTGTGGGCGATCGCACAAAAGGGGGCATGCGCGCTTTGGGCTAGGGTTTGAAAATCCGGGGGTAACACCTCTACGCGATCCCCATGACTCATCCACACCACGCTAGAAGGCTCAATCTCTGCTAAGAGGGGGTGGTTGTGCAGATTTTCTAAATGCGCCCGCCCAAACTCTTGGGAGCGCGCGCGCGCCACACGCCCCCCCAAGCTGTGTACCAGCCATTGTAAACCATAGCAAATCCCCAAAATGGGGATCTTGAGCTCCAAAATCCCCGGATTGGCGTGGTAGGCTTGTGAATCGTACACGCTAGCGGGCCCCCCGCTTAAAATGATCCCTTTGGGTTGTTTGGATCGGATTGTCTCAAGGGAGAGATGATAGGGGTAAATTTCTGTATACACCCCACACTCACGCAGACGGCGCGCAATGAGTTGAGTCGTCTGACTCCCAAAATCTAAGACTAGAATCTCCGGAGTCGCCATCTTTTGCCTTTTTGAATCTATTATAGCGCATGCTAGGCGCGTTTAAACCCCCTTAAATAAACTTTGCTAGCATGGGGCTATTTACTCTCAAGGAATTTATATGGCAAGCATGCCTCGTGCCTTCAAGAAAACCCCTTTTAGCCATTCGTTGCGCTTCAAACGCTATTGGGTATATGCTTGTATCACTTTGTTTTCTATTATCGTGCCCTTTATCCACATAGGCGATGGGCAGATTTTCTTAATTTCTTTTGAGCACCGCCAAATCCATTTATTAGGCAAAATTTACAGCGCGCAAGAGATGTATCTCTTGCCCTTCTTGGTGATCTTTTTGTTCATCTTTATCTTTTTCATCACCTCTATGTTAGGGCGAGTGTGGTGTGGCTGGGGTTGCCCTCAGACGATTTTTAGGGTGATCTTGCGCGATCTCATTGAAACCAAACTTCTAGGCTTGCATGCCAAAATTTCCAACAAACAACGCCCCACTCCCTCCACAGCGGCCAATAAGCTCAAAAAGATTTTAGCTCTAATTCTCTTTGCCCCCGTGCCCATCATGGCTATGGCGGTCTTGCTCTTTTACTTTGTCCCCCCTTTGGAATTTTTTAGGGCTTTGAGCGACCCTGAAGAACACGCCTTGCTTATAGGTATTTGGGCGGCCTTAAGCGCGGTGGTCTTCTTAGACATCACATGGGTACAAGAACGCTTTTGTATTTATCTATGCCCCTATGCGCGCGTACAAAGCGTACTCTTTGATGATCACACCCTTAACCCCATTTATGACACGCGCAGAGGGGGGGCGATTTATGATGAAGCCAATGTAAAAATCCCTATCCTGCCCCAAAAACGCAACCCTAGAAACGAATGTGTGAGTTGTAACCAGTGCGTGTTGGTGTGCCCCACCCATATTGACATCCGCAAGGGCATGCAATTAGAATGCATCAACTGCTTAGAATGCGTGGACGCGTGCACGATCACCATGGGCAAGTTGGGCAAAAAGAGTCTGATCAATTGGTCCTCTAGCCAAGCGCAAGCCACACAAACCCCCGTGAAGTTTTGGCGGCCCAAGACTTTGGCCTATGTGGGGGTGTTGTTGGTGGTGGTGGGCGCGCTGGTGGTGGGCACACTCAATAAAGCAAGCATGCTTTTAGACATCACGCATGGGGGGCGTTTGTATGCCGTGCATGGAAAATTTGTAGACAATAGTTATTTGTTCTTGTTCCAAAATACCAGCTCCAAACCCCATGCCTATACCTTCAATATAGACGATCCCAACGTGAGCATTCTACGCCCCACGGGCACGCTCACCATCGAACCGCAGGGCAAGCTTAAGGTCGTGGTGATCTTACGCATGCCCTTACAAAAGGCTAAAGAAGCCTACATGGCGCACAATGTTACCCAAGCCAAGCGGGGCATTTTGCCCATTACCATCAAGGCCTATAGCATGGACGATCCCAATATCGTTTTGGAACAAAAGAGCATTTTCATGGTGCCACATTTTTGAGAAGAAAGGCAGGGTAATAAACTTTTTATCTAGTTTACTGGCATAATTAGCCCTTCTGTTATATTTTTAGTTAATCTTACTTTGTATGCTTCCTAGTATTGTCATTGTAGAGGGAATCATGAATGTGTTAGAAACTCTCAAAAGCAAAAGATATGTTGTGTTTTGGATTTTTGTAGGGGGGTGTGTGTTGGGGGTGTTTTTGAGTGTGTTGACCGTGCAGGCTGTGGAGTGGACGGCTGATGATAAATTTTGTGGGATTTGCCACATCATGACCCCTGAACTAAACGCCTACCACTTAGACAGACATGGGGGGAATAACCCCATGGGTTTTAAGGCTAGATGTGTGGACTGCCATTTGCCCCATGACAATGTAGTGCACTATTTTGTGAGTAAAACAATCTTGGGCATAGAGGATGTCTATGGGAACACCCTTAAAGACCCTAAGAAATTCGATTGGGAGAAAAACCGCCGCCGTGCTGCTGAATATGTCTTTGATTCGGGTTGTTTGCATTGTCATGACAATTTGAGACGCGCCACCGCGTCTAATATGAAATCTTTCTTGCCCCATCGCGATTATTTTGAGGGGCTTACCCATAAAAAATGTGTGGAATGCCATTTAGATGAGGTGGGGCATAAAAATCTGGGCATCCATCTAAGAGAGTATCTCAAAGAACATTACCAGCCCTACCCTAGGGAGCTAGTGGTGGACGATCAGATCCACCAAATCAAAGAGGCGATCAAGGAGTGAGAATGCGCAAATTTAGATCAAAGGAGGCAAGATGCTAAAGCGTGAGGCGCGGGGCTTGTTTTGGAAATGGGTGCTTGTCATGGGATTAGGGGCGGGGGGGTTGTTAGCCCACCAAAGCAAAGGGGGGACCAGTGTTGACAATGCCATGGATGTGCAATTGCCCTTGAAAACTTTTAGAGATATGAAAGCAGAAGCAAAGGGCTGCATCGAATGCCATGCTAAGAAGACCCCGGGCATTGTGGCCGATTGGAAGATGAGCCGACACGCCCATGCGGGGGTGAGCTGTATTGACTGCCATGGGGTTACTAGAGATAGCCCCATGTTGACAAGGGATGGCCATGAAGGCTCTAAAGTGCCTATTTCTGTCTTGGTATCCACCAACACCTGCGGGAAATGCCATGAAAAAGAAACCATAGAGTTTAGACATAGCGGGCATGCCAGAGGCGCGGTACAGGTGTGGTCTAAGGCGAGCATGCGCGATCTTATGGAGATGGTAGAGGGGCGCGGGCATCCGGATCTCAAACACGCTCCTGAGGCCACCGGGTGTATCCAATGCCATGGTTCTATTATAAAATTGGATAAAAACAGACGGCCCACCCCAGAAACTTGGCCCACTTATGGGATTGGTACAGCCTTCCCGGATGGTTCTGTGGGCAATTGTGCCAGTTGCCACAGCGCGCATAAATTCTCCCTTGCAGAGGCTAGAAAACCTGCCGCGTGCGCGAGTTGCCACTTGGGTCCCGATCACCCCGATATTGAAATTTACAACAATTCTATGCATGGGCATATCTTCAACGCCGAGGGGAATCAATGGAATTTTGACGCTGCGCCCGGAACATGGAAAGTGCCTGATTTTAGAGCCCCCACCTGCGCGACATGCCATATGAGCGGCAATTCTAAAAGCGCGGTTACCCACAATGTGAGCCGCCGTTTGAAATGGAATCTTTTCTTGCCTTTGAGTGAATTGCGCACAGGGGGGTATGAAACCGCCAGCGATGCCTACAAAAATGGTTACCAACTCACCAAGGGAAATCCTTTGGCCGGTAACCCCAAGGGGCCAGAGGCGGCGCGTGCGGAGATGAAGGCGGGTTGTATTGATTGCCACAACTCCACCCACATTGATAACTTCTTTGTCATGGCTGATAAGAATATCTTACTCTACAACGAGTATTGGAAAGAGGCGGTGAAGATGAAGGAGGAATTGGCCAAGAAACATTTGTTAGGCAAGGATATGTGGGCTGATGATTTCCAAAACATCATGTACCATCTCTGGCACCATGAGGGTCGCCGTATGCGCCAGGGGGGAATCATGGGCGGTCCGGATTACTCCCACTGGCATGGGGTCTTTGAGATCCAACAGGACATCAGAAAGTTGCGCAAAATCTACGCCAAACGCCTCAAAACAAACCAAATTGAGGACTAGCGCGCTTGAGGGGGTATAAGCCCCCCTTAAGTTGGAGAGGGCTAGCATTACCTAAAATCGCTACAAAGGCATCGCATGGACAACAAACCACCCGCACAAACTCCGCAAGTCGCTACAATTAATCAGGCCCCCAGTCTTGTTTCTTCCGGGTTTCTAGGCAAGCCCGCAGAGGGTTCGATTGTCATTCACGAAAGCGTGAGCGTGAAGATCAAACGCACTTACCAAAAGGGCGATATGAAAGAGGTGCACGAGGAGGTGCGCGAGCAAAAACGCGTGATCGAACAGCGCGCGCCTGATTCCCAAGACTCCCGCCCGGCATGGTTTAAATCCCTCCTACCTTAAACCATAGAAAAAGGGAGGGGGGCTTTTTAAGCGCTAATCGTTACTAAAATCTACAAGACTTTTTGGCTTAGGGGAGTGGGTCTCCTTAAAACTTTTGCTGGATTTGAATTGCGTGTAAAATGGCTGAAAATCTAATATAGGAGTGGCTAATGCCAGAAAGTTATCAGAAATCCATCCAAGCGTTTAAGAAATTTGTTTCCTTGCGTAACAAAGTGTGTTGGTGGTTGTCCATTGTGGTCTTTTTATGTTACTATACTTTCGTGCTGAGCTTGGGGTTATTCCCCGATATTTTGGCCTACCGCTTAGGACCAAGTGCCATCACTTTAGGCATCATGGCTGGGATTTTCCTCATTGTACTTTGTATCGTACTCACAGGGCTGTATACTTTTCTAGCCAATGAGCATTTTGATCGCACCCAAGCTGAGATTTTAAAGCAATTAAAAGCCAGTGGCGCGCTTGAGGAGATGCAACATGGCGCGTATTAATTTAACCATTCTCATCGCGCTTTTAGGAGTGGGGGAGTTGTGGGGGGCGGCTTTAGAGTCTACACAAGTGAGCACGCAGAAATTCAACCCCATCGCGGTTTCTATGTTTGTCCTCTTTGTGCTAAGTACGCTCTGCATCACCTATTATTCTAGCAAGAAAAGCCAGAGCGCAAGCGGGTTTTACACCGCTGGGGGGAGTATCACCGGGTTACAAAATGGGATTGCCATTGCGGGGGATTACATGAGCGCGGCAAGCTTTCTAGGGATCACGGCTCTAGTCTTCACCAATGGCTTTGATGGGCTGATTTATTCCGTGGGCTTTTTGGTAGGCTGGCCCATCATTTTATTTTTGATCGCCGAGAAATTCCGCAATCTAGGTAAGTTTACCTTTGCAGACATCACCGCTTACCGCTTAGAAGCCAAGCCTATCCGCGTGATTTCTGCCATCTCCGCTTTAAGTGTGGTGATCTTCTATCTCATCGCCCAGATGGTGGGCGCGGGGCAACTTATTCAACTTCTCTTTGGTCTGCCCTACAGCGTGGCGGTGATCTTGGTAGGGATTTTGATGATCTGCTATGTTGCTTTTGGAGGGATGCACGCCACCACTTGGGTACAGATCATTAAGGCAATCTTGCTCCTCTTTGGCGCGTCTTTTATGGCGGTGATGATCTTGTATTTGACCAAGTTTGATCTAAGCTATTATTTCGCCCAAGCGATCAAGCATCACCCTAAGGGCGAGGCAATCATGGCTCCAGGCACTTTTCTACCCAACACCACTGCAGCGATCTCTCTAGGGCTGGCTTTGATGTTTGGCACGGCCGGGTTGCCCCATATTCTGATGCGCTTTTTCACGGTTAAAGACGCTAAAGAGGCGCGCAAATCGGTTTTTTACGCCACAGGTTTTATTGGGTATTTCTATATTTTGACTTTCATTATTGGGTTTGGGGCGATCGCCTTGCTCTATGCCCACCCCCAATTTGTCGGTCCTGATGGGGTTTATAATGGGGTCAAAAACATGGTCGCCATTAATTTGGCCGGGGTCGTGGGGGGCGATGTGTTCTTAGGCTTTATCTCTGCTGTTGCCTTTGCGACAATTTTAGCTGTGGTTTCAGGGCTGGCAATTTCAGGTGCGGGGGCGATTAGCCATGATCTCTTCGTGCATGCCTTTAAGGGAGGGGTTTGTGATCCCAAGTTGGAAATGCGCGTTACTAAGGGGGCGACTATCGGCTTAGGGGTTTTAGCCATCGTGTTAGGTTTGGTGTTTGAAAACCAAAATGTCGCTTTCATGGTGGGCTTGGCTTTTGGGATTGCGGCGAGCGTGAACTTCCCCATTCTCTTTTTGAGCATTTATTGGAAAAATCTCACCACTAGGGGGGCGTTTTGGGGTGGGCTCATTGGCTGGCTAGCCGTGATCACAATGGTGTTACTTAGCCCTAGCATGTGGGTGAAGAGCTTTGGGCATGCCCATGCAATCTTCCCCTACGATCACCCCGCGCTTTTCTCTATGCCCTTGACTTTTATTCTCATTTATCTTATTTCTAAGGCGGACAAAAGTCCTAGGGCACAGGTAGATAAAGCGGGCTTTGGAGCGCAGGATTTTCGCGCCCAAAGCGGGATTGGTATTTCAAGTGCAAGCGCACATTAAAAGGAGAACAGATGATTTTAGTGAGTTTGGCTGCAGAGTTAGGGGCTTCTAAACACGGGAGCAATCAGGGCGTGAAAGAACTCAGGCGGGCTTTGATCGAGTCCTACCCTGAGATCACCGAACACATGGTGCTTATCCGCCAAAAACAATGCTTGTTAGACACTTTCTTTAGATTTGCCAAGAATTTTGAAGATTACTTTATCTTTTGCAGGGATACTCTCATTCCCAAAATGCGCGGGGTGTTTAAAAGCGCAAATTTCCCTTTAATCCTGAGTTCAGAACATGCCAATGTCTTTGGGATTTTGCAGGCCTTACGCGGAGTGCACCCAGATAAGAGTATCGGGGTGCTATACCTAGACGCGCACGCAGACATCCATACCGCCTATGACAGCGAAACGGGGCATTTGCATGGCATGCCCCTGGGGATGTTGATCAACCAAGTCCATTCAGGACCCAACTCCCTTAACCCTAGAGAAGAGCATTTTTGGCAACAACTTTGCCACTTGGGCATAGAGGGGGGAGTGAAAGCCTTTGATCCGCGCCATTTGGTGTATTTTGGGGTGCGTAGCACCGAGCAAAGCGAAGATGATATGATCGCCACCCACCAAATCCCCCTGTTTAGAGTGGCAGACATCCAAGCGGACATGGAGGGGTGTGTGCGCCAAGCGCAGAGGGCTTTAGAAGAGGTGGATTTGGTGTATCTGAGTTTGGATTTAGACATCATGGATGGCCAACTTTTCCAATCTACCGGAGTGCGCGAAAAGGGGGGATTACGCCCTGAGGAACTAAAAGCCTTGTTAGTGCTGTTGCTAAAACGCTTTGCGCCCAAGTTAGCCGCTTTGGAAATCACCGAATACAACCCGCAGGTGGGTGTGCATACCGATGTACCAGTGGTTTTAGAGATTGTCCACAGCGCGATCAAGCATTTATGCAAGAACGCTAAAGTGCGATCGCATAAGATTTGTAGCTATTGCTAGGGGGTGGATGATGCTTGGCGTGGGTTTGCCTAAGGAGAGTATGGATTTAGAGGCGCGCGTGGCGCTTGTGCCTGAAGATGTGGCTTATCTTGTTCAAAATGCGCCCATAGAATTATGCGTACAGGAAGGCGCAGGGGTATTGAGTGGGTATAGCGATGAGGCCTATGTGCGCGCAGGCGCGCGCCTTGTCTCTCAAAAAGAAGCGTGGGGGCAAAATGTGGTAGTCAAGTGCAAAGAACCCCTAGAGGACGAATACCCCCTTTTGCAAGAGGGGGCAACTCTCTTTAGCTATTTGGATTTGGCTTACAACGCTTCTCTAGCGCGCATGCTAGTAGATAAAAAAATTCTCTCTATCTGCACTGAAACCATTGCCGGCCCCAAGGGTAACTACCCCATTTTAGCCCCTATGAGTGTGGTCGCGGGCAATTTAGCTGCCCATTTGGTGCAACATTATTTGCTAGGTTTGGAGCATTTGCCCGGAGTCTTTGGGCTTGGAGTGATGCTAGGCGGATTAGCCGGACAGCGCGCGCCAAAGTGGTGGTGGTGGGCGGGGGCGTGGTGGGGTTGGAAGCGGCTAAGGTGTTGAGTCTTATGGGGGCGCATGTGGTAGTGCTAGAGCTCAATTACGCCAAATTGCAAGATCATCCCTACACCCATTTACACCACTTAGAAGTGTTGAGCGTGCATGAGGAGAATATTCTCTACGCCCTAGAGGGGGCTTTGGGCTTGGTGGGCGCGGTGTTACAAACCGCTACAGCCACCCCAAAAGTGATTTTAAAGCGCCATCTAGCGCGTATGCAAAAAGGGGGCGTGGTGGTAGACGTGGCCTGTGATTTGGGCGGGTGCATTGAAACAATTCACCAAACTAGCCACTCCAACCCGTTGTATTTGCAAGAGGGTTTATTGCACTATGGCGTGCCCAATATGCCCGGTGTGGTGGCGCGCAGTAGCTCGTGCGCTTATAGCCATGCTAGCGCGCCCTACTTGCTCCATTTTCTCCAACATGGCTTGAAAGGGTTTTTGCAAGCCAATACCCCGCTAGTGGCTAACACTTTGGGAGGCTTAAGTGCCTATCAAGGCTATCTCACCCAAGAGGGAATTGCGCGGGCTTTCAATTTGCCCTATAAATCCCCTCGTGAAGTGCTAGCCCAACTTTAGAAGTTGTAGACGTAATTTGCAAAGACGGCGATCACACGGCGGAAGGCAAAATCCACCTTTACGCCGTCCTTGACATGGAGTTTAAAGAAGGGGTCGTTGATGACTGGGACGCGCACACCCACCTCAAACCCATTGTGCAGGCTCAAATTGGCGCGCAATCCAAAGTTAAAGATGAATTGTACCCAGTTATTAGAAAAGCTGGCTGTGTTGCCATTGCGGTTGTAACTATCTGCCATCGCCTTGAGCTGCTTGTTCACATTCTGACAAATCATCTGCCATGCTCCAGCACTGGCAAATTGCTGCCCCACACAGCCCCCATGCGCACGGCCATTACCCATGGACCAGCTACTTCCCCCAATCATCGCGCCTGCAAAAACTCCAACCGCATAGTCCTTTTTCTCAAAGAAATTCAACAGCATATCTATGCCCGCGCCATAGAAATAATTAGACAGAGACCCCCACACAACAGGGGAGAACGCGCTCCTGTAATTGCCCCCCTGCCCGCTGAACAAGCCATAGTAGCGCAAACCAAAGCGCTTTTTCTTCCCAAAGAATTGCTTGTAACCCACCAACACATCCATGCCATAGAGATTACCTGAATAGGTGCCCTTGTTCTTAAAGAGTGTGCCGATCAACTGCTGCTGGTTTTGCTGGCAGTTTGCTGGTGCTTGCGCATTCGAACTACTGGCATTACATAGCACATCCTGATCTAATGCATTGGGATTAGTCATAGAACTGCTGATAGGGGTACTAGCCATATTAGAGTACTGGAAGCCCGCCGCAGCAAAGGCCCCGTTGCGCTCTGCGCTCAGAGGCACTAAACTCAAAAATGTAAAGGCGGTGGTGGTTAGGATTTTGCGACTCGTGCTTGACATGAAACTCCTTGTTTCTATTAAAGTAAGGGCTCTATTTTAAAGAAAAATAAAAATGTTGTCAAGAGAGGAAATTTGTTATACTAAAAGCATTTTTCAAGTTAAGGAATGGCATGAGCTGGCGCTGGTGGTACGGGGGGCTTTTGGGCTTTTGGGCTTTTGGGTGCATGGGGTTTTTGCCCTTCTTTTCCCTTTCTTCGCTCTCTTCAGACAATCAGGATCAACTCAGCGACTTTAGCGTGTCCAAACAGGGCGATGTAACCTATTGGACTCGCCTAGAACCCCCAAGCTTTGAAAACATCCCCCCCACCCAATCGGATATAGGGCTCTCTTCTCAAGACATTCAAGGCACGCCCATCCCCAATAGCGTAGAAATCCGCCGTAGCGATTTATTGGCCGAAGTGCAGAATACACAAGCCCAAGAAGCCAAACTCCCCCCTCCTACCCAGCAATCTTTCCACACTCTCTTAAACAATTGTGCTAAAAACGATCTCTTCAACCAATTAGGCGCGGGGTTGACAATCAAAGCCAGCGAAAAAGCCCAATGCGCGCGCTTACAACAACGTTATTTTGCCACATTGATGGATCACTATAGCCACTTACAGCACGCCCCCACGCTTTTACAAGACATTCTAGCTGCCTGCCACACCCGCGTTAGTAAACAGGCCGTGCTACAGAGCGCGTTTTTCAAGCGCCTAGAACCCACGCTAAAGGGGCGCAAACAGCACCTATTATTAAAAGAGCTCACACAGGCCAAACCCCTAAGCCGCCAAAAACTCCATGCTCTCCTCCAACAGCCCGATTTGGGCGAGCGTTTTTATCGCTGTCAATACTTTATCCACGCGCGCTAAGGCGTTTTTCTCTGAGTTGCCCACAGGCGGCCGCGATGTCCTGCCCCTTAGAAATGCGAATGGTGCACAGCAATCCCTTTTGGTTGAGAAAATTAGCAAAATCTTGCACCCTCTCTAAGGGCGGGCGTTCAAAACTAGAATGGGGGGTAGAGTTATAGGGGATGAGATTGATTTTTGCCTTTAGCCCGTTGAGCAGTCTTAAGAGTTCTTTGGCATGGATTAAGGAGTCGTTGAGATCTCTAATCATCAAGTATTCAAACATCACCCGCTTGCGCGTGTCTAGGGGGTAGGCTTTGAGCGCGTTGATCAGAGTTTCTAAATTGTAGCGCTTGTTAATGGGCATCAGTTTGGAGCGCAGGGTGTCATTGACCGCATGCAAAGAAATAGCCAACTGCACGCCTAAGTTTAACGCGCCCAAAGTTTGCAAAGCGGGCACCACCCCGCTTGTAGAAATAGTGATGCGTCTAGGGGCGATATTGAGCCCCTCATGGGCGCTTAAAATCTCTAAAGCGCGTACTACTTGTGTCAAATTGTGCAAGGGTTCGCCCATGCCCATAAAAACGATATTGATCCCCTTAGTGGGCTCTAATTGGTGGGCGCGCTTGAGGGCGACCACTTGTTCTACAATCTCGCCGGTGTCTAAATTGCGCACAAAGCCCCCCCTAGCGGTCGCACAAAAGACACAGCCCACCTTGCACCCAATTTGACAACTCAAACACAGGGTGATCTTTTCTGCAGTACCCCCCTCTTGTGCTTCTTGCATCACCATGTACACACTCTCAAAGCTATGCCCATCAGAGGTTTTAAAGAGGTATTTCACGCTCTTATCTGTGCTTTGTTGGCGCTCTAAAATTTCTAAGGGGCGCACCTTAAAATCGGCACGCAGTGCTTCTTTAAAGGCTTTGGGGAGATTGTGCATTTGATCTAGATAGGCGTAGCGTTGGTAAAGCCAAGCGTAGAGTTGTTTGCCCACAAAGGGCTTAAAGCCATGATCGCTACAATAGGTTTGCCATTGCGCTAAAGTCAGCGCGTACAAAGAGGGTTTGTTTTGCATTAAAAACGCCTAAAGAGGAGATGAAAGAGATGATAACAGCGCAGGCGGGTTTTTAAGACATAATTGCACAGGCGCAACAACCAAGAGAGATTTTTTAGCTTGCCTCTAAAATGCTGGGTGCTGGCATGGGGCACTTGGGTGGGGGCGGGTTCTACCAAGAGGGCATAGGATTTTAAAGTCAAGGTTTTAACATGGTGGGTATAATGCGCGTCCATGTAATTGTCCACGGGCAAAACCCATTGAGGCGGGCAAGCCTTTAAAAGCTTTTGGGCCCCTTGGGGGCTTAAAATATAGCCCTGCGTGCCCATCCCCCCATAGGGGCTAAAAATCCAGTCAAAATAATGCGTGACCGTGCTTTTGATTTGGTATCCCTTGAAGTAGAGCGAAAAGAGACGCACCAATTCCACCTGCCCGGATCTAATGGCCTCCAAACTCAAATGGCATTTCTCATAGAAGTCAAAGGCGGGCAGGACATCGTCTTCTAGCACAATGATGGGTTTTTGCAAGGCGACGCACTTTTGCCAAAGCAAATAATGGCTAGCAAAACAGCCCAGTTGCCCCAAACTCTGAAAATTGGCCACGCTCTTGAGGGCTAGGCGCATCAATTTCAGATAATCGGCGCGTTTGGGGAGATTGGTGGCAAAATCATTGAGAATGGGGTGGGTGTGTGCAGCGGTGATCCCCCCCTTGGCAAAATCTTCTTTGCCATCAATCCCCTCAAAAAGCTCAATGCAAAAGGCATCAGGGGTGCGCGATCGCTTTAAGAGGTAGTCCAAATGCCATAGCAGGGGCGCGACATCGCGCTCCCCGGGGCGCGCGCTCAAGTGGATAATGTAAATGGGGGTTTGTGTGTACATCACTCCACAGTCACGCTCTTGGCTAAATTGCGCGGTTTGTCCACATCTAGGCCTTTGAGTTGTGCCATCTCTAGGGCAAAGAGTTGCAAGATCACGAGCATGTGAAAAAACTCGGGCATGTAGTGATCATAGGCGCGGGTTTGGATCTGAAAGGTGGCCTCTTCTAGCTTGATAGGACTGAGGGCAAAGATGAGCGAATCGCGCGCGCGCAACTCTTCTACATTGCTCAAATTCTTAGCAAAGAGGAGGTGTTGGGGGAGTAAGGTGGTGCTTAAAAGACTGCTATCGGCTAAAGCAATGGGGCCATGCTTCATCTCTGCGCTGGCATACCCTTGTGCGTGCACATAGGCGATCTCTTTGAGTTTGAGCGCGCCCTCTAGGGCTAAAGGGTAAAACACCCCCCGCCCCATGAAAAAATACCCTTTTAAATCCCGCTCTAGTATTTGCGCGCTCAAGGTGCGTACCTGGCTTTGCCACTCTAGCCCCTCTTGCATGGCTTGCAAGCTCCCCTGCAACGCTTGCATTTGTACTTGCAAGGTGTTGGGATACAAGGCGTGGCGTTCTTGGGCGAGTTGCAGGGCTAAAAGCCAAAGCACTAAGACCTGACTGGCAAAGGCCTTAGTAGAAGCCACGCTGCGCTCCAAGCCCGCATGGGTGAGCAAGAGGGCATCGGCCATGCCCGCCATGCTGGAGTTTTGGGTGTTGCAAAGGCTAAGAGTCTTTAAGCCCAACGCTTTAGCCAAGCGCAACGCCTCTAGGGTGTCCGCGCTCTCCCCACTTTGAGAAATGGCAATGAAGAGCTCCCCCTCTTGAGTGGCTGGGTTGGCATAGCGGTATTCACTGGCTAATTCTACCTGCACTCTCACCCGAGCTAAACTCTCTATCAAGTATTTGCCCACTAACCCGGCGTGGTAACTCGTCCCACACGCGCTAATGCTGATACAAGAAATGCCCTCTAAAAAGCCTTCAGGCAATTCTAAACACACGCGATCGCCACAGAGTCGCCCTAGCAAACTTAGCACTTTGGGTTGTTCGTAAATCTCTTTTTCCATGAAAGTGCTAAAGCCCTCTTTGCTGCTCTGTTGGCAATCTTGGGCAATGGGTTGCACCACGCCCAAGCGATTCAAGTCTATAGGGTGTTGCCAATCTAGCACCCCCACACTCCCCTCGCCCAAGCGCACCATCTGCTGGGCATGCCCCACTAGGGCGTTTTGCGCGCTGGCAAAATACACTCCCTCTTTGCCTGTGGCAAGGATCAAGGGAGAGTGGTTTTTGGCATAAAAAATACAAGTGGGGAAGCGCGCGCTGATGAGCAAAATCGCATACGCCCCCTCTAATTGGGCGATCGTGTTTTTAAAGACCTGCAGGGCTTGATCCACATTGTTAGCCGGGGTTGTCTCTAGCATGTCTTCAAATAAATGCACCACCACCTCGCTATCGGTTTGGCTAGAAAAGAGATGCCCTTTTTGCTCTAATTGCGCTTTGAGCAAAGCGTAATTTTCAATGATCCCATTGTGCACCAGCGCGCTATGCTGGTAGACATGCGGATGGGCGTTTTCTTGCGTGGGTTTGCCATGGGTAGCCCAGCGGGTGTGGGCAATCCCCACCCCTAAGCCCTGTGTGCGCACGCCTTGTACCAAGTGTTCTAGCGCGCTGATTTTGCCGCTGGTTTTAAAGACTTGCAAGGGCGCGCCCTCCCCTAGCAAAGCCAACCCCGCGCTATCATAACCCCGGTATTCTAATTCTTTCAATCCCTCCAACAAAAGCCCCACTCTCTCCTTTGTGCCCAAATAGCCCACAATCCCGCACATAAAAATCCTTAAAAAACTAACATTTCTCGTTTGTATTTATTCAGCGCGTTGATACACTCCTTGAGCTCTTCAACATGTTCGCTAATTTGGGTGTAAAAAGCCATGTCCAAACCCTCCGGGATGTCTAAACTCCCACGCTTCATCAAGATAAAATCGCTCAAACTCACATTGGCGAGCTTTAAGAGCAATTCTACTTCGTCTTTGGCATTTTCAATATCTTTAATGAGTTGATCGAGTCGTTCAAACATCGTAGTCCTTCAGTGGTCTTTGAGCCCTAGGGCTAGAAGAGTGTGCAAATGCACCACCCCTAGCACTCTTTGTGCCGAATCTAGCACAATGAGTAAAGAAATTTGGTGGGTTTCTATGAAATTGAGCGCTTCTAACACGGGCATGTTAGGATCGTGAATGCATTTGGGGTTTAGAGTGGCAAATGCCTTAGCCGGGGCGTGGCGATCAAAATGCGGTTGCAAGAGCGCGCGCCGAATATCTCCATCACTGAGCACCCCTACGAGCTCTTGATTCTCATTAACTAAGAGGGCATTGCCCAAACCCTGATGAGTCGCCTCTAGCAGGGCTTCATGCAAAGAGGCTTGTGCGCTCACTAAGGGCAGGGCATGGGTGCGATAAATGTCCTTAACGCGTAGGTGCATTTTCTTGCCCAAGAGCCCCCCGGGGTGGCAACGGGCAAAATCGCTTTGGCTAAAGCCCTTGTGCGCCATCAAGCACACCGCCAACACATCGCCTAGGGCTAGACAAAGCGTGGTGGAGGTGGTGGGCACCATGTTAAAGCTACAGGCTTCTTTGGTAATTTTAAGTGTTAAATGATGCGTGCAAAGTTTGCCCAATGCGCTATGCGCGCTCTTGCTCATGCCAATGATCTTAGAGTGGCGCAAAAAGCTAAGCGCCTCCAAAAGCTCCACACTCTCCCCCCCAAAACTGATCGCCAAGATCACATCTTTTTTGCCCACAATGCCCATGTCCCCATGCAAACTCTCAGTGGGGTGTAAAAAGATCGCCCTAGTGCCCGTACTGGTCAGTGTGGCGGCGATCTTGCGCCCAATATGCGCGCTCTTGCCCACCCCCATCACCACCACTAGGGGCGCGTGGGCTAGGCATGTAATGATGGGCTCTAGGCTAGTGTGCGTGAGCCCCTCTTTAGCGCATAAAAGCGCGTTGGCGGCTAGCTCAAGCGTGTTGTGCGCGAGCGCGCCATAATCTAGCTGGGTCATTAGGGGTGCTGGGTGGCTTTTTTAGCCATCGCTTTTTGGAGTACGGGCACTAAATAGCCATACCCCTTAGCTTCCATTTCCTCTAAGGGGATGAATTTCAACGCCGCGCTATTGATACAATAACGCAAGCCCCCCAATTCTTTAGGTCCATCTTCAAAGACATGCCCTAAATGCGCATTGCCCACACGGCTACGCACTTCGGTGCGCAGGCGGTTGTAACTGGTGTCCTTTTCATACCCCACCACCTCTTTACTGATGGGCTTGCTAAAGGCAGGCCACCCACACCCGCTATCAAATTTATCCGTGGATAAAAAGAGGGGTTCGCCCGTGGTGATGTCCACATAAATCCCGGGTTTAAACAGAGTGTCGTACTCGTTTTCAAAGGGGTGTTCTGTGTAGCTCTCTTGAGTTACTTTGTATTGCAGGTCGCTGAGTTGTTTTTTAAGCGCGGCTTGATCGGGCTTGTGGTAGTCCTTGGGATCAATGATCACCTCATCGGCTTTTTTGAGATCAATATGGCAATACCCCCCCGGGTTTTTCTTCAAATAGTCTTGGTGGTACTCCTCTGCCACCACGAAGTTTTTCAGAGGTTCTAATTCAACGCGCACCTTTTGTTGGTAATGGCTTTGCAAGCGCGCCAGGGCTTTAGCGATGATAGGCTCGTCTTTGGGGTCTGTGTAGTAAATCCCGGTGCGGTACTGCCGCCCGCGATCATTGCCCTGCTGGTTTAAGCTGGTCGGATCGATCACCTTGAAGTAGTACAGCAAGAGTTTATCTAGACTGATCTCTTTGGGATCAAACTCCACTTTCACCGTCTCGGCGTGATCGCTATTGTGCAACTCGTGGTAATTGGTCTGATCGCTCTTGCCATTGGCATAGCCCACTAGCGCATTTTTCACCCCATAAATGCGCTCCATATAGGCTTCTAGCCCCCAAAAACACCCCCCCGCTAAATAAATTGTGTGCATCTTTTTCTCCTGCATGCCATTTAACACCCCCACCAACACCAACACCCCTAACACTAACGCGCGCATGCTAGCTCACAAACACATGGCTAACAATGGCGGGGTATTTCTTGGTGTGCTTGAACAGGGCTTTGCGCAAGAAATGCCGCACACTCTCATCTAAATGCTTGGTATTGCTCAGTACATCTTGACGCAACGCCTTGATGTGCAAGCCCAAAGAGTCCTGCAAATCCTCTAGAAAATGGCGTTCTTCTTTGAGATTGACAATCCCCACACTGCTAATCTTAGACTGGGGCATCAAGCTTTGGGCTTCTTTAGAGATGAAGAGCACCGCGCTGAGCAAGCCCGCACTAGCGATTTCTAGGCGTTCGTCCACGATTTTTTGCTCAATGCTGACATTGTTGGTGTTGTCCACATAGTGTTTCCCGCTCTTAATGCTCTTGACCTTGCGCATGAAGTTAGGATTGACCTCCACTTGATCCCCATCCTCCATCAGGTAGATATTCTTCTCAGGGATCCCACACGCCATGGCGGTTTCTTTGTGCTTGGCGACATGGTTATACTCCCCATGCACGGGCAAGAAAAACTTAGGCTTGATGAGGCGCAACATCAGCTTTTGCTCCTCTTGGGCGGCATGCCCGCTCACATGAATATCAAAGGCGTGGTGTACCACTTGGGCGTCTTTTTTCATGAGCAAATTCAAAATGCTAGAAACGCTGGCTTCATTGCCCGGGATCGCCTTGGCCGAGATGATGACTAGATCGCTAGGCTTAATGCTAATGTGGCGGTGCTCATCGGTTGCCATGCGATAGAGCGCGCTCATGGTTTCCCCCTGTGAGCCTGTCGTTACAATGAAAACCTCATGATCGGGGTATTTCTCCACTTCATGGGCTTCAATGAAGGTTTTAAAGGGCAGATGGATATAACCCAACTCTCTAGCGATGTCTAGGTTTTTCTCCATAGAACGCCCGATCACCGCGACCTTGCGGTTGTGCTGGATAGCGTGCTGAATGGCTTGATACACCCGGTGGATATTAGAAGAGAAGGTGCTCATGATCACGCGCCCTTTGGCGTTCTTAAAGAGATTTTCAAAGACGGGTCCCACACTGCTCTCACTAGGGGTAATGCCTGGTTTATAAGAATTGGTGCTATCGCTAAGCAGCAACATCACCCCCTGCTCGCCATAATGAGCGAGGCGGTAGAGATCGCTGGGCAATTTGTCCACTGGGGTGTGATCAATTTTAAAATCGCCCGTGTGGATGATCGTGCCCACCTTAGTTTGGATGGCTAGCGCGCTCGCATCAATGATAGAATGCGTGATGTGAATCCACTCCACGGTAAATTCACCAATTTGAATGGGCTGGCGTTTTTGCACAATCTTAAAGAAACTCTTGAATTTCTTCAAGCCGTGTTCGTCAAATTTATTCCCGATCATCCCCAAACTCAAAGGCGTGCCATAGAGGGGGAATTGCATTTCTTTAAACAAGTAGGGGACCGCCCCGATGTGATCCTCATGGGCATGGGTGATGAGCACGCCCACGATTTTATCCTTAATGCTGTGCAAGTAGCTAAAATCCGGGATCAAGATGTCCACCCCGTGCATGTCCTCGCTAGGGAAACTCATGCCCACATCAATGATAATGGCCTGTTGCATGGTTTCAAGCACCATCATGTTGCCCCCAATTTCTCCTAGCCCGCCTAAGGGGGTGATCTTAATGCGGGCTTTGACATTGAGGTCTAATTTATAATGCGGGTTTAAATGGTTGATGTGAATCTTGTTATTGGTCTCCACGCCCGCCTTGAGCTCTTTATGAAAGCCCAAATTGCCTCTTTCATTTGCCTTAGTGATGTTTTTCACCCCGGCCTGTTCTGGGGTGTGGTTACCCCTGCCCTGTTTGATGCGGTTAGGGCGCGATTTGTGCGGGGTGTTGCGCGGGGGGGTTTGGGGGTTGTTGGAGGGGGTTTGGTTGTGTTCTTGGTCGTCAATGGGTTTATCCATAAAAAACTCCTAAATGAGATTGTTGGGTGAGATCGCGGGCTAGTTCTAGGTAGTCTGTGGGGCTCAACTCGTGGGGGCGCGCTTGGGGTTTAAGAGCGCGCTGGGCTAGAAAACCCTGCACGGGATAAACCCCCTTGAGATTATTGCTCAAAGTCTTGCGATTGGCTTTAAAGCAGTGCTGGAGCGTGGTTTCTAAATGGGCGACATCTAGGGGGTTGGTACAAGCTTGCAAGGGGTGCTTGAGTAAAGCGATCACGCTGGAGCGCACTTTGGGGGGCGGGTTAAACGCCTCTTTGGGCACTTCAAAACACAGCTCCCTTTTAGCGCACACCAGCGCGCAAAGCACACTCAGCGCGCCATAATCCTTACTCCCATAGGGGGCGCAGAATTTCAAACCCACTTCTAGCTGGGTCATCACCACCAACCCGACACACAAGCTATCTTTGAGCGCGTGGGCGATGATGGGCGTGGCGATGTAATAGGGCAGATTGGAGACCAAAAAATAGGGTTCAGAGTGTAAAAATCCACTCCGGGGCAATCTAAGCCCGGTCTGTGCCAAGACATCGCATGCGCCATCTCCAACCCCTTTATACTCCATCACGTCGCCCACCACCAACTTTAAGCGCGCCCGCGCCTGAGCACAAAGCCTGTGTTGTAGCCTTGTGGCTAGCGCCTTGTCCACTTCATAGGCGATCAAAGTCTTAGAGCCCAGCCTATCTAAAAGCCTAGTGGTGAGATCTCCCAAGCCAACCCCTATCTCCACCATCTGCACCGCATCGCTAAAGTGCGCGTAGGGGACGGATTGTAAGATCTGATCCAAATAATAGGCATCGTGCAAAAAATGTTGCCCCAACAACGCCATGACTAACCTTGCATTCTCTGATTTATTGTAACATGGGCTAGCTTAAACACCCCGATTAGGTTATAATGCAACGCTTTAAGGAGAATACAATGGTCTTTAGCGATCAAGAATTACAAAAACCCGTAGAAAAAGCCTTAGAGAAGGTGCGCCCCATGCTGCTAAGAGACGGGGGCGATGTGGTCTTGTTGGGGATTAAAAACGCTAAGGTGTATGTGTCCTTAGTGGGGGCGTGTAAGGGCTGTGCAGCCAGTTCTAACACGCTTAAATTCGGGATTGAACGCTGTTTGCAAGAGGAGATTCACCCGGATATGCAGGTGGTGCATGTGTCCAAAGAGCAGTATCAAGAACTCTTCCCCTAAGGCGACCCTTTGAATAACGACCCTAAAAAGCGATCCTTGCTCACGCAGGGCTACAAGGCTTTCTTGCAAAAGCAGTATTTTAGAGCCCTGTTTTTATGCTCCCAAGCCCTCTTTTTAGACCCCCTAGACGCGCATGCCAAAATTGGCTTGTTGCTCAGCGACATCGCCCTAGACTTCCCCAAAGAGGCGCATAGCTTTTATGAACTCTATCAAAATCTCTTGCACTCCCAGCCACGGCGTTATAAAGCCAGCATTCAGGGGCAGATTTTAGAGCTCATTAACTCCTTTGATGAGAGTTTGAGCAAGATGGCGCAAGCCTTTGGGTATGAAAACCAGCTCAAGGCAGAGAGTTTAGATGGGATTTTATACGCCGACTTCAAGGCGATGTGCGCGGGCAAGGACTTTAAAGAAGTCTTTGAGAATTTGATGTTTAGCACTAAAGTCATCTTTGAGCGCAAAGAGGATTTTTACGAGTTTTTAGAAAATCTAGTGGATCACCAATTCTATGACATGTCCATTGCCTACATTGAAAACATGCGCGAATTGCTTTGGTATGACCCGCGCGTGATGGCGTTGTTGCAAAAGGCGTTGCGCTTAGAAAAGGCGCATCGGGAGGACAAATGATCCTCCCTAAGCGCGTGTACTTCAAGGATCAAACCTTTCACGCCCTAAGCGATGATACGCGAGAGATCACAGAAGGGGTTTTGTTGGTAAAAACTCCGAGCAATGCGCGCTTTATCCCCCCCACTGCGCTCTATTTAGAGGCGCAAGAATTGGGGCGTTATTTTAATTTAAAGATACAAATCATAGGGATCACGGGCACCAATGGCAAGACCACCACCGCCGCGCTCATCGCCCATGTACTCCAATCTTTGGGGCATTCTTGCGCCCTGCTAGGTACAAGGGGCTTTTTTATTCAGGGCGCACAAGTCAAGCCCAAGGGGCTCACCACGCCCAGCTTATTAGAACTCTACAGCAATCTAGAGCGCGCCACTGCAGAGGGAGCGGAGTATTTTGTCATGGAGGTAAGCTCCCATGCGATCGCCCAAGGGCGCATTTTAGGCTTGGCGTTTGCCGCTAAGGTGCACACCAATATCACCAGCGATCACTTGGATTATCATAAGGATTTAGAGACCTACCGCGCGATCAAGAATCAATTCTTCAGCGATGAGGGCTTGAAGATCATCAATTTAGACGATCCGCATGTGCGCTTTAACCCTGCTAATGCCTATGGCTATGCCTGTGAGCGCAAAACCCATTTGAGCGTGAACGCCTATAGTTTGCGTCCGGATTTGAGCGCGCATATAGAATTTCGCGCCGATCCAAGATCCCGGCGCAACGCCCCTAATAACGCAGAAATGGGCATTGTGCACGCCCCCCTAATGGGTTTGCACAATCTTTATAATCTCTTGGGGGCGTTGTTGTGCGTGCGCGCGCTCACGAAAACCCCTTTAGAGACGCTGTGTGAGCGGGTGGGAGATTTTACAGGGGTGGAGGGACGCATGGAGGTGGTGCACCAAAACCCCCTAGTGGTGGTGGATTTTGCCCACACCGCCGATGGCTTTGTACAGATTTTTAACAGCTTTAAGGCGCAAAAAATCAAGGTCGTCTTTGGGGCGGGGGGGGATCGCGACAAGAGCAAACGCCCGTTAATGGGGCAGGTAGCCACCGCGCACGCCCTGAAAAGCTATATCACTTCAGACAACCCGCGCACTGAAGAGCCTTTAGCCATTATTGAGGATATTTTAAGCGGGGTCGCTTTAGAGTTGCGCGATCGCGTGGTGGTGGAGCCCGATCGCAAAAAAGCCATTGAGTTAGCCCTAAGCGAATTGCAAGGCGATGAGGTCTTGCTCATTTTAGGCAAGGGCGATGAGTGCGTGCAAATTGTGGGGGAGGCGCATTTGCCCTTTGACGATCGCGCTTTGGTGCGCCATTTCTTTCACAAGGACTAATATGCAGGATTTTTATCTCTGGTGCGATTTTATTGAGCGCGATTTTCTAGAAACCCGTTTTGTGGACCTGCTTGCCTTAAAGCGTATCAGCGGGGCGACTTCTAACCCGAGTCTTTTTGCCCAAGCGATTATCCATTCTCAGGCTTATAAGGAGGCGATGAGTGCGCACAAGCCCAACACCCCCAAAGCCCTTTATGAAGCCCTAGCCCTTGAAGACATCGCGCGCGCTGCTGACTTGCTCTTACCCCTCTATCATCAAAACCAAGCCACAGGCTATATTAGTCTAGAGATCGATCCTTTCTTAGAGGGCGATGTGAGCGCGTGTGTGCAGGAGGCAGAACGCCTATACCAAACCCTAGCCCGCCCCAATGTGATGATCAAAATCCCAGCCACGCCCAGCGGGTTAGAGGCGATGGCGCATTTGAGCGCGCACATGCCCATTAACGCCACCTTGATCTTCTCCCCCCAGCAAGCCCAAGAATGCGCCCTCGCGCTCAAGGAGGCAAGGCATACATGCGTGATCAGTATCTTTGTGTCTCGATTAGATGTCGCTCTAGAGGCTTTTTTAGCCCAAGCCCCTAGCTCGACTGCCCAGCGTGCCCAACTCGCCCACCAATTAGGTGTCTCTAGCGCGCAACAAAGTTACCACAAAATCCAAAGCCTCAATCTCCCCCACCTCTACCCCCTCTTTGCTAGCACCGGGGTTAAAGAGCCCACTCTCCCTAAAGATTACTACATCCAAGCCCTCAAAATGCCCCATAGTATCAACACCGCCCCCCTAGAAGCCCTCTACACCTACTACCACACCCCAAGCCCCACCCCCCATATTCTAGAATACCCTGTGCTTGTAAGCCAGCTAGAAGGCTTGGGTTTTGATGTGGGTCAACACTATCAAGCCCTCCTCAAGGCGGGTTTAACTAGCTTTCAAGAGGCGTTTAAGACCCTTTTAAGCAGCCTTGAGTAGGGCTTTAAGCCGTCTTGTAATCATTGGTTTTTTGGGCAATCTGTTCGACCAGTTTCTTAGCGTTGTGCATGATCTCTTGCATGGTGTGCGCGTTTTTCAGGGTGTCGCTCGCGCTAGCCTGCACAGAGATCACCTTTTGGATAATATCTTGAGTGTCCTGCCCTAGGTTCACAAAGAGCAAATTCGCCTCCTTAATGCGCTCGATGAGTTTTTCTAAATACTCTATGGCACGGATGGATCCCTCTTGCACGCTCACGCTCAACACGCTGGATTCTTCAATGCGCGCGGTTTGCTCATGCATTTTTGAGCCCACCGCGCCCACATTCTGCACAATGCTAGAGATCGTGTTATTGACCTCGCTTAAAGCTTGCTGGGTGCGTGTGGCCAAATTGCTCACTTCATCAGCCACCACTGCAAAGCCCCGCCCGCGCTCGCCCGCGCGCGCGGCTTCAATGGCGGCGTTCAAGGCTAACAAGTTGGTTTGTTTGGCAATTTCATTGATGGTTTCTAAAATACTCTTGGCATCATTAGCGCTTTGGGTGAGCGTGCCAATTTGAGCGATCAAGTCCTTTTCATTGGCGACATTGTCCAAAATGGTCTGGTGCAAGATATTCACATCTTGTTTGCGCTTTTCTAACAAGGATAGGGCTTGAGTGAGTTCAGCGGCCATGTTCTCCACCCCTGAAGTGATTTGAGTAAGATTGTGCGAGAGATTGACTCCTTCATCTTTGATTTGGGTGATGGTTTGGGTGGTCTGTTGCATCGCGTCTATGGTGTGGCACATCGCGCTCTCAAGTTGCAAAGAGGAGGTGTGATTTTGTTGGCTGCAATCCTTGACTTCATTGTTAAACGCGCAGACATGCTCTAAGAAGGCGTTGATACAATTAGCGCTCAGACTGATCTCATCTTGAGCGCGCCCGCTGATCTCAATGCGCATGGTCAAGTCCTTCTTGCTGGTGGAAAAATTCTGCACCACTGCCACCAACGCGCCCAAGCGCCGCATGATCCACACATGGTTGAGTACAAAGGTGAGCGCGATAATGCCCAAGGTGCTAAGAATCGCCGTCCATAATAGAGTGTGGAAATTCTGATCGGCCAAGTGATAGGCGTGTTGCTCGGCCTTTTCCATGGTCTTGTAAATATTGTTGACATAACTCATGGCTACAAAGATCAACTGACTCACCGGGTCGTAGTAGGCATAGCTCACATAACCCCCTAGGGGGGTCTTTGGATCTAAGCTCTTAGAATGGCAACGATAAATCCCCCCTTTGGGGTTGTCTAGGGCGCGTTGGAGGTATTCTTTGAAATAGTAATTCCCGCACTCATCTTGGGTACTCAAGACATTTTGCCCGATTAAATTAGGGTGGATGTGATCGGCGAGCAAAACCCCTTCTTTGTTGAGAGCCAAAACATAGACGCGCCCTTTGGCGTGGTTGATCGTTTTAAAATAATCGATGGTCATTTTTAAGGCCATTTCCCTGGGGTGTTGGGTGAAATACTCCCTGATTCCCGCGACGATCAAAAAAATATCGTGTTGAATCACCTTTTCGCGTTTGTGCAACGCATTGGCATCAAAGGCCTCGATGGTCTGTTTAAAACTCTGTTTTTCCATGTAATGGCTCAATAAGGTGAGAGTGAGACCCAAGGCGCACAAGGACCCCCATATCATGAGCGTGATTTTCCAGCGGAGATTCAATGCCATTGTACTTCCTTTATCAGGAATCTCTATATATTATTATTGTATATAAGAAAATATTATTTACGGCTGGCTAACAAAGCGGGCTGTGGAGTCTCTTTTAGTGTCTTAGGTGGTCTTGTAATCCTTAGTTTTGTGGGCGATCTGCTCTATAATGTCCTTAGATTCTTGCATAATGCTCTTCATGCCCGCGGCATCTTTAAGGGTTTTGCTCGCGCTAGCTTGCACAGAAATCATCTGGTTGATGATCTCCTGAGTATCCTGCCCTAGATGGATGAAGATCAAATTCACGCCCTTAATGCGCGCGATCAATCTTTCTAAATAATCTGTAGTTTGGGTGGAAGTCTTTTGCACCGAAGCGCTCAAGGTGTTGGCTTTTTCAAGGCGCGCGGCCTGTTGGCTCATCTTGTGGCTCACATCATGCACACTTTGGGTGATGTTAGAGAGGGTGGTGTTCACTGCGCCTAGGGCTTGCTGGGTGCGTGTGGCCAAATTGCTCACCTCATCAGCCACCACGGCAAAGCCGCGCCCATGTTCGCCCGCGCGCGCGGCTTCAATGGCGGCATTGAGGGCTAGTAAATTAGTTTGTTTGGCGATTTGATCGATGCTCTCTAAAATATTCTTAGCGCTGTCCGTGCTCTTGGTGAGCGATTCGATCTGGATGATGAGTTCTTTTTCATTGGCGACATCTTCGGTAATGGCCTTGCACAGGGTGATCACACTGGCCTTGCTCTCTTCGAGCAGATTTAACGCCTTGCCAAGCTCGCCCACCACCCCCTCTACATCGGTGTTCACGCCACTCAAATCGCGCGAGAGTTTTACCCCCTCATCACGAATTTTAGTGATCGTTTGGACGGTTTGCTCGATGGCATCTGTCGTGTGGTGCATGGCATTGTCTAGAGCTAGGCTGGATTCGTGGCTTTGCGCGCTGTAGTCCTTGATCTCATTATTGAACGCACAGACGGACTCTAAAAAGCCATTGATACACTGCGCGCTCAGGCTAATTTCATCTTGCACGCGCCCCTTTATATAAATGCGGCTGGTTAAATCCTTCTCGTGAGAGGCAAATTTTTGTACCACCGCCACCAACGCGCCCAAACGCCTAGCGATCCAAAAGTGGTTGCACACAAAAGCAATGAGGATAATTCCAAAAGTGATGAGCAAAGTCGCCCATAGTAAAATGCGATAATCATGGCTAGCTAGGGCATGGACCTGTTTTTCGGCCTTGTCCATCGTTTTATAGATCGCGCTCACATAGCTCACCGCCACCACGATCAAATCGCTCACCGGGTCGTGGTAGGCATAGCTCACGCAATCCTCTGTTTTAGTTTCTGGGGCGGGGCGTTTGAGATGGCAGCGATAGAATCCGCCCTTAGGATTGCCCAGCGCTTTTTGCATGAATTCTTTAAAATAGTAATCCCCGCGCGCGCTTTGGAAGTTTAAAACCTTTTTGCCCACTAATTCTGGATGGATGCTATCGGCAATGAGGGTGCCATCTTTTTCAAGCGCGATGATAAAGAGCCGCCCCTTAGCCGCGTTGATCTTGTTAAAAAAATCCACGCTGATACGCAAAGCCTCCTCTCTAGAATGGTGTTTAAAATACTCTCTCAGACCAGAGATGGCTATAAAGGTGTTGTATTTAATCCCGGATTCGCGTTTGACCAAAGCATTAGAATTAAAACTGTGAATAGTCTTTTTAAAACTCCGCCGTTCTATGTGATAACTCAAAAGACTTAAGCTCAAACCCAAGGCACACAAAGACCCCAACACAATTAAAATCATCTTCCAACGCAAAGTAAGAGACATGAATTCCCCTTTAAGAAGTGAGCAGCCCCTCCATCAAGGCCATGCGCAAGAACACGCCCAATTTAACCTGCTCTAACACCAAACAACGCGGATCGTCTAAAAGCGCGTCCTCTATGTCAATATTGCGGTGCACAGGGCCAGGGTGTAAAAGGGGGATTTGGCGATCGCCAAGCATGGCGCGCCTCAGGCAGAAATCCTTGGCGTAATCTTTGAGCGACCCATAGGTTTGCAGGCTATGCCTCTCGGTTTGGGTGCGCAACCCCATCACCACATCAACCTCTTGCAAGGCCTCTTGCAGGGAGTGAGTGGTGGGCAAAGAAGTGGGGGGCAGAAAGTGCGGGGGGGCAACTAAAATGACTTGCATCCCAAAGCGGGGCAATAATTCCATATTGCTATTGGCCACGCGCGAGTTTTTAATATCCCCCACAATGGCGATCCTCTTGCCCTCTAGCGCGCCTTTAAAGTGGTTATAAAGCGTGAGCAAATCTAGCAGGGCTTGGGTGGGGTGGGAGAGAGTCCCACTCCCGGCATTGATAAAGGCGCATTTTAGATGTTTGGCAAAATAGGGCGCGGAGCTGGAGTGGTGGTGGCGCGCGATGATCAAATCCACCCCCATCGCCTCGATATTGTGCAAAGTGTCTAGCAAGCTCTCCCCCTTGCTAGTGGAGCTTTTTTGTACATTGAACACGCTAAAATGGGCTTGCAAGCGCGCTGCAGCGCTTTGGAAACTAGCAATCGTACGGGTAGAGTTTTCAAAGAACAACGCGACAATATTTTTAGCGCGCAGGTTAAGCGGGGCGGTTTCTTGGCACAAAAGCGCGTTAGCGCGTCTTAGAAGTGCTAAAATTTCGCTATTATTGAGATTTTGGGTGTGGACGAGTTGGGTTAACATGCGAGGAATTATAGCATGGCTAGGGTATTTTTATGGTTGTTGGTGTTGGGCTTGGGTGGGTGCACGGATAATTTTGCAGACGCGTACAAGCCGGATTTTCTGGCCGAACAGCGCACCCAAGCCACCCGCAAGGGCGAGGTGATTGTGAACTTACGCCCCGTATTGAGCGCGCTAGCCACCCACCTTAACGATGTGGATCCGGTGATCTACCATGCTAGAGAATTTTTCTTTGTGGAGATTTTCACAGAGGACCAATCTCTTTTAGACAACGATGCCATTTCTTATACCCTCTATGGTTTAAAGCGGGTGGAGACCCCGGCATGGGTACGCGAGGTGCATAAAGAGGAATTTGATAGCGTGTTGCACACCACCAACAAATACGCGCGCGGGTTTTTGCTCGCCTTTGACAAATTAAACCACGCAGCCCAAGAGGAGGCCAAATTAGAAATGGACATTGTGGGTTTGGGAAAGATCCTCTTCAACTTCGCCTACAAAGTGCCCGCCCCCGCCTTTTAGATGCGCCTAGATCAATACTTGGTACACAGGGGGTTAGCCCAAAGCCGCAGCCAAGCCAAGAATCTCATTGTAAAGGGAGCTATCACAAGCGCAGGGCGGGTTTTAGACAAGCCTAGCTTGCAGGTGGGGGAGTGCTTAGAATTGTGCGTACAACAGCGTGTTTTTGTGAGCCGGGCGGGCGAAAAGCTATGGCATTATCTAGAACGCCACCCCCTAGATTGCACCAATAAAGTGATTTTAGATGTGGGTTCTAGCAAGGGGGGGTTTGTGCAAGTCTTGCTAGAAAAGGGGGCTAGAAAGGTGGTGTGCGTGGATGTGGGCACAAACCAGCTAGACCCGCGCTTGAGAGAAGACCCACGCGTACAAGTCCTTGAACAATGCGATATCCGCGCTTTCAGCCCCCAAGAAAATTACGACTTGCTCACCTGCGATGTGAGTTTTATTTCTTTGAGTAAAATTCTAAAAACTTTGTGCGCCTTGAGTGGGGAGGTGGTTTTGCTCTTCAAACCCCAATTTGAAGTGGGCACAAGGGCCAAGCGCGATAAGCGGGGTGTGGTGTGCGATGCGCACGCCATCAGCGCACGTTTGCAGGCGTTTTTAAGCGAAATTGACGCTTTGGGCTGGCGCGTGTGCACACTGGAGACTTCACAGATCAGAGGTAAAGCTGGGAATGCAGAAATTTTTATCCATATCCAAAGATGAGACAAGTTTAAGTCTAGCGATCGGAAAATTTGATGGGGTGCACTTGGCACACCAACACCTATTGGGCATGCTAGGTCCCCAGGGCGCTATCCTTGTGGTGGAGCGCGCCCATCCGCACATGGCTTTAAGCCCCCTAGAAGAGCGCGCACGCCTGTTAGAACGCTATGCCAAACGCATTTACTTTTTACCCCTAGAAGAAGCCCGGAGCATTAACGCCTCTGAGTTCATTGCCCTATTAGAGAGCAAATTTATACACCTGCAAAAAATTGTCGTGGGCTATGATTTTAGATGCGCGCAGGGGCGATCGATGGGAGTGGAGCAAATGCGCACCTTGTTGCGCCCTAATATACAATTGCAAGTGATAGACGCGATCAAGATCAAGGGGATCGCTTTGCACTCCTACCACATTAAAGAGTGTATCCAACGCGGCGATGTGCGTCTAGCCAACCAATTTTTAGGCCGCCCATTTAGCCTTCAAGGGGAAATCATTACCGATCAAAACTTGGGCAGTTCTCATCTCTACCCTACCTTAAATCTCAACACCCAAGCTCTCCAAACCGAATTATTGCCCCACCCGGGGGTTTACATCACCAATGTACCCCTTGCCAAGCAATGCACCCGCGCGGTGAGTTTTTTAGGGCATCGTTTGAGCACAGATGGGAAAATGGCCTTTGAAACCTATATTTTAGATCGCAATATCCAAATCCCCCCCTCTGTGTTGCGCGTATGTTTTTTAAAGAAGATCCGCGATAACCGCCATTTTAACAATCTGCAAGAACTCAAGGCCCAGATCGCCCAAGACATCGCCCGCGCGCGCGCTCTAGATTCAGAGCAAGTTTGCTAACATGGGTGTTTTTTAAAGGTTCTGCATGGATAGAAAACTCAGCGACTCTGATCTGCCCCTCTTGCAAGAATGTGCCCACACCTTGCGCTTTTTGAGCGCGGACATGGTGCAAAGGGCTAATAGTGGACACCCGGGCGTGGCGATGGGCTTGGCGGAGGTGGGGGTGGTGTTGGGCTGGCATGTGCGCCTCAACCCCTCTAACCCGCATTGGCTCAATCGGGATCGCGTGGTGTTTAGCGGGGGGCATGCGAGCGCGTTGGTGTATGCGCTCTTGCATCTATGGGGTTTTGATCTGGACTTAGAGGATTTAAAATCTTTCAGACAGCTCGACTCTAAAACCCCCGGGCATTTGGAGTGCAAACACACCCCAGGGGTGGAGATCACCACCGGCCCTTTAGGGCAGGGCTTTGCTAACGCGGTGGGTTTTGCTTTAGCGACCAAGATCGCCCAAAACTTGCTAGACACCCAGAGCATTAACCACAAGGTTTACTGCCTGTGTGGGGATGGGGACTTGCAAGAGGGGATCAGCTATGAGAGCGCGTCCTTAGCCGGGCATTTAGGGCTAGATAATCTCATTGTGATCTATGATAGCAATGCGATCACCATTGAGGGGGAGACCAACTTAGCTTTTAGCGAGAATGTACGCGATCGTTTCAAGGCGCAAAATTGGGAGGTGCTAGAGTGCGATGGGCACAACTTGTTAGAGATCGATCGCGTGTTAACGCGCGCCCAAGCCACTACCAAGCCTACTATAATCATCGCTAAAACCACCATTGGCAAGGGCGCACTAGGGCTAGAGGGGAGCGCGAAGGTACATGGCGCGCCTTTGGGGCTAGAAGTGTTGGCGCGCTCTAAGGAGGCTTTGGGTTTGAGCGGGGATTTTGTGATCCCCAAGCAGGTGGCGCGCGCGCTCAACATGCAAGAAAAGGGACAACGCCTAGAGTCAGAGTGGCAGGGCTATATTAATAGCCAACCTAATCTCAAGGCGCGCATCGCCCACTTGCAGGCTAAGGATTTTTCTAAAGTCCAATACCCTAGTTTTGAGGTGGGCAAGATGATGGCCACGCGTGTGAGCAATGGGGCGATCTTAAACGCCTTGAGTGAAGCTTATTTAGGCTTTTTGGGCGGGAGCGCGGATTTAGCCCCCTCTAATAACACCCATTTAAAAGCCCAGCAAGATTGTTTGCCCCCCCATTTTGGGCGCAATCTGCATTTTGGCATTCGCGAACATGCCATGGGGGCTATGAGCAACGCCCTAGCCAATTACGGCTTATTTGTGCCCTTTTGTGCGACCTTCTTTGTCTTTAGCGATTATCTAGCCCCCGCTTTGCGCCTGAGCGCGTTGATGGGCAATCAAGTTTTCTATATTTTCACCCATGATAGTGTTGGGGTGGGTGAGGATGGCCCCACGCACCAGCCCATCGAGCACTTGAGCCATTTAAGAGCCTTGCCAAATTTCTATGTCTTTAGGCCGATGGACGCGCATGAAAATGTGCGCTGTTGGCAGGTGGCACTCTCTTTAAAAAAGCCCTGTGCCTTTGTGCTCTCGCGCCAAAACTTAGCCGTGCTAGAGCCCACCCCCCTAGAGGCCGTGCAAAGGGGGGGGTATGTGGCGCATGCCCATCCTAGCCCCCAAATTACTTTAGTTGGCAGTGGGAGCGAGGTAAACCCCTGCTTGGAGGCCGTGCAAATTTTGCAAGATGAAGGCGTGGGGGTGCAGGTGGTGAGTGTGCCCTGCTTGGATCTGCTCTTAGAGCAGGACAAGGCCTATTTAAAAAGCTTGTTTAAAGGCAAGGTTTTGGTGGTAGAAGCGGGGCGCGGGCTGGAGTGGGGGCGTTTTGCCCACGCTCTGCTAGGCATGGAGAGTTTTGGCAAATCCGCCCCGGGGGCGTGTTGTTAGATCATTTTGGCTTTAGCGCGTCTCATATTGCCCAACGCGCGCTAGCCCTTTTAGAGCAGTCATGTTAACCCCCGCTATTTTGTATGTCTTTAGCAGCCAACGCGCGCGCAACGCCTTTTATGCCAAACAACCTGAGGGGTTTTTGCCCACTGCTTGGAGTGTGCAAGAATTTTATAGCCAAATTAGTTTTGTGCAAGGCTTGATCAAAATCCCCCAGAGCGCGCGCCAAGCACTCCTCATGGAGGCCATCAGAGAGGTCGCTAAAGAGGGCGCGCGCGTAGAGGGCTTGGTGGTCTTTGAGCAAAGCTTTTTGGGCTATCTAGATGGGAGTGGCTTTGTGGCGCGCTTTTTCAACGAGCTAGCCAAATTTGGCATGGACATCGCCCAAATCCCCACTAAAGATATTTATGGGGACTACCAACACCATCTAGAGGTCTTAGAGCGCATTTACCACCGCTACAAGGCTTTTGTGCAAACACGAGGCTTCTACGATCCCATTTTGGGCGTGCGCCCCACTCTTATGCCCCAAGTTTTAAGCAAGTTTGCGCGCATTGAATTTTACCTAGAGGGCTTTTTAAGCAAATTTGAACAAGAAATCTTATTAGAAATCGCCCAACATGCGCCCCTCTTGGTGCATATCACTAGCGATCGCTATAACCCATCTTGTTTGCGTTTTTTAGGAGTCCATTTAAAAGAAGAGCATAGTTATATCCTAGACATGCAGGCTTTAAGCAGGGGAGCAAATCCCATTGTGCAAGAGAGCCCTCAAGCTCCCTTTAACCCCGATCGCATCCACATTTATGCGTTTGAGAAACGCTTGGATCAAGTCGGGCTAGCCTTACAAAGAGTGCAAGAATGGCTAAATGAGGGTTTAGACTCCAGCACCCTAGCCATCATCACCCCCAGTGCGGAAATTCTCAGCGCGCTCAAACTCTTAGACACGGGGCATAATCTCAATTTTGCGCGCGGGCAAGAGGCTCAAGAAGTGTTTGCGCCCTATTTCACCGCTTTAGAAGCCCTAAAAACGCATGCATTTCCAGTTGATCTGCATGCCTTAGACGCGCTAAAAGAGCAATGCCATGCCCTCTTAACCCAACTCTATCCTAACATCCCGCCCCCATTAAAAGCCTTTCACAAAGACTTTTTCCAAACCTATGCCTTTATTCTCCCGGCTCTGCAAAGCTATGGCCCTACAGATTTGCTCGAACTCTACATGCGCGCCTTGAAAGATTTGCGCATTGATGATAGCACAGGGGGTAAGATCAAGGTGCTCGATGTGCTGGAGTGCCGTGGATTGTGCTTTGAGCGCGTGGTGATCCTGGATTTCAACGATCATTTAGTACCCCATATCAAAGATAGCGATCTCTTCTTAAACACCTTCACGCGCACCGCTTTGGGCATCCCCACTTTGCAAGATAAAGAAAATCTGCAAAAGCATTACTACTACCAGATCATCAAAAATAGCGCGCGCGTGGACATCGCCTATAGCACCGCCCAAAACGCCACCCCCTCTAAAATGCTCGCAGAATTAGGCTTGAACACGCGCGCAAACGCCCTTGAAGACGCGTTTAAACTCTTTGCCAACCCCCGCCCCTTGCACAATTTAGAAGAGACCTGCACGGGGTGCATTCCTGCAGATTTGCATTTGAGCGTGTCCAAACTGAGGGATTTTACAGAGTGCAAGCGGCGTTTCTATCTCAAATACTTAGCCAAGCTTACCCCTCCCCCCCAAGAGGACACCAATCAAGGTTCACTCCTACACCAAGCCCTGCAGGCTTACTACAGCTCCCCTATTTATGCTAGCACCCAAGCCCCCATCCACGCCAAAACCCTTTTGGAGAGTTTGCAAGGCTTAGAGGAGTGGGGGTCTTTAAACGCGCTAGAACGCTTTAATATGGAGGTGGTGGTGGGCAAGCTCGCGGGCTTTTTTGCGCGCGAACGGGTGCTTTTGCAAGGGGCGCGGGTGGTGGCGTGCGAACAGAAATTTGAAACTAGCTTTGCGGGCTTCACTTTTAAAGGGATGATCGATCGCCTAGATTTGTGCGCCGATGGGACTTACCGCCTCTTGGATTACAAGTTTAAAAGCCAAGTCAAGCCTGCTCATCAAGACTACCAATTGGCCATTTACACTTTGGGCGCGCGCGCGCTAGGCTACCCTTCTGATCGCCTATCTGCCTCTCTTTATGACTTAAGAAAGGGGGAGTTGGTGGAGAAAACCCCCCAAGACATCGCCTCTGATTTGGAGGCGCTCACAACATGCCTGCAAAGCCTGCAGGGCAATATAGACTTTAGCCAGACCACAGAACGCCAAGCGTGCCGCTTTTGCCCCTATGGGGACATCTGCGGGATTTAGGAGAGAACATTAAACTGATATTCCCCCTTATCTATGCGATCCTCGCCCTGCTCTTGCTAGCGACATGGTTTGGGCAAAGTGGCTTGGCTGGGACATGGGGGGCTTGGTTGGCGCGTTGGAATGTGGCGTATTTTGGTTATCTGGCGTATGTGGATCTGCTGTACTTGGGGGTTTTATGCGCGTTGTTGCGCCATGCGAGTTTGCGCGCTTTAGAATGTCTGCTCTCTGCGTTGCTCTTGTTCTTGGCCTTGTTATTAGCCCAGGCCCTCTTGTGGCATAAAGGCCTTGTGGGGCGCGCGCTCTTAGAGGTACTAGAAACCTATATTGGTGTGGTGGGGGTGTGGGTGGGGGTGTTGGGCTTGGGGGGTTATGCGATTTATAGCTTTTTCCCCCAAGTGAGCAGGCATCTAGCCAAGCGCGTGCGCGCCACTCTTTTGGAATGCCCGCAATATTGTGTGCGCCTGCGCGCATGGACGCAAAACAAATGGGATCAAGCCCACCAATCCCCCCCCTTTGAACCCTTCAGCCCCCAAAG
>NZ_QXQT01000012.1 GCF_003660395.1 Helicobacter vulpis
GAGTTGTGGCGTGGCGACTTGGGGGGGGCTGTGGCGTGGTGGGTTCTAAACTCTGTGTTTCTGTCTTTGTGTGTGTTTCTGTCTTTGTGTCTAGGGGTATGGGGGCTTTGGGGGGAGGAGTTTGTTCTGCGTGGATCTGTACTGTGGGGCGCATTTTAAAAAACACCCCCACATACACCCCCAATGCCACAAGCACCCACAAGCACGCCAAGCCATAGAGTTTGAGCACCCTAAAACCCATTAAAGCTCCTATCTCTTTTCAAAATCAATTCTAGGATCAACAAGACTATAAGTCAGATCACTCACCAAATTCACCACCAAGCCCAATAGTGTAAAGATATACAAAGAGGCAAAGACCACCGGGTAATCCCGATTGACAATGCTCTCAAAGCCTAGCAAGCCTAGCCCATCTAGACTAAAGATGATCTCAATGAGCAAGCTCCCGCTAAAGAACACGCCCAAAAACGCGCTAGGGAAGCCTGCGATCACTAAGAGCATCGCGTTTCTAAAGACATGCCCATAGAAAATACGCCCCTCAGAACACCCCTTTGCGCGCGCGCACAGAATGTAGAGCTTGCCCATTTCATCTAAAAAGGAGTTTTTCACCAAGAGCGTCAAGGTGGCAAACCCCCCAATGCTCATGCACAACACCGGCAAAGCGATATGCCATAAATAATCTTTGATCTTGCCAAAGACGCTTAAACTTGCAAAATCCTCGCTCACCAGCCCCTTTAAGGGGAAGATCTGCCAATAAGTCCCTGAAGCAAAGAGCACGATGAGGATAATGGCAAATAAGAAGGAGGGGATGGCGTTTGCCACAATCACGGCGACACTGCTAGCGACATCAAAATGCGAATTATTATGGCGGGCTTTGTAAATGCCTAGGGGGATGGAGATAAGGTAAATGAGCAAGGTACTAAAGAAGCCTAGCGAAATGGAGACGGGGAGTTTTTCTTTGATGAGATCGATCACGCCAATTTGGCGGTAAAAACTCTGCCCAAAGTCAAAGACCAAGTATTTTTTGAGCATCTCCACATAGCGCGTCCAAAGGGGTTTGTCAAAGCCATAGAGCTTAGTCAGCTCAGCATAGAGGGCAGAATCCATGCCCTGCCCCCCCTTGTAACGGCTTTCGCTCAATTGTCTATCCTTGAGCGAGGTGCTGTTGGTTTCTTGATTGTTGATCCCACTGAGCCTAGCCATCATCTGCTCCACAGGTCCGCCCGGAGCGCTTTGGATGATGAAAAAATTGATGGTGATGATGCCTAACAAGGTGGGGATGATGAGCCAAAGGCGTTTGAGGATGTAGCGCGCCATTTAACGCTCCTTTTGCAGAGTTTTATCCCACCACAGCGTGGGCGAAAAACCATAGGGGGGTGAGATTTTGGGCATGCCCACCTTATCCCAAAAGGCGATACGAAAGCTCGAGCCATAGAATTGGGGCACGACATAAAACCCCCATAAGAGCACGCGATCGAGCGCGCGCACATAGGCGATTTGACTCTCCCGATTGGGCGCGCTAATCACCCCCTTGATGAGCTGATCGATCACCGGGTTAGAAATCCCAGAATAATTGCGACTCCCTGCTTGGTTGGCGCTCTTACTGCCCCAAAAATAGCGTTGCTCATTGCCCGGGAACAAAGATTCTCCAATCACCCCTGCAATCATGTCGTAGTCAAACTTTTTAACCCGGTTGGCGTATTGACTCAAATCCACCCTTTGCACACGCATTTCAATCCCCAAGATCTTGAGATCACGCGCGTACGCTAGGGCGAGGCGTTCAAACCCCGGGCTATTGAGCAAAATGGTGAAGGTGAAGGGTTGTTTGGTTTTGGCGTTGATGAGGCGGTTATGAGACACCACATAGCCCGCTTCTTTTAAGAGTTTTTGGGCGTATTTGAGATTTTCACGCAGATTCTGCCCGAGTTTGGGCGCGCCATCTGTGCGGGGCACGATATAGGGACTGGTGAAAATTCTAGGGTTATAAGCTTCTAACTGGGTTTTGTAGCGATCTAAAATTTGAAGTTCCATGCCCTGGGGCAGCCCACTGGAGGCAAAGACAGAGTTGCTAAAATAGCTAGGCGAGCGGGTGTATTGGGAGAAGAAGAGATTGCGATTAGCCCATTCAAAATCAAAGGCGTAAAAAAGCGCTTCGCGCACCCGCAAGTCTTTAAAAAGGGGTCTACGGGTGTTGATAAAAAAGCCCTGCATGCCTGCGGGCAGCTCGTGTTTCAAGAGTACCTTGTGGATCTTGCCCTGTTCAATGCCCTTGCCCACATAGCCCCGCGCCCACACCTTCGCCGTGCTTTCATAGCGCCAATCATAAGCCCCGCTTAAAAACGCCTGCAAGGCTACCGAGTCGTCTTTATAGTATTCATAGACGAGGCGATCAAAATTGTATTGCCCCTTGATGGGGGGCAGATCGCGCGCCCAATAGTTTTTATTGCGCACATAGGTGATGCGCTTGCCCACATCAAAGGATTCAACCATGTAAGGACCGCTAGACACCGGGACCAGCAAGGAGGTTTTCTCAAAGTCATGTTTTTCAAAGAAATGTTTGGGGATCACCTGTAATTGCCCCAAAATCAAGGGCAGTTCGGTGTTGGTGTTGGTTTTAAAGGTGAATTTGATGTGGTACTTGTCTAGGACAATGGCTTGCTTCACATCTTCATAATACTGCCTAAATACCGGGTTGCTCTTGGTGATGGTGTCAAAGCTGTATTTGACATCTTGGGCGGTGATAGACACGCCATCGCTAAATTTAGCCCGGGGATCAATGCCAAAGATCACATAGCTACGATCGGGAGCGACTTCAATGTCATTGGCGATCAGAGCGTATTCGCTAAAGGGTTCGTCCAAACTTTGGGTGAGCAAGGTGTCATAGACCAACTCCAAGCCACTCGCCTTATTGCCCTTGAGGGTGAAGGGATTGAGAGTGTCAAAAGTGCCAATGGCATGGCTTCTTAGCACCCCGCCCTTAGGGGCATCAGGGTTGGCATAATCAAAATGGGTGAAGTGCTGGGCGTATTTTACATGCCCCCCCAAAGAGATATAGGCGCGCCCCATAGAGGCAAGCACACAAGCAAGATCCCCAAAATGCCGCGCGCGTTCATAGCAAGCCCATTAAGGTTTTGGCGTGTTGGTAGGTTTGCGCGGCGATGGGCTGGATCGCCTCTAAGCCCTCTTGCAAGATGGATGCAACATACCCTCTTTGTGCTTGTAAGCGCGTATACGCCTCTCTAATTGGCTTAAAAGTTTCTGCCACAACTTCTATCAACGCCTTTTTAAAATCCCCATAGCCCTTCCCTTCAAACTGGGCTTCTACCTGTGCGCTCTCTTGTTGACTCAACAGGGCATAGATATTTAAAAGATTGTAAACCCCGGGGCGGGTGGGATCAAAGCGCAGAGTGCCTATTGAATCTGTGGTCGCCTTTTTGATTTTCTTGGCAATCAAGTCCGGCTCATCCAAGAGAAAGAGCGCGTGCAAAGCCCCCGGGTGCGACTTGCTCATCTTGACTGAGGGGTCGTCTAAGCCCATCACCCGCGCGCCCACATCGCCAATCAAGGGCTTGGGCACTTTAAAGCACTCCCCAAAATCCCGATTGAATTTGAGCGCGATATGGCGCGTGAGCTCTAGATGTTGCTTTTGATCTGCCCCCACCGGTACGCAATCTGTTTGGTAGAGTAAAATATCTGCTGCCATGAGCACGGGATAGGTGAAAAGTCCGGCTAGGGGGCTTTTCTCTTTAGTGCTCTTGTCCTTAAATTGGGTCATGCGCGCTAAATCTCCCATAGACACGCCACAACTGAGCAACCAGCACAGCGCCCCGTGCTCATTGACCTGACTTTGCATGAAGAGTTTGGATCGCTTAGGGTCAATCCCGCATGCCAACAATAGGGTTGCCATTTGCAAGCTTTGTTCTTGCAAGGCACTAGGGTTTTGGGGGGTGGTGAGCGCATGCGCATTCACCACGCAAAAAATGCTTTCATAGCGATCCTGCCAATCTACCCATTGCTTAATCGCCCCTAGATAATTGCCCAAATGCATCCCCCCTGTGGGTTGAATCCCTGAAAACACGCGCTCTTTCATGCCAGTCCTTTCTGCAAATGTCCTACCAAAAACACCACCTCATAACTCAAAGATTCATAGGGGGCTTGAAAGCGCAAGGCTTTAGCCCGTTTAAAATCCAGCCCCCCGCCCAACAAGCCCGCGTATTTGAGCTGGGCTAAAAAGGGCGCGCGCCCATCAAAGATCTGTTGAAAGCGCTCCACCCATAGACGCTTTTCAAAGCCTTCAAAACGCGCCTTTAAGATGTCTAAGACTTCTTCACACCCCCTTAGAGGCGAGTTTGTGCCTAAAAAGGTGTGCACCTCCTGCAAGCTCGCGCGCGTGTGGATGGCTAGGGCGATGTGGGTACAAGCGCGCGCCAACTTGGCACAAAGCCCGTCTAAATCCCGCGCCCATTGCAATGCTGAGGCGCTCACAAGCAAGCTACAGGGCAGAGTCTCCCAAGTTTCAAAATCTTGACAAATCAGGCGCACGCGATCCACCCTAGCGCACGCGCGCGGGTGTTCTTGCAACATCTCTAAGGCGCGATCCACCCCGATAAACTCGCCCACATGGATCTCAAAAAAGGGGAGGGCGTTGAGCACACTCCCCTGCCCACAACCCAAATCCACCATGCGCGCACAGCACTGGGGCGCGCACTCCTGTAAGAGGCGCGCGGCGATGCGTTGTTGCACCCCTGCATGGCGTGCATAGCTCTTTGCCCTTTTGCCAAAAGAATAAGGTTCGATCTCTCTTTGCACAGACGCATTTTAGTAAAAATTTGCTAAGATTGGCGTTTATGTTGATGGAGAATGTATGAGTAGCGTGTTGTTGGTGTTACAGATTGTCCTAGCTGTGGTGATTGTGATTGTGGTACTCTTGCAAAAGAGCTCAAGCATCGGGCTAGGGGCTTATAGTGGAAGCAATGAATCCCTCTTTGGAGCTAAGGGGCCGGCGAGCTTTTTAGCCAAGCTCACGATGGTTTTGGGCTTTTTATTTCTGAGCAACACCATCGCGTTGGGCTATCTTTACAATAAAGAGTACAATATCAGCGTGTTGGACAGCACGCCTAAAAACTCTCTAGTGCCCCTTGTGCCTCCCAGTGCACCCAGCACGCCTAGCACGCCCTCTAACCCCTTGAGCACCCCCCCGGCCAACCCTTTAAGCAACCCCTTACTCCAGAACGCGCCCACGCAAAACCCCCTCATCCCTAAAACCAACCCCTAAGGATCAGCATGTTAGATGGCATTTACAAACAAACCAGCGCGCAAATGCATAAGAGCTTGCAAGCGCTTTTAAAGGACTTCACCACCCTGCGTAGCGGCAAGGTGTCTATCAACTTAGTAGAAAATGTGCGCGTGGATTACTATGGCACACCCACCCCGCTCAACCAAGTTGGCTCCGTGATCGCCAGCGATGCGAGCACTTTGAGCATCACCCCTTGGGAGAAGAACCTTTTAAAAGACATTGAACGGGCGTTGCAAGAAGCCAATTTGGGCGTGAATCCCAATAATGATGGTGAGAGTGTGAAACTCTTCTTCCCTCCCATGACCTCTGAACAACGCAAGGAGATCGCCAAAGACGCTAAGGGCATGGGCGAAAAGGCGAAGGTGGCGGTACGCAATATCCGCCAAGACGCTAATAACCAGATCAAAAAGCTAGAAAAAGACAAAGAAATCAGCGAAGATCAGAGCAAAAAGGCGCTCGCTGAGGTGCAAAAGATCACCGACACAGCCATTAAAAAGATTGAAGACGCGCTCAAAGCTAAAGAAGAGGAGATTTTAAAACTCTAATGGATATTTTGCGCATATACCAAGATTGTGGCGCGCTCTTAGAGGGGCATTTTCTACTCAGCAGCGGGAATCACTCCAATTTTTACTTACAATCGGCTAAAGTCTTAGAAGAGCCTAAATTAGCCGCACAACTCGCCCAAGCCCTAGCCCAAGAGATCATGGGTGCGGGTATGCGCGTTGATGGCGTGTGTTCTCCGGCTTTGGGGGGGATTTTAGCCGGTTATGAGCTCGCGCGCGCGCTCAACACGCGCTTTATTTTCACCGAGCGCGTGAATGGGGCGATGACCCTTAGGCGCGGGTTTGAAGTCAGTCCCCAAGAAAAAATCCTCATCTGTGAGGACATCATCACCACGGGAGGTTCAGCCCTAGAAGCGGCTCATTGTGTGCAGGCGTTGGGCGCTCAGGTGATCGCCTTTGCCAGTTTGGCAAATCGGGGTTTTTGTGCGCGCACCAACGCCCCCGCCCCCACCAACACAGGGCATGCCTGCAAATTGCCCCCGGACATCCCCTTCTTTTCTTTAGCAGATTTTAATTTTGCCATGTACAAACCCGCGCATTGCCCTTTATGCGCCACCAGCGCGCCAGTCAAGCCGGGTAGCCGTGGGAATGAAAAATAACGCCCTAGAAACTTTCTCTTCTTTGCATGCGCGCGCGCGCTTAAAAGCCCTGTTGGTGGATATTTTCATGCTCTATACCCCCTTGCTTTACTTTAGCGCCTATGTGATCTTGGGCTCGGCGCAGAGTTTTAGAACCCATCAAGGCGTGATCTTTGCCTGTGTGGGGGTTTATGGGTTGATCAGCGCGCTCTTTGTGGCTGTAAGTGGGCAAACCCCCGGGTGGCGCTATGTGGGCTTAAAGCTTGTGGATTCTAAGAGTGGGGGTAGAGTGGGCTTTTGGCGGGCGTGGGGGCGTTTTGGGCTGTGGCTGGTGGTGGCTAGCACGCTTGTGGGGCTCTTCACACCCTTTTTCACGCGCCATAAACGCCTCTTGCACGATGTACTTTGTAGGACGGCGCTCACACAGGTTTAAGGCATGGTAACTAAGGTGGTGTAAAAGATCATGCCTGTTAAGTGCTTGATATTGAGCAAGGCTTTCTTGTAAGCGTAGTGATTTTCTACACTGGCGATGGTGCCCACAAAGATGCCCGCGCTAAAGATCCCATCTAAACCGCTGGTGAGCACCACATCGCCCTGTTTGACAGGGGCATAGGCGGGCAAATAGTCCACATAGGTTTTGAAATTTTGGTTGGTGATAAAGCCATAATAGATCTTCCCCCCACTTTGGATCATCACGCTATAAGTGGTGCGCGCGTCTCCATGCAAGAGTCCGATAAAACGCCCTTCTTTTTGCACGGCAATCCCGATGGCGCGATCAAAGGCCACCATGCCTAAAATCTTATCTTTAGGATAGGGTGTTTGGACATCTAAAAGCAATTCATAGGTGTTGTTGAGTTGTGCAAAGCCATAGACACGCGTGAGTGTGTAGATGGGGGGGGTGTAAAGAGTGGGGGGGGTGAGTTCTGAATCGGACGCGCAGGTGGGGGGAGAGTAAGTGGCAAAGGGGGTACTCGCATTAGGGGTTTTAGGAGGATTGGGTAAAGAGGCTTGCAAGTTGGCTAGATCGTGTACCTCTAGGGCCAAAGCTTGGTTGCGCGCGTTCAAATCGGCATAAGAAAACTGCAAACGCCGGTAGGATTCTAGCTCTTGTTGGTAGCGCGCGATGGTGTTTGCCTGATCAAAATGGCGTTGGTAGGCAGAGACCAAAGCGTCCTTGAGATTTAAAAAAGTGATCTTAACTTTGTCGCTGACAAAACTGCGCGACCCCCTAATATCTAGCACCCATAGCGCACACACGATCAAAATAAAAATGAGCACCGTGCGCTTGCTAATCATCCGCGCGCTACAAATCTCCCAAACTGCTCAATAGATCTAAATCCTCAATGGCGCGGCTAGTGCCCCTTGCCACTGCTAAAAGCGGTTCTTCACCCACAAAAACGGGCAATTTTACAATATTGCTCAGATATTTATCCAGCCCTCTGATGAGCGCCCCCCCACCGGTGAGCACCACGCCATTTTCTACAATGTCGCCGGCTAAATCGGGCTTGACCTCTTCTAAAACCGCTTTGAGCGCGTTGCTGATTTCACGAATCTGCTCCTTGATCGCCTCGCGCACATCCTCACTGCTCAAAGTGATGGTGTTTAAAATCCCGCTCACCTGATCGCGCCCGCTGACCTCCATTGTCAAGGGGGGGTTGAGCTCAATGGCTGAACCGATGGCGATCTTAATCTCTTCGCCCGTGCGCTCCCCAATTTGCAAGTTATAGGTTTTGCGTACATAATCCACAATGCTCGCGTCTAATTTATTCCCCGCCACGCGGATACTCTTGCTCACCACCAGCCCGCCTAGACTGATCACCCCAATTTCTGTTGTGCCCCCGCCGATGTCCACAATCAAGCTCCCCTGGGGGTCCTTCACGGGCAGGCCCGCCCCAATGGCAGCAGCCATGGGCTCTTCAATCAAGAAGACCTCGCGCGCGCCAGCACTCATGGCACTTTCTTTAACCGCCTTGCGCTCTACACTGGTCAAGCCATAGGGCACACAAACCATGATGCGGGGGCGAATCAAAGCCTTTCGTTGGTGGGCTTTCTCAATGAAATAGCGAATCATTTTCTCGGTGATGTCAAAATCTGCGATCACGCCATCTTTCATGGGGCGGATCGCCTGCACCCCAGCGGGGGTTTTGCCAATCATCTCCTTAGCCTCGCTCCCCACAGCGAGCACCTCCTCCATGCGATCGTATTTGTTCAACTTGACCGCTACAATGGAGGGTTCATTGATGATGATTCCCTGTCCTTTGACAGAGACCACAGTGTTGGCTGTCCCTAAATCAATGGCAACATCATGCGAGAAAACACCGATGAGTTTATCCAGTATCATAGACTTCTTTCTGTTAAGATGGCATGGGTAAAGGTTTATTTTTCTTGATATACAAGGGTTTTTCTTGTTGCAAGACGCATTCTTTAGTGATGATCACTTGATAATCTTTGAGGCTGGGCAGATCGAACATCACATCCATGCTAAAGCTTTCAATGATGGATCGCAGTCCTCGCGCGCCCACCTTGCGTTTGATGGCCAAATTGGCGATTTCTTCAATCGCGTTGGGTTCAAAGATCAATTCCACACCATCCATTTTAAACAACTGTTGGTATTGTTTGATGAGCGCGTTTTTGGGTTTGAGCAGAATGTCCACCATCGCCTCTTTAGAAATGGGTTTGAGCGTGGAGATGACGGGCAAACGCCCGATGAGCTCAGGGATCAAGCCATAACTGATGAGATCCTCGGGGCCCACCAAGTGTAGAATATCCTCTAATTGCTCCTTGGTTTTCTTCTCATTGCCAAAGCCTAGCACATTGCTATGGATTCGGCGTTTGATGATGTCAATAATACCATCAAACGCGCCGCCACAAATGAAGAGAATGTTGGTCGTGTCAATTTGGACAAAGTTTTCATTGGGGTGTTTGCGTCCGCCCTTAGGGCTGACATTCACCACACTCCCCTCAATGATCTTTAAAAGGGCTTGTTGCACCCCCTCCCCGGACACATCGCGCGTGATGGAGCGGTTCTCTGAGAGACGGGCGATTTTATCGATCTCATCAATGAAGACGATCCCGCGCTGGGCGCGTTCCACATCGCCATCGCTAGCCTGCAGTAGGCGCGTCAAGATGTTTTCTACATCTTCACCCACATAGCCCGCTTCTGTCAAGCTAGTCGCATCGCTGATTGCAATAGGAATGTTCAAGAAACGCGCTAAAGTTTGTGCCATCAAGGTCTTGCCACTGCCTGTAGGCCCCACAAGCAAGATATTAGACTTGGAGATTTCCACATCGTCTAAAGAGTTTTCAGCACTAAAGTCGGTGTTTTTGGTGTGTTGCTTTTGTCTTTGCTTTTCTTGGTGGTTTAGGCGCTTGTAGTGGTTGTACACAGCCACACTGAAAACCTTTTTAGCCTCTTCTTGCCCCACCACATAGTTATCCAAGCATTCCTTCAGCACGCTAGGAGAGGGTACAAGGGTTGCACCCACACTCTTGGTGGCCTTGGGCAATGTGTTCTCAATGAGCTCTAGACGGCCACCCTCTAGAACACCAGAATGTAAATCTGGATGGAGCTCCTTGTAAAGGTATTCAATGCAATACTCACACACATGAGTGTCCTTCCCAGATTTCTTAGAAGAAAACACTAGGCGGCGTTGGTAACCTAATGTACTCTCGGGTTTGTTACAAAAACTGCAATAACGGGTGTTCATGCATTCTCCTGAGTCAAATGTGCGGCTTTAAAGGCGACCCCGCGCTCACTCTCTAAGATGAAGCCACAAATCTTTTGGGCATGGGGGTTGTCTGGATGTTCTGCTAATAATTTCTTCGCATTGTCGCGGATGGAAGTGTTTTCACAGGCAAAGAGTTTTTTATAAAGGGCGTTGATGAAGTCAATTTCATGGCTTTGCAAGAGCTGGCGCATGCGGTGGCGGTTGATCCCCTTGATAAAAGCGCGATTGCCCTCTACAATGCAATAGGGGGGCACATCCTTACCCAGCGCGCTAGCCCCGGCCACCATGCAACCCCTAGCAATGCGCACAAATTGGTGGATAGCAGTAAGTCCGCCAATGTTGACATGATCGCCAATTTCAATATGCCCAGCCAAAGTAACCCCATTGGCTAAAATGCAATAATTTCCAATCTGGCAATCATGGGCGACATGCACATAGGCCATCAAGAGGTTATCATTGCCAATCCGTGTTATACCCCCCCCGCCTTGAGTGCCTGGATTAATCATGCAGTACTCGCGAATTAGATTGCGTTCCCCAATGAGCAACTGGGTTTGTTCGCCATGGTATTTCAAATCTTGAGGGATTGTACCCAAGGTGGCGTAAGGAAAGACAACCGTGTGTCTTTTAATGGTGGTACGCCCTAGCACGGTAACATTATTGTAAAGTTCCACGTCCTCTTCCAAAGTTACATCAGGCCCCACAACACAAAAATGTCCAACATGCGCGCCCGGAGCGATGCAGGCCTTGGGGTCGACAATGGCCGTGCTCGCGATCATGCCAGTTCTCCTGCGCCCCTTTTGCCACTCTCTCTATCTACAATCATTGCCTTGAGCTCTGCCTCCGCTGCAATTTTATCACCCACCTTAGCCACTCCGCCCACCTGCCAAATCATGCCCTTGTGTTTGAGCACTTCTAAATGGTAGTGGAGTTGATCGCCCGGGATAACAGGATTTCTAAATTTCACGCGATCGATGGTCATAAAGTACACCAGCTTGGTGCGCGCCACCTCCGGATTGACTCCAAATAAGCTTGCAAAGGCCAAAAGCCCGCCCGCCTGTGCCATGCCCTCTACGATGAGCACGCCCGGGTAAATGGGCTTGCTGGGGAAATGCCCTGTAAAAACCTCTTCGTTATAGGTGATGTTCTTATAAGCGTGCACCTGTTTATAAGTCTGCAAGCGCACCACGCGATCCACGAGCAAAAACGGGTAGCGATGGGGTAGAATCTGGGCGATGGCATGGATGTCCATGTCTAACACACAATCTTGCATTCTAAGGCCTTTGCGCGAAATTCAGATGAATTTTTAACTCTACCATGCGCAAGTTTAAAACTCCATTAGTGGCGCATTTTAGGGTATTTGAACTCCACACGCCCCAAGCCTAAGATATGCCCTCTAATGGCATCATGGAGATCCCCAATGAAGAAGGGGGGTTTTAAATCCACATGCGCCACATCTAGGGCATAGACTTGGATCAAGTAATGGTGATCACCATTGGGAGGCATGGGTCCAATATAGGTGCTATTGGCCAAATTAGAAGCATGTTTTTCCTCTGGACTCAAAGAGGAGCGCCAATATCCTTCTGTGAGCGAGTTAACCCCTTGGGCAATATGCTTGTTTTCCACAGAAGCGTTTTCAGCCAGCTTGGTGCCCGTGATATTGCCCACCACCCAGTGGATAAAGGACTTGCCCACCACAAAGGCCGCATCGTCATCCACGATTTCTAGGGCATAACCCTTGGCCCCGGGCACTGCCTCCCAACTGATTTCAGGCGATCGTTTGGGCAGACCATGCTCTAAGAATTGCGCTTGCGCATTGCCTCCAAATTTGAGGTCTAAAAATCCTTGATCATCGGTGTGCACAAAAACTTTAAAAAATTGCATCTGTTCTCCTTGCTGTTGTGTTGTTTGGCGTGGCTGGGAGCTTGCCACCCCCATCAAGACACAGGCTAGAAAAAGGGCTTTGAGTACACTCAAGCCAATCGCCCTTTGAGTACCTGAGCCACTTCAAAGCCCGCGTTGAGCCCTATACCAATACTGGCTCCAGATTTATAGACAATATCGCCCACGATGTACAGATTGGCAATACTGCTCTCATGCTCGGGGCTCACAAGGGGTAAATTGCTCTCGCCCAGCGCCACTTTACATTTTTTGAGAAACTCTAGGGGAGTCGATCCCCCAATAGCAAACAAGACGCGATCGTAGAATCCATACGATCCATCCTTGAAATGCACCTGCACCTTCCCCTCAACCCCACTCAAGCCTTCAATATCCACGCCCAATTTTTGACTCAAATTTTTGCTAAAGGCCTCTTCTAGGTTTTTCAAATTATCTTCATTCACACGGCTAAAGGTACTTTGGCGGTAGTTAAGAGTGGTGTTGTTGTTATTGGCCAGCGCGATGGCGTATTCCACGGCTGAATTCCCTCCGCCCACCACCAAGACCTCTTCTTTTTCCTTACAATCGTTGATGGTGTAAACCACCTGACGCATCACCTCTACAGGGATGGGATAAGAGGGGCGGTTGGGTTGCCCCATTTTGCCAATGGCGATCACCACACTTTTAGCTTTAAACACCTGATTGGACCCGCTCACCACTTCAAAGATGTCTTCTTTCTTTAACACGCTTTCAATCCCCATGTTGTAGGCGGCCTCAATATGGTGCTCTTGCAAGGCTTTTTCCATGACCTCTAGCGCGCCCTCTTTATCGGTGTCGCTAAAGGGGATATGCCCCTTGATGTCCACAACCTGTTTGCGATAATCTTTATCTACGCGCTTATTGGCCTTATAATACTTGCGTATCATCCCGCAGCTCTGCGCCTCTTTCTCACATAACAACACTTTGGGGATTCCATTGAGCTTACACTCTACGGCGGTGGCGATCCCACTAGGTCCTGCACCCACTATCACTACATCGTAAATCTCACCCATGCTATCCTTTCTTTTTAGACTTGAGTTCTTCTTGTTTGGCGGTGCGCAGATCGCTAGGGCTATCGTAGAGCAAAACCTCTAACATCTTTTTCTCATCGTTAAATTGTTTGCCTTTAAGTCCCCATAAAAAGATCAACAAGCCCACTAAACCTAACACTAGCGAAACAAAGAGCATCAGAAAGAGCGTGTTGGTGTGCATTAGCCGGCCATAAACTCTAAAGTACTTTGCTTGAGTGCTTCAACAAGGTTTTGAATTTCTTCGGGGGCAAGCATAGCCTGAGATTTACACACCAGTAGAGAAACAAAATCGCGCTTCCCCCCGCCCTTATTCTCATAGCCCAGCCCCTCAAGGCGGTGTTTCAAATGCGCTAGCAAGGCTAGCATGTCCTCACTCCCCACCGACTTAAGCGACAACTCTAAGCCGTGTTTTTGGGGATTGGGGCAGAGAAACAGCGCGACCAAGTTTTTTTGTTGTTTTTTATGCGCATCCACGAGTGCGAAAAACTCTTTGAGATGTTCCTTTTGGGCGTGCAAAAGGGCAAGTTGCTTATCTTGAATGGGATACCACTGCACAAGGTGGGTGCAATCCTGCTTGGAGGTGGGGCGTTGGGCTTTAGTGTCTAAGCCCTTGAGAATGTCATGGGTTTTTAATTTTTGGCGCGCTTGTCTGAGTGTGGCGCGCTCTTGGGCGATGAATTGGTAATACGCTTTTCCACACACCGCCTCAATGCGCCTCACCCCCGCGCTCACGCTCAAACTCTTGGTAATGGCAAAGCCTCCAATATGCGCGCTATCACGCACATGCACCCCCCCGCATGCCTCTAGGCTGTCTGCAATGCGCACCACGCGCACCTCTTCTAAATACTTGTCTTCAAACAACATCACCGCCCCGCTTTGTTTGGCGGCCTCCGCTTCCATGTGCTGGACATGCGTGCTGGATCCCATGCTAACTTGGGCGTTCACGAAAGCCTCAATCGCGTCTATTTCTGCATCGCTTAAGGCACGGTAAAAACTAAAGTCAAAGCGTAGGCGTTGGGCTTCTATATGGCTTCCCTTTTGCTGGATTTGGGCAATCTTGCCTTCAGCGCGCGCAGCTTCACCCAAAACTTTTCTAAGGGCTAGATGTAAAAGATGGGTCGCGCTGTGGTGTTTGGCGATCTCAGCACGCTCGATCACCTGCGCAATCACACCATCCCCTATGCGCGCGGGCGCGACAAATTCTACAAAACTGATATTGATCGCCCCCACCTTTTGCGTGTCTAGCACATGGGCTAGGGGATTGTGTTGCAAATCTAACAACACGCCCTTATCCCCGATGGGCCCCCCGCCTTGAGGATAAAAAGGGGTTTTATCCAAGACGACATAGGCTTTTGTGCCTGCGTGCACCTCCTTAGAATAGACTAATTCTCCTTGTACATCGGGCGCATAGAGCGCGTTAATCTTGGCATGCAATCTTTCATGCGTGTAGCCCTCAAAGGTATTGGGTTCTAGCATGCTCAAATCCAACGCCCTTAATCCCTCTTTTGTGCTTGTTTGTTTGAAATGTTGCGAGCGTTGTTTTTGCTCCTGCATGCACGCCTCATAGCCGGCTAGATCAACTTCAATCCCCTTATCTCTGAGCATGTCCATGGTCAAATCCAAGGGGAAACCATAGGTGTCATAAAGCTTGAACGCCACCGCGCCGCTAAAAATTTCATTGCTCTGCGCGAGCGCGCTCTCAAAAAGGTGCATGCCCTTCTCTAGGGTGTCCAAAAACAACTCTTCCTCTGCCTTGCATTCGGCTTGTAAACTCTGCTGGTGTTCTTGTAAAATGGGGTAATCGTGCATGGAGGCGCACACACTCCCTAGAATTTTATAGAAAAAGGGTTGGTTAAGTTCGTGCCCCTTGGCATGCTCGAGCAGGTAGCCATGCCTTAGTGCGCGGCGCAAAATCCGCCTGAGCACATAGCCCCGCCCTGTGTTGTCAAAATACACCCCCATAGCTAGCAAAAACGCCACGCTCCTAGCGTGATCGGCGAGCACTCTAAAGGATTCTTTATGCGCGCTATAGGGCAGGTCAAAAACCTCTTCAATACACGCCATCAAGGGCTTGAATAAAGAAGAATCAAAATTGTTTTGCACCCCTTCTAACAGGGCTTGCACCCTCTCTAGCCCCATGCCCGTATCAATGCAGGGCTGGCTTAAAGGGGTGAGCACCCCTTCTTTAGAGCGATCGTATTGCATGAACACCAAATTCCAAATCTCTAAAAAGCGATCCCCCTCGCCCCCAAAATAATCCTGATCAGAATGGAAAGCCTGCGCGCCTTGATCGATGTAGATCTCACTGCAATACCCACAAGGTCCTGTATCTGCCATCTGCCAAAAATTATCCTTATCGCCCATTGTCTTGATATGGCTCTTGGGTACAAATTTTTGCCATAGCTGGTAGGCTTGCGCGTCCTTTTCATGCACGCTAATATAAATGTCTTTGTTTTGAAAGCCTAGAGTTTTATGCACAAAACTATAGGCATAGGCGATCGCCTCCTCTTTGAAATAGTCAAAGAAAGAGAAATTCCCCAACATCTCAAAAAGGGTATGGTGGCGGTTGGTGTAGCCCACATTCTCTAAATCATTGTGTTTGCCCCCTGCGCGCATACACAGCTGGGCGCTTGTGGCGCGGGGCGCGAAGGGCGCGACCTTGCCTAAAAAAATGTCTTTGAATTGCACCATGCCCGCATTGGTGAAGAGCAAGCTGGAATCATCGGGCACAAGGCTAGAACTGGGTACGCGCACATGGTTTAGGTGTTCAAAATGTTGCAAAAAAGCATTCTTAATGTCCATAGTTTCTCCACGATCGTATGGGCGCATTATAGCATATTGCTTTGGGGTTGTGGTTAGGTGTTGGTTGTTTTTTTTCGATTAAGGTAGAGTGGCTTGAGGCTAAACTCGAGCTAAACTCAAAGGAGATTGTATGGATTTGTTGATCCGAAATATCAAACAAGACGATTTAGGAAGTTTTCAGGAACTCGCGACTCGCTTAGGGGTTTCATTGGAAGTGTTGCCTGTGCATGCCCCCGGCGATCACACGCATGCCCCTCGCAACCACTTGGAGGTTTTTGCGAGCACGCCCACAGATGGCGCGACAATCGCCCTCTTGGAGGGTTCTCAGCAAGAACCCAGTGCCTATGGGCAGCCCCCTAGAGTGTGCAATTCCTATTACAACCCTCTTAATACCCACCAGCGGGACCACAGGGCGCATGACGAATGCGAGCGCGAGCGCACTCATCGTTACAAAAGAGACCACAATGGCACATCAGAGCCATTTCTCTAGGAGGCGCATCGCCTCTAGGTGTTTTTCTTCATCGCCCTCATACACCTGGTAATGTTTGATTGCCTCTGTGTAAAGGGCTTGGGCTTTGGGGGTGTCTTGGGGCACGCCCAAACCCTCCTCATAAGCCTTTCCTAACGCGTAAAACTCGTAACCAAAATCTGTTTCTCCTAGCGCGATGCGTTTGAAGTACCCAAAGGCATCCAGATAGGCACGCACTAGGTGGGGCGCGCCCAACGGGGCGCTTTGGTTATAGTGGTTAAAAAGGGTGAGGAGAGCGTCATCGCTCAAGTTGGCTAGTCTATCTGGCATACATGTCCTTTAATATGAAATCTTCTTGGGTTTCTTGGGTGCGCGCTTCTTGAAATACAGGCGCAACGCCCTGCCCATCATCGCGGACTTGCTCTCCTGCAGTTTGCCTTTATACTCTAGAGCCTTCTGCGTGTCTTGAGGCACGCCCCATGTACCCATCTCATAGGCATAAATCAGTTTATTGAGCGCATTAATATAAATCCATTGGGTGATGGGGCTGTGTTGTACAATTCCTTCATAGCAATCCAAAGCCTTGCGTTCGTCTTGGCACACCCCCTCCCCTCTCTCATACATTTGGGCTAGGCGATAAAACACCTTTCCATGAGCGCAATGCCCCAAGATGATTTGTTTGTAAAACTGGAAAGCCTTCAAATAGCCCTGCAACCTATGGGGGGCGAGTTGATCGCAGGAAGTGGCGTTGTACAGATTAAACATTTCCAAGAGGGCATCATCGCTCAGGTTATGGTGGTTGGCACGCGTTCTACTGCTGTGCTGTGTGAATGCCATATGCGTCCTTTAGGAGTATTCTAGCACGCCTAGGCTTAATGCTTGGCGCGCATGCCATAGAGTTTTTTGCGCTCCGAAGAGCTGGCGATATTTAAAAGCTTGCGGTATTTGGTGATGGTACGCCGCACCATTTTGAGGTGAAATTTAGCCTCTACGAGTTCTAAGATTTTGAGATCGCTCAAGGGTTTGATCGGATCTTCAGCTTTGATACACCCCAAAATAAAATCCTTGATCGACGCGTTGGAGATGTCGCCCTCTAGAGCGGTGGTAAAGAAACTCTTGATGGGGAAAATCCCGCGCGTACACTCTAAATACTTGTTGGAAATGGCTCTAGAGATTGTGCTAGGCGAATAGCCAAATTCATTAGCAATGTCCACCAAGCGCATGGGCTTGATCTCCTTGCCCTTGAAGAAATCATACTGGTATTCTACCAACATCAGCCCGATCTTTAAGATTGTCTGTTGGCGCATTTGCAAGGCATCCACTAAATCCCGCGCCTCTTTGAGTTTTTCTTTGAGGTAATCGTTGGATTCTTTGATTTTGGGCTCTTCAATGATCACTTTAGGGTAGTAACTATCGTTGAGTTGTACCGAAATTTCACCCTGCTCTTCGAGCACTAAAATATCGGGGATCACGAGGGGCGAGGGGTCGTGAAAATCCAAGGCGGGAGGGTTTTTAAAAGAAGTGATAATTTTCATCGCTTGGGCATAACCCGGGGTGTGGCTATGTTCTTTGTGCTGTTCTAAATTGTCCAAAATTTTGGCGCACAGCTCATAGGTCTGTGTATCCAACTCGCTATGTTGGACAAGCTGAAAAAAAAAGCTCTCCTGTACATCGCGCGCGCCCACACCCGGGGGGTCTAGGTAGGCAAAGCGCTGGCGCACCTTTTCATAGTCTTGCGCCTCCACACCCAGCCCCCCAGCCAGCGCGTGCACATCGCCTTCAAAATAGCCTTCATGATTGAGGTTCTCAATGATGTCTTGGGCAATCTGCAAAGACATCTCTGTGGGAAAAAGAGGGGGGAGGAGTTGTTGGTTGAGTGTTTCATAAAGGGTGGATTTACGCACGCTCAAACTCTCAATCTTGTCGCTCATGGCGTTTTTAAGGCTGGGCGCGTTGGGGCGGGGGGGTTTGTGGAATTGGCATGCGCTAAAATCTGTGCTCAACGCGCTTTGTACATGCACGCAAGGGTTGTCTTGCGCGTAAGTTTGCAGGGTTTCTTCTATTTCTAAGGGGCCGCTCTGCAAAATAGGTAGCCAGCTCTTGAGCGTGGCTGAAAGCTTGCCTTTGGGGGTGGGGGTGGGGCGTAAAATAGCCATCATGCCTTAAAATGCTCGCCCAAATAGTGTTTTCTGACCAATTCGTTGTCATAAATTTGATCGCTGCTGCCACTAGCTAGCAGAGTGCCACTCTTGATCACATACGCGCGGTGGCACACGCTCAAGGTTTCACGCACATTGTGATCGGTGATGAGCACCCCAATATTCATCTCTACCAGCCTCTCGATAATCTTTTGAATATCTAACACCGCGATAGGGTCTACCCCAGCAAAGGGTTCATCAAGCAAGATAAATTTAGGGCTTTTGATCAAGGCTCTAGCGATCTCCACACGCCGCCGCTCTCCCCCGCTCAAAGACATGCCCTTGCGCTTTTGAATCGCTTGGATATTAAAGGCTTCTAGCATCTCTTCAATGCGTTGCATCGCCTCTTTGGAGCTTTTAAAGGTGGTTTGGGCAGCCAACATCAAATTATCCAACACGCTTAAATCTCTAAAAATGCTCGATTCTTGGGGCAGATACCCAATGCCTAGATTGGATCGCTTGTGCAAGGGGTAATTGGAGAGATCGATCTCATTGAGCGCTACACTCCCTCCGCTAGGGCGCAACAACCCGCAAATCATATAAAAGGTCGTGGTTTTGCCCGCTCCATTGGGTCCTAGCAAGCCCACCACCTGCCCGCTTTGCACCTCTAAAGACACATCGTGTACAATCATGGTCTTTTTGATCTGTTTGCTCAAGTGAATCGCGCTGAGTTTATCCATCACTAAACCTATAAATGCGCGCCTCTTGATGGGCTTGCAATTCAAGCGTGAGCACACTAAAGCCTAGTTTGATTAACATCTCTTTAAGCGCGTCAGAACCCCACTCTACAAAATGCACCCCCTTGCATTCTAAAGACTCCAACACGCCCATTTCTAAGAGCTCGTGGATCTCTTTGAGATAAAAATCGTAGTGGTAAATGCAAAAGTCCTCAGCCGGGTAGGTGTGCATCACGCTGAAAGTGGGCGAGGTGGCTTGTGGGGCGCGGTGGGCTTGGCAAAAGCGTTGCACTAAAGTGGTTTTACCACTGCCCAACTCCCCTTGTAAGAGAATGACGATGGGTAAAGTGTGGCATCTCACCCAGCCATCTAGGCGATCCAAGATGGGGGTTAAATGCGCTAAATGCGCCACAATGCTCATGATTTTTCTACCTTGATCTGCACAATCCCTAAATGTTCTTGTACCGCCCCTACAATATCTTGCTCTCCTTGTGCCAATTGTGCGGGCGCGCTAGGGGGTGCGATCTTGACTGCTTGAATCTCCACCCCACTCCCATAAATTTCTTGCACACTCTGGAGGATGATGGGATAGTGTGTTTTCAAAACCTCCCTAGTGTCGGGAGGCGCGTCCGATTGCCATTGTAGGATTTTGTTCTGAAAATTATGAAAGCGTATGTGCTTTTCAAAGAGCGCGCCTAATTCTTGTTGGTGCGCATAGAGTTTAGCGATGAGCTGGCTAAACAACTCTTTGGGAGTGGGGTTTGTCTGGGTTGCTTTTGGCGTGGGCAATTGGGGGGTTGGGGGTTGCAGGGTGCGCTCTGTGGAGGCTTTAGAGGGGGCTTGAGGAGTTTGTGTTGCCTGCATTTTGAGCGCGCTCAAGGCGAGCACAAAATCCCCATCTGCACCCGTGTATAAGAGACTCTTGGCTTGGGCTAAAATGCCCATCCAGCGATCCAGTAGAGGAATGGAAAATCTCTCTTCTAAGAGCGCGTCTTTGAGAAAGATCGCCATTTCCTCTAAGATCATTTGAGGATCGTAGCTACTCAGTGTTTGCAAAAGCGCGCGCACGCGTGCCGGATCGCTCTCTATGGCTTGAAAAAAATCATTCAAGACCTTGCTATCCACCATGCCTAGCATTTGCGCGGTGGCTTCTAGGGTTAAATTGGCGTTGCAGTAACTGATCGCCTGTTCTGTGAGCGTGAGGGTGTCGCGCAAACTCCCCTGTGCGCTTCTAGCCAACATCTCCAACACCCCCTCTTGGTAGATCACCCCTTCGGCTTCTAAGACTTTTTGCAAATGCGCCACAATGGCTTTAGGCGCGATCTTTTTAAAACGAAAATGCTGGGTGCGGCTTAAAATCGTGGCGGGTAATTTGAGCGCATCGGTGGTGGCTAAGATGAATTTCACATGCGCGGGGGGCTCTTCTAAAGTCTTTAAAAGCGCGTTAAAGGCTTCTTTAGTGAGCATGTGGGCTTCATCAATGATAAAGATTTTAAAAGCGCCCATACCGGGTTTATACTTGGTCTGTTCGATGAGTTCGCGCACATCCTCAATACGCCGATGAGACGCGCCGTCCATTTCAACAATGTCCATGTGTTTGTTCTGCAAAGCGTCTACACAATTGATACAAACATCGCAAGGGGTGCTAGTGGGGGCTTTGCTACACTGCAAGGCGCGCGCAAAAATGCGTGCGCTGGAGGTCTTGCCAGAGCCTCTAAGTCCGCTAAATAGATACGCATGCGCCAAACGCCCCTGTTCTAAAGCCAAGCTGAGGGTCTGGGACACGCTTTCTTGCCCCACCAAATCCTTAAAATGCTGGGGGCGGTATTTGAGAGCCAAGACCACAAGCGTCCTTTGTCAGTTTGGCATATTATAGCCTAATTGTGCTGGCTGTAAGTCTAGTCATGTTAAAATCGCCCATTACATTATGTTAGGAGTTTTTTTATGTTCAAAATAAAGCATGCGTTCGTAGCGCTGTGGGTGAGTGTGGGGTTTGCTAGTAGTGCCATTGCAGCGAGCTTGCCTCCCATTAAAGGCAAGGCACTAGCCCTCTCTAGCCACCCTCTAGCCGATAAAATCGCCCAGCGCGTGTTAGATGAAGGCGGAAATGCCATTGATGCAGCCGTGGCGATGGGTTATGCGCTAGCAGTGGTGCACCCGGCTGCGGGCAATTTGGGCGGAGGGGGCTTTGCGGTGATTCACTTGGCTAATGGGGAGAATATCACTTTGGATTTTAGAGAAAAAGCCCCTTTGAAAGCCACTAGAAACATGTACCTAGATAAAGAGGGTAAGGTGATCCCCAAGTTGAGCACAGATGGCTATTTGGCTGCCGGGGTGCCCGGCACTGTAGCAGGATTGGATGCGATGTTGAAAAAATACGGCACACGCAAGCTATCTAGCTTGATTCAACCCGCCATCGATCTCGCCCAAAGGGGTTTTAGACTCACCCAAAGACAGGGGGAGACCATGCTAGATGCCAAACCCCGTTTTGCCAAATACGCCAGTAGCCGTAAATACTTTTTGAAAAGGGGCATGGTGGCTTATAGTGCGGGGGATCTTTTGGTGCAAAAAGATTTGGCTAAAACCCTAACTTTGATCAAAAACGAGGGCGCAAAAGCGTTCTATAAGGGCGCGATCGCAGATTTGATCGCAGCAGACATGAAGAAGAACGGAGGGATCATCACTAAAGAAGATCTAGCCCAGTACAAAGTCGTGTGGCGTAAACCCATTGAGGGCAGTTATAGGGGCTATAAGATCATTTCTATGGCACCTCCTAGCTCAGGGGGTACGCACATTATCCAAATCCTCAACACCATGGAGAACGCCGACATTGGCGCGCTAGGCTTTGGCTCTAGCCAAACAATCCACATCATGGCAGAAGCGATGCGCCAAGCCTATGCGGATCGCTCGGTTTTTATGGGAGATCCCGATTTTATCACTGTCCCCACTGAAAAGCTCACCAGCAAGGCATATGCCAAGAAAATCTATGAAAACATCTTGCCCAACAAAGCCACAGATAGCGCGAAAGTGCGCCCGGGGCTAGGGCAGATCCATGAAGGCAAGAACACCACGCATTATTCTGTTGCGGACAAATGGGGCAATGCGGTGAGTATCACCTACACCGTGAATGACTATTATGGCAGCGCAGCAGCCATCAATGGGGCGGGCTTCTTGCTCAATAATGAAATGGACGATTTTTCTATCAAACCGGGCGTGCCCAATCTCTATGGTTTGATTGGGGGCGATGCCAACGCCATTGAGCCGGGCAAACGCCCCTTGAGCTCCATGTCGCCCACCATTGTGCTCAAACACAATAAGGTCTTTATGGTGGTGGGCAGTCCCGGAGGCGCGCGCATTATCACTACAGTGTTGCAAGTGATTAGCAATGTGATCGATCATGGCATGAACATTTCTCAAGCTGTGAGCGCGCCGCGTTTCCACATGCAATGGTTGCCCGATGAAATCCGCACAGAACCCTTTGGCATGGTCAAAGATGTGCAACAGAATTTAGAGAAAATGGGCTATAAGATCGTAATCAAGCCCGTTATGGGCGATGTGAACGCCATCGTGGTTGACAACAAAGCCCACGTTATGTATGGGGCACAAGACCCGCGTAAAGAGTTTTAATGACACACCATTTAGAAATTGTTGGAACAGATTGTGCCCAAATGGGCATTGTGCGCAATAACACGCAAGAGTGGATGTTTTTTCAAAGTTATCCTTTTATCCAAAGCGAGTTATTAGCACATGTGAGCGCGTGCGTACACCCCAGCCCTAAGCGCGCCCTCATCACCGGAGGGTTTGACACCCAAATTGCCTTTGAGTTGCTCAAGTATGAGGGCTTGCATGTGGATTTTGTGCAAGAAGATCGCGCGATGTTGGAGAATCTGCATGCCTTTTTGCCCCAATTTGCAGAAACCAAATCCCATGCCCGCTTCAAGCTCTATGATAAAATCCTCGATCTAGACTTGCAACCCTATGACATCATCATTTCTCTAAGCACCCCCAATGCCCACCAAGTGGACGGCTTGCAACGCATGGTAAACCCTAAGGGGTTGATGTTGTTAAGTGTCCCTAACCCCTTGTTGGAACAAGAAGCTTTCAAGGGCGCGCTGACGAGCTTGCAGGGTTGCGCACAAATCCTCATGCCCTTTAACACTCCTTATGCCCCCACTCCTCAAGTTTATCTCTTTGCTTCTAAGTGCTACCACCCTCTAGCTGACATGTTGCTCCAAAAGATTGACATGCTCGATGGCTTGCGCTATTACAACGCCGAAATCCACCACGCCGCCTTTGCCCAGCCCCAGTGGCTTAAGGGGGCGTGCGCGCGTCTGCTCAAAAATTGAGCTTAAAACACGCCTTTGTGCTCACCGGGGGGATTGGCACGGGCAAGAGCACGGCGGCTAATCTCTTGAGTTTGCATGGCTATAGCGTGTTAGATGCCGATAAGATCGCCCATGAACTCTTTGACACGCATAACGCACAAATCGCCCATCTCTTCGCTGAGGTGGCGACTCATAACACTATCACCCGCCAAGCCCTAGCCCCCCTTATCTTTAGTGACTCAAACGCACGCGCCAAGCTGGAAGCCTTGATCCACCCCAAAGTGCGCGCGCGTCTGCTAGAACAAGCCCAACAGCTAGAAGCCCACCACCAACCCTATTTCTTAGACATTCCCCTCTTCTATGAAATTGAGGGGGTGAAAAGCTATGGGATTTCTCAGGTGGTACTGATCTATGCGCCTAGAAATTTGCAAATTACCCGCCTACAAGCGCGCGATCATTTAAGCCTAGAACAAATAGAGCAGCGCCTCAACGCCCAAATGGACATTGAGATCAAAAAATCTTTGAGTCCCTTTGTGTTGGACAATTCTAAGGATTTAAAACATTTGCAAGCGGAGATAGACAGATTGCTAGCCCAGATCAAGGGGAGTTAATACGTTAATAAGGCAATGCCTGTTCTGGCAAAATTGGGGCTTTTGTAGCAAAAATAAACCTATAAGAAAATTTGTATAACTTTGTAGAATTTTATATGGTTTATCTTGCTGTTTCTAGCCCCATTAAACAACGCCATCAAGGATCGCCCTGTATTTGTTCCTGCACAAAGTCCAAAATTTCAAAACTCAAGCGGAGTTTGTCGGTGCGCGCGCTGTGGCGACACGCCCGCGCGCTCAAAAAGTACATCTGGTTTTCTAGCGCCCCAAAGGGGCTTTGCTCTAAGGTATTCAGACACACCACAGCGCACCCCTTCCCCCCCTCTTGCACACTCTCTAAGAGTTTTTGGGCGTTGTGCAAGCCTTGATCTAGATTTTCTTCTGCCTTGAAGGCGACTTTATGATACCCCTGCAGGGCGCATAAAATGTCTACATTTTGCACACACTCCAAAGACCAGCGCGCGCCTAGCGCGTGTTTCTTGAGTTTGCCCGCATGGGTTTGAGCGGGTTTGTAATCGCTAATGGCAGCGAGCATGAATAAAAAAGGGGGATTTTGGAGGTTTTGCCTAGCTTGCAAGGCTTTTAAATATTCTTGCGCGCTTTTAAGGGCGATGGATTCTATGCTAGCGGGCAAGGCTAGGGGAAAGACGCTAGAAATCAAGCGCACCCGCGCGCCCTTGAAGTAAAGCACCAAAGCTAGCGCGCTAGCCTGCAAGCCGCTAGAATGATTGGAGATACAACGCACCGCATCAATATTCTCCACACTCCCCCCCCCTGTAACCACAGCTTCCTTGTCCTGCCAAAAGGGCGTGCGCTCCAACGCGCGCACCCCTGCACACACGATCTCTAAAACTTGCGCCATCGCGCCCTTGCCTGTGGTGTTGCACGCGAGCAAATCCACCCTAGGCTCTACAATCTCACAGCCCAAAGCCTTTAGACGCTTTAAGTTCTCTTGAGTGGGGGGAGCTAGCCACATCTGGGTATTCATGCTAGGGGCTAGAATTTTGGGCGCACAACTAGCTAGAAATGTGCTACACAGCACATTGTCTGCCAAACCACAGGCAAGTTTAGCTAAGGTGTTCGCACTAGCCGGGGCGACCACCACCAAATCCGCCCATGTGGCGTAGCTGATGTGATTTGCACACAGCCCCTCTTGCAAATTCCAACGCTCACTGCTGGGCGTGAGCACGCTTGCCTGACTCAACGCTTCAAAACTCAAAGGCTGGACAAATTGGCACGCGCCCGCGCTCATCACCACGCGCACTTGCGCGCCCATTTTCATAAAAGCGCGCACCAAGTCCAAAGACTTATAGACCGCAATAGACCCGCTCACCAATAATAAAATCCGTTTGCCCTGTAGGGGTGTGGTGGCATAAAGCCAATCTAAAGTCTCAAGCATGGCGATCCAAGCCTGCGATCATGTTTAAAAGAGTGGGCGCGTCTAGTTTGTCTGGATTGTCTAGGCTATTGTAACTAAAGCCCTCAGACACCTCCACCCCACATTCTCCTAATAGGGTTTTGCGATAATCTATAGGGGTTTGAAAGGAGATAGCCGGCTCTAAAATGTAGAAATGCGCAAATTCTAGGGCTTTGTCATCAGAGCTAATCATCACTTCGTGCAATTTCTCCCCGGGGCGCACCCCTATAATCTCTAAGGGCAAGTGGGGGGCAAGGGCTTTAGCCAACTGCACAATCTCCATGCTAGGGATTTTGGGCACGAAGATCTCCCCCCCGTGCATGCGCTCCAAACTCTTGAGCACGAAATTCACCCCCTTTTCTAGGGTGATCCAAAAACGGGTCATGCGCGTGTCGGTGATGGGGATACTCTGCGCGCCCTGTGCCACAAGCGATTTAAAAAAGGGCACCACACTCCCCCTACTCCCCACGACATTCCCATAACGCACCACGCTAAATTTTGTGCGCGCCTTGCCCTTCATGTTGTTAGCGCTGGTAAAGAGTTTGTCGCTGCAGAGTTTGGTCGCGCCATAGAGGTTGATCGGGTTGCTCGCTTTATCCGTGCTCAAAGCAATGACATGCCCTACTTGCGCCTGTAAGCACGCCTCAATCACATAGCTCCCGCCTAGGATATTGGTTTTGATGCACTCTAGGGGGTTGTATTCGGCAATGGGGACATGTTTGAGCGCGGCGGCATGGATACAGACATCTACCCCCTGCATCGCCGCGCAGAGTCGATCTTTATCGCGCACATCGCCTAGAAAAAAGCGCATTCTAGGGTCGTTATAGCGTTGCGCCATTTGGTATTGTTTGAGCTCATCACGGCTATAGATGATCACTTTTTTAGGGTTGTGCGCGCACAAAAGCGCGCGCGTGCACGCCTTCCCAAAACTCCCCGTGCCCCCGGTGATGAGCACGCTTTTATGATCCAAAAACCCCATGAACTACCTTATGTTAGGGACTAAGCCGAATGCCATCCCAAAGCGGTTAGAAAACACATCGTATTCGTAGAGCCCATCGCCATAACCGTTAAAATACTGCATATAAAAGCCTACAAAGGGATTGATTCTAAAAGTATAGGCCAAACGCACCGCGCCATGCCAACGCTTGTATCTCCAATACTGCGTGAAGAGATCGTAGATGCGCATTTCAAAGTGGTGTCTCCCACGCCGGTACTCCATAAAGGCGTTCCCATAACCCATATAGGCGATCAAATTGGGGTTGGATTGGTTATAGGGGATATAGGGCCAGTAGGCGACATTGAGTTTAAAACCCCCCTTTTGCCACACCAGGTGAAAAACCGGGCGTTGCCCCGCGCTCACTGAGCGACAACCCCCATCAAGCCCCCCCTGCTGAACAATTATTTGCTTATTCTCTTCTGTAATGTGAACGGGTGTTCCAGGAAAGGCATCAGTGGGATTCCCATTGCGGAAGGGCTGGTAACACTGCCTGCCTCCAATGCCATTGGAAATATGTTGCCAACCGATCCAAAATTCGCTCAGCGTACCCAATTTGCCATGCCAAATAGGGAGCTTGAGGGGGTAAATGTAGATGAGCTCGGGCATGTAGTTGACCATGCGCATGGGCGCGCTCTGGGGGTTGTTGTAAATTTGAAACCAGTTGGTTTGGGTGTAGGCTAAATAGAGCGTGCCTGCGGTGAAGAGAAAACGCCTGAATGCTGGGACTTTGAAGCTGACTTGGAATTTAAACTCCGTGCTTTGGTAGCGGTTGATGTCGGGGTGGTACCATTGGTAAATGGGTGTGAAGCTATGGTAATAGGGCATGAAATAAGTGCCCCTATAGTCCATGATCTCTAGGTATTTCTTGGCAAATTCTAAAAAGGGGTGGGATTTTTTGGGTTTTGTAGGGGCGATCTCCCAAGCGTCCCTAAGGCTGTAAAAGTCCGGCTTATAGAAACTCTCATAGGGGGTGTCTGAGATATAGCCCCTGTTTTTGAGCTGAAAAGAGCTCAATTCTGTGCCCTTAAGCAGGAGGGAGGTACATAGAATTAAAAGAACGCTACGCATTTTTGAAAAACGGCAGTAGCAAAATGAGGAGCACCACCACAGGCGCGACAAAACGCACGCCAAAAAACCACACCAAAAAAGCAGGACGGCTTAAAAAGCGTGCGCTGGCCTTGTAGATACGTTTTTTGCGCATAAACCAACCCAAGAAAATCAGAGAGAATAACCCCCCCAAGGGCATCAATACCGAAGAAGTGATGAAATCCGCCCAGTCAAAGACGCTTTTATGGAAGAAAGTGAGGGCTTTAGAATAGTCCTTGTGGATGGAGAGAATCACCAACAAACCCAAAAGAAAAATCCCCAAGCCCACCAAGTAGGACGCTTTAAAGCGACTCCATTTTAGGCGGTGCATCAAATAGAGAATGGCTGGCTCTATGAGAGAAACCGTGGAGGTGATCCCTGCAAAGATCAAGGCTAAAAAGAATAAAAAGGCGATGAAAGACCCGGTTGCGCCCATGCTATGGAAGATCAAGGGCAAGGAGATAAAGACCAACCCCACGCCCTGGGAAGGTTCGCCATGGAAATTGAAGATAAAGGTGAAGATCATCAAGCCCGCTATTAAAGAAATCCCAATGCCGGGCAAGACAACCCAAAGCGAACTCCCTAGGAGATTTTCATTGGAGCGCGTGAAGGCCGCATAAGTGGTGATCGTGCCCACCCCCAAACTCAAAGAAAAGAACATCTGCCCCAGGGCTTTTAAGAGCACTTTAAAGGTGATCTTGCTCGTATCAAAGCTAAACATATACGCAAGCGCTTGAGAAAAACTAGGCAAGGTCATGGCATAAAGGAGCAGGCCAATAAAGACCAAAAACAACAAGGGCATGAGCCACAAACTGAGCCGCTCGATCCCCTCTTTAATCCCCTTAGAGACAATCCACACCGTGAGCCACAGCCACAGACTAAAGCCAGCCACTTCCCACACCAGATCGCTTGAGCTCAAGGTCTCAAAGGTTTTTTGCGCCACTTCTAGGGAGGGGGGTAAATGGAAACTCACCTTGAGCAAGTAATAGAGAATCCAACCCAATACCACGGCATAAAAGGACATGATAATGGGCCCACTCAAGAGCAAAAACGCGCTCCAAGCCCATACTTTCTTATGTTCAGTGTTGAGGTGCTCATAGCAAGAAACCACATCCTTGCGCCCCAAATTGCCAATGATCATATCCACCAAGAGCATGGCCACTCCCAAAGTAAGGGTGAGCCCCAAATAGAGCAGAACAAAGGCCCCTCCCCCATTGCTCCCAGCCATGTAGGGGAAACGCCAAATATGCCCCAGCCCAATGGAGCTTCCCAGAGTGGCTAAAATAAAGCCTAGTCTAGAAAAACCCATACTAATCCTGTAGGATTTTCACAGCCCAGATCACCAAAATCACGACAGGCGCGATGAATTTGAGCAAAAACACCCACACGGAAAACATCCACTTGTTTAAAAAGTGCAGGCTCACCGCGTAAAGTTTGGTTCTGCTCACCACCCAACCCACAAAGAGCACAGAAACCAGCCCCCAAAAAGGCATTAAAATGGAGGTAGAGAAAAAATCTGCTAAATCAAAGAGATTTTTCCCAAAGAAGGTCAAATACGCGCCGTACTTGGCGTTCAACGAAAACACCAGCACCACACCCACGACAAAAACAACTCCCGTAAGTGCCCATGTCGCTTTGAAGCGCGAATAATTCTTATCCACCAAGTACTGCACGGGCGGTTCTAAGAGAGCGATGGTAGAAGTTAGCCCTGCAAAGGCTAGAGCGCATAGAAACAAGACAGAAACCACGCTCCCCATCACCCCCATTTTTGAAAACACTACGGGCAGAGACACAAAGATAAGCCCGGCCCCTTGAGAGGGGTTAGCCCCGTATTCAAAGACAAAGGTAAAGATCATCAAACCTGCCATCAAGGAAATGGCAATCCCGGGCAAGACAATCCAGATTGCGCTTTTGAGCAAATCTTGCCTATAATGCGTAGAAGAGGCGTAGGCGATATTGATCCCTATGCCTAAACTCAGCGCAAAGAAAACCTGCCCGAGCGCGCTCACAAAAACTTTTTGGTTGAACTCAGCCAAGCGAATCCCAAACATGAAATCTAGGGCTTTGTGGAAAGAGCTTTGAGTTGAGGCATAGATGAGCAAGCCAATAAAGATAATGAACAACAAGGGCATTAAGATGAAATTGAGCTTTTCAATCCCATCTTTGACCCCCCTAGAGACCACCCACGCGCTCAGCAAGAGCACCACAGCCAGCCCAATAACCTGCGTCCCAATCGAATCGCTCAAAAGGGTGGTGAGAATTTGTTCAGACGCTTTGACATCGGTGGGCAGATTGAAACTCACCACCGCTAAATAATAAAATACCCAGCCCAACACAATGCCATAAAAAGTTAAAATGATGGGGCCCGTAAAGAGCATTAGTCCGGCATAACGCCAAGTTTTGCGCTCCGGGTGGGGGTCTAACTCCACAAAGGCGCAGGCGATATCTTTTTGCGTGCTCTGGCCTATCACCATTTCTGCAATCAACATGACGAGCCCTATGGTGAGTGAGAGGATCAAGAAGAGGATCACAAAGCCACCCCCGCCACTGGTGCCGGCCATGTAGGGAAAACGCCAGATGTGTCCTAATCCTATGGAACTCCCTAAAGCGGCCAAAACAAAGCCTAACTTGGAGAAGTTGTTCACTTAAGGCTCCTTTCTATTGGAATAAAAAAAACTGCATGCTAGCATAGTAAGAATTAATATTTACTTTATTTAGATAAAATTCTGCCTTTTATACTATTTGGATCACTATGCGTTACCGGGTTTATTACGAAGACACAGATTGTGGTGGAATCGTCTACCACGCCAATTATTTTAAATATTGCGAACGGGCTAGAAGTGAGGTTTTCTTTGCAAACCATCTTAGCCCCCACGATCAACAGGGCTTTTTTGTGGTGCAATCTCTGCAGGCGCAATTTTTGGCCCCGGGCAAATTGGGCGACACTTTAGAGGTTTTTACAAGATTAAAAGAACTTAAAAAAGTGAGCGTGATCTTGGAGCAAGAGGTGTTAAGAGTTGCCCCCCAAAGCACGCGCCTCTTTTGCATGCAGGTCAAACTAGGCTTTATCTCCCAAACCACCCACACCCCCGCGCCCATTAGCCCAAATTTTGTATCTCTGCTAAAGAGCTTGCTTTAGCAGCCTTGAGAGCGCAATTGGGGGGCTTTTGGGGCTTGGTTCACAAGGGGGGTCATGTTGGGGGCAAAGGCGCTTAAATCTAGGGTGTAAAAGGCATTTTGCCCCCCTTCATAGCCCACCACCACCAACGCATCGTCCACTAAAGCGAGCGCGCTAGGGTTGTGAATTTGGCTAGGCAGACCATAGGCATCTAGTATCTGTGCGCTAGCTGGGTCGATCACAAGCAAGGTGTTAAAGGCCTTACTCAGGGCCAATAATTTGCCTTGATAGAGGGCTAGTCCGGTGATGTAAAACTCGCCCAAGCTGCGCTGAGGCTTTAGGGGGGTGTTTTGGGTGGCTTGCACCGCGCGCTCAAAGTCCAAGCCCAAATCTTGATCCAACATGCCCACCAGGATCAAATCCTTATAGCGGGCATTGGGCACACTGAGCATGTAAGTGCGCACCCCATCGCTGCGTGCGCTGAGGACATAGTGTGCAGAAGCCCGGCTCGTGCGTAGGCGGTTGCGCCCTAATTCTTCAAAGCGATCCGCTCCCTGCAAAAATTGCGCAAAATTATCCCCGCTCTTGGGATTGTAACGCACATCCGCACTGCTCTTATTTTGCCCCATCACTCTAATCACATTGCCCACCATGTTCACGCCCACAAAATTCTCTATCGTGGCAGAATAGTATTTGTCTAGCACGAAATGCGCCAAGATTTGATCTAGGTTCTTATTGACCACATAAAAGCCCTCTTTTTGCGTACCGATAAGGAAGGTATTTTTCAATAGCGCATTATCCCCGGCAAAAGTGTCGGGAGAAAAATAAAAATTGCTAACCTTAGGGGCTGGGGTACAACCATCAGAGACAACGCGCATGGCTAGGGGGTTGCTAGGCGTGCTAATGGGGGGCGTGCTAGGCGCGTTTAAGAATAAAAGATCGCTAATGGGGGCGTTTAGGGCCAAAGAGTTGCTCTTTTGGGATTGTAGGGGGAGTGTTTTATGGATTTGCAGGGGGGCGTTATGATAATCACGATCCCATGCGTGTTTGTCATCGGCTAAAATGGGAGGTTCTATGATTCTCTTGCCCCAAGCTCTAGGAAAGCCCATGTGCTTCCAGTTTTGTGTACTCCACACATTTTCTTTTAAATGCCAAGAAAAGCGGATGGGATCGCCCTGTCCTAGATAGGGAAAGGGACCTGTGGAGATGAAGGCTTGTACCATGTTGGTGATGGCAATCCCCCCCACGATGAGAAAGGCCCAAGTGTTGGCCTTGCTCAAGTCGCGATAGGCGCGCCTGCTCCCTGCATAACCCCCCTCTTGAGCCAAGATCTCAAAACTGGGCGCAAAGAGCAACAAACCCCCTAGTACCAACACCACCGCCCAAAAGACGACATGCGCCCAAAATTGCGTGTGCAATCCCAAAATAGAGAGCGCAAAGCCCTGCCCCACATCTTCTAGCGCGTGGTTACCATAATGGTAAAAACTTTGATACAAGCCCCCGGCCACCACCAAGAGCAGAATCGCTAGGTATTTGGGTTTCAGGCCATAGCGCAAGACAAACAGCCCGGCCAAGCCCACATACACCATGCTTTGGCGCTCCGCCCAACACTGGATACAGGGCGAATCCCCATAAATAAAGCCCAGTACAAGATTGCCAATCCCCACGGGCAAAGAAACGATGCCTATAATGGCCAAAGAAAAGAGGAAGTAAAATTTACGGGTTTGCTGCATAACCCCCCCTACAAATTCACATTGGGGAAGAAATTAGAGGTGTGGGCGACAAACATCACCAGCTCTACCAACCACGCCACCACAAAGATCCCAAAAGCTAACCTCTCATACGCTGGTTTGAAAAACAGCAGACAGACCACTACAAAAACCGCCCCAAAACCTAGAAACTCCAACGCATGCCCCTTTAAACATCATTGCTTAAAACTCCCCTGAGAACACGGAGTATAGCACAAAAAACACGCGATAAAGATCGAAGTGGCATGCTAACTAGCAAGGAAAACCCGTATGCCTAGAGTATTTGAAAAAAGCGATAGAATTTGGGAATAAAGATGCGGTTTTAGCGTTAGAGAAGCTAGAAAAGTTACACTAACGGGGCGCATACGTTTAGACATTTTAAAATGGGGTTTGTTGTTAGGTTATGTTGCTATTAGGTGTCCTAAAAACTGAATCTGGGGGCACCCCATCAATTGATCTAATGGAGGCAGGCATTGTTTTTGCGAATAAAGACTACAAGAAAGCCCTGCAGCTCTACCACGCTCTGAATAAAGCGCGTAGTGTAGAGGTAGCTGAGACATTGGGAAATTTTTATTTAAATGGAGATACGGAGCTAAGATACGATTATCTCAAAGTCAATCTTACTACGAGCGGGCTGTCTTAAATTTTATGGGTTCCACTCCCCAAGTTTACATGATGAGGAATGGTTGTGCAATTTTTAGCAAACGCCGTTTGTATTTCTTTCATGCGCCCAAGCAGATCGCAGATTTGCATTAAAGCTTTATTGTTCTTGATTTTGTTAAAGAGGGCTTTGATTTGGGCGAGGTTTAAACACGTGGGGTTAGTCCCCTGCAAAGAAAAGCCCTTTTGCTCTTGTTATTTGCCCCCCTGCTCTAACTCTACTAACGCTTTTTACTTTTTTTGGCACACAACGATTTTCTCTGTATCCATTGTTTTGCTCTTAAGTCCGGTGCGGTTGGTGGGCGAATTTTTAAGGGGCATGGATTTATTAGAAATTTTGCGCTCAAGCGTACTCAAGTGTTTGCACCCGCACGCACACAACACTTCTACAATAAAACGATCTGTGGGCAATATAAAGTTTTTAACACGCCGATTCCCCACCACAAAAAAGATCAAAGCTTTGTGAGCTAGGGAGGGCATAATATTTTGAATGCTACGCTCTAGGTCATCATAAAAACTTGAAACTTCTAAAGCCCGTCTTGCATCCAATTTTGCGATTTCTTGGATCACATTTCCAACACCCCCCTTGGTGTAAAGTGTTTTAGCTTTCAAGCCTCCCAAGAGTTGAGAATCTAATTTCCGCGCGTTTTCAAAGCCTAACCACTCGTTAATGAAGGCGCTAAATTGCCCATAAGCCACAGTGGTTTTAGAATCTCCATAGGGCGGGCTAGTGAGCAGAGTATCAAAAGTCCGCTGGCTTGCTTGAAAACCAGAGTTGCAGAGATCAAAGACGATATTTTTTGTATGGCGTTGGTAAAAACGCAAATAGTGCTTAGTAATGGTTTCTATCTTGTGGTAAAAAACTCCATAGGTGTTGGGCTTGTAGTTTTGGTAGTCTTTCATTCTAAAAAGCTTAAATTCATTGTTACGCGTGTAACTGACTTCCCTTAAGGTTTCACTAAAGGCTAGCAAAAAAAGAGTTTTGGCTTCGCTTTGCACCCGGCTAATATGATAAAAAATGTTGCTTAAATCTTGTTGCGCTTGTTCTTCTATCCAAAAATGGGCATTTGTGATGGGAGCATTTTCAATTCTAAAACGCTGTGTCATCGACTCCAATAAGCGTTCTTTTTTATCTAAAAGCTCCGTTTTGTCTATGTAACTCAATTTTGCCCTGCTGATAAGAATGGCTAAAGGATTGAGATCAAAACCGCTTAGGTCCTTGATCCCATATTCTAAAGCACTGATAAAACTACTCCCGCTCCCACAATAAGGGTCTAGTAGATTGGTTTTTTGCGCTCCAAACTCTTGGAGTAATTCTAAACCAATTTGGGGCAACATCGTTGCCGGGTATTTATGCAAATTGGGGTAAAAAGAGGCATAACTTTGTCCTACAAAATCGTATTTTTGATTATAGACGCTCGCGATCATAGTCGCTTTTCAACGTATGTTATGAGATAGCTCAAAGGTTTAATAAAATCTCTATCATAAATGGGCTTTCCAATAAAAGCGCAATCAAAAAACTTAAACATGCCTCTTTGCTGGGGGCGATCAATTTCATTATAAAAGTTGATGGTTGCAAAACACACTAAGGGCATAATGGGAGGGTTATACACAATGTCGTACTTTTCTTTCAGCTTAGAGTCTGAGTTAGCGATCTCCATCAAGAGTTTCCATTTATAAGTTTGTGCCACTCTTTCACGCAAAGAAGTTTTAAGGGATAAAATGAGGCAATTTTTCAACTCACCCACAGAGTCAAGGCTATAAACCACTAAATCCACATCGGGCTTTTGAGTCTTCTCTCCTATTTGGATTTGAAATAGCTCTTGAAAATGGGGGACTTGTGCGGGCTTTGCGCTGATAAAAATATGGGGCGCAATCGCTCCCCCTATTTTATTCTTGAGAAAAGTATAAATAATCAGACTTGAAAAAGCATTCCCGGCAATACTCTTTCTAGCCTGGTTAGCGTCTCTAATTTCTCCATCACTGACCCGCTTTTCAATCAAGGCATTCACAGCAGATCTGGACTCCATCATATAGTGGTGGAGACAATCAAAAATCCCAAACCATGTCATTTTTGTGGAGTCTATATCCTTATTAATCAGCTCTAAGATAGGCTGTAAGTAATACTTAGATTCTATCTCTTTTAATGTTTTGATTTCTTCTTTGTTAAGCATTTTGGCAGTTTAGCGTAAATTTTCAAAAATAACCGGTGTTGCGCACTAAGCGGTTTTGTTTGAGTTACCCGATGTCAAGGGGACCAAAAATATCTTCAGGTGTGCCAAAGGCAAGGCTGACTTTTCTAGCGATCATGGATTTTGCCGTGCCGGGCGGTCCATATAAAAAGATCGCTTTGCCTGCAAATATCGCTAACAACACTAAGCGCGCGCATTTCTCGCGCTCAAAGAGATTGTTCTCTAGATGGGTGATCAAGGCTTTCACTCCACCCTTATAATCCATGGGACTCCTTGCAATAAATATCCCCACACCCCCAGCAATTGTAGGTCTATGCTGATCTCAATCTGTTAGGAATGAAGCCATGCACATCCCCAAAAGGGCTATTTTTCCATAATGATGTGCATCTGGTTGTCTTTGAGTTCTACGTAGAGTTCTTTAAGGCCTTGAGAGGAGTAAGAGAGCTTGTTCTTTTTATAGGCCTTGTAGTCTTGGTTGAACGCCACTCTAAAAAGGCGGCGGTGTTCTGTGTTGGGGTAGGGGGTGATATTCACTCCTGAGAAGCGGATTGTCTTGGTTTCGTTTTTGGTAAAAACGCGGGTCTTAAACTTCTCATAGGTCTTAAAATTCATTCCGCTGGCGTGCTTAAAATCCGGACTATAAAAATTCATATAGCCCACGAGATCGTTATTAGCCCATGCGCTCCGCCAACTGTAAAGCGCGCTTAAAATCGTGGCCAATTCATCCTTAGTGGCGTATTTGAGTGCGCCCTCATAGACGATGAGCAGGGCTTTCTTTCCCTTAATGCGTTGTTCGTAATCTTTCAAGATCGCATTTTCAATGGCCACACAGCCCTTTGTGTTGAGTTCATCGCGTTTTCCACTCAAGGGCAAGCCATGAATCCAGATCCCATGTCCGGTACGTTTAAAGGCGATGTCTAGAGGGTTGGGGTAATTGGTCTCTAGGGCAAAGGGGCCATAGTAAGCACTCAAACCCGTGAGTTTTTTGAGGATCTGATAAACCCCAATGGGGGTTGCTTTATCGCCCTCGCTTTTCTTATCCCCCCCCTTAGAGCCCACAAGCGCTTTAGTTTGATTGACCTTGACGATCTTCTCACCCTCTAAGGCATAGAGCGCGAGCTTGGGGTCGGCCTTGTCAATCACAAAGAGATAGTCCATGTTTTCGTAATAGCCAAAGCTGATGTCGCGGTTCTCTAGCACATCTTCCCAAAACTCCCTTTGGGTCAAATAAGATTGCAAGAGTCGCTCAATGGAATCGATCCCCTTTTCTTGATAGGCTTTTACAAATCCCATTAAGGTATCTGCATGCAAACCCATCATGCCTATAAAAACAAACGACAACGCCCCCGACCATACCTTCTTGACGCGCATCCAACACCTCTTAAATATTACAAAACTAGAGCTATTCTACCACATAACCCATGTTTTTAAGTTGATCTTTTTCTCGACTCCAATTTTTGCACACCACCACTTCTAAGCGCAAAAACACCTTTTTTCCTCCAAAGGTTTCCATTTTCAAGCGGGCCTGTTTACCAATCTTTTTAATCACCCATGCCCCCTTGCCCACTACCATTTTTTGCTGGCTTGTCTTTTCTACGACAATTTTGGCTTCGATGCGATCTAAGCGCGCTTCTTCTTGAAAATGGGTGAGGATCACATCGCTCACATAGGGTATCTCTTCACTCAAGTGTATAAAAAGTTGTTCGCGAATCATTTCCCTATAGAGCTCCTTAGTCTGCGTGTCGCTAAGGAGTTGTTGATCGTAGTAAAAGGGTGCTGAGGGCAAGAGTTTAGCGATCTCTTCTAGCAGAACATCTAGGTTTTTCTGCTTGAGTGCGCTCAAGGGTACTAATGCCTTAAAAATATCGTTGTAGACCTGATAGGGTTGGATTTTGGCCAAGAGTTGGGGGGGGCTAAGAGTGTCTATCTTATTAAGAGCTATGATGTGGGGTTTAGAACCATAGTGCGCTAAAAAATCTCTATAGGCTTGCACATCTGTACGCGCGCTAGCCACAAACACCGCTAGGTCGCACTCTTGCAAAGCGCGCACGCTTTGCAATTGCATAGCCTGATCGAGAAGTTTTTTAGGGGATGCCAATCCGGGGGTATCTAAAAATACCAACTGGCAATCTACCCCCTGCTTATCTCTAAAGGGTACAATGGCCTTTAAAGTCTTGCGTGTGGCATGTGCCTTGTGCGAGACTAGAGCGATTTTCTCTCCTAAGAGCGCGTTGATCAAGGTGCTTTTGCCCGCATTGGGCAAGCCTACAAGCGCGATAAAACCGGCTCGAGTCATTAGAGAATAAAGCGCGCCAAATCTACATTATCCACGAGATTCTGCAATTTTTGACTCACCTGTTCTTTAGTGATCACCACGCTTTGTCCCTTGTAATTAGACGCGTTGAAGCTGAGGTCTTCTAATACCTTTTCAATGGTGGTGTGCAAACGGCGCGCTCCGATATCCTCCGTGTTTTGATTGGCTAAGTAAGAGAGTTTAGCCAGCTCGCGCAACGCCTCCGGCTCAAAGCCCAAATGTACCCCCTCCACTTCTAAGAGTGCTTGGTATTGGCGGATAATCGAACTTTTTGTGCGCGTGAGAATGGCATACATGATTTCCTCAGAGAGGCTTTCTAATTCCACGCGCAAGGGGAAACGCCCTTGTAGTTCTGGGATCAAATCGCTAGGCTTGCTCAAATGGAAAGCCCCAGCAGCGATAAAGAGAATGTGATCGGTAGCCACGGGCCCGTATTTGGTGTTCACCACGCTCCCCTCTACAATGGGAAGCAAATCGCGCTGTACTCCCTCTTTGCTAGGGTCTTGCCGCGCACCCTCCTTGACCCCCACAGCGATCTTATCAATCTCATCAATGAAGATCACTCCCGATTGCGCAGCGCGTTGCACCCCTTCCATTTGTACCCCCTCCTTATCTAAGATTGTTTGTGAGACATCATGACGCAGGGCTTCCTTAGCTTCCTTGATGGTCATCTCCTTACTGACTTTTTGTTCCTCTCTGTTAAGTACTTTGATGATGCTTTCTTGCACCTTGATGATTTCTGGGGGAACATTGAAATCCCCCTCCACCTGTCTTTTATGTAACTCAATTTCGATCTTGACATGATCTAAGGCCGTGCTTCTGACCTTTTCCTTAGTTTTTGCAAAATTCAACGCGTATTCTTCCTTTTTGACCTCACTCACCCCGTTAGGCAAGGGAGGTAATAACTTCTTGGTGATTTTCTCTACAATCAATTCTTCAATTTTCTCTTTATTCTTTTCCTTGTGTTCACTTTCCACGAGGTTAATGCTAGTGGCCACCAAATCGCGCACCATCGATTCCACATCGCGCCCCACAAAACCCACCTCAGTGTACTTGCTCGCCTCCACTTTGATAAAAGGCAAACCCATCATCTTGGCCATGCGTCTTGCAATCTCTGTCTTGCCCACCCCAGTTGAGCCAATCATCAAAATATTCTTGGGCATCACCTCCTCTTGGAGCTCCTTACTGAGTTGCAAACGCCGCCAGCGGTTGCGCAACGCGATGGCGATCATTTTCTTGGCATCTTGCTGTTCTATAATGTAGTCGTCCAAATAGGCGACAATCTCTTGGGGAGTCATGTTTAGTTTATCCGCGTGCATTAGAGCTCCAAGATTTTAATGTGTTGGTTGGTGTAGATACATAGCTCTCCAGCGATCTCAAGCGATTTTTCTACAAGACTCTTTGGGGGTAAGTGGGCGCATTGATCGAGAGCGCGCGCCGCACTCAGGGCATAATTCCCTCCGCTCCCAATAGCGGCGATCTTGCCATCTTCAGGTTCGACCACATCGCCCGTCCCGCTTAAAATGAAAATGGCCTGTTTGTTGAGTACGATCATCATCGCCTCCAAACGGCGTAGAAACTTATCCTTGCGCCATTCTTTACTAAAGTCCACCACACTTTTAAACAGATCCCCCTTTTTGCCCTCCAAAATGCGCTCAAACATGTCAAATAGGCTAAAAGCGTCTGCGGTGCTCCCGGCAAACCCGCTTAGAATCTGGTTGTGGTGCAAGGTGCGAATCTTTGTTGCATTCCCCTTGACCACACAATTGCCCAAGGTAACCTGCCCATCACCCCCGATGATGGCATAATCCCTACCCTCAAAATGCGTTCTATACCCTAAAATGGTCGTGGCGTGAAACATCACTCAGCAATCACATCGATTTTAAGCACGCCGATCACCCCATGGCCTAGTTTGACATCGATCTCATAAATTCCCGTACTTTTAATGGGAGTTTTAAGTTCTAAGGTTTTCTTGTCCAATTCCAAAGCGTGTGCCCCCAGCAGGGCTTCTACCACCTCCTCTTTGGTGATTGAACCAAATAGCGCGCCATTGGCCCCGACTTTTTTAACAATCTGTAAGGTGATCGCTTCTAGCTTTTGGGCAACTTCTTGTTTAGCGGCCAATTCTTGGGCCTCTAGCTCTGCGCGCTTTTTTTGGACGGCCTTGTATTTATTCAGGGCCTCTTTAGTGGCAAGCTGGGCAAATTTCTTGGCGATGAGAAAATTATTGCCATAGCCATCCTTGACTTCGCAAACATCCCCCGCCTTACCCAAGTTTTTAACATCTTGTAATAACAACACCTTCACTTTAACCTCCTTGTGGCTAAAAGCCCCCATTTTAGCCCATTTAGGTTTAAGATGTCTTAAAGGCACCGGGCTGACTTAAACGCTTCTGTGCTAGAATAGGCGTTTTACATCCCAAAGGAGTTTTATGGACACCGCAACGCAACACGTATTCTTAGAAGCGCTACAACACATCGCTACACAAGTGTATCAAAACATTAAAAGCGGAGACGTGCACTATACTGCCCATCTAAACCCCACGGCGGATATGCAATTAGAACTAGATGTGCAAGTGGATCGCCTGATTTTTGAGTATTGTTTAGAATTAGAAAATGTGGGGGGAGTGATGAGTGAGGAACAGGAGAAAGCGCGTTATACAGAGTGTCAACAGGGCTATTTGATCGCCTTTGATCCCCTCGATGGTTCGAGTGTGGTGGGGGCAAATTTCTTAGTGGGGAGTATTTTTGGGATTTATGCGCATAACCCCAAGGGTTTTGAAGACGCAGACATCGCCAAGTCTATAGAGATGGGGGCTTATATCCTCTATGGCGCAAAGTTAGAATTGGTGGTTGCCACACGTGCGCGCGTGGCGCATTATCTTTACAATGAAATCCAAAAGGCATGGACATCTCAAGAAGATTTGTCCTTGAAGCCACAGGGCAAGAACATTGCACCTGGAGGGAGCTGGCAACACTTTAGTCCAAAATACAGGGCTTTTTTAGATCACTTCTTCAATCAAGGGTATCGTTTGCGCTATAGTGGGAGCATGGTCGCAGACGCGCACCATCTCTTGCACAAACAGGGCGGCCTATTTTGCTACCCAGCCACTCAAGATGCGCCTAAGGGCAAGCTACGCAAGCTCTTTGAGGTCTATCCTATGGCGTTCGTGGTGGAGTGTGCAGGAGGGCTGGCTTTGGATGGACAAGGGCAACGCTTATTAGATACCCCCTTAGAGAGCCTGCATGATAAAAGCGCATGTTTTTTAGGTTCACAAGTAGAAATGCAAGCGCTCAAGGAGCAATATGCCAACAGATGATTTTGATCAGGAGTTGCAAACCCAGTGCCAAAAGGTACTCGCTTGTCAAGAACGTAAAGGGGTGGGTTCGTGCCTGAAGTGCAGCATTGTACTCGAGTGCACGCTACGCCAAGCCTATGTACAAAGCGTGTATTTGAGTATGAATAAAGGTAAACAGGGCAATTTTGATTTTTAGGAGAAGTGATGCATTGGAAAACAATAGGGGTGATAGCGGTGTTGGCCGGCTTGGCCGGGAACTTAGAGGCTGAGAAAAATGGATTTTATGCAAGTGCAGGGTTTCAATACAGTTTGGTAAAGACCACCATCACGGGGAGTTTTGGGGTACCTGCGGGTTTGGGGATTGTGGGGGGGCAAAGCAACATGTACGGCCTCTCCTTACAGGGGGGGTATAAGTACTTCTTTGGTAAGGGAGAAAGACGGCATGGGGTGCGGGGTTACGCGTTTTACAGCTATGGCTATGATAACCCTACCTTTAATGGGATTCGTCTTAACAATAATGTTTATGGGGTGGGTGCGGATTATCTTTTTGATTTTATAGACAATGTGCGCCTTCAAGCGGGCTTTTTTGTAGGGCTGGCCTTTGCAGGGAGTTCGTGGAGCACCAGCCAAGCGGCTGCTTTTAAAAACCTATTGCGCTATCCTAACACAATCATGAACCCTAGCTACTTCCAAGTGCCTCTCCAATGGGGCCTTAGAGTCAACACCAACAAACATCATGGATTTGAGGTGGGCATGAAAATTCCTTTTGTGCGCAACTATTACTTTAAAACCCTAGTCAATGGGGGCGTGAGCGGTCTCACCTTCCAAAGAAGCTTAGTTTTTTACATCCACTATGTCTATAATTTCTAGTGGGAATGTGATCTCTTAAAATACTCTACCCCAGCGCACACCTTGCGCACCCGTGTGGTATCAAACCTAGAACTTAATAAATCCTTACTTTCTAAATTATCCTTTGTGTGAATCCCCACTAGTGGTAAAAGAGTGTGGATGAGATCATCACTCATAAAGGGTTTATGCACAGCTTGGGCGAGTTGTTTGAGCTTTTCAGGATGTTTTTGTTTGAAGAGATCGCTAACATAGATCACAAAGGGAATCTCTACTCCAAAGCTAGAACAACGATGTCCATAAGTCTGATTGCTCTCAAAGATGTCTTGAGCATGATCGGAGAGGTAAATGATGACCGCGTCTTTATTCTCAAAGAGTTTAAAAATCTCGCTCAGAATATAATCGGTGTAATACAAAGAATTGACATAATCTGCCACAATCTGCTTGTCTTTCTCATCTTGGACATGCAAACCTTGATAGGGAATGTCTGCAGGGGTGAACTTGGCAAAGGCTTTGGGGAAGCGTTCTGCATAGCCCAAGTGGTTGCCAATCAGGTGGAATAAAATAAAATTCTTATTGCTAAGGCGGGGTTGGACCTTTTCTTTAAAAAGATCAATGAGCAGGCTATCGTATGTGTGGTAGGGAGCGCTTGTGTAAAAGGCATGGGTAAAGATGTGCGAAGAGAGCGCGAAGACATCTGAGCGAGAGGCGCGTTCTTGGTTATCTAACCAAAAGGTGCGATAACCCGCATGGTTGAAAATTAAACCCAAATTTTTATGTTGGTACCATGGGGTATTTTGTTGGTTTTCAAGGTCTCCATAGTTTAACAGAGTTTGAAACACCTCGCCTGTTCCTGCAAAGGCAGAGATCACATCCTCAAAGACAAATAAATTTTGCGATCTCTCTCTCTCTCTACTAAGCTACTCAGAAAGGGCGTATTGGGTACAGGGTAACCATAGACTCCCATGAAGTTTTTAGACGCGCTTTCGCCCACAATTAGCACCACATTGGGTACGCTGTTGCTCTCCACGGTAAGATAGCCCTTGGGGAGGGGTTGTTTGAAGCTTGAGATCATGGCGCTGATTTGTGTACGATGGTAAAGGCTGGATGCAAACATAACGAATTCGCGCACAATGGGCATGACTTGTTGGGGAATATTGGGGTCTTTTAGCACAGTTTTAGGACCAAAGAGATAAAAGGCGCGGGCGGTATGCAGGCAAAACACCAAACCCAAACACGCTAAAATCCACTTGTTTTGCCTAGGGTTAATTGCCCATCGAAATGGCAGTAGAAAAACTAGCAAGCAACAAACAAAGACATACCCAAGAATGAGGGGCAAATGGGGGAGTACCATATTAGAAAAGAATTCTTGCGTCTCTTCAAGGCTAGTTGCAAAAATCGTATCCATGATAGAGGGTGTGAATCGCATTTCAAAGTAATGGGCGAGGTAAAAATGGACAAAGGCAAAGAAAAGGCTCAAACCCGTAAGCGTGTTTTTTATCCCTTCCACCCAGCGCGCAGACTTTAGTAGACTGCTGGCTAAATAACATAAGTAAAAAAAGGCAAAGCCATAGAAGGCAACTTTGATAGGAAACCCCCCAAGATAAAACCAGCCGCCTGTCAGTCTATCCACAGAGAAAAAACTCGCCACCACAGGGGCTAGCCACATCAAAAAAAAGCGGTTATCCAAATACACAGCCTGCCTTTATCAACACAAACACCTTGATGCATAAACTAAAAGTGGCATTGTAGCACATTTGATTTTTACTAGCTTCTTTTGCCCCCTAAAACTAAGACTTCTCTAGGACATGTAAATACTCAATGGTGGTTGTCAGAGACGGGGAGTAGACATTGGTTTTAAAGCGGGTGTGTTGGTGGCTTCTTAGGCTGTATTTCCCATGTTTATTAAAGATTTGTGCAATCTGCTTTGGACTTAGCAAACCTTCATTGTTGTAACTTAAGAAAATAAATTGGGCTTGGGCACTGGCAAGTAGCATGTCTAGGGTTTCTGCCACGCTATTTTTCTTACACCATGCCGATTTTTGGTAATCTCTCAACCCTGTTTTGCCCTGAGGGGTGAAGTCATCATACAAAGCGATAGAGTTTAGCAGGTGGTAATTTGCCCCGTATTCTCGAGCATTATAGGGGGGGTCTAGGTAGAGAATGTGGGCGGGGACATGGGCGATTAACTCTTGTGCGTCCTTGTGGTAGGCGTAGTGGGGATTGGGGCTCAAATCAAAATGTGCAGGAGATACGCATAAATCTTTTTGGGCGCTTTTTTTCAGCGATTTTAAAAAAGCCCCATAGACACATGCTGTATTGGCAACCTTGTCGCTAGATTCTAGTAAGGAGGCTAGCAAGAAATAAAACTCATTTTCAGAAATGCTTTTCTGCGCGTTCCAGTGTGCGAGTTGAGCGCGCACCGCATCAATTTTCATCGCATTCGCATCGCTGAAATACTGCCGATTTTGCCCCCCACCCAAAGCGTAATGGGTGTAGATTTTACCCCTTAGGGGGGGGAGCTTCTCTAGCTCCCTTAGGAGTTTTGTACCACGTTGCAAGGGGGTGGTGTTTTCAATATAATTTTTAGCCAGTACAAAGCTGTAAAACTCTTGATCATTGCTAATGACTTGTTTGACGCGATTTTTAAACAATCTGCCCACCGCGCAAGTGCCCGCAAAGGCATCTACAAAAATACAATCTGAAAGCACTACCCCGCGCGCTTCCAAGACCCCGCTTATGCTCTTTAGTAAAAAGGGCGCAAGACTCAACTTAGAGCCAATGTAGTTCATAGGTTCACTTGCGCCCAAGGCATCCTTATTGGGGATGGGCTAGGGGTGAGATGGGTCTCACACATCTAGATGTTTCACATCCTTAGCATGCGTGTGGATGTATTCACGTCTAGGTTCGACCTCATCGCCCATGAGCAAGTTAAACGCCGCATCAGCCCTTGCTTCGTCCTCTAAGCAAACCCGCAAGAGAGCGCGGTTTTCTAGCGCCATCGTGGTTTCCCAAAGTTGATCGGGATTCATTTCCCCTAAGCCCTTGTAGCGTTGGATATACGCCCCTGTTTTAGCACTCTGCTCGACCTTATCTAAAAAGTCCAAGGCATCCATGCCCAAAGCCTCCATGTCAATTTCTTGAATGCGTGTGAATAAGGCTTTTGCCTCTAAAAATAGCGGGTCCTGCAAGAGCGCGTGATCCACCCCCACCTCCACAAGCCCCAAGGGAGTTTGTACAAAGAAATGCGCGCCCTGTTCTGAGACTTGTTGGGTCAAGATACGATAGCCCAACCCTTTGAAAAGACCCTCTAGGCGCGCTGCGATCGCCTCAAAGCCCAAGCCCTCTATGCGATGTTCTACCAAGTCGCGCAACACTTCAATCAATACAGAGCGTTTTGCCAATTCTTGCAAGATCGAGCGATAGGTACTCAAAGTCTTGAGCAAGTCCAAGAGATCATTGCGCCCCATGCCCTCAATCTCCATGCTATCAATCCCATGTTCGATCAAGAAGTGGTTCAACTCCCGTTCATCGCGCAAATAACGCTCGATCTTCTTCTTTTTAAAGCGGTACAAAGGGGGTTGGGCGATGTAGACATGCCCATGTTCGATCAAGGGCTTTAAATGGCGAAAAAAGAAGGTCATCAGCAAAGTTTGGATATGACTCCCATCCACATCCGCATCGGTCATGATGATGATCTTATGGTAGCGCAACTTCTCTAAATTAAATTCCTTGCCCACCCCACACCCAAAGGCGGTGATCATGTTCTTGATCTCTTCGGATTTGAGAATCTTGCCCAAATGGGCTTTTTCTACATTGAGGATTTTGCCCCGTAAGGGTAAGATCGCCTGAAAGGTGCGATCTCTCCCCTGTTTGGCTGACCCCCCCGCGCTATCCCCCTCCACCAAATAAAGCTCAGATTCTCTAGGGTCTTTGCTTTGGCAATCAGCCAGTTTGCCCGGCAATGTCCCCACGCTTAAAGCGTCTTTTTTACGCGTGATCTCACGCGCTTTTTTAGCCGCCTCACGCCCTCGCGCGGCGAGCAAGACTTTTTGTACAACCGCCTTAGCGATGCTAGGATTCTCCTCAAAGTATTTTGCTACCTTCTCATAGACGAGCTTAGCCACAATGGGGCGCACAAAAGAGCTCCCTAGTTTGGCTTTGGTCTGCCCCTCAAATTGGGGGTCTAACATTTTAAGCGAGATGATGGCAGACAAACCCTCTTTGACATCTTCTTGAATCACACTAGCCCCCTCCCTAGAGGAGCTGCTCTCTTGGATATAATTTAAGAGCGCCTTGCTCAAGCCCATCTTAAACCCGCTCTCATGCGTGCCCCCCTCTGTGGTGCGGATATTATTCACAAAGCTAAAGGTTTGTTCTTCATAGCTTTCATTATAAGCTAGAGCTACTTCTACCTCCATACCCTCCACCTGTGCGCTAAAAGCGATGATCTCAGAGATGAGCGGAGTTGTTTGCTTGTCTAAGATGAATTGCTTTAAGCCGTCTTGATAGTGGTAGCTTTCATGTATTTGAGCGGGTTGGTCGTGAAACTCTAGAGTGATTTTATTGTTCAAATAAGCCATTTCTTGAAAACGGCGTTTGAGTATCGCGCTATCAAATGCCACCACCTCCATAATGCTAGGATCAGGGAAAAACTCAATGGTCGTCCCGCGCTTTTTAGTTGTGCCCACTACCTCTAGGGGGGTGGTCGCAATCCCCTTTTCAAATTCTTGGCGGTAAATCTGCCCGTCCCGATAGATAGTCATGATGAGCTTGATAGAGAGCGCGTTGACCACACTCACCCCCACCCCATGCAACCCCCCTGAAACCTTGTAACTCTCCTGATCGAATTTGCCCCCGGCATGCAAGATAGTCAGTACCACCGTGGCAGCAGGGATGCCCTCTGTGGGGTGGATATCCACAGGGATACCCCGCCCATTGTCCTCCACAATGCATGATCCATATTGACTTAAGGTTACTTTGATGTGATCGCAATACCCGGCCATGCTCTCATCCACCGCGTTGTCCACCACTTCATAAACCATGTGGTGTAGCCCATTGACTCCTGTATCGCCAATATACATGCCCGGGCGTTTTCTGACCGCTTCTAGCCCTTTGAGAACTTTTATTTTATCGCCCATGTAAGAATGCATGCACGCCCTTGTCTTGAGAAAATTGTGATCTATGTGTGCGGGAATTATACCATTTTCCCACTTCTTTAAAGGTTTGATTTAAGAAATCACACCTAACCCCAACCACGCCTGCGCTTGGGCTTTGAGCCCCTCCACATCTGCGCTAGCAAAAAAGCGCACTTTAGAGGGGTGCTTAAGGGGGCTTAGGCGGTAGCTTTCTTGTAAATAATGCACAATCGCATCGCCACAATGCACCAATGTGCAATCTGTGCGATCTTTAAAATAGTTTTTTAAGGCCGGGGCAATCCAAGGAAAGTGGGTACAGCCTAGTACCACTACGCTAGGGGTGCTACTAAGATCGTTAAAATAATGGCGCATGCATGCATGCAAAAGGGGACCTTCTAAAATCCCCTCTTCAATCAAGGGCACAAATAACCCCGTGGCTAGGCTTTGTACATGGGAGTAGCCATGGGCATGCAACTCCTTAGCATAACGCCCCGAGGCGATGGTGGCTTTTGTGCCCAGTACCAAAATAGGAGCGTCCTTAGGGGTGTCTTTAGTAATGGCTAAAATCCCAGGCTCAATCACCCCCACAATGGGGATTTTAGAGCGCGCACGCATTTGGGGCAGTGCCCACGCGCTCACGCTATTGCAAGCCACAATGAGCATTTCTATGCGGTGGCGTTTGAAAAAATCTAGGGCTTCTAGGGCAAAGCGCGCGATCGTTTGGGGGTCTTTGGTCCCATAGGGCACGCGCGCAGTGTCGCCATAGTAGATAATCTCTGCAAACAAGCGCGCCTGCAACACGCTTTTAAGCACACTAAGCCCCCCCACCCCGCTATCAAAAATCCCCACACGCACTAAGAACCTTGATTCATCAAATCCAAAAACTCGGCGTTGTCCTTCGTGGTTTGCATTTTAGAGTAAATGAAGTTGAGCGCTTCTACATCGTCCATTTGTTGCATCACATTGCGCAAGACCCACACTTTGGTGAGTTTGTCTTTACCTAGCAAGATATTATCCTTGCGCGTGCCGGATTTGAGCACATCAAAGGCGGGGTAAATACGCCGATCGGAGATGCTGCGCGCTAGTACAATTTCGCTATTGCCCGTGCCCTTAAACTCCTCAAAGATCACCTCATCCATGCGCGATCCGGTTTCAATTAAGGCGGTGGCAATAATGCTCAAACTCCCCCCCTCTTCAATGTTGCGCGCCGCGCCAAAAAAGCGTTTGGGGCGGTGCAAGGCGTGCGCGTCCACCCCCCCGCTTAAGACTTTGCCACTAGAAGGGGTGATCGCGTTGTACGCGCGCGCTAGGCGGGTGATCGAATCTAGTAAAATAACCACATCCTTACCCATTTCTACGCGCCTTTTAGCCCGCTCTAGCACCAACTCGGCAATGCGTACATGGTTGTGTGAGGGCAGATCAAAGGTAGAGCTAAAGACTTGGGCGCGCACACTTCTTTGCATGTCCGTAACCTCTTCGGGGCGTTCATCTACCAGTAGAATGATGAGCTCCATCTCCGGGTGGTTAGCCGTGATCCCATGGGCTAGCTCTTTCATCAGTTCGGTTTTACCCGTGCGGGGTGGGGCGACAATGAGGGCGCGTTGCCCCTTGCCAATGGGGCTAAAGAGATCGAGCATGCGCCCGGTTACCTTTGTGGGTTCGTATTCTAGCTTGATTTGCTCGGTGGGGAAGAGGGGGGTTAGGTTGTCAAAGAGGGGGCGGTGGCGGATTTCATCTAGAGGGAGGTAATTGACCGCCTCAATCTTTAAAAGGGCGTAGTATTTCTCTTGATCCTTAGGGGAGCGCACTTGCCCGGTTACAATGTCGCCATTGCGCAAAGCAAAGCGCTTGATTTGGGACTGACTCACATAGGTGTCGTTTTGGTTGTCTGAAAAGCTCCCATCCATCCCTCTTAAAAAGCCATATCCTTCATTGGACATCTCCAAAATGCCCGTGAAGAGAATATAGCCCCCCTGAGAGACTTGGTTTTTGAGGATTTCAAACATCAAATCTTGGCGTTTGTACTCTTGAGGGTTTTCTACCTTGAGTTCGTTGGCGATCTCTAGGAGTTTTTCGGTGGGTTTTGCGCGCAATTCTTCAATGCGATACCCACTCACAGGGGTATGGGTTCTTTGTTTATGGGGTTCGTAAGCCATTAGGGTCCTTAAGGGCGGATGAGGTCAAGCCAAACCTACGCTGATATTTAAATTAGGGAAGCGATAAAAAAGCTTACTCTAACATGGCTAAAATTACAATACGCTTATTTTGAGGGGATAAAGGACATCTATGCAACAAAAACAAGCGCGCGCCTTTGATCGCAGTTGGATTCTATCCCTATTTGGCGTGGCCGTGGGGGCGGGGATTTTATTTTTGCCCATCAATGCTGGGTTAGGGGGCTTTTGGATTGTGGTGTTGCTGTGTGTGATCGTTTTTCCCATGGTCTTTTTTGCCCACCGCGCTTTGAGTTATTTTGTCCTGAGCGCTAAAGAGCCCAATGCAGACATTACCCATGTGGTCAGAGAGCATTTTGGGGAGAATTTGGGCAAGTGGATGACCTTTTTATACTTTTTTGCCATTTATCCGGCCTGTTTGATCTATGGGGTGGGGATCACCAACACCCTAGAGAATTTCATGCGCATGCAATTGCATGTACAACCCCCTCATCGCCTCTTGTTGGCATGGGGCTTGATCACCTTGATGGTCTTAGCCTTGATCTTTGGAGAGAAGATCATGCTCAAAATCACCCAAGCATTAGTCTATCCCCTCATTATTATTTTAGCCCTCTTTTCTCTCTACCTCATCCCCTATTGGAAATTAGACATGCTCTTGATCTTCCCTAGTTTTAACAACGCGTTAGGGATTGTCTACACCACCTTACCCGTGCTGGTTTTTGCCTTTGACTATTCCCCAGCCATTTCTAATTATTCTTTGAGTATCCGTAGGGCTTATGGGGCGCAAGCCTTTAGCAAAACCAGCGCGATTCTTTGGCGCACTTCTATGTTGCTCTTTATCTTTGTGATGTTCTTTGTCTTCTCTTGTATCCTCTGTGTGGATCCGGCACAGTTGCAAGCGGCCAAGGCGCAAAACATCTCCATTCTCTCTTATTTTGCCGACAAATTTAACGACCCCCTCATCGCCTACAGCGCGCCCCTCATCGCCTTTTTAGCTATCATGACCTCCTTTTTAGGGCATTATATCGGGGCTAGGGAGGGCTTGAGCGGTTTGGTGGCGCAACTCCTGGGCAAACAGGGCAAGCGCGCACAGGCGGGCGTGCATGGGTTTTTGTATCTCTCAATGGTGCTAGTGGCCTATGCTAACCCTAGCGTGCTAGATTTCATTGAAAATCTAGGCGGTCCCATCATCGCCTTAATGCTCTTCATCTTGCCCATGTATGCGATGTATAAAATCCCCGCCCTGCAACCCTTTCAAAACAAAATCAGCGACACCTTTCTCATCGCTCTAGGCCTGCTCACCCTCTCGGCTGTGGTGCGTGGCTTGTTTTAAAACTTCTTGCGCTCCACATCTGCCAAAATCTCTTGAGAAATGCGGTTAATATCTTGGGAGGCCCCTAAAGAATCGCGCGCGATAGCGATGTTATTTTCTGTATCCTTTTTGAATTCTTCTAGGGATTTGTTGATAGACTCCACGGCTTTAGCTTGGTTTTGGATGCTCGCTGAGGTGTCTGAAATGCTTTGCACCAAGACATTGATATTAGTTTCAATCTCGCTCAAGGATTTTTGGGTGCGCTCGGCAAGTTTGCGCACTTCATCGGCCACCACGGCAAAGCCACGCCCATGCTCGCCCGCCCGGGCGGCTTCAATGGCGGCATTCAAGGCAAGCAAATTGGTTTGATCAGCGATGTCGCGGATGATCTCCACGATGTTTTTAATGTCCTGTCCTTGTTGGATCATTCCCTCGCTCTTGTGCGCCACTTCTGTGATTCCGCTGGTGATCCCCCCAATGCTCCCAATGGTCTTGTCTAAACTATTGTTCTGACTTGTGGCGACTTCATTGAGTCGATCCACGCAACCATTGAGCACGCCCACCTTACTATCTAATTCTTTGGCAAACTCCGCAGAGGTGCTTAACATCCGCCTCGTTTCAATGGCTAGCCCATCTAGCACCACCTCAATATGCCCGTTGGCATTGGGAATCCCCTGTCTGAAGTCGTATTGGGCGTAGCGTTCAAAGGCTTCGTTAATGGTTTTCATGTGCATCCCAATATTCTTTTGCATGTACAAGATGATGTTGTTAATATTCTTCTTGAGCTCTATTAAGGAGGGATTGTTAGGATCCGCACTGATGGTTTGGCTAAAATCCCCCATCTCCACTCTAGAAGCGACATCAATGCTATTTTGTACCGCCTTTTCATCCTGCAATAAGGTTTGTTGGACTCGTTGGATATTCTCGTTGATCGAGCTTTGGATTTTCCCCAAATCGTCCGCACTGGTGGCAGGGATGAGCTTAATATGATCGGCAGAGACCTCATGGCGCAGAATTTTAAAGAAATTTTCTAGGTTTCTAGCCACATTTCCGATACGCTTGCTCATCAAGACATAGAGCAACCAATAGATGATCCCAATCACCACGATCAAACCAATCGCTCCAGTAATACGCACCGTTGTCTTGATCGAGTCAATATCCCTAAACACCCGCTTTTCACTGCGTACCCCCACAACGGCCCAATGGAATCTCTTCTCAGGGCTTTTGAAAACGGAAAAAGAGTAGATCGCCCCATAGGAGGATTCCCCACTCACTATAGAATGCACCCGTAACACGCTCTTATCCCCATTTTGGATGATGGGCAAAGCCCGGTCATTAAAATTGACATTAAAGTCCCTCCAAGGACGGTTACGCCATTGCTTGTGGTCGGCAACCACAAGCAAAGTGCCATCTTGGGCGATCAGGTTAAACTTGGTGTCCCCCACTCCATAAGATTTAAGCACGTAGTCAAAGCGATCGATATTAATAAAGACCAAGACAACCCCCTTGACCACATGTTTACTATCCTGTAGTGGGTAGGCAATATCCACCCCATAAATAGTGCTCCCATCCTGCATCTTACGAAAATAGGGCTTGCCTAGGACGAAGTCTTTCCTCTGTCTAGCAGCGATGTATAGAGGGTGCTTGTAGAGATCGGGCGCAGGGGTGATCTCAACCTTGCCTGCCCCGGTTAGGCTATTAGGATTGTCCTCTCCATTCGTGATTTTGTCAAATGTCAAGGCGTTTTTATGATCATCCTCATCGCGATGGAAAGCGCGAAGACACCTCTCGTGTAATGGACGTATTCGCTCAAAATGGCTTTATCGAAGGCTGAATCAGACGAATCTTTTAACAGGGCAGATCTCAGAATATGCAAACGCACCAGCGAACGGGTGATGCTATCTTGCACCCCCTGCCCCGCGTTACGCACTTGGGCTTTTAAACGATTAAGAGCCTCTGCCTCTAAAAGTTTTTCCACTTTAAAAGAAACGACATAGGTCATCACCAGCACCAACACCACCAACGCCGATCCAATGGCAAGAACCATTTTATTGCGTAAGGCCATATTCTTCAACATCGCTTTCCTTTTTTAAGATCGATTAAAAGCCCTTAGTTTAACACAACTAACCCTTGAGTATTGGAAAATTTAGCAAAACGCACGCACAAAGAAAATAAACATAGAACTACTATGAAGGCGGCTTGGTGTTATCAAGCAATTCTATCATCCGTACGCACCCGCTCTTAAGAAGGTTGTGCCCGATCAGGCATTTAAACCCTCTGTAAGTCTCAATATCAAAACGCAAGGGCATGAGTATCTCGTGCAATTTCTGATCTAGTGCGCTCATGCCTACACCTTCATGTAATGCCTCTTCTACTAAAATGCGCTTGGCTTCTTGGGTAAATTCCAACGCGCTCCCCTCTTTAGCAAATTCCTCCTGAAAAGGTTTTAAACGGCGATCTAAAAGCTGCGTGAGCATGTCTAAATCCACCGGTTCAAAGACCACCCGCACGCAAAAACGGCGCAAAAATTCGCGCTTCATCCCGCATTCTATCAAATCCTCATTGCTGAATTTGGGGAGTTTTTGATGGGGAGTTTTGAGTTGGTTATTTTTCCACAATTTTTCAAAATGCCCCAAGACGATGAAGAGCATGTGATCGGTTTGCAAGGTGATGGTTTCCCCATTAGCTCTACCCCCGTATTCAAAAGACACGATCCCCTTTTCAATCACCTTTAAGAGTTCATTTTGCACCCCCTGGCGCCATTCTTTATCATGCCAGCTCCCCTGCCCTAGTTTATCAATCTCATCTAGGACCAACACCCCTTTTTGGGCTTTTTCTATGTCTTTATCCGCATTGTTATAGAGTGTGGCAAACATTTGGTTGGTTTCATTACCTAGATAGCCCGTAGGGGTGAAAGAAGCCGCATTGGCGATACAATAGGGGATGTCTAAATACTTTGTCGCCATTTCGATCAAAAAGGTCTTGCCACTGCCTGAGGGGCCTATGCAAATGGCGTTGGCTTTTTCTAAGCCCGATTGGCCATTGATGCGTTTGTAATGATCGCTAAAAACCAAGCTCATGCCCTTTTTAGCGTCTTCTTGGCCGATGACAAATTGATCTAAATAGGCCTTAATGGCCTTGGGGGAGTATTTGTCTTGGGTTGGGGGCTGTTTGGGGTTGGGGTTGGGGGCTGTTTGGGAGATGGTGGGCATTGGGTAGGGCTTGTCTATGCTAGGATCGCTTTTGAAAAACCGCTCTTGCATGGCAAGCATCTTTCTAATGAAGGCTTCCTTGTCGTCAAAAAATAGTTCTTCTAGCTCTGCATCCCTCAATTGATCCGCACACCAGTTAGCGAATTCATTCTCAAGCATGCCCTTTTCTTTAAAAAACTGGCCATGTGCTTCTAGAATTTTTCTTAAAAAAGTCTTTTTATCCTCACTTTCATCCCAATGATCTATATACCAAGTACTGAAAGCTTCTTCCCAAATGGCGTTCCCTTTAAGAAACTGGTTTTGCATTTTGAAGATTTTTTTCATGAACGCTTGTTTGTCGTCAAAAAACAAGCCCTCCGTATCCACATCTATAGAATCCGCGCACCAGCTAGCGAATTTCTTTTCCATCCTACTTTTTTTGAGAAATTGGTTTTGCGCTTTTAGCACCTTCTTCACAAAGACCTTTATATCCTCACAGAATATGGCCCGGATGTTTTCACCCAAACAATCTGAATATTGCGCAAAATTCTCTTCCCAAATGGCGTTTTCTTTAAGAAACTGGTGTTGCGCCTTGAGAAACTCCCTCATAAAAGCCTCTTTGTCGTCAAAAAACAAGCCCTCCATTTCTGTATCTACAAGTTCTGCCCACCACTTGACAAAACCCCCTTCTAGAGCTGTCTTTTCCTTAAAAAACCCATTGAGCGTCTCAAGGATTTTCTTCATAAACGCCTGTCTGTCCTCCACAAACAAAGCTTCTGTATGTGTATCTACAAGTTCTGCCCACCACTTGGCAAAATCTTCTGCTAAAGTTGGGCTTTCGTTGAGAAACTGGCGTTGCAACTCCAAAATCTTTTTGGCAAAAGCCTCTTTGTCATCAAAAAACAAAGATTCTGTATGCACATCTACAATCTCTGCCCACCACTTGGCAAAATCTTCTGCTAAAGTTGGGGGTAAAAGAGGCAATTTTGGCGGAGTGAGGTCTTGGGGTGGGGGTGTGGGGGGGGTATAGGTGGGGATGTAATCACGATAGGTTTGTAAGATTTCTTGGACATTCTCTTCATCTTTCACCCTCCCAAAAAAGAATAAAATGCGTAAGATATTATTATCATGCGCGCCATCGTTCAAAAATACAGCGGGTTTAAAATTGAGATTTTTGGCAATGATGAGTTCATTTTCATATTGGAATACGGCAAGCGGAAATGCCAAATGGTGGATGAGACTCCATACAAGGGGATTTTGTTTATCTTCAATGTTTTCATAGAAGGCTTGCTCAAATTCTTGTGCTTGCTCCGGGCTTAGACGGGCTAAAAGTTGATCGCGGACTTCTCGAGTTTCTAAAGAACCGTTAAAAATCTCCAACAGGCGTTGCCAAGCCCAAACCCATAAAGCTTGCTCCATGTAGTAATGCTTTTGACCATCTACAAAAAAACGCCGGAGAGCGAAATATGTGCTTTCTTCAGGAATGGTGATTCGATCCTTAGAGCTTGGGAAATTTTTAGCAATATACTCATTGGCAACCGCCTTGATCGCCGCAGGGTCTTCAGGATCGTGGAGTTTGAAGTGTTCGATATAATCCGGTGTGATCAAACCGCAATGTTGTTTGAAACAGAGTTTGGCAAGTTGCTTGCGCACCTTGCGTTTGAATTTGGGTTTTCTTTGGGGTGGCACCAAGTTGTCCATGCATTCTTCTAAGTGTTCTTGCCATAACCTGAGGGATTCAGATAAATTTGCCCGTAAAATTTCGGGATCGAACTTGGGCAAATTAGCCGGGGAGCTGTAGGTGGTTTGGAAGACATAGGCATCATCATGGCGGTATTTTTCTAGGAGAGGAGAGAGAGCTTTTGGGAAAAAGGGGAGGGATGAAAGGGGGATTTTTAGCCCAGAGGGGGTTTCAAGACCAATTTTCTTAAGGGTATTTTCAAAAGAATGAGACCAAGATTGCAAGGCCTGATCATATAGGTATTGGGCGCGATTTTTTTCTTTCTCTACCTCCAAATCCAAATTGACCATTGTTTGGTGCTTAGAAAATTTGGGATCAAAATGGGCATAGGGTTTATAGAGATTGAGTAGAAAATCTAGCACCTCTGCGCTGTCTTTGAAGATAATTTCGCGTTGGGCGGTCTGCCTTTCCTTGCAAATATCCCCGAAAAAATAATAGACCCTATAGGGGTATTTTTGCAACCATTCCACTTCCTCCACCCCCTCCAAAGTATAAGAATCTTGATCCTCTGTGAGGGCATCCCACTTAATGCGCGCGCCTTGCGCTTGGTGGAGCGGCTTTAAGGCCACCCAGCCAAAATTTTGATAAGCGTGATCGGCCATCCAAGTAAGACAGCCTGCCCGCTGGAGGATCAAAAATCTTTTTAACTCACAAAAATCCATTGATCTCTTAGATTTTCCCATGCATGCTCCTTTGTCGGGTTGATTGGGGATGTTATCCTCCCTGTCTTGTGGGTTGGTGTCTGCATCCTGTGGGGCTTGTTCTGCTGTAATGTGGCTGTTTTCCACAGATTTTTCTAAATCTTTGAGGGTAATTCTGTCTTTTTGGGCTTTGGGTTTGCTAAACATGTCCAATATGTTTATGACAATGCTCTTGCAAAGATCAAAAGCGAGGGCAATTACAAATATAGCCAAGATCAACGCAACTTCAACACCAAGCCAAATCAAAATGCCATAGAAAATGTAGTGCATGCGATTCACTTTATCATTTAATTTATAAATTGTCCCAATGGGAATAAATTCTCAAACACTTGGTTCTTAGTTGTTTGCGTTTTTACCCACACACAATTTAACGCATCCTTTTAGCCACTCTTAGAGTAACGACATTTCTAACTTAACCTCCTTGGGTGCTATAATCAGAGTAAGAGAGGTTGTCACCATGAAAACATTTAATATTGGTAGAAAGATTTTGTATCTCTTGCTGGTTAACACCGTGGTTTTTAGTATCATGTTATTTTTGTTTTTGCAAAGCAATAACGCCCAGATCAAGCATGCTGAAGATATATTCACGCAGAATTTTATAGAAAGTGTAAAAGATAGAATTAAGTTACCCACAGATGCAATGGCGCAGACTCTAGGCAATTTTTTAAAGACGGCAACAACGCTAGAAGAAAAGCAGAAGATAATCACCACGGCTGTACACAATTTTAGATATGAAGACGATAGGTCTGGTTATTTTATTGTGTATAACAAATACGTAGGGGTGTTTAATGTCTACAAAAAATTAATTGGAGCTGATATTGAGAATATCAAAGATAAAAACGGGAAGTATTTTGTGCAAGACCTGTATAAGGCTTCGTTAAACGGCGGGGGTTTTGTGTATTACACTTTTAACAAGCCCTTGCTTGATGGCCGCATTATCAGTGCTGAAAAAATTGCTTATTCTCAAGCGATTCCTGGTCAAAAAGGTTGGTGGATTTCTACAGGTGTGTACATAGACAACATTAATTCAAAGACTAATAAAGTTGTTGATAAAATTGAAGCTGCGCTATCAAAGAAATTTTATTTATATTCGGCTATATGCATTGCACTGATCATGTTCTTAGTTGTTCCTTTATATTACATTTTTTATAAAAATGTTACTACTTCAATTAAGACCCTTAAATATGGCTTAGATGAATTCTTCGCCTTCATAAATCACGAAAGCGCAACAATTCCAACAATAAGAATAGACACAAAAGACGAGCTAGGTCAGATGGCAAAACAAATAAACACCAACATACAAAAAGCAAAAGACTTCATACAACGGGATAAACAGGCCATCAATGAACTCACAGCAGTGTCTAAACAAATTGAAAAAGGCAATTTACAAGCAAGAGTAGTGAGCAATCCAGCAAGTCCGCAATTAGTAGAGCTAAAAGATGTGTTGAACTCCACTCTTGGCATATTGCAAAAGAAAATAGGTGCAGACTTGAATACTATAGAAGACCTACTATCCTTATACAAGGCGTTAGATTTCAGGAACACCATACCAAGGGCATCTGGGGATATAGAAACTTCAATAAATGCAGTCGTGTCTGAAATCAAAAAAATGCTAGTGTCTTCGCTTGACTCTGCTAACGCGCTTAATAAAGAAATGACGGATCTAAATAGTGCCATTACGAACATGCAAAGTTCTTCGGCTAAACAAGGGGTTTCATTGCAGCAAACCGCAAGTGCCCTAGAAGAGATAACAGTTTCCATGCAAGATGTAAGTTCTAAAACCGAAGAAGTGATCAAACAATCTGAAAACATTAAAGATATTACAGGCATCATCAAGGACATAGCAGATCAAATTAACTTACTAGCACTCAATGCGGCCATAGAAGCAGCAAGGGCTGGCGAGCATGGCAGAGGCTTTGCGGTGGTGGCAGATGAAGTAAGAAAACTCGCTGAAAGCACCCAAAAAAGCTTAGGAGAGATTGAAACCAATACAAATATCTTGGCACAAAGCATTAATGATATGGCTGGTTCTATATGCGAACAAACGGAGAGCATCACGCAAATTAACCAGACAATGGGTGCGCTAGAGCAAGCGACTCAAGAGAACGCAAATATTGCACAGACTTCATCTCTAATTAGTCAAAACGTGCAAAACATAGCACACAATATATTAGAGGATGCGCATAAAAAGCAGTTTTAGCGTACTCCACAGGTATTGAGTACATAGCCTTTAAGCACGGAGTATTTTAACTTCAGTCCCCAAAACTTTTAAATCTCCTAACCCCTTAAGCCCCCCCTAAGCTTCAAAAAGATAGAATCGCGTTTTGCTTCTAAGAAAGCTTGTTTGAAAAGCTTCTTGGTTATGTTATTTGACT
>NZ_QXQT01000013.1 GCF_003660395.1 Helicobacter vulpis
CTCCACCTCCCCAAACCCCCAGCGTTTTACCCAGTATAGATTTGCTCCAAAACCCCCCACCTCCCACAAACACCCTCGATCAAATCGATCAGCAGGGCCAAAACCTCTTGGCCAAATTGCGCATGTTCAAGATTGAAGGCCAGATTGTGCACACCTGTGTGGGGCCCATGGTGTACACCTTTGAATTGCGCCTTGCGCCCCATATTAAGGTGAGCAAAATCATGGGCTTGAGCGATGATTTGGCGATGGCTTTATGCGCGAAGTCCGTGCGCATCCATGCCCCCATTTTAGGTAAAGATGTGATGGGCATTGAGATCGCGCGCGATCAAAGCGCGATCATCGCTCTTAAAGAAGTACTACAAAGCCCTAATTTTACCCAAGCCCCCTATCCTTTAGCTCTAGGCTTGGGCAAGGATGTGCGCGGGGAGGTCTTTGTGGTGGACCTAGCCACTTTGCCCCATTTGCTCATTGCAGGGAGCACGGGGAGTGGCAAGAGTGTGGGTTTGCATGCCATGTTGCTCTCCTTGCTCTATAAAAACACCCCCGCCCAAGCGCGCCTATTGCTCATCGACCCTAAGCGCGTGGAGTTTAGCGCCTATGCAGACATCCCCCACCTCATCACACCCATTCTCACAGATCCCAACCAAGCCATCAGCGCGCTCAAAAGCGCGGTACAAGAAATGGAGCGCCGTTACACCTGCATGGGCAATTTGCGCGTCAAGAATTTAGAGAGTTATAACGCCAAAAGCGTGGACAAACTGCCCTTTTTAGTGGTGGTGATTGACGAATTGGCCGATTTGATGATGGCAGGGGGCAAGGAGGTAGAAGCCCCCATTATCCGCCTCGCCCAAATGGGGCGGGCATGTGGGATTCACCTCATCATCGCCACGCAACGCCCCAGCGTAGAAGTGTTGACAGGCCTTATCAAGACGAATTTGCCCTCTAGAATCAGCTTCAAGGTGGGCTCTAAAATTGATTCGCGCATCATCTTAGATAACGATGGGGCGCAAAATCTCTTGGGCAGGGGGGATATGCTCTTTGGGCAAAATAACATGCTCCAACGCCTGCACGCTCCCTATGCTAGCGAGGCCGAGATCGAGGCGGTGATGGACTTTTTGCGCGCCCAACAAGCCGTGCGCTACGATCCTAATTTTGAGTGATCCCATAGCCCAGCCCAAAGAGCTCAAATTCTAAGCCTGTCGCCTCTAGGGCGAGCTGGGTTTGCAGGGATTGAAAGCTCCCCTGAAAATCTGCCCTCTTAGCGTCCAAATACGCCCTAGCATGCCCGTCATGGGTGTAAAGAGGTTCGCCCACAATGGGGAAGCCTAGCGCGCTCAAATGCAGGCGGATTTGGTGCGTGCGCCCGGTATGTGGGGTGATTTTAAGCCGGGTGCGCTGAGTGTGGGGGCAAAAGCCTAACATCTCTATGGTGGTTGCGCTGGGCTTGCCCTCTTGGGCGATTTGGCAGCGAATCCCTAGATCGCCTCGAATACTCTTGGGTTCTAAAATGGGCAAGATCACACTAAAATCCCCCTGTGCATAGACGCTTACATCGCCCTGCACCCACGCATGGTAGGTTTTTTTTATTTGGCGCGTGCTAAAGAGTGTTCTGAGGGCGTTTTCATAGCGCTTTTGTGTGCTCACCATCACCAACCCGCTGGTTTCATAATCTAGGCGGTGGATCAATCTAGCCTCAGGGTTGCGCGCGTGCACGCTCTCATAGAGGCTAGTACTTTGGTGGTTCTTAGGGTGGGAGTAGAGATTTTTGGGCTTGTCATAGATCTCAAAAAAGGGAGTGCTAAAAAGGGGGGTGAGAGTGGGTGGGTGGAGCGCTTTAAAGTGGAGCAGGGCGACCTGCCCTACAATGCGTTCAGATTTGCGCACACAAACCCCATTGAGATAGCGCAAACGCCCGCGATCCAACACGCTTTGGGCTTGCGCGCGCGAGCATGCCAAGACATGGCTCACAAAAGCCCACGCCTTCATCGGCGCAGGGACTTCAAAGATTTCACGCACAAAGGGCATTATAAACAGGCTTGCACAAACGCCTTAAACAAGGGATTAGGGGCGATGAGGCGGGAGGTGAATTCAGGATGGTATTGCACGCCCATGAAAAATTTGTACCCCTGCAGGGCGAGCCCCTCTATGAGTTGATCTTGGGGGCTGTGCGCCACCACTTCTAAGCCATGTTGGGCATAGGATTTCAAATACGCCTTGTTAATGGTGTAGCGGTGGCGGTGGCGCTCAAAGACCTCTAGGGTACCATAGGCTTTAGCGATCAAAGACCCCTCCTTAAGCGCGATGGGGTGTGTGCCCAAGCGCATGCTAGAACCCTTGTGGGTGATATTCTCCTGGCTTGCAAGCAAGTGCACCACCGGGTGCGCGCACTCTGGGACAAATTCACTAGAGTGCGCCCCCTGCAAGCCCAAGACCTGCCTTGCAAATTCTACCACCATCAATTGCGCCCCTAAACACACCCCTAAAAAGGGGATATGGTGCGTGCGTGCGTGCGTGATGGCGTTGATCATCCCCTCAATCCCACGCGTCCCAAAGCCCCCGGGCACTAAGATACCCTGCAAGTCTTGGAGTTTGTCTGCAATGCGCGCGCGCAAGGACGCGTCTGTTTGCCCCTCTTGTAATTCTAGCTCTTCGCTATTGATGAAGACCACCTCTACTTTGAGTTGCAAATGCGCGCCCACACAGACCAGACTCTCCAAATAGCTTTTATAGGATTCTACCAAGTGTACATACTTGCCCACAAAGCCGATTTTAAGGTGTTGCTTGGGGTGGAGAATATGCCCCACCAAATTTTCCCAAACTTGTAATTTTTGGGTGTCCGGGCGCGCCTCTAGATCAAAATGTCTAAAGATCGCCTCTAGTAAGCCCTCTTTGAGGTATTCTGAAGGGCAGGCGTAAATGCTGGGCACATCTCTAGCTTCGATCACATTTTCTACGGGCACATCGCAACTGCTAGCGATTTTCTTTTTGAGCTCCAAGCTCAATGGCTGGCTACAGCGCGCTAAAATGATATGCGCGCTCACACCCAAGCGGCGCAGTTCAATGATGGAGTGTTGGGTGGGTTTGCTTTTGAGTTCTTGGCTGGTGGGGATGAAGGGCACTAGGCTCACATGCACATTGGCAACTTGTTTGCGCCCCAAAGTGTTTTTAAGTTCTCTAATCGCCTCTAAATACACCATCCCCTCAATATCTCCCACCGTGCCCCCCACTTCTACGATTAAAAAGTCCTTGCCCTCTCCGAGCTTGAGAATGCGCTCCTTGATCTCCTCTACAATATGGGGGATCACCTGAATGGTTTTGCCTAAATACTTGCCCTCTCTCTCCTTTTCAATCACACTCAAATAGATTTGCCCGGTGGTGAAATTGTTCTCTTTAGAAAAATCCTTATTTAAGAAGCGCTCGTAATGCCCGATGTCTAAATCCGTTTCGCTCCCATCGGCGGTTACAAAGACTTCGCCATGCTCAAAGGGGCTTAGGGTGCCCGGGTCAATGTTGATATAGGGATCGATTTTGAGAATATCCACTTCAAAATGGCAGAGTTTGAGCAGGTGGGCTAGGGAGCTAGAAGCCACTCCCTTGCCCAAAGAGCTGAGCACCCCCCCGGTGATGAAGATAAATTTGGTCGCCATGCTTGTCCTTTGTGGGTTAATACAGAGTAACCACGATGTAATTGTCTTTTTGGGCAACCTTGTAATCGTAGCGCCCATCTAAAGCAATGGCGAAACGATAGAATTTATTGTGGGTGTTCAAGACAACTTGATTGACATGTTTTTTATTGATTGTGAGGGTTTCGCGCAAAGTAGGCTCTTTTCTATCAATGTCAATCACAATACGATAGGGATCGAGCAAAATAAACGAGCGTTGGATTTTAGAAGTAGTGCGCAAATAGAGCTTGTTCTCTCGAATCCAAAATTCAAAATTAGCGATTTCATAGGTGCTTGTTTCTGGTTGCAACAACGCTTTTATTTGGGAGAGTTGCAAGGGGTAGTGCCAATCGATGCGCTGGCCTATGTCTATTTCTTTGGTGTGCACGGACGCGTCTAAATCTTGGTAAGTGAGGGTGATCTTAGTGAGCACTCTAGCGGTGGTGGGCAAAGTGATTTTAAGCGTTCTGAAATAGTCTACCACCGCGTCTTCAAGCATGTCCGCATTGTTATGCGTACTCTTGCTGGCCGGCTCAAAGGGGTCTTCGCGCGCCATGAGCATGCCCAGCAACACAAATAGAATTAGGGTTTTGCAAAGCCGCATCAACGCGCGCCTATACGGGGTTCTAACTCTTTGAGCTCAAAGAGTTGTTTTTGAAGTTTGGCGTTTTCATATTGCAAATTCTGTACGCTAGCCTGTAAATTGGCCTGTTTGTCCTTGAGCGCGCCTAGCACTTCAAAGGAGCTCTCTCCAAAGAGCAACCCACCGATGTAAAGCCCCAGTAACACAAGCCCGGCAAATAAGAACAAAACATAGCGATACAAATAGGCGAGTTGGCGCAGGGTTAATAACATCCTTACACCTCAGCGGGCATGTCTAGCACATGGGTCTTATCGCCAAAACAAAGTTTTTCTTTGATCTTTGCTTCAATCTCTAAAGCCAAATCCGGATTGTCTTTGAGATTCAACCTAGAAGCCTCCTTGCCCTGCCCTAGTTTTCTATCCTGATAGCTAAACCACGCCCCGCTTTTATCCACAATGTCCAATTTCACCCCATAATCAATCAATTCGCCCGCATGGCTAATCCCCTCCCCATAGATCACATCAAATTCGGCTTCTTTAAAGGGGGGGGCTACCTTGTTCTTCACCACTTTTACCTTAACACGATTGCCAATGGATTGATCGTTTTGTTTGAGAGTGGCGATGCGCCGAATATCCAAGCGCACGCTAGCATAGAACTTTAAAGCATTGCCCCCCGTGGTGGTCTCTGGGCTTCCATAGCCCATCATGCCAATCTTCATGCGGATTTGGTTGATAAACACTAAAGTTGTGTTCATCTTGTGCAACACGCCCGTGATCTTGCGCAGGGCTTGGCTCATCAAGCGCGCCTGCAAGCCTACATGCTGATCCCCCATATCCCCCTCAATCTCAGCGCGCGGGGTGAGCGCGGCCACAGAATCCACAGCGATCACATCCACCGCCCCGCTGCGCGCTAGAGTCTCTAAAATCTCTAGGGCTTCTTCACCGGTATCTGGCTGGGAGATGAGCAAATTATCCACATCCACACCCAATTTTTTGGCATACTGCACATCTAAGGCATGTTCAGCGTCAATGAAGGCGCATGTCCCCCCCTCCCTTTGCGCTTGGGCGATGATGTGCAAGGTCAAGGTGGTTTTTCCACTCGACTCAGGCCCATAGACCTCTACAATGCGCCCTCTGGGCACGCCCCCAATGCCTAGCGCGATGTCCAACCCTAGCGAGCCTGTTGAAATGGCTTCAATGGGTTCAATTTCCTTATCTCCCCAGCGCATCAACGCCCCCTTCCCAAAGACCTTATCAATCTGCTTGATGGCTAAATCTAGGGCTTTTTGTTTTTGTTCGTCCATGCAAATCCTTTAAAGCGCGATCTTAACAAAAGAATGGCTAAAGTCAACTTAGGGGGGTTTTAAACAAAGGTTTAACTCAAAACTGCTAGAATTAGGGCAGTTTTTTGTGTTTTTGGAAGAGAAATGGATAGAGTGTTAGCCTTGCTGTGCGCGTTGTTCTTGGTGGGGTGTTTGCAACCGATGAAAGACCCCGATGCCGAAAAGGTGGATTCTCAAGTGCAATGCGGTTTTGGCTCAAGCGGTTGTTAAACATTAAAGGATGGCGTTGGGAGAGGTGATTGGTGTCAAAAAGGGGGGGGTTATTTATGATATGCAAAGCGCGCAGGAATTGGGGCTTTTACAAGAGGGGCAACCGGTAGCAGGCACGCAGGCGATTTTATTTGGGGATAATCCGGAGGCTCTAGAGATTTTGCGCCATTCTTGTGCCCATTTGATGGCGCAAGCCATCGCGCAACTCTACCCGGACGCGCAATTTTTTGTAGGTCCCGTGGTAGAAGAGGGCTTTTACTACGATTTTAAAACGAGCGTTAAAATTTCTGAGGAAGATTTAGCCCGCATTGAAGCGACCATGTTAGAGATCGCCCAGCGTGCTTACCCCATCACCAAGAGTTATTGTCATCGCCAAGAAGCCCAGCAACGCTTTAAAGACGACTCTCTTAAACAAGCTGTGATGGCTAATATCCCGGAGGATAGACTGAGTATCTACGCACAAGGAGAATTTGAGGATCTGTGTCGGGGTCCCCATTTGCCCAATACAAAGTTTCTACAACACTTCAAACTCACCAAACTTGCCGGGGCGTACTTGGGAGGGGATGCCAGTCAAGAGATGTTGCAACGCATTTATGGGATCGCCTTTGCCACTAAGCAGAGTTTGAAAGAGTATTTAACCCAACTAGAGGAAGCCAAAAAGCGCGATCACCGCAAGCTAGGTCAAGAGCTTGGACTCTTTAGATTTGATGAAGAAGTGGGGGCGGGTTTGCCCATTTGGTTGCCCAATGGCATGCGTTTGCGCAAGCGCATTGAGGATTTATTGAGCGCGGCGTTGTTGCGCAGCGGGTATGAGCCTGTGCGTGGACCGGAGATCCTTAAGAGCAGTTTGTGGAAAATCAGCGGGCATTATGACAATTACAAAGAGAACATGTACTTTACCACCATTGATGAGGTGGAGTACGGCATTAAGCCCATGAATTGTGTGGGGCATATCAAGGTCTACCAACACGCCCTGCGTTCTTATCGCGATTTACCCTTGCGTTTTTATGAATACGGGGTGGTGCACAGGCATGAGCAAAGCGGGGTTTTACATGGCTTGTTGCGCGTGCGTGAGTTCACCCAAGATGACGCGCATATCTTCTGTCGCTTTGATCAGATCAAAGCGGAGGTACAAGCCATTTTAGCCTTCACTAAGAGGGTGATGGGGGCTTTTGGCTTTGAGTATGAAATGGAGCTCTCTACAAAACCGGCTAAGTACATCGGCGGCGATGAGGTGTGGGAGCAAGCCACCAGCGCGCTCCAAGAAGCCCTAAAAGAGCAGGGCGTGCCCTTTAGCATTGATGAGGGCGGGGGGGCGTTTTATGGACCCAAGATTGACATCAAGATCACGGACGCGATCAGGCGTAAATGGCAATGTGGCACCGTGCAGGTGGATATGAATTTGCCCGCCCGTTTCAATCTGAGTTATGCGAGCGAACAGGATAGCCCGCAAATGCCCGTGATGATTCACCGGGCTATTTTGGGATCGTTTGAGCGTTTTATTGCCGTACTCACCGAGCATTACGGGGGGAATTTCCCCTTTTTCATCGCCCCCGTGCAGGCCGCGCTCGTGCCCATTTCTGTTGATCAGCACAATTATGCCCAAAGCGTTTGTGCCCAGTTGCGCCAAGCGGGCATTTTTGTAGAATTAGCCCATAAGAACGAGAGTTTAGCCAAGCGTATCCGCACCCTAGAGAAACAGAAAGTGCCCTTGATCGTAGTGGTGGGGGCTAAGGAAGCCCAAGAGAATAGCCTAGCCATTCGCGATCGCGCTTTGGGGCAACAATACACTATGAATAGCAAGGAGTTTATTAAGATGTGCCAAGAGAAAATGCAAGAGGTTAGTTTTTGAGTAAGGATGTCTTGTTGAATGACGCGATCTCCTTTAGAGAAGTGCGTTGCGTGGGCGATGGAGGCGAGCAATTTGGCATTATCAGCGCGGCTGAAGCGCTAAAGATTGCGCGCAATCAGGGCTTGGATTTGGTGCTCATTAGCGCGAGCGCAAAACCCCCCGTGTGCAAGGTGATGGATTATGGCAAGTATTGCTACCAAGCTGAAAAAAAGCTCAAAGAAGCCAAAAAGAAGCAAAAGCAAATTGAGATCAAAGAGATCAAGCTCTCCACCCAGATCGCCCAAAACGACATCAATTACAAGGTCAAGCACGCCAGAGAGTTTATAGAAGAGGGCAAGCATGTCAAGTTTAAAGTGGTCTTGCGCGGGCGTGAAAGCCACGATCCTAAAGCGGGTTTAGAGGTCTTGCAACGCGTGCATGCGATGATGAGCGATATTGCGGACGCGCAAAAAGAACCCAAGACAGAGGGGCGTTTTGTGATGTGGCTCTTTGTACCTCAAAAGAAGTAAATTTAACAGAAAGGAGAATCCATGCCCAAGATGAAAACCAATCGCGGGGCGGCTAAACGCTTTAAGGTGAAAAAAAGCCTGATCAAGCGTGGGAGCGCTTTTAAAAGCCATATTTTGACCAAAAAAAGCCCCCAAAGAAAAGCCAATCTCAATAGCCCCCATTATGTGCACCCCACCAATTTGCATGCCGTAGCGAGCATGTTGTGTAAGGCGTAGTAAATCCCCCTTGCGTGCATAGGCACAAACAGGGAAAGTTTGATCTAAATCACACCTACAAGGTAAAGGAAAATTATGAGAGTTAAAACCGGAGTGGTGCGCCGCCGCCGCCACAAAAAAGTCTTAAAATTAGCGCGCGGGTTTTACAGCGGTCGGCATAAGCATTTTAGAAAGGCTAAAGAACAGCTAGAACGCAGTTTGTGTTATGCCTTTAGGGATCGCAAGCAGAAAAAGCGCGACTTTAGAAGTCTTTGGATTATGCGCATCAACGCGGCATGCCGTCTGCACAACACCAGCTATTCTAAGTTCATGCACGCGCTCAAAAGCGCGCATATTGAGTTGGATCGCAAGGTCTTAGCGGATATGGCGATGACAGACGCGAGCGCCTTTAGCGCGTTGTTAGAACAAGTTAAACCCCACCTTTAAGCCAAAGGCGCGCCTAGCGCGCGCTAAAGATTTTGAGCAATTTCACTTTCACGCGCACAGCCAACGCCCCCCACCCCTCAGAGAGCAGGCGTTTTTTCACGACCTTAAAATAGTTCTTGAAGAATTTAGAGGGGGTGGCAAAGATGAGGGTTAGGGTGCTGTATTCATTGGAGAAGTAGGCTTGGTGGATCGTTTGTGCGACAAACTCACTCTGCTTTTTATCCCAATCTTGAAAAAAATCTGTGGCAAAAGGAGTTTGCAACAAAGTTTCTAGCCATAAACCAGATTTTGGGCTCAAGGGACAATCCCAAGGCTTAGGCACAGCATGGAAACCGCAATAATGCAAGATAATAGGGCGATCTAGACTTTCTTGGAGCGATGCTACATCGTTGGGGTGGACATATTCTAGCGCGCTATTCTCATAGTGAGCCGGGAAGACGCAATATTTAAGGGGCAATTGGGAGATCTCATTGGGCCACACAAAGGAAATTAGATCCATCTCAAGCTGGATTTGTGGATGCGCATGGATATAATCTTGTACTTTTTGTGAAAAACTGCGCGCGCGCATGTAGGCTAGATTGCACACCCAAAACCCTTCAAAGGCATGTTCGTGTCCATGGGTAAAAACAGCGTGCAAGTAGGAGTTTTGCGCGGTGTCCAAGCTGAGAAAATCCAAAGTGGGGTCGTCTAAAAATAGCACATCTACATCGGTCCAAATAATCCTATCGTATTGAGGAAATAAGTCTGCTAAAAAGTACTTAACAAGTACCATCTGAGAAAAGCGCGCCAAAAAGGCCGGAGAGAAGGGATTATGGATTTTTTCTAGATATGTTTCAATATTGATAAAATCTAGATTGACAAAATGGGCGCAGGGTTCTAAGATGTGGGCAAATTTTTTAAGATCGTCTGCAGTGAGCCCGGCATGGAAGATGTGGATTGTGTAAGTGGGGAGGGGGGGGGGCGATGCGCTCTCTGGTGCGTTGCAGGCATTTGAGTAAGGAGTAAATCGCCACCCCCCCCGGGCAGAGATACTTGTGATCAAAACCATCGCGATGGGAACATGGGGTGTGTTCAAGAAAATCCCTTAAATTCTCTATGCTACACCAAAACCCTTTAAGGCAACTTGATACAACTTATCTAGCCGCTATCAAAAACTCCACACATAGTTAAATAGATGGACACATTGCGCCGATAAGATACGCTATAACTGGTGGTCGTGCCATCATACCATGTGTAGGAATATCTCCAATTGTAGCTAGGGCTGGGTACAATGGGGATCAACACCCCCAACTCTGCGCTTTGGTGTTGTGTCCAACTCATTCTAAAGCCTAGATTGATGGGGAGTTGAAAGGTCGTGCTTCTGGTCTGCACCCCTGTGCCTTTCCAAGCCGCCTTAGAACCTAGTCCAAGCCAACTGCTGCCCATCAGTTGCAAGCCCAAAAACGCCCCTAAGAGATATTTGTTTTGAAAAGCGTAGAAGTTGTAGAGCGCGTCCGCGCCCACACCCCAAGCAAGATTAGTGGGCACTGCATAGTTGTAGCTAAACACCCCATAGTAACGCGCCCCCCATTTTTTGCGCTCCCCAAAGAATTGCTTGTAACCCCCGCGCACATCTACCCCATAGGCTTGATAACTTGCAGACTGACTCTCATTGCCATAATAAGTACCGCTCCATTTCCATTTCCATTTCCATTTCCAGCTGTAATTGGAGTACTGAAAACCTGCCCCGACATAGAAAGCATTTTGTTCGCTAAGAGAGGATTGTGTGCCTTTGGCGCTTAAAGAGGAGAGGGTTAAAAGGGCGGCAACACTAAGCCCTAGAAGTTGTTGCTTGTTGCTTGTTGCTACCATAGCAAACCTTAAAATGAGAATGCATTGCAGTACTGGGCTGGGCATGGGTGTTACTTGTTGGTTAACTCTAACACTATAGGATGAAGTGGACTCTAGAATGTAAAAAGTTTTTGGCATGGATTTGTCGCATTTGTATTTTAATCGGGAGCTTTCATGGTTGCAATTCAACACGCGTGTCTTAGACCAGGTTTGCGACACTAAGTTACCCCTTTTAGAACGCTTGAAGTTCTTAGCCATTTATGGCACGAATTTAGACGAGTTTTACATGATTCGCGTGGCCGGGCTCAAACATTTAGGTGAGGAGGAAGAATTCAAGGTAGGAGGGGATCAGATGAGCCATGACAAGCAGCTCAAACGCATCCGCCACTATCTGCGCGCCGAACAACGCATTGTCCAAGAGCAGTTTTTACACCTCAAAGAAAAACTAGGCGGTGTGGGCTTGTCCTTGATTGATGGGGTACAAGAGCTTTGCTCGACACATCAGGAGAGATTGCAAGAGTATTTTGAGAACACTCTCTACCCCCTAGTCTTGCCCATTGTACTAGACCCCGCACGCCCCTTCCCCTTTTTGAGCAATTTGAGTTTTGGGCTGGTGCTGAGTTTAAAACGCCACAAGCACACGCATAAGACCTATGGCATTATCAAAATCCCGGCCATGGTCAAGCGCTTCATAGAGGTAGAAAAGGGGGTGTTTGTGCCTGTGGAGGAGGTGGTGCGCGAATTTGCCCCCCTGCTCTTTGAAAGACACGATGTACTCACCAGCATGGTTTTTAGGGTTACTTGCGATGCGGACATGGAGATCATCGAAGATGAGGGGCATGATTTGGCCGAGCTCATCAGTGAGGGTTTGAGGACGCGCAACCGGGGCGATGTGGTGCGTTTGGAGGTGAGCGGGGCGCATGAAGACCTCTTGGACTTCATCAAGCATAAAATGCCCGGGGTAGATGTCTATAAAAGCCATATTCTCTTAAATTTGGGTTCTTTGTGGGAGTTGGTGAACGCGAAGGGCTATGGCGCGCTCAAAGCCCCGATTTTTCACCCCAAAGTGCTCCCCCCTTTGAGCGATTTAGAACACCATGCCGATATGTTCGATCTGTTAGACAAGCAGGATATTTTTCTCTTCCACCCCTATGAAAGCTTTGATCCCATCGTGCAATTTATCCAAGACGCGGCCAAAAACGAACAGGTACTCTCCATCCGCATGACTTTGTATCGTGCGGGCAAAGAATCGCCCCTTGTCAAAGCCCTGACTGAAGCCGCCCCCCATAAACAGGTGAGCGTGCTAGTAGAACTCAAGGCGCGCTTTGATGAAGAGAATAATTTGCACTGGGCTAGAGAGTTAGAGGATGCGGGCGCGCATGTCATCTATGGCGTGCCTAAGCTCAAGGTGCATGCCAAACTCGCCCTTGTGGTGCGCAAGGTGGACGATCAAATTAGAGAGTATGTGCACTTGAGTACGGGCAATTACAATATCCAATCGGCTAAAGTCTACACCGACATTAGTTTGCTCACTTCTAATAGGCAAGTCGCTTACGATGTGTTAAAACTCTTCCATTCGCTCAGTACAGGGGTGGCGGGCAAAACCCGCCTTAAAACCCTCTTTATGGCACCCAAGCAGATTCGCGATCAAATGCACGATTTGATTCAAAATGAAATGCGCTTTAAAGAAAGGGGGCGTATCATTTTAAAAGCCAACGCTTTAGTGGACCCAGATATTATCCAAGACCTCTATGACGCTTCGCGCGCGGGGGTTAAAATCGATCTGATTATCCGCGGGATTTGTTGTTTACGCCCCCAAGTGCAGGGGGTGAGTGAGAATATCCGCGTCTTCTCCATTGTGGGGAAATATTTAGAACACGCGCGCATTTACTACTTCGCTCACGATCGCGCCAAACTCTATTTTTCTAGCGCGGACATGATGATGCGCAATTTAGACAAGCGGGTAGAATTGCTCATTCCCGCCCCTTCTAAGAGCATTGGGCGCAAACTGCTCCATATTCTACACACCCAGCTTAAGGACAATGCGCAGTCCTACGCGCTAGAACCCGATGGGAGCTATAGCAAAGTGCCCTGTGAAGGGGGGTGTTTTGACGCGCAGGCCTTTTTTGAGCAAGAAGTAGAAAGAGCGCATGGCTAGATTTTATCCTCTAGCTAAAAAGCTGTTATTCTCTCTAGAACCTGAGAGCGCGCATGCCCTAGCCGCACAAGCTTTAAAACTCTTGGGCTGGTGTCCCTACTTGGTACGCCCCTACCAACACCCCATGCTAGAAAACACCATTTTAGGCATGTCCATGCCAAATCCTATCTGTCTAGCGGCCGGGTTTGATAAAGACGCCACCATGTTAGCCGGGTTAAACCAGTTGGGCTTTGGGGGGGTGGAGGTGGGTACAACCACCCCCAAACCCCAATATGGCAACCCCAAGCCGCGCTTGTTTCGATTCCCCAAGCAAGAGAGTTTGCAAAATGCGATGGGTTTCAACAATAAAGGCGTGGCACGCTTGGTGGCACGCTTAGAGCGCGTGCGTCCGCTTGCATGCATGGTGGGGGTCAATGTGGGCAAGAATAAAGAAACTCCCCTAGAACACGCCCTTCAAGATTACCAACAAGCCTTGCAAGCCAGCTTGGGCGTGGGGAATTACTATGTCTTTAATCTCTCTTCGCCCAACACGCCCAATCTTAGAGATTTGCAAAATAACGCCTTTGTGGGGGAGCTCTTTTCTATGGCGCGCGATCTCACGCACAAACCCCTTTTTTTAAAGCTCGCCCCCGATCTGCCCAGCGATGCGCTCTTAAAAGTGTGCGCGAGCGCGCTTGAGCACGGCGCGCATGGCATTATCGCCACCAACACCACTCTAGATTACGCGCTCTTGCCCGGGGCAAAGCCCTTTGGGGGGATTAGCGGGCAGGTTTTAAAAACTAAGAGTAGGGAAGTGTTTAAGCAAATTGCGCAAGCGTTTTTTGGGAAAGCGGTCTTGGTGTCCGTGGGGGGGATTGATAGCGCGCAAGAAGCCTATGAACGCATTAAGATGGGGGCGCATTTTGTGCAGATTTTCACAAGTTTTGTCTATCAAGGCCCTTTGATCTGTAGACAAATCAATCAAGATATAGTAAAATTATTGCAAAAAGACGCGCTGAAATCTATTCAAGATGCCGTTGGGATTGGGTGATGATGGGATTGACATTTTTAACACGGGCTTTACAAATTCTGATCTTAAGTTCACTAGGAGTTGCCATGCTAAGTGGAGCAGAAAAGAAAGGGTGTGCGTCCTGTGTACCCTTGCCTAAGTATTACAGCACAATTTTAGACAATGGTCTGCAGGTGGTCGCCGTGCCCTTGGACAATAAAAGCGGGGTGATTGAGGTAGATGTACTCTACAAAGTGGGCTCGCGCAATGAAATGATGGGCAAGAGTGGGATCGCCCACATGCTCGAACACATGAATTTTAAGAGTACTAAACATCTCAAAGAGGGCGAGTTTGACGCGATTGTGAAGAGCTTTGGGGGGGTGAGCAACGCCTCCACTAGCTTTGATTACACCCGCTACTACATCAAGGCGAGCAACACGCATTTAGATAAATCTTTAGAGCTTTTTGCTGAAATGATGGGCTCTTTGCAGCTTAAAGAAAGTGAATTCATGTCTGAGCGCCAAGTGGTGGCTGAAGAGCGTTTGTGGCGCACGGACAATTCGCCTCTAGGCTATCTCTACTTCCGCTTTTTTAACACCGCCTTTGTTTACCACCCCTACCACTGGACTCCCATTGGTTTTATGGAGGACATCAAAAACTGGAAACTCAAGGACATTAGAGATTTCCACTCTTTGTACTACCAACCCAAGAATGCGATCGTGCTTGTGGTGGGGGATTTAGACCCCAAACAGGTCTTTGAACAGGCTAAAAAGCACTTTGGGGCGATCAAAAACACCACAACCCAGCCCATTCCAGGCGTGTACATGCAAGAACCCTTGCAAAATGGGTTGCGCCAAACCGTGATTCACAAGCAGGATTTGTCCCTAGAATGGTTGGCCATCGGCTACAAAGTACCCCCTTTCTTGCATAAGGATCAAGTCGCGCTCAACGCGCTAGCCAAATTGCTCACGCAAGGGGATAGCAGTTTGCTCAAAAAAGATTTGGTGGATCAAAAACGCCTAGCCTCTCAGGTGTTTGCGCAAAATATGGAGCTCAAGGACGCTAGCGTGTTCTTGTTCATCGCGGGGGCAAACCAAAATGTAGAAGCCATCAAGCTCAAGCAGGAGATTTTGAATATTTTAGATCAGATCAAGCATGGCGGGATCACCCAACAGCAATTAGACAAAGTCAAGGTAAACCACCGCGCAGATTTCATCGCCAGTTTGGAGGATTCTTCAGATGTGGCAGAGATTTTTGCCGAATACCTCACACAGGGGGATATTAAGGACATTGCAGAATACCAGGCGGAGTTTGATGCCCTACAGGTCAAGGACATCGTGCGTGTGGCCAACGAATACTTTCGCGATGAAGTTTATAGCAGCGTTGTGTTAAAACCTTAAAAGAGATGCCATGCATGCATTGAGCGCGTTGATCACCCCCTTTAAGGCGGATCGCACCGTTGATGAGGCCACTTATGCCACTCTGCTTGAGCGCCAAATCCGGCATGGCATGGACGCGTGTGTGCCGGTGGGCACAACGGGCGAATCGGCAACTCTGACCCACCAAGAGCACATGCGCTGTATTGAGATCGCCATTGGAGTGTGCAAACCCAAGGGGATCAAGGTCTTAGCAGGGGTGGGGAGCAACGCCACTAGCGAGTCGATCATGCTGGCTACCTTTGCCCAAAGGGTAGGCGCAGATGGGATTTTATGCGTGAGCCCCTACTACAACCGCCCCACCCAGCAGGGGCTTTTTGAGCACTATAAAAGCATCGCCAATTCTGTAGAGATCCCTCTAATTCTCTACGATGTGCCCAGCCGTACAGGGGTACAAATCGCCACGCAAACCGCAACTAGGCTTTTTAAAGAGGTTAAAAATGTCGTGGGCATTAAAGAAGCCTCAGGGATGATGCAAAGATTGCCCGATCTGGATCGCTTTGCTGAGGGGATTTTGATCTATAGCGGGGAGGACAAACTCAACCATGCCATCATGGCTTGTGGGGGGGTGGGGGTGATTTCTGTTACCGGGAATTTGCTGCCCAATAAGATTTCTGCGTTGGTACAAGCCGCCCTCAAGGGGGATTTAACCACTTCGCGTGCGATTCAAACAGAGCTTTACGACATCAATACGGCTCTCTTTTGTGAGACTAACCCCATTCCTATTAAAGCAGCCATGCACATAACAGGCTTGCTCCCTCACTTGGTCTATCGCCTTCCCCTAGTGTCCCCTAGTTTGGAGAATCTGCGCTATTTAGAAACCATCTTAGAGAAATACGAGGTATTGGCATGAATGCAGCACACACCCCACAGAGTATGCAGGGCAAAACCCTAGTGGTGAGCGGGGCAACACGCGGGATTGGTAAGGCGATTGCCTATAGATTTGCCCAAAATGGGGTCAATGTGGCGTTCACTTACCATAAGAACGAAGAAGAAGCCCATAGGATTGTTCAAGAAATGCAAGATCGCTACAAGGTCAGGGCGCACGCTTATCGCTTGGATATTTTAGAACCCGAACAATATGTAGAGCTGTTCAAGCAAATTGATGCGGATTTTGATCGCATCGATTGTTTTGTGTCCAACGCGATCATTTATGGGCGTTCTGTGGTGGGAGGGTTTGCCCCCTTTATGCGCCTCAAGCCTAAGGGTTTGAATAATATCTACACCGCCACGGTGTTAGCCTTTGTAGTGGGGGCCCAAGAGGCGGCTAAACGCATGAAGATGGTCGGAGGGGGGGCGATCGTTTCTTTGAGTTCTACGGGCAATTTGGTGTATATGCCCAACTACGCCGGGCATGGCAATTCTAAAAACGCAGTAGAAACCATGGTCAAATACGCCGCGATGGATTTGGGCGAATTTGGGATTCGTGTGAATGCGGTGAGTGGGGGGCCTATTGACACGGACGCGCTCAAAGCCTTCCCGGATTATGCGCAGGTGAAGCAAAAAGTAGAAGAACAATCCCCCCTAAAGCGCATGGGCAACCCGGCAGATTTGGCCGGTGCGGTGTATTTTCTGTGCGACCCAGCCCAAAGCGCGTGGCTAACCGGGCAGACCATTGTCGTAGATGGGGGCACGACCTTTAAATAGGGGTTGATCCTTGTATGACCATTTTTATAGAGAATAGCCCACAATTACAAAGCGCTAGGAAGTATATCCTTTGTGCGATGGCGTTGTGGCTTGTGCTGGCTTTAATCACTCCTATTAGCGCGCCCTCTTGGTTCGCGCACGCGCCTAAGAACCTCAGCGCGTCTTTGAAGTCGCCTTGGATGGGGTTTTATTTGTGCTTGTGGTTGCTGATGGTTCTAACCCAAGCGGTGGGCTATTATAAACTAGCAAAAGTGGGGCGCAATCTCTTGCTTTTTAGATGCGTCGTTCTCCCCCACATTGCGCACGCGCTTTTATCCTTATGCGGACTATTGGTATTCAAAAACCCTGCGGATATGTTGCAACTCAAGATTTTAACCCTTGATCTTTATGTCTATTTCAAGATTTTAACCCTTGCCCTTTATGCGTATTATAGTTATCGTTTGTGCGTGGAACTCACGCGGGTAACCCAAAATCCCCTATTTAAACGCGGGATGTTGACCATTGGACTTTGCTTTGCGTTTATTCTCTTTGTGGGGCTAGCATTTGCTAATGTGTCTGTGCCTATGTATGTTATCTTTGTGATGGGTTGGCTATGGGCAGTGGTAATGTTAGTGGGGTGGGGCATGATTGCGGCGGGTTTTGTGCAACTTAAACAAATTAGCTACCCCTAAGGGGCGCTTGTGCTGACAAAATGCATGCGCCATATCCCCAATATCCTCACTATCCTGCGCATTTTTCTAGCGATCTTTTTGCTCTTTTTTATTTTGCATGGAGATAGTCTCTTCAAAATCTCTAAATTGCACACCAATTATCTAGAATCCTTGATCTTTTTGGGCGCAGCGCTCACGGATTTTTTAGACGGCTATATCGCTAGAAACTACCACTTGAAAACCCTATTTGGCGAAATCTTTGACCCTTTAGCGGATAAAATTCTCATCTTGGCCGCTTTCTTGGGCTTGCTCTATTTGGATCGCATCAACCCGTGGATCCCCTTTGTGATCTTAGGGCGGGAGTTTTTCATCGCGGGGCTGAGAATCTCAGTCTCTAACATGGGCAAGAGTATTGCGGTGAGTCGTTTGGGCAAGTATAAAACCTTTTTGCAAATCATTGCCATTAGCTCTCTTTTGGCGGACCTGCACTTAGGCAGTGTTGTCGTGGGGCATTATTTAGTCGCCCTCGCCCTCTTTGCCACTTTGTATTCAGGCATGGATTATGTGATCAAATACTACCGCCTCGTGCGCGCTTTGGAGATTTAATGGGATGGCTGGCTTCTATTGTGGCTTTGGGGTTTTTGATCTTCTTTCACGAATTGGGGCATTTCTTGTGCGCGCGTGCGTGCGGGGTGGGGGTAGAAGTCTTTAGTATCGGCTTTGGGCGCAAACTTTGGGCTAAACGCGTGGGCAACACCCAATACGCCCTCTCTATTATCCCCCTAGGAGGCTATGTCAAACTCCAAGAAGACCCCATAGAGCACCCAAGCAGCTACCCCAACCAACCCCTTTTAAAAGTTGCTGATCTTGAGCATGGGGCCCCTCTTTAATCTCCTGCTCGCCTTTATGATTTATTTGGGGGTGGGTTTAGTCGGGCATGCCAGTTTGGCCCCTGTGGTGGGCGCGCTCACCCCTGATATGCCTGCTAGTCAAAGCGGGGTTAAAATAGGGGATCGCATTGTCGCTGTAGATGGCACAGCCATTAGAGATTGGCAAGAACTTTTCAACGCCATTCAGCGCACACAGGGGGCTATTACCCTGCAAATTAAGCGCGATCATCTCCTCAATATCACCCTCACCCCCGCGCTTAAAACCACGCAAAACGCCTTTAAAGAGAGGGTGCAAACTAAACTAATTGGCATTGCCCCATCTAAGGAACAAGTATGGGTGCGCTACGGATTTTTAGAATCTACTCAGCGCGCCTTTAGCCAGCTTACAGACATGTGCACACTGATTTTTAAGGGGATTGAAAAGCTCTTTGTCGGTGTGGTGAGCGTGTCTGAAATTAGCTCGGTGGTGGGGATTGTGGACTTTATGGCGCACCAACAAAACCTAGCCTTGCTGCTGAGTGTCGCCTTTATTTCTATCAATTTGGGGGTGTTAAACCTCCTGCCCATCCCGGTTTTAGACGGGGGGCAGATGGTTATTGTACTCTATGAGAGCTTGACAAGGCGCAAGCTCAAAAGCGCTCATTTAGAAAAACTCAATCTCTTAGGGCTGGCTTTACTCATCGCCTTGATGGCTCTAGGGCTCTTTAATGACGCGCGCCGCTTGGTGGGCTAGCTGTATCAAATCCCTACATTTGGCGCGTCTGAAATACTCTTGAAGTTTTCTTTAAGCCTAACGTTAAACTATGGTGCTATAATTCCCGCATTTTTACACTAAAGGAGTATTTATGGCATCGCTATATGATCGCAACACCTCTAACACGCAGTTTAACCCCGGCATGGAAGCTTCTGCCCAGCTCAGTGATACGGCACTTGTCAATTTTGTCAAAACCACTTATAAGTTTTTTGCGGCCAGCTTGCTCTTAGCCACCATTGGCGCGTTAGTAGGCTTGATGAACTTCCAAGTGGTGAATCAATACCGGTGGGCGTTTATCATCGCTGAATTTGCCGCCCTCTTTGGCCTGATGTTCACTAGAAGCATGCCCACGCTGAATTTGGTCATGCTCTTTGCGTTTACTTTCCTCTCTGGTATCACTTTGGTGCCCTTGCTGGGGTTTGTGATCGCTAGGGCAGGGGCGAGCGCGATTTGGCAGGCACTAGGTATGACTACAATTGTCTTTGGGGTGATGAGTGTGTACGCCATCAAAACCAAGAGCGATCTAGCTAACATGGGTAAGATGCTTTTCATTGCGCTAATCGTAGTGCTGGTGGCTTCTTTGATCAATCTCTATTTGGGATCGCCCATGATGCAAGTAGCAATCGCGGGTGTGAGTGTGATTCTCTTTAGCCTGTTCATTGCTTATGACACCCAAAATATCATACGCGGTCTCTATGCAACTCCCATTGAAGCCGCTGTCGCGCTTTATTTGGACTTTTTCAATGTCTTTGTCTCCTTGCTCCAAATTATGGGGATCATGGGAGGCCGCAACGACTAAGGGCGTTGAGCGGCTTTTAGACGCTAATCTCAACCGCTTTAAGGAGGGGGTGCGGGTGGTGGAGGACATCGCCCGTTACCTTTACAACCATCCCACTCTGGCCCTACAACTCAAGACAATCCGTCATGACGCTACGGATATTTTCACTAAGCACATGCCCGATGTGATCGCCCTGTATGCCCATAGGGACAGCGCGCACGATGTGTTGCAGACAAGCGACACTCTGCCTACCGCTCCCTTAAGCCTCTTGGACATGCTGCAAGCCAATTTCAAACGCGCCCAAGAGAGTGCGCGCGTGTTGGAGGAAGGCTTCAAGATGCTAGGGATCAAACAAGCCGCCCTTAGCTTTAAGGCTCTACGTTACGCGCTCTATAGCTTGGAAAAAGAGAGTGTCTTTATAGGCCAAACAAGCGCGCAAACGCAATATAAACATCTACATTGCTAAAGGCGTTGTCAATCATAAAATGCGTGGTGTCTGCGCGCATGTCCACGCTTTGCTTGGATAGAGGGTCTTGAACGCCTAGCTTGATGATATTGCGCTTAAACTGGAATCGCACTCCCATGTTCAGCAACGCACTGAAAGTGTGCGCAGTGTCTAGGGGCGCGTTCTTGACATTTAGAAAATAATGATCTCCAGCACCATACACGCCTACAAAGACTCCCCAAAATAACCCATTTTGCGCCCGCGGTACGAGTAGATCCCAAATTACATCGCCCCCCACTGCCCATCTAAAGCTGTGTAAAGATTGGAACACGGGGGATTGTTTAAATAGCGCGCTATTGACATAGCCGTATCCCACGCTCACTTGTACATCAAAGCCAAGATGACGGCCAAGGAAGTACTGAAACCCCGCGCCCACATTGGCGTTCCAATCGATATTTTTAAACGCCCCCATGCTATTGATGGCACGGCTTAAAGGTACAGCACTGGGTACAACGCTCCCAGATGTGCGGATACTCCCCAAAGCGCTAATATCATTGCCCGCTGTGGTGATCTGCGGGGCTAAGTTGTTGTAGGGGAAACCTAAGCTTGGAGGAGTGGGTAAGGGCGTGATCACAGGGGCAGAGGGGGCGTGGAAATATTGGTTGGCCGTGGGGATACTTTGTTCGTAATTGGTTTGGGTCATGCCCATAATACTTGAGAAGTTGTCATAGGTGCCTGCCAATTGGTTGGCCGCTGCAGATACAGTGCCAGGGAACACACCCGGGGTACTCAAAATTTTGTCAATTTCTCGAGCCTCTTCAAAGAACCATGCGTAGTTTTTAACTAGCTGTTCTATAGAAAAATTGAGGATATTAGGGTCCACGCTACTAAAACAAGTAGTCATGTTAGCTGTAGTGGGTGAGCACGTACCCGTAATACCTGCTCTATAGGCACTATAATACTGGTCGAGAGAGATGATGGAATTGGTATTGGGGTTTTTGGCAATCCCTAAAATGTCTTGCAAAATGCTATCAGACAATTGGGTGATTTCTTCCACTCCCTTTATGGGACTGGAGGCAACCCCATTGCATGATGCCCCTCCAATGCACATGCTCATGGTCTGCGTGAGCTTGTCTCTAAGGGCTGTGAACTCCTGCTTTTTTTGTTGGTAAGCGCTGTAAGCGTTGTCATAGGCTTTTTGATCCGCGCTGTTTTTAGACTCGATGGCATTCTTTAGGTCCTCAAAGGCCTTTTGGGCTTGGGTGAGTTTAGTGTCGTAATTACTGACTTCGCTAATAATGGAAGCCCCATAACCCTGCAATGCATGCAAGATATTTTGATAGTCTTGTAAAATCGTCTGATCGTGCGCGGCACTGGGAGCACTAGGATTGGCATTCAGAATGCTTTTGAGTTGCCCGATTTCTGTTTGAATCTGCGCTTCTAGGCTTTTGATTTGGGCTTGCTGGACTCCTGAGATGTCTAGAGGGGAGAGTTGCAAAATATCCTTGGTAGACCCCACTTGCGCTGCGCTAGTATTGAGATTTTGGAGCGTACTGACAAGTTCTTTGAGATGATTGTTGAGATTGGCTTGTAAAGAAGCGGTATTGATAGGTTTGGGAGGTGGCGTGGCGTTGGGACCATAGGTGGCAACACTCGTACTTTGCGCCCCCACACTGCCCTCCACAAAAAAACCATCGCGGATATCGCCCCCATACCCTAACAAAGAACTCAAGGACACACAAACAGAGACCAAGCCCCCTTTTAAGAATCTAAATGGCATGGGACACCTCTCTATAGTGTAATCGCCCCTCAAAACCTATTGATTCTAACACATTATCCTCACAGGTTAGGCAAATATAAACGTCATATGTAAACAAAGCTCGTTATAATAGGAGGTTTTTTAGTATTTTGTTCCTAAATTTATTAAAATATTAAGTTTTTTTAGATAGAGTGCGCTTACCTGATTTTTTCAGGAAATTTTTGGTTAAAGGAGACACAATGTCAGGACATGAAGAATGTTGCCATGAACACGAAGGGCATGCAGAACACGGGGTACACCATCACCACCACCACCATCATCACTACCACGGTGGCACACACCACCACCACCATCATCATCACGGTGGAGAACATCATCATCACCATGAACACGGAGACAACTGCGCGAGCTAGTTGCCACATGCCCCCTCTTGCGGGGCTTCTTTAAACTCGAACGCGTATTTCTCAAGGATCGCGTTTTTATCTTTCTTCCTTTTATCTTTTTTTGTAACGCTTAGGCTCGCGGTACTGCCCCCTAGTGTTACTTGGTATACGCATCAAGCCACCACGGCTGTTTAGGCGAGAAGTCAGAAGCCCTATATATCTCCTTGTCTAAAGGCTTACAACGCTTGGATTTGTAACAGCGAGTCTGGAACTTCTCCAACAAGGTAGGCGTGATTTGCTTCATCAAGATCGCGCCCCCATCTCTTTGGCGGCTGTAATAGAGATTAGAACCTGCTTTGCGGATTGCAACAGGCTTGATTTTGGCCATGTCCTTAAGAAAGCGGGCATCCACGCATTCAGAAATCCCATCAGAATTTATCGTCTCATACATTTCATCGTAGCGGTATTGCTCTAAAAAGAAACGCCCCTTTTGCATCGAGAATACAAAACGCTTATAGGTTACATTGGGGAAAAGCCCCTGTTCCATGTCTTTTGCCTTGCAATCTTGCTGGCGCAAGGTAAAAATAAGACTCTGGTTTTTAAAAGACACTTGGGCGCTGGAGAACACAAAAGAATAGGGCAACTCATCTTCAAGTTGCAAACAAGAACCTTGGTGCCATACTAAGTCTTTGAGCATGCCAAAGCACACGGTTTTAATCCCATTGCTAGCACCAGTGGCAATGGCTAATCCCCACATCACAAACACACGCATGCGCGGCTTTTTTATCTCAAATATTTGGGTATTGTAATTATGCCACCACTCACGAACATCCCCCACAGAGTCCGCTTCAAAGCGGTAGGCATCACACCAGCACCAGGTTGGATCAAACTCATACCCCTTTCTACACCCGCAATCTTTGCGCCTCCTGCTATCCAAGACATGTATAAACTCCTGTGTCTGTTGCAAGAGCGCGCGCTGGAACAGCGCCATATTTGAGCCATCACAAAGACCCACCCACACGCACAGAAATACAAGAAACTTTGCCATTCAATCACCTATCTTGACAATACCCCTTCTTAACGCAACGATCTAGCAAATCATCTATGATATCGCGATCCATTTTATCCATAAAAATTTGTTTGCCATCTCTTTTTTGGCGATAAATGGGGTCCATAGGGTAGTCTTCTTCTTCGTCGTCCAGTTGCCCATTGATGGCTTTTAAGAGGTAGCGATCCCCATGTGGCTTAAAACTCAAAGTGGCTTCGTAAGTGGATACATTGCGCGCACACTCATAGGAGTCCTCTCTGATGTGCAAGAGAAACGCACTCTTTTTAAACTCCATGCGAATTTCAGAGAAAGGAGCGTCTGCATTTAACATCAAACAAGAGCCCTTGTACCATTTAGTGCCTTTAGCAAATCCAAAACACATAAAACTCAATTCAAGTCCAGCCGTAGTACCGCGATCGCCATTATTGTAGATAATATTCCCGGGCCGATAACCACGCACCACAGCCCCGCAATAAGTGATCCCCCCCACCACGGCTTTATGATTCTCAAGCACGAATTGCGGACCATATGTACTCTGATCGCCATCACCATTAAGACCATGATTTTTGTCCGCAAAATCCCTTGCTTGGTTAAGCACATAGTCCCAATGGTAGTGTGGATTGGGATCACAACCCACCCCCCACGCCAAATTAGCTAGAAAGCACAAAAGCCCTAAAAATAATTTGATTTGTCCCATTTACCACCTCAACCCCTCCTATTTACCTTAATCTCTACAAATGCGCGATGATCACTTCTCCAAACTCCGAACTAGAAACTTCGGTCGCGCCCTCCATCAAGCGGGCAAAGTCATAAGTAACTTTTTTGCTCTCAATGGCTTTTTGCATGCCTTTGACAATCAGATCGGCTGCCTCTACCCAGCCCATGTGGCGCAACATCATCTCCGCGCTTAAAATAATGGAGCCCGGATTGACCTTATTTTGCCCGGCGTATTTGGGGGCTGTGCCATGCGTGGCTTCAAACATGGCGACACTATCATTCATATTAGCCCCGGGGGCGATCCCAATCCCGCCCACCATCGCCGCAAGCGCGTCTGAAATGTAGTCTCCATTGAGATTCATCGTGGCGATCACATCGTATTCAGCCGGGCGCAGTAAAATTTGTTGCAAGAAAGCGTCCGCGATCATGTCTTTAATGACGATCTCCTTGCCCGTTTTGGGGTTTTTAAGGGTGCACCAAGGGCCTTTATCGAGCAATTTAGCCCCAAATTCTCTTTGGGCTAGGGCATAACCCCACTTCATAAACGCCCCTTCGGTGTATTTCATGATATTGCCCTTATGCACAAAGGTGAGGCTAGCGCGATCGTTGTCTAGGGTGTATTGGATCGCCTTGCGTACAAGCCTCTCTGTGCCCTCTAAACTGATGGGTTTGATCCCCACACTGCTGGTATTGGGGAAGCGGATTTTAGTAACTTTGAGCTCGTCTTGTAAAAACTTGATGAGCTTTTTAGCCTCAGCACTATCTTGATTAAACTCAATGCCCGCATAAATGTCTTCGCTATTTTCGCGAAAAATGACCATGTCCACCTTGCCGGGCTCCTTAACCGGGCTAGGGCTAGAATACCAACGCACAGGGCGCAAGCACACATAGAGATCCATTTTTTGGCGCAGGGCGACATTGAGCGATCGAAAGCCCTCGCCCACAGGAGTGGTTAGAGGGCCTTTGATAGAGACCTTAAAATGGTTGATCGCCTCAATGGTGTCGGGCAAGAGCCATTGCTCTTCAAGGCTGAGTTCAGAATGACTTTTAAATTTGTTAAAGCACTTCTCACCCACAAAGACCTCATACCATGCGATCTTCTTCTCTCCCTTATAAGCCTTTTGCACGGCCGCATCCACCACCTTGCGCATCACCGGGGTAATATCTACCCCAATGCCATCGCCTTCAATAAAGGGAATAATGGGGTGGCTTGGCACATGCAATTTGCCATTTTCATAGGTGATGGCTTGCCCCTCTGTGGGCAAAGACAAATACTTAGGGTTGTAAGACATAAGCGACTCCTATTAAATTGAGATAGGCCATTTTAGCATAAGGGGTTTAAAATTTTTAGTTAGGCTATTGGCAAAGATGAAGGAGAATTATGGCGCAATCTGAAATCGTTTTGGACTTGGAGGATTTGATGTCTAAAGGTTTTAAAAAAGCCCAAGCGATCATGGCTAAGGCCCCGGTAACTAGCTACGATCTCAATATCCTAGTGGCCGGGGGAACGGGGGTGGGCAAGAGTACACTCATCAATGCGGTCTTTGGAGAAGAGGTCGCCCCTACCGGGCAAGGAGAGCCTATCACACAAAAAATTGAGTGCTATAGCCAAAAGGGGTTGCAGATCTATGACACGAGGGGGCTTGAAATGAGAGATTTTTTTGCCACCAAAACCCAGATTCAAGATTTCTTACAGGAGAGACGAGGGGCCATGCTAGAGAATCAGATCCACATCGCTTGGCTGTGTATCCAAGAGCCCGGGCGGCGCGTGCAAGAGGGCGAAGAAGAGCTTTATACAATGCTCAAAGAGCATCAAATCCCAACCATCGTGGTGATCACCAAAGCCCAACAGGATAAGGACGACAAGGGAGAGAAGTTTTCTGAGATTGTGCGCGCTAAATTTCAAGTAGATGAGGCGCATTTTGCGCGCGTCAGAGCCCTAGAGATCGAAGATGATGAAGGCGATGTGAGAAAAGTTAGGGGGATTAAAGAGCTCATTGACAAATCGCGCGATCTGTTAGATGAGGCGCAAAAACTCGCCCTAGAGAGAAAACAGCAATACGATTTAGAGATGCAAGAAAGGGCTAAAGAGACATTGCGCCACAGACGCAAAGAGGAGGCGCATAACACGATTTTAGGCTATAGCACAGCCGCAGCGGCCATTGGAGCGACTCCCATCCCCTTTTCAGATTTTGCGTTGTTATTGCCCACCCAAATGGCGATGATCATTCATATTAGCAAGATTTACGACCTTGAGGTTTCTGAAGAAAACGCTCAAACTTTAGTCGCCACTTTTGCTAGCGTGTTGGGCACGGGTTTAGTGGCGCGTGCGTGCGCGGGAAGTTTGCTAAAGTTGATCCCGGGAGTGGGCAGTTTGGCAGGAGGGGCGATCAATGCGACCTTAGCCGGGTCGGTAACTGGATTGATAGGAAAGGCTTATATCGCTTACCTAGACGATCATTTTGAGGACTTGGGTCAGGCCATCAAAGTATTATGCGCTAAGATGTTTCAAAAATACCTAGAGATCGCCAAGGAGCTTAAATAAGAAGCCTTGCTTAACCTTTGGATGGGTATAATCTAAGACGCACTTATGAAAGGAACACATGTCTATCACACTCATTGATAATACCACCCAACAACATTATGAATTTGAGACGATTAAAGCCACGCGCGGGGCTGATGGCATAGACTTTTCCAAGCTTTATGAACGTACCGGGCTTCTTTCCTATGACCCGGGTTATGCTTCCACAGCCGGGTGTCAATCCACCATTAGCTATATTGACGGACAGAAAGGAGAGCTCTACTACAAGGGCTACCCCCTAGAAGATCTAGTCGCCAAGTACAAATACAGCGATGTGTGTAAACTCTTGCTCACGGATGAATTGCCCAGAAATGAAACAGAGTCTTTAGAATTTGAGCTAGAATTGCGCCATAGAAGTTTCATCCACGAAACCCTGCGCAATATGTTCCACGCTTTTCCTACCAACGCCCATCCTATGGCGAAACTGAGTAGCGGGGTTTCCATTCTCTCGACATTTTATTCCGATCATGGGGCGATGAAAAATGAAGAGGATTACCAAACAATGGCTAGGCGTATTGTGGCTAAAATGCCCACTTTAGCAGCCATTTGTTATCGTAATGAGATTGGCGCGCCCCTGATTTATCCAGATATAGCTAGAAGCTATATTGAAAATATCCTATTTATGTTGCGTGCCTATCCGCACGGGCGACTCAAGCGCGGGGTCCATGGCGAAGTAGAGATCACTCCTTTAGAAGTGGAGGCCTTTGATAAAATCTTGACTTTACATGCCGACCATGGTCAAAACGCCTCAGCTACCACCGTGCGCAATGTGGCTTCTACAGGTGTGCACCCCTATGCAGCTATTAGTGCTGGCATTAGCGCGCTATGGGGGCATTTGCATGGCGGAGCCAATGAAAAGGTCTTGATTCAATTAGAGGAAATTGGCGATGTTAAGAATGTGGATAAATACATCGCGCGTGTGAAAGACAAGAACGATCCCTTTAAGCTCATGGGTTTTGGGCATCGCGTCTATAAGAGTTATGATCCCCGGGCGCGGATTTTAAAGAAGCTCAAGGATGATTTACAAGCCCGGGGCATTAAAATGGACCCCCACCTAGATGAGATCGCCGCTAAGGTGGAGGAAGTGGCGCTTAAAGATGAGTATTTTGTCGCGCGCAATCTTTACCCCAATGTGGATTTTTATTCAGGTACGATTCTCACCGCCTTGAAAATCCCGGTGCGCTTTTTTACCCCCGTCTTTGTGATCGGCCGGACTGTGGGCTGGTGTGCGCAACTCTTAGAGCATGTCAAAAACACCCAAGCTAGGATCGCGCGCCCACGCCAGGTCTATGTAGGCAAATAGGGGGTTGCTATCCTATGGAGTCAGATTTTAGAGATTGACGCGCCTTAGAGCTAGGCCCTTGCCTTTTTGGGCAGTGCTGTTACTTTACAGCTTCATTTCCTTGTTTGTCTTCCACGTGCCCTTGCTACACTACATTTTAGAGCATGAGGGGGGGTGGGGGCTTGTGTTGAGTGTCGCCCTAGCCTATATTTGCACCACGAATATGTTATTGGTTTTATTGTCTCTGCCGGGCAATTTGTGTATGCAAATTGCGATGGCACTCTTAAGCCTAGGGAATGCCCTTGCCCTATACTACATTAACACGTACCACGTGTTTTTGACCAAGAGCATGATGGGCAATGTCCTACATACCAATGCCAGCGAAGTGAGCGCACTTATTGGGGGGCATTTGTGGCTATTTGCGTTGCTAGGGGTCGCCCTAGCGGTGCTATTTCTCATATTGCCCATGGCTAGGGCGCATTTAAGAGCAAAACTAGGCATTTTTCTAACTTCTGCGCTTATTTTTTTGGTCTGGAGTTTCACCCATACCAAGCAGTGGCTATTTTTAGATCACCATGCTAGATATATCGGGGGCTTAAGTTTACCCTATAGTTATAGTGTGAACGCTTTGAGAGTATTGCTGGCTTCATGGCATCAAAGTCCCCCTAAACTGTTTGATAATCTCTCTTTTAAAGCGCGCCGCACGATCGTGGTGCTAGCCATTGGGGAGAGTGCTAGACGGGCAAATTATGGTATCTATGGCTACGCTAGGGCCACCACACCCAAATTACAGGAGCGCTTGGACAAACAAGAAATTTTAGCGCTAAAAGCTACGTCCTGTGCCACCTACACCACCGCCGCGCTCTCTTGCATGTTGACGTGTAAACAGGGCTATGAAAACCTGCCCTCTTTCTTGCACAGACAGGGCGTAAAAGTGGTGTGGCTTAGTCTCAATGATGGGCAACCTTCCATGCACGTAGATTGGCATCCTGGTGAAAATACATGGAAACGCTGGCTTCAGGCTAAGGGGGTGGATGGACAAACTCTCGATTTTGACATGGCCCTAGCGCATGCTCTGCCCTTTGTCATACAGCGTTATGTGAATCACAATCTATTAGTGATCTTGCATCTTAAAGGCTCGCATGGCCCCTTGTATGTGGATAAAGTACCCAAGCATTTTGCTCCCTTCAAGCCCCTTTGCACCCATAGCGAACCCAATGCCTGCAGTGTGGAGAGTCTCATCAATGCCTATGACAATACCATCGCCTATAATGACATGGTGCTAGACGCGATTATTGACAATTTGCAACACATCCAAAACCCTGCCCTATTGCTCTATATGAGCGACCATGGCGAGAGTTTAGGCGAACATGGGCTCTATTTGCACGGCACGCCCTACTTGATCGCCCCAGATGTGCAAAAGCAAATCCCCTTTATTGTCTACGCTAACCCCATGTTCAAATCCACGCACCACTTCAAAGCCCCCTTGCAAGACTACGATCAACGCGTGATTTTCTCTAGTGTCTTGGGAGCGTTTGGGGCACAGGGGATGAGCGATGCCTACAACCCCCATTGGGATATTTTCCAATGAAAACTTTCAAAGCCCTTTATGCGCAAAGTTTCCCCAGACACCTTCCCTTTAAAACCCTTGGGCTTTTTTTTGTACTTTTCTTAGTGGGCGCGATCACCCCCTTTCCTAAAATTGCCAAACAAGCCCAAGTTCCCTTAGTCTTTGATGTGAGCGAACACTATGCCCGTTTTGTGCCCACTATCGCCTCTTTTGTCCTGCCCTTAGCAAAAAGAGATGTGGTGGGTTTGATTCAAATCGTGCATGTGAGCTTGGCCACCACGATCGCCACGCACTCGCTCAAATGGGGGCTTAATAATATGGTGATCTTTAATCGCCGTCTGGGCGAAAGACCCAATGGGAGTGCTAAAAACATGCCCAGTGGGCATTCTTCGATGATCGCCTGTGCCCTAGCTTTCTTAGTGCGCCGTTATGGCTGGGTGTGGTTGATCTTTGTACCCCTAGCCTTTCTCACAATGGGCGCGCGCATTTACTACAACGCCCACACCATCGGCGCACTCATCGCCGGATTTAGCCTGGGGGTGTTGTGCGCGCTATTTTTAACCAGCCGTTTTAAGTAGGTCTTTGATAAATCTCTGGGTGCGTGCTTTTAAAACGCCGATGAAACCAAAACCAGCTTTCTGGATGCGCTCTAATGATGTGTTCGCTCAAACTCGCTTGGGCTTGGGTGGCCTCTAAAATGTCCGCGTTGGCGTCTAGAGTGTTTTTAGCCCTAATGGGGGGGTAGTAGGTGGCGGTGTAATGGCTATAATCCTGATTGAAATCCACCACTACGGGCAAAATAGCGATGTTGTAACGGCGCGACAAAATGGAGGCGATGGTGGTGTGGGTGGCTTTTTGACCAAAAAACTCGACCTCAATCCCCTCTTTAGGCGAGATGTTCTGATCGACTAGGATTCCCACTAGACCCTTCCCCCGATTGTAAATCTTGAGCAATTCTTTAAAGGCCCCAACTTTATTGATGAATCGCACCCCAAAGGCCTCACGCCTTTTAATGAGCATGGCATTCACGGGGGCAAATTTGGTCAGTCGCCCCAAAGACCCCCTTTCTTGATCGCTATGGTATTGCGCCAAAGAAGTCCCAATGGCCTCCCAATACCCAAAGTGCATGCCCATCACCACCGCCTGTTTGTCCTTCTCTAACGCCTCTAATACATGGTGGCGATCCACGAGCTCAAAACGCGCGTCGTACTGCGCTTTGGGCAAGAACACCACCCGCATGCTCTCTAGCACAATGAAGGCCAAATTGTCATATCCCCGTCTGATAATGCGCTCTTTTTGGGCGCGATCCATCTGGGGGAACACAAAATCCAAATTTGCGCGCGCGTCCCAATAACGCCGCCGATCTAATTTAGCCATCACAAAACCCAGCGTCCGCACACAGGCCACAAACCCCTTATGGGGCATTTTAGCCAAGCCCCACCCCATAGCATTGCCTGCCCACTCCAACACCTTAGTACAAAAAAACTCCCATTCTCTGCGCACGCTCACCGCGCTTCTCCTAACACTTGTAAAATCGCCTGCGCCACTTGCTCAGGGGGGATTTTTTGGATAGAAAAATCTTGTTTGGAATAATTGGCCTGAGGATTGCCTGCAAGCGTGGCGTGAGCGCGCCCTTCTAGGCTAAAACGCGCAGGAGGCGTGTTGCCATAAAGGGTTACTGAGGGCACTTGGAGCGCCCAAGCCAAGTGCACAATGCCCGTATCCCCACCCACCACCACATCCACTAAAGAGAGCAGGGTTTTCACCTCTGCCAAATGCAAAGAGGGGAGCAAAATCGTGGGCATGTGCGATTTTAGATTCGTGTAAAGCATTTGTGCTTGCTCTAAGCGCGCATGCCATAGGAGTACAATTTCCACATCTCTATTTTGCAACAAATGCCCCACTTGTGCAAAACTCTGCCATGGGTACATCTTATTGGGCGTGGAAGCTTCTAGCACAAAGAGGACATGAGGGCGCGTGGGGACTAGCAGAGTTTCTAGCTTGGGGCAAGAGGGGAGATAGAAGGCCAAATGGCGTGCTTGTAAAACCCGATCCCATGTACACGATTGGAGCATGCTAAAACCACGCTCCAACACGGCTTGGTTGCGCTTGAGAATATGCGCGCTGTAGGGGATGTGGACTTTATGGCTATAAAAGAAGCTAGCAAGCCGTTCTCTAATGGAGAAAAAATCAAAACCCACAAAGGCTTTTTTGGGCAAAAAGACTCCAAAAAATGCGGATTTGAGCAAACCTTGCATGTCAATGAGCACATCAAAACTCTCTGTATGCCGCCCTAGATGGCGGAATAAGCGATAGATTCTAGAAGGGCTTTTGCTTTGCAAGGTGTACTTGTAGGGGATGATATGGAGATGATCGATGTAGGGGGAGTGTTCTAAGATGGGGGAAAATAGCGTGTCCACAAACCAGTGGATGCGCGCTTGGGGGTAGTGTTCTTTAAGGAAGGGTAAAAAAACCGCGCTCAAGATAATGTCCCCCATGGCCGAAAAGCGGATAATGGCGACATTCATAAAAATTCAATATCCAAAGCGATCGGGGTGTTCAATTTGGGAATCATTTCCTGACACAAGTAGAGTTCTTTGGTGCTTTTGATGAGGAGAGTCCTGCCCTTTAGGGTGTAGCTGATGTCTTTAGGTAGGCGTGTGGTACAAAGGGCCTCGGCCAGCCCCAAGATAAAACTCAACCACTGCAAGGTGAGAATAGGAGGCATGATCGCACTAATATGGGCGATATTGCTGTCCTTAGGGATTTTCTTCTGACTAAATTGCACCAGCAAACAGATAATGGCGCGATCTTGATGGGAAAACCCATAACTCAAAGCATTGAGAGCTAAATAGGCGGCATGTTTGTGTGCGCCATAGAAATTGAGCACTTTACCAATGCCAGAGAGTTGCCCGGCGATCTTGAGATGGTAGAGATATTCTGTAGAAATCCTATGCAAGGGGGCAAGTGTATCAAAGAGCTTAACACACACCCGTTTGACTTCTTGGCTGTGCTGGGCATGGGGCAAAAAGCGATCTAGTAAAGAGAGAATAGAGGGGTTGACCCCTTTAGGAAAGCTGTGCTTGTGATTTCTGAGCATATCGCTTAAAAACACGCCTTCGCGTACCCCTACCCCACTTGCGACAATTTTCTCTGGCTTAAAGTGTTTCAACAATGCCCAAAGAATCAACGCTCCGCCGCGGATACTATCTTGGCGATCCGCACCCACCCCTAGTACCTCTAGGCGTGCTTCTGAGCTTTGGGCAATCTCGTGGATAAAATCCATGTGTTCTGCCACATCCATTTCATAGCCATGCACCACTTCAATGGGGTAATTATTGCGCTTAATGGCGAGTCGGGCGATCGCGCGGTTCGTTCCGCCCACCCCAAAGACCTGCACGCTTTGGTAATGCGCGGGGATTTTGCTCAACTCCTTGCTGATAAAATCCAACGCACTTTGTAAGGGGGCATCTTTGTCATAGAAAAGTTCTTTAAGGCGGATGGTACCCAAGTCCAAAGAGAGCAGGTCTACAATCTTGCCCTCTTTGATCAAGGCGCATTCTGTGCTCCCCCCCCCAATGTCAATGGTGATCCCCTCCCTGTGGTGTAACAAGTTCGCACACGCTACCCCGCCATAAAAGGCCTCTTTGATCCCATCGATGACTCGAACGCGCAGCCCACACTCCTTGCGCACTAACGCGACAAATTCTTGGGCATTGGGCGCGTCCCGCACCGCGCTTGTCGCCACACAAAGTAACTTTTTGCTCTTGTATTTTTGGGCAATCTCTTTAAACTCTATGAGGGCTTTGAGCGCGCGCTTGATGGGCGCTTTTTGCAACACCCCCCCATGCTCATAAGTGCCCTGAGAAATGCGCACTTTGGATTTGATCTCATAGAGCAAGTAAAACCCAAACTGGCTGGTCTTTTTGAAGATGGCCATGCGCATAGAGTTAGACCCTATGTCGATGACAGCAGTAACTTTTGCCATTAGTTGTCGTAACTTTGCAGCACTTGGTACTTGTCGTGAAGTTCCTCAGGGCTTTCAGCATTATTGGGGTCTGGCACAATGGCATCCACCGGGCACACACTCACGCAACTAGGCTCATCGCTATAACCCACACACTCGGTACAACGATCGGGATCAATGCTATAGATTGGATCGTTTTCATCAATGGCTTCGGTGGGACACTCTTCGCGACATGCGTCACAGGCGATGCATTCTTGGCTAACTAACAAAGACACGCTTGACCTTTCTTAATGAGAGATTTAAAGGCGTTCATCATAGCAAAGCAAACTTAATAGAGCACTAAAAAGCTGGCTTGACAAATGTTTAAAAAAATGTGTATAATGGGCCTTTTTATTCCAGATTAGCTCAGCGGTAGAGTAGGCGGCTGTTAACCGCTTGGTCGTAGGTTCGAATCCTACATCTGGAGCCATCTCTTCCATAGTTTTCAGTTCATTTTGTTCGTTTTGTTCTGTGTTTTTCTTTTTTGTTTACTTCGGCGTGGTTTTAGCCGATATAGCCAAAACGCAGATTGGCAAGTTGTAAGAGTGGAACGCTCTTAGCTTGCCTGTCGGTGTTTTAAATTTTTAACAAGGAGTTTTCGTGGCTTTTAAGATCAAAGCAAAGAGTTTGGTGCTTTCGGCATTGGTGGCGATGGGCGCGACACAAATGGCGCAGGCAGAAAAAAATGGTTTCTTCATGGGGCTTGGATACCAGCAAGGTAAGGCAGGTTCTGGGGGGTATAAGACAGCCTTGACGAGCGGGTTTCCCCTCTATGGTTTGGGCTTGCAATTAGGAGGCGTTGGGTTTGTCAATAAATGGTTTGGCGGGCAGGTTTATGGCTTCTTTGATTGGAACAATAGCAACCGATGGGGGCCCACTAATAGCGACAAATGGAATGTCTACACCTATGGCGGGGCTGCGGACGCGATTGTGAACCTCATCGCAACCGAACCCTTTGCCTTTGGCTTGGTGGGGGGTATCCAGTTAGCCGGTAACACATGGAATTATAGCAACTTCTCTCACACCGGCTTTCAATTCCTCTTTAATGCGGGTGGCAGGGTGCGCATTATGGAACACTCCGCTATTGAAGCGGGGATCAAATTCCCCATGATCCCCCAAAAACTTGCCGTAGGCATTAGCGACATGCGCCGCTATGTGTGGTATGTCAATTATGTCTTCACTTTCTAGGTGAGAGGGGGGTTTTAGGCCCCTACCACTCCCAGCCCCCGCCTAAGCGTACAGCTAGGTAGTTGGGGATTTTGACCCCATTAAAAGCGGTTGTTTGCAGCCCTGATTGTACAGAAATGTCCAAGACTTTAAAAAAGCGAATGCCTCCTGTGAGAATCACGCCTTGATGCAGGCTATTTTGAGCGATATTGCCCATCGCCCCAAATTTAAGCGCGATCCACTTGAAATGCGTCATGATCCCCCCGCCCGTCATTTGGCTATCTTTACCCAACATCAATGTTCTATTGGAAGTCAGATCTAAATCCCAAGCCAAACTGAGCCATTTCCAGCGATAGCCCAAGCCCATGCGCACCTGTGGGTTAATGCGCAGGTCATAACCATCACTATAGCGGATTTTAGGCGCGTTGAGGTATTTGCCCACTAGCCCCACACTAAAGCCTTTGATACGATAAGCAAGCCCTAAATCCAAGCCAAAATGGCTTTGACGCACTAAACTATCGTTATTAAAAGAAAGCAAGTCGTTACGGCCAATGCTATTGATCAAACCATCTAAATTCCCCTGCATAGAAAATCCATAGCTCACGCTATAGATGTACCTAAAATCCACCCCTGCAGAGAGTTTGCCAAATTTCTTAAAATCAAAACCCCTCGCGTAACCCACAGGCACACTCCCCAACACCAACGCGCGCACCCCAGCGGCATGCGTGGCGTTGGGCGATAACATGGAGGTGTTTTCAAAAGTCGCTTTGGACACTATGGAGAGCCCAAGGCTATCTGGGCTAGGATTCATTTTGATATAGGCGGGTATGCCAAATGTATGTCCATCCACAATGAGCTGGTTGTAATGTGGGTCTAGCAACGCGCTTGCGCCCGCAAACGCGTTAGCAAACAAGCCCACCCCAAAAGTACCAATCCCGCCTTTTACTTTGGTTTTGGGGTGGATTTGCACCACTAACCCATTTTGGGTGCGCAAGGACACCCCATTGAGTTTTAGCAAATTCAAAGCGGAATTGGCCAAGCCAATCACATTTTGAATCGCCGGGCTGGTGCGTCCAGAAAGGCTAACATGGCTGCCTATAGGGATATTTGGCATGTGAGATAGGCGCGATCCAATCAAGTCTTCTAGACCCAAACTATCCAAATTCTGCTCTGAAGAATCATCAAGCATGCGCATGGCTTGAGACGCAAAGGGGAGAATATTTTTAGAGCTCACCCCCACTCCAAAGCTATAAGCAAATTTTGTCCGCGCATCCATATCCAAGAGAGCGGGGTTGTAGTAAAGCCCCCAAGAAGAGTCCTCTAGCGCGACCCCAGCCCCCCCCATAGCAAAGCTGGTATTCCCCATGCTCCCAAATTCTAAGGCCCCCAAACTCCCACAAATAAGCGTGCACAGCCCTATGGCGCGCGTCTGTTTACCAAACATTTATAATCCTTAATCTATGATTTTTGTATTAAAGCACAAAAACACCCATGATCAACTTAAAAGGCGCGCGCTATGCTGTGGGGAGGGTGTTTAAAAAGGTCTTTCGAACACATAAATTTTAGAAATGATTCCCATCGTTATACTTAATATGATTCTTATAATTGTTCTTATATAATCCGTTCCTATTTTCTTTGAAGGGACTCAAAATGAGAAAAGCCATGGTTGTACTTTGGGGGAGTTGTTTGGCAGTCCATAGCCTACAGGGGGTGAAAACCCACCGCCTGCAAAGAGTGGAAACCACGGGAAGTGCGCTTAATGAAGAGGCCCCCAAGAGTTGGCGTAGCCCTGAGGTGAAAAATTATTTGGGCAGCCAAACCGTCATCTCACACAAGCAACTTACCCAACAAGCTAACCAAAGCATTGAAGAAGCCTTGCAAAATGTCCCCGGGGTGCATATCCGCAACGCCACCGGGGTGGGTGCCGTGCCCAGCTTCTCGGTGCGCGGGTTTGGAGGCGGGGGCTCGGGGCATAGCAATACTGGGATGATCTTGGTTAATGGGATTCCAGTATATGTCGCTCCCTATGTGGATATTGGCATGCCCATTTTCCCGGTAACCTTCCAATCTGTCGATCGTATTAGCGTGATCAAGGGCGGGGAGAGTGTACAATATGGGCCCAATGCCTTTGGGGGAGTGATCAACATCACCACAAAGGATATTCCTAATAAGTGGGAAAACCAAGTGGCCGAACGCATGACCGCTTGGGGGCGCGCCAATGGAAACTTTGTGGGGCCAACCAGCAAGGGAGAATCCTTCATTAAAACCCTAGCCAATAACTTTTTATTCAACTCCTATTTGAAAAGTGGGGGGATGATCAACAAACATTTTGGAGTACAGGCCCAAGCTAACTACATCACAGGACAGGGGTTTCGCGCCAATAGCCCGACTAATATCCAAAACTACCTTTTAGACGCGCTCTATCAGATCAATGAAAACCATAAGATCACGGCCTATTACCAATATTACAAGTTTTTCCTCACCGATCCGGGCTCTTTGGGCGTGCAGGCCTATGAACAAAACCGCTTTCAAAATAACCGCCCCAAAAATGATAAGAGCGGCAAAGCGATGCGCTGGGGGGCGGTGTATCAAACCTTTTTTGGGGACACCTCTAAAATCGGTGGGGATTTCACGCTGACCTACTATGGGCATGACATGAGTCGAGATTTCCAATTTGATTCTAATTTTCTCAATGTCAACACCAACCCCCAATTAGGTCCGGTTTACACTAACCAAAACTACAAAGGGTACATCATTGGCGATCACCCCCGCCATTACTTTATCAACGCCATCGAGCCTAACGTTAATGTGGTCTTTAACACCAAGCACACTAAACACACCCTTAAAGTTGGCATGCGCTATATGTCTAGCAATATGTGGTTTAGGTTCTTGGAAAATAAATGCCTGTCTGTGAATGATGGCACTTGCCAAATGTCTGGGTTCTTATATGACAAAAAGGCAAGCCAGAATTTGGAGATGTTTAACAATTATGTTGTGTTTTACATGAGCCATAAATGGGAATTTTTGCAAGGTAAATTGGTGATAACCCCCGGGTTTCGCTACACTTTCTTAGATTATAAAAAAGTGTTACCTGAAAATGTCAACTCGTCTAGTGGTGATTTCACCCTTTCCAAGAGCATTAAAAAGACGGATAACCAATGGAGTCCGGCCTTTAATTTGGGGTATAAACCTTTGAAAGATTGGGTGATGTATTTCAACTACCGCCGTAGTTTTATCCCCCCTCAAGCCAAATCCGTCAGCATCTTTTCCACTAATTACAACCAAATCTTTAACGAGTTTGAAGTGGGATCACGCTACTCCTACAAAGATCTGTTGAGTTTTAACGCCAACTACTTTGTCATCTTAGCCCACCACTACTATAGCGGAGGGTATGGGAGCAATAGCTTGGACATCGATGCCAAGAGTCAGGGTGTGGAGTTGGAGCTTTACTATGCTCCTATTAGAGGCTTGCAGTTCCACGTGGCTTACACATACATTGACGCGCGCATCACCAATAATGCCCAAGACAACCCAAGCTATTTTGAAGGGATTGTCAACCAGCCCTTTAATCTCAAGGGTAAGAGACTCCCCTATGTGAGCCCTAACCAATTCATCTTAGATATGATGTACACCTACAAGAAAACTACATTTGGCTTGAGCAGTTATTTTTACAGCCGCGCCTACTCGTCCGTGCTCAACCAAGCCACGCCCAAAACCGCCTGCTTTTATTTTGGTTACAGTATTGATGGGGCGACCTATGGTTGTAATAGCGTGGGGCTCTTGCCATGGTATTGGGTGTGGAATTTGCAGGTAAGCCAAGTGCTTTGGCAGGGTGGACGGCACAAGGTCATGGGGAGTTTGCAGGTTAATAATATCTTTGATATGAAATACTACTTTAGAGGTATTGGGACCAGCCCCACGGGCAGAGAGCCCGGCCCGGGGCGATCGGTTACAGCCTACGTTAGCTACGAATTTTAATGTGGCAACAAGAGTACGTCTACACTCTCTTGAACCTCCAGCACACCAGGGGGAATCAAGGCTAGGGCGTTGCATGCCCCCAACGCATCAATGGCTCCCGAACCATAGCGGTTATGCCGGTAGGGGGTAAACGCCCCCTGTGCTATGCGTCCTAACACCAAATGCAAGCGTTGCCCTTTGAAAAATAAAGGTTCACTTAAGGGTACACGCAGGGTTTCTAATTTCTCTTTAGAGCCGGCCAATTTTTCCAACATGGGTAATACTAAGACCAAACAAGTGAGCATACAGCTCACCGGATTACCCGGCATGCCAAAGACAAAGGTAGGGCGGGGGGAATGGGGAAAACTCGCTAGCATGATGGGCTTGCCCGGCTTAAGATGGACTCCATGGTAGTGGATCGTTGCGCCCTGTTGTAGCAGCGCGTCTTGGAAATAATCCTTATCCCCTGCGCTCACCCCTGCGCTGCTCACCACTACATCATAATCCCCCCATGTTTGCATGGCTTCCTGCTGGCAGCGTAAATCATCGCCCAGTTTGCCCACATGGACAGCGTCATATCCATAACTTTTCAAAAGCGCAACCAACATGGGCGCGTTGCTGTCATAGACTTGGTGGGCTTGTGCGGGTGTGCCTAAAGGAATGACTTCATCACCACTACTAAAAATTGCGATGTGGAGGCGTTTGAAAACTAGGACATGCGTAATACCTTGAGAAGCCAACAAGGCAATCGTACCTGCGTGGATTCTTTCCCCCGCATGCGCGATAAGCTCGTCTCTTTGGATGTCCTCACCCACAAAGCGGATATTAGCTCCCGGCTTAAATTCTTTAGCGGGGGCTTGGGCTTGGCTTTTGTGGTAAAAATCCATCTCTTCAAAGGGCACGATGATTTCCACCCCCTCAGGCACCAGCGCGCCGGTCATGATCTTCACACAAGTCCCACAAGAGATGTTAATCCCCTCAGCACTCTGCCCGGCATAAAGGGTGTGGGTGATTTCTAATGGTTTGCCCACATCTTCTAAGCGCAAGCCAAAGCCATCCATTGCAGAATTGGTCGCTTTGGGGAGGGGGTCGAGCGCGCGCACACTCTTGGCCAAGATTCGCCCCATGGCTTCTCCTAGGGGGATTTCTTGTGTCTGGGGCGTGTGTGCCACAAGAGCTAAGCTCAATTCTAGTGCGTCCTTATAGTCCAGTAGAGGGGTTTTCATCACATGTCCTTTAAAAGAATTTAGAGAGCAGATGGAAAGCATCCAAGAGTTGATCCTTAAAGCGGTGCATCATCGCGCTCAAGACCATGATGAGCCCAAGCAAGGCGATGGCGATCTTTAAAGGGAAGCCGATGGCTAGGAGATTAAATTGAGGATGGGTTTTCATGATCATGCCAAAGACAATATCGCTCAACATGATTAAGGCGAGTATGGGAAAGGCAATACTAAAGCCAATGCTAAACAGATACCCAAAGGCTTGCACACTGGCTTGCACAACATGCTCTGAAAGTACAAAACTGCCCAAGGGCACTTTTTCTAAGCTGTGTTGTACCCATAGGATGATGAGATGGTGCATAGATGTTTGTAGCATGATCAAGATTGCCAATAGCAAGACCACTTGCCCCACAATCGCTTTTTGCGCCCCGGAGATAGGATCGTAAGCACTGGCCATCGTCAAACCCATAGAAAAGCTAATCGTGTCGGTGGCAAAAGCCAAAGTACTAAAGACAACATGCAAAAAGAAAGAGGCGCATAGACCCAGCAGAAGTTCAGAGAGTAGGGCGATTAAAAAATCCTCTGCGTTTAAATTGAGAGGGGCGGTGGGGATGGTGGGGTAAAAGAGCAAAGCTAGAAAGAAGCCCAACGCCCCCCGCACAGACACCGGGACCAAATTATTATCAAAAAAAGGGAAAAATGCCATCACACCCGCCAAGCGCATGAAGAGCAACCAAAAGCCCATAATATTTTGGGCCTGCATCCACACCAGCCAATCTAACATGGAGTCATTATAGTGTAAGAATTTTAATTATGAGGCGCGCAGGGCTTGCAGGGCTTGCGCGGGGTTGGCATGCGTGAAAAGATAATGCCCTACTACCAATAAATTAGCCCCACAGGCGCGCAACAAGGGCGCGTTGTGCGCGTTAACACCCCCATCCACTTCTAAAGCACCTTGAAAGTGAGGAAAACGTTTTCGGAAAGCCCTGATCTTTTCAAACGTAAAGGGGATAAAACTCTGCCCGCCAAAACCCGGATTCACACTCATCAACAAGACCAAATCTAAATCTTGAATGATATAATCTAGTCCACACAAAGGCGTGGCCGGATTCAAACTCACCCCAGCTTTGATCCCCAAGCTCTTGATATAATGCACGCTCCTGTGCAGGTGAGAGGTACTCTCCACATGCAAGGTGATGAAGGCAGGTTGCAAATCTTTGTACAAATCCACGAAAAACAAGGGGTCTTCTACCATGAGATGGACATCTAAAGGGGTGTCAAAGTGCGCGTTTAAATTTTTGAGCACACAGGGACCAAAGGTGAGGTTGGGGACAAAATGCCCGTCCATCACATCTACATGGAAAAAATCCACCCCCGCAACATTCTCTAAACTGGCTTTGAGATTTACAAAATCGGCACTCAGAAGACTAGCGGCAATTTGCATGCAGACCCTTGAAGCTGGTGGATTCTGTAGGACTTGAACCTACGACCAATCGGTTATGAGCCGAGTGCTCTAACCAGCTGAGCTAAGAATCCCTTTTTTCTAGCGGGGCGATTATAGCCAAAACCAAATTTAAAAGCAAGTAGATTCTCAAAGATTCCAAATAATGCGATAAAAGTGATGAAGCTACTCCCTCCATAACTGAGCAAGGGTAGGGGTAAACCCACTACAGGCGCTAGCCCCAAAGTCATAGCAACATTGACACTCGTGTAAATAAAGATCAAAATAGCGATTCCGGCTGTGATCGCCTGTAGAAAATGATCGCTAGGATCGCTTCTAAAATAGGCCAAAAAGTGCATCACAAAGCCCATATAAAAACTCAACAAGATAAACGCCCCAAAGAATCCAAAGCGTTCCACAAAGTAGGCAAAGATGAAATCACTCGTGGCAATGGGCAAGAATTTTAGCTTCGCTTGGGTAGATTCCTCTTTAGACTTACCCCAAAACCCCCCAGAACCAATGGCAATAATGGATTGGCGCACGTGGTAATTAGGCTTTTCAGCAATGAAATCGTGGATGCGTTTTTTTTGATAATCGTGTAAAGAGCTGTAGATAAGTGGGGAGGCGATGGCGAAGGCTAACCCTAGGGTGATCCAAATCTTTGGGTGCACACCCACCAAAAAGAGAACTCCATAACCCATGATCAAAATGACTAGAGCCGTGCCCAAGTCGGGTTGCGCTAGGATGAGCAAGCAGGGAATCACGATGTAAATGCTGAATTTACCAAAGGCTTTCCAGCCATAACCCCCATTAGGTACAGGATTGACACGAATCAGATGTGCCAATAGAAGCAAAATGGCAATCTTAACAGGTTCACTAGGCTGGAAAGAAATGGAAGTCCCTGGGATCGCCAACCAGCGTTGCGCACCCAACTTGCTTGTACCCACCATGTTCACTAAGGCCAATAAAAACACACAAATCCAGTAAAAAAAATGGAAGCTGCGATCTAAACGTCTAAAAGGGATGAAAAAGGCCACCCAAAACACCCCAAAGGCGATGGCAAAATACAGCCCTTGTTTAAAACTCAAAGCAGCGTTGGCCTCGTGGATCAAAAAGGCAGACAGAGCCATCAGGGGTAAGAGAAAGAAAAGCAATAAGAAGTCAAAATGCGTAAGAACGCGCCGATCCAACATACTTAGCATGTGCGTAGGATAACACAAAAACTCTTGAATTCCTCCTAATGCGTTTTCAAGGCGCATTAAAGCCCTCTTTGATAGTATTTTCTGCAAGATGCGGTGATTGTTTAAGGCAAGGTATGGAAGTGTGGCTTTTAGGTTTGTTTTTGTTATTGGGGGGGGTTACGGGGGTGATGTCTGGATTTTTTGGCATTGGGGGGGGGGATGGTGATCGTGCCCACCATGCTGGTGCTAGGGCATTCCTATGATAGCGCGGTGGGGATTTCTATTTTACAAATGGCCTGTTCCTCTGTAGTGGGGAGTGTGGCTAATCTGAGAAAAGGGCTTTTGGATGTCAAAATAGGGGTGTGGGTGGGGCTTGGGGGGATGGTTGGGGCGAGTTTTAGCGGGCTTATTTTAGATAGCTTTTCACATAAGACCTTGCTAGGAGCATTTATTATAGTAACTTGTTATTCTTTCGTACGCTTTGTCTTCAAGTCTAAGGCCACCCCCCTAGAATCCAAAGAGCCCCTAGCCCTCAGCATTAAACACAAAGCCCTATTACTAGGTATTGGCGCGCTTACAGGCGTGTTTGCCATTAGCTTAGGCATTGGGGGAGGCGTGTTGATGGTGCCCCTGTTGGCCTATTATCTTAAAATCCCGGCCAAGCAAAGTGTACCCTTGGGGTTGTTCTTTGTGATCTTCTCTTCCATCAGCGGGGTGGTTTCTCTAGCGCGCCACTCCTTGCTAGATTTTCAGGATTTACAATGGGGTTTGATGGTGGGGCTTGGGAGTGTGGGAGGGGTAATTTTAGGGGTCAAACTCGTGCCCCTAGTGAGCACTCTTTGGCACAGACGCGCCCTCCTAACAGTGTATACCTGCGCGATCCTTGTGTCTATTTACAAATGGTTTTAATCCGCAATGCGCCCCCCAATGCCAGCTAAATTTCCCGCTTGAAATAGCTTAGGCGCGCACAAAGGGGCGTTTGGGCGCGCCTATGTAGGCAGAAGTGGGGCGGATGATGCGGTTATGGGCGCGTTGTTCAAAGGCATGCGCCATCCAGCCAACTACTCTAGAGAGCACAAAAAAGGGAGTGTAATAGAGCCTCTCAAGCCGCAGGTAGTGGTAGATCAGCCCGCCAAAAAAGTCAATATTATCCGGTAAGCCCTTTTTTTGCTTGACATGATCGCGAATTGCCACGGCGATTTCAAAGAGCTTAGGATCGCCTAAGTGTTTGAGTTGTTGGACTAATTCAAAGCCCACCGCGCTTCTAGGGTCGGCGTGTTTGTAGATGCGATGCCCAAAACCCATGATTTTTTCCTTGTTAGCAAATAGCCTATCGACTTCTTGTAAGGCCTCTTCCACGCTGTGGAAACGCAGAATAAAGGCAATTGCCAATTCATTAGCCCCTCCATGTAAACGGCCTTTGAGCGTACCAATACCTGTAACCACACAGGAGTAGAGGTCAGAAAGCGTACTGGCAGTGATGCGATTGGCGTAAGTGGAGGCGTTAAATTCATGCTCGGCGTAGAGCGTGAGCATCGAATCCATCGCCTTGATTTCAATCTCTAAGGGTTTTTTGCCCCGTAAGTACTCTAGGAGGTAATGCGCCATACCCAGTTCAGAGCCCAAAGAAACTCGTTTTCCGTGTTTGTGGTAGTGATGCCAATAGATGAGAATTGCAGGTAATGCGCCCAAAATTTGCAAAGCACAAGCATGCTGGTTAGAAAAATCAAGGGCTTCTGGCTGCGCGCAACCAAGCGCGACCACACCTGCTTTGAGCACCTCCATCGGGTGGGTGCTGATGGGCAAGGCCTCCAACACCTGTTGCACAATACAGGGGAGTTCTCGATACTCCTGCAGGGCTTGTTTAAACTCTCTGAGTGCGCCCTCTGTAGGCAAGTCCCCTTTGAGCAACAAATAGGCCACTTCCTCAAACTCTGCCCTGAGCGCTAATTCTTCAATAGGATACCCCCGATAGCACAGACCCCCATGCGTGTTGCAAATAGCCGAAGACCCCGCCACCACACCTGCCAATCCTTCCATCACTCACTCCTTCTTCAAAATGCCAGATTATAGCAAAGAAAGCCCACTAAAATTAAGACAAGGGAGAGTTAGACTCGTTATGGCTAAATTCAGCTATAATATTCAAAACTTCTAAAAAGAGGGTGCGTGAAAGAAAAGAACGTCTTTGAGAAAATTGTCGCTGGGGAGTTGCCTTGTAAAAAGGTCTTAGAAAACCAAGATTTTCTAGCCTTTGAGGACATTAACCCCAAGGCTCCCATCCATGTGCTTGTGATCCCCAAAGTGGGTGTGAAGGATTTTAACGCCATTACCCCCGAGCTCTCTGCTAAAATCAATGCCTTTATTTTAGAGGTGGTCAAGGTCTTAGGACTCGATCAAAAGGGTTATAGGCTCATCACTAATATTGGTGCTGATGGAGGGCAGGAAGTACCCCATTTACATTTCCACATTCTAGGGGGGGCTAAACTCACATGGCCCAAGCTCCACTAGATTCTAAGGACACCCAACGCTTTTTAGCGCAAATGTTTGCGCCCTTGCTCAAGGCGCAATCTAAAACCCAGCAGCTTGCATGTGTGCGCGAGAGTCTTCTGCTAAAAAAGGGAGTACGTTACTTTGATTGGACGGCTTCTGGGCTAGCTAGCACCTTGATAGAAAAGCGCGTGTTAAAACTGCTACCCTATTATGCCAACGCGCATTCGGAGTTCTCTAAACACGCATCGTTAATGCAACAAATTTATGCAGAGAGCAAGGCGCGCGTTAAAAAGAGTTTGAAGCTGGGGGAAGATTTTGTCATTTTGATAACCAGCTTTGGGGCTAGCCATGCCATCAAGCGCTTTCAAGAGATTCTAGGCATTTACATCCCTCCTAAGAGTCGCCAGGTGATCGGGAAGTTAGAGGGGATTGCTCTGCCAAGAGTCATCATTGGCCCCTACGAGCACCATTCCAATGAAATTTCTTGGCGTGAGGGGTTGTGCGAAGTGGTGCGCTTGGAGCTAGACCCACAGGGGCTATTTTCTTTGCAGAATTTAGAACAAGCTTTGCAAGAAGCCCAAAAAAACACCCGTGGATTTGTACCCCTTGTTTCTGTGGGCGTGGCCTCCAATGTTACGGGCATGATCGTGCCTTATCAAGAGATCGCCAAACTTTGTGCGCGTTATCGAGCTCGTTTGGCCTTTGATGCGGCCGCTTTTAGTCCGCATGACAATTTGGAATCTGTGGAGTTCGATGCGCTCTTTCTTTCTGCACATAAACTCTTGGGGGGGGTGGGAGCATGTGGGATTTTGGGCTTAAAAAGGGAGCTCATTGATAACACCTTGCCCCCTAGTTTTAGCGGGGGTGGGGTGGTAAAATATGTGAGTCGGAGCACACAAGAGTATGTAGACAGCCCAGATGTACGCGAAGAAGTGGGCACTTATGGTTTAGTACAACTCTTTAGGGCGGCGTTGGCGTTGCAATTGCGCGATGAGATTGGTACACCCACCATCAGGCGGCGCGAGAGCATGCTCTCTAAAGTCTTCATGCATGCCTTGGCACAGATCCCAGCTGTGCAGATCTATGGCCACCCTAGCGTACCCCGGTTGGGCAATGTCGCCTTTAATGCTAGCGGGGTGTCTTGCTATACTTTAGCGCGTTTTCTTAGCCACCAATTTGGCATCGAGACTCGGGCCGGGTGTTCATGCGCGGGGCCCTATGGACATGATCTGCTCGATATGGAAGATAGTAGCTTTTGCACTTTGCAAGAGAAGGGGCTAAAACCGGGTTGGTTGCGCGTGAGTTTGCACTACAGCCACACCTTAGAAGATGTAGATTTTCTCGTGGATCGAATTGGCAAGGCGATCCAAACATTGCGTGGAGGTTGAGATGGAAGAAGTCGTGCAAGAAGCCACTTGGATAGAATTAGAGGAATTTTTAGAGGTTTCCAAATTGCCCAAAGAAAGGGTTCTAGCTCTCATTGCAGACAAGAGTATTCTAAGCAAACACGATGAAGAACATATTTGGGTGGATTTGCACAGCGCCACGCAAGTCTTGGCTAGACGTGTAGTAGGCAAGAATGTCGTGCCTAAGGCGGGTTACCCGGCTTTGCTAGAAAATATGGGGAGTCACGCGCTCGATCCCGTCTTTGTAGAAAAAACCATCAATACCATTTTGAGCCTGCATGATAAGGTGATTGGTGCTAAAGATGAGGCAATTTACGCGTACAAAAACGAAAATGGTTTTTTGAAAGATGCGGTCATAGACATGCAGGAGGTCTACGAGGAGGATAAGCGCACTATTGAAGTGTTGCAAGATGAGCTCACAAAACTACGCGAAGAGATTGAATTTATGAAACGCAAGTACCGCCTGATGTGGGGTAAGGTTACGGATATGGGGAATGTCAAATAATTAGGGGATTTTGTGTAACAGTTGCTCGAGTTGGGCATTGAGTTGCTCGAGTTGGGCATTGAGTTTAGAGATATCGCGCACCTTCGTCAAGTAGGCCTTGAAGAGATCCATCGGGGCGATCTCTTTGAGATGGAAAGTGTCTTTGACTTCATTGAGTGCCTCGGGGCTAAAGCTAGAATCTAAGGTAATCTTATAGCGCCTTCCCCCGATGGTAACTTCAATGGTTTGAGAAGGGGGAGCAACACTCATGTTTCAAACACTTTGACAATTTTGTCATAGAGTTCTTGAAGACGCTTGTCCTTATTGGCAATCTCGTCATAGAGGGCGTTGATTTGGCGATCTTTTTCCTCATGCTGGGTGGTGAGGGCGGCGTTTTTGAGTTGCAGATCCTTAACCTCCTCTTCTAAGAGCGCTAGCTTCACCAAGAGATCGTCAAGCTTTTCATGGATTTGGTCTAGAATATCCTGCCCCATTGCAATCCTTTATGCTAACTAATAAGGGCGTATTATAGCAGAATATCCCCTTTAATGCGGATTTTAGGGGCGTTTGAGTCCGCTGGTGTTGTAGCGGGTGAAACCTTTTAGCCCATAGGCTTTTAGGGCGTACAAACGGCTTTTAAGAGCGCGGCTAATGGAGGTGTGGGTGGTGCGCGCAAAACAATGCTCATGGTAGATTTCTGGACAGGCGATGGCGTTTTGCAAGAAAGCTAAAATTTTTGCAAAGCTCAAATCATTGCAAAAAGTACCCCTGCCCTCTTTGGTATGAAGGGGAGGAGTATAAAGCATCTCTAAATAGGCATTAGGATGGGTGTCTAAGTAGCGCACAAAATCTATCGCTTCGTGAAAATCTTTAAAGTCGTGCACATTGACAAAGCTCTTGGGGTTAAAATCCTTTGCCACCTCTGGGTTACCCCAATAAATGGGAATGGTGTGGGCAAAATAAGCGTCAACAATCTTTTCTGTGGTATAGCCCAAGCCCTTTGTGTTTTCAAAGCATAGATTGAACTTATAATGGCTTAAGAAATCCCATTTATTGGCCACCGGTTGCCCGGTGGTGTTAAAGACCTTGCCCCCTCCGGCTACAGGGCGGTAGGCATTCAATTCTTGATAAAAGCGGTTGCGCTCTGGGGCGTTGGAGTTAGAAGCCACAAAGCTGGCAAAATCGCGCCTATTTAGATCGCACCCCTCTCTAGCGCATGCGTCTAGGTTAGGATAGGCGTGTGCAAAGGGGGGTGCGTGCAAAGGGGGGCTATCTGGTAGCAAAAAAGGGGAGTCTTGGTGGACACATAACACAGCGTAGAGTTTGAACAAATGCAGATAGTATAGGGGCACGCGCAAATAGCGTTCATGAAAATGCAGATGATCAAAGCCCAAGCCAAAATCGTAAATATCAAAATTGATTCTCTCATTCTCGCCCGTGTAACCGATGCGCTTTTGGGGGAAGTCTAAGATTTTCTTATGATAGCCCTCGAGTCTGAAAGACGCGCCAAAGACAATATCGCAGGGCTCAAAGGGGGAGTTTTGATAACGGAGTTGGTAAGCCTGTGAGAGAATATATTCAAAGCCATGCGCGGAGAACTCCGGACAATGGGACAAGCCCACCACTAAGGGGGGCTTGTGTGCCTGAGGGCTTAAACATCTAGACGCGCTGTAAGCCTCCAGAAGGGGCGCGAACATTAATTAGCCTGAAAGGCATAGATTTGATGCCCATAACCCTTGAGCAGTTTACAACACAGAAAGTGTAAGATCAGTGCGCCCAAAAAGGGCAAGAAGGCATAAGCCACCAACACCCGTACAAAGGGTTGATCTAGGTGGTGCAATAGGGCTTCTTCATACGCCTTAATAGGACCGATGAGTCCCACAATCCCAAACCCAGCGCTCTTGGCATCGCCGGTGATGTGGAAAAAATAGGTGATCAGCCCCCCCACAACCCCATTAGAGACAATGCACGCGTACATCACCGGGGCTTTAAAGAGATTGGGGATCATCATTTTCATGCCCCCTAACAAGAGCGCTATGTTCACACCCATTTTATTTCTAGCAAATAGGGAGCCCACAATCAACACGGCGGTGGTGGAAGTAACACCCAAATTTGCCGCCCCTGAAGCCAAACCGGTCAGCCCAATGATGAGGCTTAGCGCAACTGTGGAGATGGGCGAGATGATGATAATCGCATAGGAGATCGAGATGAGCACACTCATGGGCAAGGGGTGGAGTTGGGTGAAATACACGATGGCATCCCCAATTTTTAAGGTAACACTGGTGGTGTAGGGCAAGATCAGCAAGCCCAAACAGCCACAGAACACAGAGATAGCAATGGGCTGTAAAATGATGGTCAACGATCCAAATTTATCGCCCAACCATTTCGTGAGCAAGACCGCAAGCGCGGCGATGATGAGCACATTGAGCAAATCCCCTATGCCCACCAATGCCAAACCATGGGCGGTGTGTTTGACCACCCCAGAGGCAATAAAGGTCGCTACGCCAATAATGGCAGATTTCATGGGGTTAAAGTTGAAGGCAAGCCCCACTAATACGCCCGTGATGAGCGAGACCAATGCCTGCAAAATGATCAGGGCATCTAAGAACAACGCAATAGCGTGGATAGAGTTATAGGGTTTGAGCAGAGCCCCCAAGATCGCATTAGGGGCTAGAGCGATCACCACGGCTAATGCCATGCCATACAAAAGCTTGAGCAAGAAATCCTTCACTACATCTCCCTTGAATGTCTAAGAGACCTTCAACACCCAACCTTGAGGCGCATCCAAGTCTCCAAATTGCATGCCCACCAAAGTATCATAGAGTTTCTGCGTGGTGGGCCCGGCTTGCTCTTGGCTATAAAAGACGTGGAGTTTGTCTTTATAGAAAATTCCCCCTACGGGCACAATGACGGCAGCTGTCCCGCACACCCCTGCCTCGCTGTATTCATGCAAGGAATCAATAAAAACATCTCCTTCCACCACTTCTAAGCCTAAATACTCCTTAGCCAAGTGCACTAAGGACATGCGCGTGATACTGGGCAGAATAGAGGGGGAATAGGGGGTTACAAACGCCCCACTCTTTTTAGAAATGGCAAAGAAATTCGCAGCGCCCACTTCTTCAATTTTGGTGTGTGTGGCGGGGTCTAAATAGACACAATCGCTAAAACCCTGTTCTTTAGCCAATTTAGCAGGGAGCAAACTCCCCGCATAATTGCCCCCTACTTTAGCTGCCCCCGTGCCATTGGGCGCGGCGCGATCAAATTCAGAAACGATAAAATTAGCCGGGCGCACCCCTTCACGAAAATAGGGGCCCACAGGCGCACAAAAGACCACAAAGAGATATTCTTTAGCCGGTTGCAAGCCCAAACCTGCACCCACACCCAACACGAGGGGGCGCACATACAAAGTCGCCCCAAATCCATGGGGAGCTACCCATTTTTCATTAGCCTTTACCACTTGGGTACAGGCCTGTACGAATAGCTCTTCAGGCACAGGAGGCATCAGCAGGCGTTGGCAAGATTTTTGGAGACGTTTGGCGTTTTCCTCAGGGCGGAATAAATTAATCGAACCATCTTTACAGCGGTAGGCCTTGAGCCCTTCAAAACACTGTTGCGCATAGTGCAAAGCAGGAGAAGCTTCGTGTAAGACTAATTGGTTATTTTCTACCAAGTTACCCGCACTCCACGCACCATTTTTATAATGGGCAATAAAACGATAATCAGTTCTGATATACTCAAAGGCTAAATTAGCCCAGTCTAAATTAGACATAGAAACTCCTTTTTGATGTGGTAATGAAACAGTGCAAAGAGTGTTCCATGGAATCGCGTTAACACAACATTAAAGTCAATAATACTATAATACTATCGTTGTTTATTTAGATTATACGCAGGGGAAATAGATGATTAAAAAGCTTTTCTTGGCCGCCCTCTTAGTGGCGCAAGTACTTGCCGCCACACCCAAAGACACGATTGTGATTGGCATTGAGAACGAAACCGCACGCATTAACCCGCTTTTTGATGAAGACCATGATAGCGCGTTAGATTTTGTCTTCAGCGGTTTGACACGCTTTTCCCCAGATATGAAAATTGAGCCAGACTTGGCCAAGAGTTGGAAGGTGAGCCAGGATGGCCTCGTGTGGGTCTTTGATCTTCGAGACGATGTCCTTTGGCATGATGGGCAAAAATTCAGCGCGCAAGATGTAAAATTTACCATAGAACAAGCCCTCAATGAGAAACTCAACGCCCCCGCGCGCGCCAGCTTTGAAGAAGTCAAAAGCGTGGAAGTTTTAAGCCCTTATAAGCTTCAGATCACCCTAAAATCCCCCTTCCCTCCCTTGTTAGACGCGCTTAGTATCGGCGTGTTGCCCAGGCATCTTCTAGAAGGCAAGGATTTGAACACTGATGCCTATAACCAACACCCCATTGGCACGGGGCCTTTCAAATTTGCTAAGTGGCAAAAGGGGAGCTACATTAGTTTTGTGGCCAATACGCATTTCTATCGAGGAAGCCCTAAAGCCCCAAAGGTTATCTTAAAAATTGTGCCCGATTACAATGTGCGCACCTATGAGATCAAAAACGGTTCTTTAGATGTCGCCCTTGTAGAGCCTAATTTGGTCAAGAGCTTAGAGAACGATAAACGCATCAAGATCATGGACATGAAAAGCGCGGATTACCGAGCGCTAATGTTCAATTTTCACAACGAACTCTTAAAATCTTTGGCGGTGCGCCAAGCGATCAACTACGCCATCAATAGAGAACTCATTGCCCATAAAATTTTACATGGTTATGGCTTTGCGGCCAATAACCCCATCCAAGCCAGTTGGGCCAATGACAAAGATGCCCAAAGCTACCCCTACAATCCTAAAAAAGCCCAAGAGATTTTGCGTAAGGACGGCTGGAAGCTCAAGGGAGGGGTTTTTTATAAGAACGGCAAACCCTTAGAGTTTGACATTTACGCTTTTAATAGCGATCCCTTGCGCGTTACTTTAGCCAATATTTTACAAAGCGAATTGGGCAAGATTGGGATCAAAGCCCATGCCATTGCCAAAAACCATGGGGCGTTTGAGATTGACAAGGTAGATAGCTTCATCATCGGTTGGGGGAGTCCGCTAGATCCTGATGTACAGACTTACCGCGTCTTTAGCACTAAAATGGACGCGAGCACTAATGAGAACGGTTGGAATTACAACCACTACAGCGACAAGGCTGTGGATGAAGCCTTATTGAAAGCGCGCACTACGGACAAGATCGATCAGCGTAAATTTTGGTACGCCAAATTCATCCACGCTTTATATGAGAACCCCCCCTTTGCCTTTTTAGTCTATTTGCGCTATCCGCTAGCCTATCGTAGCGATATTACGGGCATTCAGCCCACGATCTTGGGCCACCATGGAGCGCGTTTTACCTATGATATAGAAAAGTGGAGCAAGCGTTAGTGTCCTTATTCATCGCCAAGAGAGTGCTTGGGGCGTTGGTTTTGCTATGCGTCTTTAGCTTTGTGATCTTTGTGATGTTGAATCTCTCTAGCGGGAATGTGGTTTCAGGAATCTATGGGGATAGTATCCAAGCCCTTAACCCGGCGGTAAAGGCGCGCGTGATCGCTAATTTGGGTTTAGATCGCCCCTTGTGGGTGCGTTATTTCGAGTGGCTGGGGCGGGTGTTGCGCGGGGATTTTGGAGTGAGTTTTGCCAGTGGGGAGAGTGTAGCAGACATCATTAAGGAACGCCTGCCCTACACCTTGATTCTAGGTTTGAGTAGCTTTGTGTTAAGCTTTATGCTCGCTCTTGTGCTGGGGGTGTTGAGCGCGTTATTTAAAGATTCTTGGTTGGATAAAGTAGTATTATTGAGCACTCTGGCTTTTTTCAGCATTCCAAATTTTTGGCTGGGCTTGATTTGCATCATGATCTTTAGCGTTATGCTAGGGATTTTTCCTAGCTCAGGGATCTACGAACTAGGCGGGGATCAGAGTTGGGGTGACTTGTTATGGCACATGGTATTGCCCATCGCTGTGCTCACGCTTTCGCACCTAGCCATTTATATCCGCTTGGTACGCAGTGTCTTGTTAGAAAGTTTACAAGAGCCCTTTGTAACCAGCTACAGGTCATGGGGCGTGAGCGAAAGAGTGATCCAGCTAAGATTAGTGTTGCGCTATTCTCTCTTGCCCATCATTAGCTACTTTGGGGCCAATGCAGCTGGAATCCTAGGGGGGACCTACATTGTAGAAAGTGTGTTTTCCATAGGAGGCTTGGGCAATACCACGATCAACGCGCTTCTTAGTAAGGATTACCCCCTAGCCCTGAGCATTATTTTGCTGAGCACGATTGTGGTCGTACTGTTCAATCTTTTAGTGGAAGTCATGGCCAAACTTCTCAACCCTAGATGGCAGACATGAAAAAAGTTGTCATGTATGTGGCGTTGGTTTTGGGCGTGGTGGTCTTGCTCCCCTTTTTTGCCCCCTTTAACCCCACCCAAGTGGATTTAACCCAGCTCAAGCTCCCCCCCAGTGCCACGCACCTACTGGGTACGGATTTCCTAGGGCGTGATGAGTTGTCTAGACTCTTCTTTGCGTTGCGTAACTCGGTATTCATCGGGCTATTGAGCGGGGTGTTTGCGATGTTTATCGCCTTTGGTTTTGCCTTTCTCTGCTTGAATGCGCCCAAGTTACTCCAGTCCTTGTTACTGCGCTTTTTAGATGGGTTCTTATCTTTGCCCAATTTGCTCCTCATTTTGCTCTTTAGCGCGTTTAACCAGCGCGCCTTTGGCATGTGGAGTTTGAGCTTACTCTTGGCCGTATTTTCTTGGGGAAGCGCGGCTAAGGTGATTTATGACGAATTTACCAATATCCGCACCCAAGAATTTATCTTAAATGAAAGGGCGTTGGGGGCGGGGCGTTTTGCGATCATGTTTGCCCAAATCTTGCCCGTAGCCAAGAGCAGCGTCTTTGTGCTCTTTATCAACACTTGTGCGCATGCCATCAGCGCAGAAGCCTTGTTGAGTTTCTTTGGATTGGGGCTTATGGTGGGGGAAGCGAGTTTGGGCAATATGCTCAATGAAGCGTCCCAAGCCATTTTTACGGGGGTGTGGTGGTTGGTGCTAACTCCCGGGTTAGCTGTCTTTGGGCTGGTCTTTGGGCTCATGTTAGCAGGGCAAAAGGTGCAAAAACATGGTTGAAGTGGCGCATTTGAATATCCACGCCCACCAAAGCCAAATTTTATACGATGTGAGTTTCTGTACTAGGGCGCATTTGGCAATCTTGGGGAGCAGCGGGAGTGGGAAAAGCACATTGGCAAAGGCGATCTGTGGGATTTTACCCCACCATCTTAAAGTCCAATACGCCAAACTAGCCACTGATGGGCGTGCGGGTTATGTGTTTCAAGACTGTATCAGCTGTTTTTTTCCCTACCTGCGTGTTCAAGACACCTTTAAAATGGTTCTAAAAGATCAATGCGCCAAAACCCCACCCATTTTTGAGCAACTTCATATTCCCAACAAAGTATGGGGGCTTTACCCCTATGAACTCAGTCGGGGCATGGCAAGTCGCATCCAGATTGCCCTTAATCTAGCCCTAGAAGCTAAAATTTTGCTTCTAGATGAAGTAACCAGTTCCCTAGATAGCGCGAACACTAAAAGCGTGATAGATTTGCTCCTGCGTTTAGAAACCCAAAGGCTGGTCATCACTCATGACGAGGAGGTGGCCTATGCCCTTTGTGATGCCGTGTTAGTCTTAGAAAGCGGGCGGGTAACTTATTTTGGGGATAAGATGGGGTATTTCTCATGAGCTTAGAAGTGGTGCACCTAGAGAAATCCTATGGGCAATACCCTATTTTAAAGGACATTAGTTTTCGTGTAGAAAACGCGCAGAGTGTGGCATTAATAGGGTCTAGCGGGAGTGGGAAAAGCACATTGGCAAAGTGTATCGCTAGGCTAGAGAGTTTTGATCGCGGGCAAATTTTATATAAGCAGGAGAACATTCTAGCCCTCAAAGAAAAGGAGTTTAGAAAGACTATCCAATACGTTTTTCAAGATCAACTCACCGCTCTTAACCCAGCCAAATTAGTCAAGGACCTTTTGGGCGATGTGTGTAAGCGTTTTGGCACCCAGCAAGATTTAGAACAGGTGATGCACCATGCTAAACTCGCCCCTGCGCTCTTAGAGCGTTACCCTAGAGAGTTAAGCGGGGGAGAGAGGCAAAGATTAGGGATCGCGCGCGCGATGTTGGTACGCCCCCAAGTCCTGCTCTTAGATGAGATCACCAGCGCGCTAGATAAAAAGCTCAAATACGAAATCATGGAAGTGTTGATGGCTTATCAAAAACGCTACCAAACCACGATGATCGCCATCACCCACGACAAAGCCATCGCGCAAAAATACTTCTCTCGCTCTCTAGTCCTTGAAAATGGGAAATTATTAGAATAATTACGTTATCATCCCCCTTATTTTACAAATGAAGGAGTTCCTATGCAACAAGCACACAACAACCTAAGCCAAGAGCTCAAAGCCACCAAACGCGCCCACAGATTGTTTTTATCCGTGCTGGAGGATATGGGGGGGTGATTTAACCCCTTTTAAAGAAGAGTTAGAGGATTTAAGCACAAAGTTTAACCAGCTTTTAG
>NZ_QXQT01000014.1 GCF_003660395.1 Helicobacter vulpis
TCATGTAGTGGCGCTCCCCTCTAGCAAAGAGCCAGAGCGTGAGCATACGGCTTAGCAAAGTGGTTTTATACGCCCCGCGGTAGGCTTTGATGATGCAAAATTAAAGCAGGAATGCTTCGCTTTAAAGAATTTCACCTAAGAGTGCATAGCGCGCTTAAAACACTCCTCTAAAACGATGTTGAAGGGAGGTTGGTTAAAAACCCATAAAAATGGCGCGCAAACAATCATTATTAGACGATCTTGCTATAATAACCCCTTATGACCTTACAATTAAAGGATGGAAAATGCAATGGGATTATGACTTGATCGTGGTGGGGTTTGGCAAAGCGGGCAAGACTTTGGCGGCCAGCGCGTCTAAATTAGGTAAGAAAGTGGCACTTGTGGAACAATCTAAAGAGATGTATGGGGGGACTTGTGTCAATATTGGTTGTATTCCCTCCAAAGCACTCGCCCACCTAGCCACTCACAAGAAAGGCTCTATGGGCTATAAAGAAAGTATTGAAGAAAAAAATAAATTGGTCGCTTTTTTGCGCCAACAAAATTACCAAAGCTTGCTTGATGCGGGCGTGCATTTGGTAGAGGGGAGGGCTAGCTTCAAAGACCCCCACACCCTGATGATCTACCATAAAGATAGCTGTCAGGAAATGAGCGCGCACAAGATTGCTATCAACACTGGTTCCATACCCATCACTCCCTCCGTGCCCCTTAATTCGAATAGAATTTATGACAGCACGACTTTGATGCAACTCAATATGTTGCCCGCGCACTTGGTAGTCGTGGGCGGAGGGTATATCGGGTTGGAGTTTGCGAGCATGTTCAATCTCTTTGGGCGCGCAGGGCATAAGAGTCTGACTAAAGTGAGCGTCTTGGTGCGCGGCGATCGTTTTTTGCCTAAGGAAGACCCCCTATTCCAAAAAAGTATCTTGGAATCGCTCAGTCAAGCGGGCATCGAGATCATTTGCAACGCACAATTGCAAAGCATTTCAGGTCACCAGCTCTACTATCAAAACACCCAAACCAATCAAGAAATCTGTTTGGAAGCCGATGCGTTTTTACTGGCCACCGGACGTGTACCCAACACCACAGGTTTACAATTGGAAAAAGCGGGTTTGCGCTTGGGAAAATACCAAGAGATTCTCACCAACGAATTTCTCATTGCCAACGCCGATCACGAGGGCAATGTCTATGCGCTGGGCGATGTTAAGGGAGGTGAGATGTTTACCACCTATGTGAGTTTGGACGACTTTAGAATCGCCTTTGATCATCTCTATGGCGCACAATCTCGCACCACCAAAAACCGCGGGGTTTTGCCCGAAGTGCTCTACATAGAAACCCCCTATAGCCATGTGGGCATGCGCGCTAAGGACATGGAGGGTTCCGATAAAAAAGTATTGGTAAAAACTCTATCCAGCGCGTCTATTCCGGGCACAAGAATCGTAGAAAACCCTGTAGGGCATCTGCAAGTGCTCGTAGAGGACAACGCCCAGCAGACTATTTTAGGGGCTAGCTTGCACTGTGCGCTCTCTTATGAGCTCATCAATTTATTCACTCTGGCTATCAACCAAAACATCAGTTTCAACACCCTTAAAAACATGATCTACACCCACCCTTCCATCATGGAGGGAATTAACCTGCTATGAAGCCCACAAATTGCGCCTTTATAAAATGATTAGGTATTTTGCGCTAGAATGCGGCCCTAGCCTTGAGGCTAGAGAAAACACAAAAAGGATTGCGCCTTATGAAAACAAAAGTAGTTGATTTGCTCAAACAGCTTCAGGCGGATAGTCTCGTCTTGTTTGTGAAATTGCATAATTTCCATTGGAATGTCAAAGGGCCGGATTTTCACCCCGTGCACAAGTTTACTCAAGAGGTTTATGAACAATTTGCTGAGCTCTTTGACGACTTGGCCGAGCGCGTTACGCAATTGGGGCATGTGCCTGTAGTTACGCTAGGTGAAGCGCTGGAAGTCGCCCATCTCAAAGAAGAAAGCAAACATAGCTTCAACTCTAGAGAGGTGTTTGAGGCTGTGCTCAAAGATTACGAACATCTAGAAAAGCACTTTGCGCAACTCTCCGATTTAGCTGGGCAAACCGATGACAAAGTAACTGTTGCCTACGCAGACGAACAACTGGGGCATTTGCAAAAAGCTATTTGGATGCTGAAGGCTTCTTTAGCCTAAATGGAGGAGTTATTTGAGGGCGACCCCATTGAGAAGTGGGGCGATGTGCTCTTGCATGCCAGTCAGAAGCTTGTACGCGCCGAGCTAGAACGCCTCTTGGAGTTGCAGGCTCTGAGCGCGTTGCTTTTAGAAGAGGCGGGCTTAGAAGAGAAGCTTGAGGGTTTGCTCAAGTCCTGTAAGTTTGATCCCGCTCTGCAAGCGCGCGCACGGGCTAAGAAAATAGATTTGGTGATGACTTCCATGGCCAATGTATTAGGGCATGAATAGGCTCTTTGTCGTTTTGATCGTTTTGTGTGAGATCGCCATGGCAAAGAGCCTAGACAAACTCCTCAATCTCAAAAAAGATCAAGTCTACAAGGGGGAGTTGCAACTGGGCAAATTCAAAAAACCCCTCTCCTTGCGTTGGACACTCTTTAAAGACGGCGGGTTGGTGGTACATCTCAAATGCAACAACTTCCCCTATCAGTTCATCCTCTACCCAGATTTCCAGCGCGACACTTTTCGGCTCGATCTCTTCAAAGAAGCTATCCAATCCCACATGAGCCAGAGTGCTGACCCCACGCCCCCCTACTTTGCGCTAACCTTTAAGAAATTTGACTCCGCTAGCCAGCAAGCCAGCCTGCGCGTGCGCGCCTCTTCTAAACTCAAATGGATCGAACAGCCCTAATGCTAGGCCAAATCGTCCAGAGGATTGAGCAGTTTCTAGCCCAAGTGCAAAGCGCAGATGTGGAGCGTATGGCCGATTCATTAGGGCAGGGCAAGATGTTGCGCAGCAAGCTCATTTTAGCCATTTGCCCTGAACACCCCCAGCTTTTGGACTTTTGCGCCATCATTGAGATGATCCAAAGTGCCTCGCTCCTGCATGACGATGTGATTGACAACGCCCACACCCGGCGCGCGCACGCCTCCATCAACCACGCCTTTGGCAACCAAAACGCCATCATGTTAGGCGATGTCTTTTATGCTAAGGCCTTTTTAGAGCTCACTAAACTGGACACAAAAATCGCCCAGTTGGTCGCCCATAGCGTGATGGAGCTCTCTAGGGGGGAGATTAAAGATGTGATGGCCTCTCATGCTTTTCATGCCGACACGGCGCGTTATGTGGACATTATCCAAGATAAAAGTGCCTCTTTAATCATAGCCAGTTGCGCGGGCGCGGCCATGTTAGCTAGGCTAGACCCCCAAGCCTACCGCGTTTTCGGCTTGAATTTTGGCATCGCCTTTCAGATCATGGATGATCTGCTAGACATCACTCAACCCAAAGAGGTCTTGGGCAAGCCCGCTTTGAGCGATTTTAAAGAGGGCAAGAGTACTTTGCCCTATATTTTATTGTACCAACAACTAGACCCCCCTAACCAAGAACGCCTACAAGCCTGTTTTAAAAACACCGATGAACAGGCCTTGGCGTGGTGTGTGGCGCAATTTCAAACCCATGGCATTGTGGAGCAAACTCTAGAGTACATCCGCCATTACGCCCACATAGCCCTGCAGGCTATCAAGGGGCATAGCGCGTTAGAAAAGGTGGCTTCTAGTTTGATCGAGCGGGAGTTTTAGAATGCAGGCGGCTTATTTGACTCTAGGCTTTAGCCACAAGCTCTTGCCTTTGGACACCCGCGAAAAGCTGGTTTTTGAGCCAGAGGCGTTGCTGGAGTTTTTGGCGCGCTTTAGGCAAGAGCACCCTAGCGTGCATGAGATCATGGCGCTTTGCACCTGCAACCGCGTAGAATTTTATCTCTACACCCACGCCCCCGATCAGATCGCCCCCCCTCTACTCAAAGCCCTCGCCCATACCAAGCAAGTGGACTTAAAAGCCTTGCAAACCAGTTTAGAGTTTCACACCCAAGAGCACGCCATCCACCATGTCTTTTGCGTGGTGAGCAGTTTAGATAGCCTGGTGGTGGGGGAGACCCAGATCACCGGGCAGTTTAAAGAGGCCTTTAAACTCTGCTTGCAAGCGGGTTTGTGCGCCAAACACTTGAGCCGTCTAGCCCATTTCGCGCTCAAATGCGCCGCTGGGGTGCGCAATGCCACGGCGATCTCCTCACAGGCTGTTTCTATTGCCTCTGTGGCGGTCAAACAGGCCGCTGAGATTTTACAAACAGAGATCGCACCCAAGCGCGCGATGGTGGTGGGCATGGGGGAGATGGGGCAGTTGGTGTGCAAACATCTGCTCGCTAAGGGCTTTGAAGTGGCTCTTTATAACCGCAACACCCAACGCGCGCTAGATTTTGCCAAGAGCCTAGACAACCCCAACTTGCAAGTACAACCCCTCAGTGCCTTGGCACAAGGGATTAACGCGTACGCCTTTTTGTTCTGCGCCACCAGCGCGCCTTATAGCGTGATTAGCACTACGATGGTGCAACCTTGTACTTTTAGGCGTTGGTGGTTTGATTTGGCTGTACCCAGGGACATCGAACCCCCCCAAGAGCCCAATATTTGGCTCTATAGCGTAGATGATTTGCAAGGAGTGGTGGCGCGCAATTTAGAGCAACGCCAAAAAGACACCCGCCATGCCTACCAAGTGGTGGGGCGCTTTAGCGTCCAATTTGCCCAGTGGTTGCAGAGTTTGGAGGTAGACCCGCTCATTAAGGATTTAAGAGAGTTGGCCAAACAAGCCGCGCTCAAAGAGTTGCGCCGCGCTATCAAAAAGGGCTATTTGCCCCAAGAGCATGAAGAATGCGTGGCGCGCATTTTGCACAACGCCTTCAACACCTTTTTACACCACCCTAGCGCCACCCTCAAAAAAAACGCCCACAAACCCGAGAGCGACATGCTGGGCGAATGTCTAAAAAGCTTGTTCAATTTAGGTAAAGAAAGCATGTTTATCAACCGCTACAAATGCGAATTTAGCGAAGAAGGATTTTAATGCGTTTTTCTCAACTCTTTGCCCCCACCACCAAGGAGGTGCCCAAAGACGCGCTGCTCAAGAGCCACCGCTTCATGGTGCAGGGGGGCTTTATCCAGCAAATGGGCAGCGGGCTTTACCACTTTTTGCCCCTAGGGCATAAAGTGTTGGGCAAAATCCGCGCGCTCATTAAAGAAGTGATGGATTCTTACAACGCGCAAGAGTGCACGCTAGGCTTTGTGGTGCCCGCGTCCTTGTGGCAGGAGAGCGGGCGTTTTGAGCAATATGGCAAAGAACTGTTAAGTTTTTTAGATCGCAAAGAAAACCCCTGTGTCCTTAGCCCCACCCATGAGGAGGCGATCACCCAGATCATCAAGACCCACATCAAGAGCTATAAACAACTCCCCTTAAATCTCTACCAAATCCATACCAAATTTCGCGATGAAATCCGCCCCCGCTTTGGGCTGATGCGCGCGCGCGAATTTGTGATGAAGGACGCTTATAGTTTTCATGCCAATACAGAATGTCTGGATACAGAGTTTATGCGCATGCACGCGGCCTATAGCCAGATTTTCGCGCGTTTAGGGTTGAATTTTCGCGCGGTGGAGGCGGACAGCGGGGCCATTGGGGGGAGCAAGAGTCAAGAATTTGTCGTCTTGGCAGAATGCGGGGAGGATAGCGTGATTGTGTGCCAAGAGTGCGCTTACGCGGCCAATGTGGAGATCGCCAAGCGCGCCAAACGCCAAGAACCAGAGAATCCCCCCAAAGCCCATTTTGCCAAATTCCACACCCCCAACACCCCCACTATTGAAAAACTCAGCGCGTTTTTCAAAGTCCCCCCCTATTTTTTGATGAAGGCCGTACTCAAAAAAGCGCGCTTGAGTACGAGCGCGCGCCCGGTGGTGTTTTTCTTAAGAGGGGACGATCAATTAGAGGAGACTAAAGCCCTCAACGCCTTTAATAGAAGTACCCAGCAAAACGCCCTAGAACTAGAGGAGATGAGCGCGCATGAGATCGCCAAATTAGGCCTGCCCGTGGGCTATATCGGGGCTTATGGGCTCAAACATTTAGTGCCCGATATAGAGGTGATCTTTGATGTGGATTTGCAAGAGGCAGATTGCTTGATCTGTGGGGCTAATGAAGTGGATCAACACTTTGTAGGGGTGGATTTGTCCAGCTTTGCGCATTTGAATTACCAAGACATCGCCCAAACCCGCCCTCAAGATCGTTGCCCAGAATGTCAAGGCCCTTTGAGCGAACAGCGTAGCATTGAGGTGGGGCATATTTTCAAATTGGGCAATAAATATTCTAAAAGCCTAGAAGCGCGTTTTTTAGATCAAGAGGGGCGTTTGCAGTACTTTGAGATGGGTTGCTATGGGATTGGTGTAACGCGCTTGATGAGCGCGATTTTAGAGCAATACAGCGATGAAAAAGGTTGTGTGTGGAGCAAGGCAAGCGCGCCCTTTGAGGTGGTGGTGGTGGTGGCCAACCCCAAAGATCGCGCCCTAGAGGCATTGGGCACGCAGATTTATGAAGAGCTCAAAGCGGCAAAAATAGATGTTTTGCTAGACGATCGCCCCGATCGCTTTGGGGCCAAGATGGCTGATTTTGAACTCATCGGCTGCTCTTATGCGCTCATTATAGGCAAACAAGCCCTAGAGGGGCAATTTGAGCTCATCACAAGGCAGGGTTTGGGCAAGCGCGTGATCGCTAGGGAGAGCGTGGTGCAAACTCTTGTAGAGGCGTTAGCCTGATGCCCTTTGTATTCGTTCTAGGGGTGTTTTACCTCGTGGTTGAGGTGGTTTTGATTGTCCGCGTTGTACAGGATTTTGGGTTACTCATCTTTCTTTTAGAAGTGGTTTTGAGCGCGTTACTAGGAGGAGGCGCGCTTTTAAAGGGCTCCCTAAAAGCCCTAGACTTGAGGGAGCGCGATCCGTTAAAATGGATGGAAGGGGTGTTTTTGCGCACCATTGGGGGGTTGCTCTTGATCTTGCCTGGGGTACTCTGCGATGTCTTTGGCTTGTTGGCTTTGCTGGCGGCGTGGTTAAGAAAACCCCCCCAAAAGGACGATGGAATCATTGATGTAGAAGTGTTGGACAAAGATGGGCGCTAGAGTTGTCATTGGGAGCCGAGGGAGCGCGCTCGCGCTCTGGCAGGCTAGACATGTGCAAGATCTCCTAGCCCCTTTGGGTTTGCAAAGTGAAATTAGGGTGGTCAAAACTAAGGGGGATAAGATTTTAGATGTGCCTCTAGCTAAAATCGGGGGCAAGGGGCTTTTCACTAAAGAATTAGAAATTTTATTGCTCAAGGGGGAGATCGATCTAGCCGTGCACTCGCTCAAAGATGTCCCGGTGGACTTGCAAGAGGGCTTGGTGTTAGCCTGTGTGAGCGCGCGCGCTAACCCTCAAGATTGTTTTTTGAGTTACCAATACCCCAACTTGCAAGCGTTGCCCCCCCATGCGCGCGTGGGCACAACCTCGCTGAGGCGTGCGATGCAGCTTAAGACCCTGCGCATGGATATAGACCCCTTAAGCCTGCGCGGGAATGTGCAAAGACGCTTGGAACGCCTAGAGAATGGGGATTTTGAGGCGGTGATCTTGGCCTGCGCGGGGGTGGAACGCTTAGGGGTTGAGTTGCCCTATCAAGTGCCCTTGAGTATAGAAGAGATGATCCCTAGCATGGGGCAGGGCGCGCTGGGGGTAGAGATGCGCGCTAATCACCCTCTTTTAACCCAAATCTCTAGTTTAAACGATCCTTTGAGCGCGTTGTGTTGCGGGTTAGAGAGGGATTTTGTGCGCGCCTTGGGCGGGGGTTGTCAAGTGCCCTTGGGTGTGCATGCGCGCCTACAAGGCGATCAAATAGAAATACGCGCCATGGTGGGGCTTTTAGATGGCCAAACCTTTATCAAAGAGCGCGTTGTGGGCGCGCGCACGCGCGCTCCAGAACTGCTACAAGACCTGCTGCGCATCTTCAAGCAACAGGGCGCGCTAGAGGTTTTGGCCAAAATACACGTATAACCAGCACGGCACAAGCGAGTTTCAGGGGCATTTGGGCTGAGTTTAAGAGTGTTGTTAACTTTGAGAGAGTACAATGCGCCTTTTTGGACAGGTGGGTGAGTTGGCTGAAACCACATCCCTGCTAAGGATGCGTAGCTGCAAGGTTACCGAGGGTTCGAATCCCTCCCTGTCCGCCACCAATCCCCTTTAAATTTTTGGAACAGCTTTTGCTGAGAACTTGGCATATTTTGCTAAAGGAAGCGCATGCATTACCAACTCAAGTCTCCCATTCTAGGCTTTGAAAACATCATGGAAGTGGAGCTCACTAAGATAGACGATCTTTTCAGCAAGGTCAGTAGCCTAGATGGCACGATCAGCCTTGTTTTAGCCAATCCTTACAAACTTAGAGAATATAGCTTCAGTATCCCTAAGTATATTGAATTGCTCTTGGAGTTGGATGCGCACTCAGAAGTAGAGGTTTATTGCGTGGTGGTGGTACAAAAGAATTTAGAGGATTCCATGGTCAATTTCCTAGCTCCCTTGATCTTTAATCCGCGCAATGGCTATGCCGCCCAGATTCCCCTATCCATCATGGATTACCCAGATTTTGGGTTTAGAGAAACCATTAAATCCTTTGTACCTCCCGTGCAAGCAAGTGCGCGTGCCAGTTACTAGCCGTGTTTGCGATCAGTGGTGGGGGAACGGGAGGGCATTTGTGTGTCGCCAAAGCCCTAGCCCAAGAGTTAGTCCATCGAGGCGAGTCCTTGATTTATTTAGGCAGTAATGCCGGGCAAGATCGCGCATGGTTTGAAACAAGTCCCTTATTTGTGGAGCGTTATTTCTTAGAAACCAGCGGGGTGGTCAACCAGAGTTTCGCAAAGAAAATCCCTGCGCTTTGGGCGCAACTCAGGGGTGCTAAAAAGGCAATGGGCGTGCTCAAAACCCACCATGTGCGCGCGCTCATCAGCGTGGGGGGGTTTAGTGCAGGGCCGGGGAGTTTGGCTAGTATTCTATCGCGCACGCCCTTATTTATCCATGAACAAAACGCTGTTCGAGGTGCGCTTAACAAATACACCGCCCCCTATGCCAAGCGCGTTTTTGGGAGTTTTGCGCCCGACAAGTTTGGCCCCAAGTTTAGCCAAACCCCCTATCCGGTACAGGAAATCTTTTTTAAAAAAGCGCGTATCCGTAATAAAATTGAAACCATCTTATTTTTAGGCGGCTCGCAAGGGGCTAGCGCCATCAATGATTTTGCCATTTTATGCGCTAGAGATCTCTTGCAGAAGGGCTTCAAAATGATTCACCAATGCGGCACACTCAAGTTCGATCGCATCGCTGCGCTTTATAAGGGTTTAGGGATCTTAGATAGAGTGGACCTCTTTGCCTTTGATTCCAATTTAGTAGAAAAAATGCACCAAGCAGATATTTGTGTGAGTCGCGCAGGGGCTAGCAGTGTGTGGGAGCTTTGTGCAAACAATCTGCCAACGATGTTTATACCCTACCCATATGCAGCTGCTAACCATCAGTATTTCAACGCCCTAGAATTTGAGCAGGAGGGTTTGAGCCAGATTATTCCTCAACGCTCTTTGCGCCCTCCTCAGCTCTTTGAATTCATAGAGTGGTTACAAACCCCGCAGGAGCAAGGCCCCCTAATCTCTCAAGTGAGTCTAAGGCTTAGAGATAAAATTTCTAGCAATGGGGCACGTGTGATCGTGGATCAAATCCTAGCTGACCTACAATCTCAGGCATAAAAGGCATCGCTAGGGGTTTTGATTTGGGAACGTGCGATCAAAATGTCTGCAATGTCCTCATCAAAGAACTCTAGCACACTAAAGAGCAATAAGAATCCCCCATATAATAGCAGAGCATAGAGAATGCCCAGCCATGGTAAGAGTACAAAGGGGATAAAAATTGCCAAAATCCAAGACTTGGCGTTCAGCCATAGAAATTTGTCTTTGGCCGAAATCTCCTTGAGATTGGGCACAGAAATCACCAGTACGGGGTAACCCATTAAAATAACCCCATGAACCACGAAGCTAGGGCCGGGGCCTTAAAAAAGAGCATGATCCCCAACACCACGCCCAAGATAGTGAAGAAAATCTCGCGCCAACGATCCAAGTTACGCCACACATAAAAGGCAATGCCAATGAAGATCAGCATTAAGATTCCCTTAGCCGTGTTGCTCTTCAATTGCGCCTCGATCGCATTAAAAAAGTCTTCTGCCCCCTGTGCCCACAACGCACAAGCCCCTAAAGCCCAAAACACCCAAAAACGCAAGACACACCCCCTAGGGAAAATGCCTTGACCTTAGCGTATTTTAGATTAAACTCTCCAGCCGCTAGTGTGATTGTGCACAAATTTTGCGTTACAATGCCTCAAAACAAAGGATTATTACATGATAGACACCTTTACATGCCCTAATTGCAAGCACACTTTCAAGATGGACGCGCTCTTATCCGCGCAGGTTCAACAAGCATTACAAGTAGAGATAGCCCAAGAAAGAGCCCGTTTTGACGCAGAGATCACCAAGCAGCGCCAAGAAAACCAACAAACTCTCCAGCAACTCCATGAGCAAAAACAGACTCTAGTACGCCAAGAGGCCCAGTTCAAAGCGCAAATGGAACAGGTACTTCAAAAAGAACGTGATCAAATGCAAGCCCAGATACAACAGGAACAAGCGCGCTTGCAAGCCCAAAACGCCGCACAATTGCAAATACAAAGAGAGAAAATAGAAAAGACCTTGCAAGCCAAGCTTGAAGCAGAATACGAACTCAAATTTAAAGAACAAGAGATGCAAAAAGAGCGTTTAGAAAAGGCGATTCAAGAAGCCAACAGAAAGGCACAGCCTAGCATTTCCCAGCAATTGCAAGGAGAGGCCCAAGAGTTGGCCATTGAAACATATCTACGCGATAAATTCCCCCTAGATCACATCCAAGAGATCAAAAAAGGGCAAAGGGGAGCGGATTGTTTACAAAGGGTGCGCAACAATAGAGGGCAGGATTGCGGCATGATTTGCTATGAAAGCAAGCGCGCTAAAGACTTCAAGGAAGAATGGGTGGAAACGCTCACACAGAACAAACGCGAAGCAGGCGCGCATTTAGGCGTGCTTGTGAGCGCACACTTACCTAGTACTATGGAGCGCATGGGGCTTTATAAGGGCGTGTATGTCTGCACCTTCCAAGAATTCAAGGGGCTTTGTGGGATTTTGCGCGAGATGATCATTAATTTGGCATGGGCACAGCAAAGTCAGGAAAACAAGGGGAGTAAGATGGGTGATCTCTATGACTACTTGATAGGCTCGGAGTTTGCCAAAGAGGTGGAAAATGCAATCGCAATCTTTAGTGCGATGCGCGCTAGCATTCACGAAGAGAAACAAGCCGCAAAAAGCTACATGGCCAAGTTAGAAAAACAATGGGCAAAGCGCGAGAAACAAATAGAGGGGCTTCAATTTATCGTGGCGCGTACACGTGGTTCTATTGAAGGCATTGCAGGCAACGCCATCGTACCCATCAAAGCCTTAGAACTAGGCCTAGATGGAGATGATTAGAAGTTTGGCGTGCGCGCACTGCGCGTATAGCCTTCTATCCACCCCTTTTCATGCGCGCGCTAAAAATTGGTAAAACCCTGCGGCCGCTTTATTGCTTTGGGTGATGTACCCCATGTTTTTACTATACCCCTTTCCTAGCAAGATACACCCTAGGCTATCATGGCATCATTTCCTACGTGAATCATGATACGCCTGTGGGCGAATTTAGGGTTGGGGTCATGGAGCCATAGGGCTTTGTTGCGCCCTTTGCGCCCTTTTTTCCAGTGTAGCGTATAGGTGCGCGCGATGATGGGCCTGTCTTGGCCGCTTTCATCTGTGGGCATACTCTAACTCAAGCTTAGTACAGATTTAGGCGTATTGTGTTACAATAATGCATGCGTGTGGATAAATTTTTAAATGCGACTAATATCACCAAAAGGCGCGCGATTGCGCTAGATATGCTCAAAGAGGGGGTGGTGCACTTAAATGGGGTCTGTGTTAAACCCAGTAAAGAGGTGAAGGTGGGCGATGTGCTCCAAATTAAGTATTTGGATCGCCTGAAATCTTACCGCGTGCTGGCCATCCCCACACTTAAAACCATCCCCAAATCCCAAAGTCATTTGTACATACAAGAACTAGAATAAATCCCAATAGAAAGGTTTGCTATGCAAGATTACAAAGATAGTCTTATCCTCCCCCAAACTTCCTTCCCCATGAAAGCTAATGCCATTGCCAACGCTCCCAAGCTTTATGCGCGTTGGCGCGAACAAGCGGTTTATGCCCATATGTTGGACAAACGCCAAAACGCCTCAGAGGGCTTTGTTTTGCATGACGGACCGCCCTATGCGAATGGGCATTTGCACATCGGGCACGCGCTCAACAAGATTTTAAAAGATGTGATCGTCAAACACCAATATTTCTTAGGCAAAAAGGTGGATTATGTGCCCGGTTGGGATTGCCATGGCTTGCCCATTGAACAACAAGTTGAAAAGGATTTTAAAGCCGAGCAACACAGATTGCCCGCAGAGCAACGCCACGCTTTGGACGCGCTGGAGTTTCGCGATCGTTGCTACCAGCATGCCCAAAAGTTTATTGATGTCCAACGCGAAGAGTTTTTGCGCTTAGGGGTGGTGGGGGATTATGAAAAACCCTATGAAACCTATAAATACGATTTTGAAGCCAGCATTTATCAAATGCTCTGCATTGCCGCACAAAAAGGTTTGCTCAAGCAACGCTTTAAACCCGTCTATTGGAGCTGGGCATGCCAGAGCGCGCTGGCTGAAGCCGAAGTAGAGTATAAGGATAAGCAGTCCGATTCAATCTTTGTCAGCTTTGCCCTGCAACCACAAAGCGCCCAACTTCTCAGCCAACAAGCCCATTTTAGCACCCAAGAAACCCCTAAAGAATTTGCCCTTGTGATTTGGACGACCACCCCTTGGACCCTAGCGGCTAATGTGGGCATTGCGCTCAAACCCAAGACAACCTATGCGATCACTTCTAAAGGGCATGTGGTCGCGCTTTCTTTAGCCCAAAAGTTGCTAGAAAAGGGTATCTTAGAAGGGGAGATTGTGGGGAGCTTTGAGAGCGAATTGTTAGAGAGGGCTCTAACCACTAACCCCCTAAACCAGCGCGATTCTGTGGTTTTGCTAGGCGATCATGTGAGCTTAGAAGAGGGGAGCGGGGCGGTGCATACTGCCCCCGGACACGGGGAAGAAGACTACCATTTATGCCTACAATATGATTTAGAGGTCTTAGTGCCTGTAGATGATTACGGGCGTTACAATGAGGAGATCTTGCAAAAAAAGCTCTTGCCTGAAGAGTTTTTAGGCCAGCATGTGCTCAAAATCCAACCCAAGATTTTAGAATTGCTCGATCAAAGCCTCTTGCACCACAGCACCATCACGCACTCCTACCCGCATTGTTGGCGCACCCATGAACCCGTCTTGTATCGCGCCACCACCCAGTGGTTTATCATGATGGATGAGCCTTTTTTACAAGAAGATGGCAGTTATAAAACTTTGCGCCAAGTTGCCCTAGAGGCGATTGAGGATGTCGCCTTTTACCCCAAACAGGGCAAGAACCGCCTCAAAGCCATGCTAGAGCAACGCCCCGATTGGTGCGTGAGCAGACAGCGCAACTGGGGCGTGCCCATGGCGTTTTTCTTGGACAAACGCACTCAAGAGCCCTTGTTTGACGCGCCCATCTTAGAACATATTTACCAGATGTTCAAAGAAAAGGGCTGTAACGCGTGGTGGGAGCAAAGCGTGGTAGATCTCTTGCCAGAGGGGTTTAAGCACCTAGCCCCCAATTTAGAAAAGAACACCCATATCTTAGATGTGTGGTTTGATAGTGGGAGCACCTTTAAGGCGGTGTGTGAAGAGCGTTTGGGGGTTTATCCTAGCGATTTGGTGCTAGAGGGCAGCGATCAACACCGCGGTTGGTTTCAAAGCTCCTTACTCTTAAGCTGTATCAAACACTCCCGCGCGCCCTTTAAAGGGGTGCTAACCCATGGCTTTACCGTGGATTCTAAGGGGCATAAGATGAGCAAGTCTAAGGGAAATGTCTTTTCTTTAGATGAAGTGCTCAACACCTATGGGAGCGATATTTTGCGCCTGTGGGTGGTGATGAATGACTATCAAGACAATTTGAGCGTCTCTCATGAGTTTTTTGCCCAAACTGCTGAAGGGTATAAAAAGGTGCGCAACACCTTGCGCTTTTTGCTAGCTAACACGGCGGGGTTAGAACGCCTAACCCCCCTGCAAGATTTGAGCCTGATAGATTCTTGGATTTTAGCCCTAAGCTCCAAAGTCTTTAACCAAGTGCAAGAACACTTTAAGCAATTTGACTTCGTCAAGGGCTTGCAGAAACTCTTTAGCTTCGTGGCTAACGACTTGAGCGGGATTTACATGGATATTTGCAAGGACAGCCTGTATTGTGATCCCAAAGAGAGCCCCAAACGGCGCGCGATCCAAACAACCATGCTCTATTTAGCCCACCATTTGAGTTTTGCGCTCGCTCCCATTCTCACCTACACCATTGAAGAGGTGTTAGAACACGCTAGCTCTCTATTTAAAGAAGTGGCTTTAGCTGGGGGCGGGGTCTTTGATCTGCAAATGCCCTTTTTATTGGAGGGAGCGGTTGCTCAAAGCGTGTTAGACCAATTTGAGCGCCCCCTAGAATTGCGCGCGCGCTTTAGTGAGGCGTTGGACGGGCTCAAAAAGGATAAAAGGGTGAAAACCTCCCTAGAAGTGCAAATGTACCTCAAAGACGCTAAGGACATGGCATTTACCCATTATGCGGAGTGGTTGATGGTGAGTTGCGTGGGGCTTTGGGAGGGCAGCGGGGCGGATGTGTTGTTAGAAACCCCGGATTTTGTTTTGGCACGCGCCTCTTTGAAGAAGTGCCCGCGTTGTTGGCGCTTTCTAGCCCCTAAAGACGATCTGTGTGAGCGCTGTGAAGAAGTTTTGCATGCCTAGCACTCTTAGCCATTTGGGGGCTAAGACGCACTACGCGCAACACTATAGCCCCCATTTGCTAGAAGCCTTTGAGAACCCCCACCCGGGGCAGGACATTTTTACCTGCTTAGAGAGCCAAGAATTTACCAGCCTCTGCCCCATCACCGCCCAGCCGGATTTTGCGCGCGTGCGCATTGCCTATATCGCGCATTTGAAAATGGTAGAGAGCAAGTCGCTTAAACTCTATTTATTCAGTTTTCGCAATGAGGGGGTTTTTGGGGAGGATTGTGTGGGCAAGATTTTAAACGACCTAGTCGCCCTCCTAGCGCCCAAATACCTAGAAGTGCAAGCCCATTTTAGCGCGCGCGGAGGGATCACCATCACCCCCTTTGCCAACTACGCCACGCTAGATTATCAACACTTCAAGCAAGAAAGATTGTTAAAAGCTCTATAAACAGGTTCAAGGGGACATGGTGCGTTGCTTGGCATTACTTTTTCTCATTTTTGGGATTGCTTTTAGCCAACCCCTTAAAGAGCTGATCCAAGAGATGCAAGCGATGCGCGCGCTCACGATGCGTATGTATGAAGAGAGTTTGATTCAACATGTGGATGAGACATGTCAAGATCCTCACCCCTACCACGATACGATGAAGAGGCATGCCGCCTTGTTTTTCTCTTTGGCTTTAGATTTTATGGATAAGATCCCCCTACTCCAAACCCTCCAGCCAAAAACCCCCCAAGATAAAGAATTTGTAAAGACTCTTAAAGCCTATGAATCCTTGCAACTCTTTGCAAACTTGCGTGGCTATCTCCCCACTCCTGATAGCTGTGAGAATGGCGTTTCGCTCCCTGATGCCTTTGACGCCACCCAAGTTACCCAAAATTTTTTAGATACCTTCAATCTATTTTTTGCTCCCGTATTCAAAGCCCACAAGGAGGGTTCAAGTCTATGGGATGCCCTAAGTAGCCAAACTCTAAAGGTGCGAAAATACAATTCTAGCGCAAGTATTTCTAAACAGCTAGACTCGCTCTCTTATGGATTTGATGATGACGATCTAGATAGAGATGATGAAGAGGACACCTATGGTAGGTTTATTAAAATATTCTTGGGTGTGGATTTGCAACAAAAACCCGCCAAACTCTTAGATGACTATTATCAAGCATGGCTTAAAGCCGCTGGGGGGTCTTAATGCGCGCTTTAGTGTGTGTCTGTCTATTGTGTTTGGCTTTAGTGGGGACTGAAGCCCCGCAGGCATGGCAAGATCAGATGAAAGCCTTGCAATTGGAGATGATCGCTAAAGATGTTGCCTACACGCGCCTGCTTTTAGATCGCAGCGTGGATCAAGAAACGCGCCAAAAACGCCTCCAAGCTTTTGAAAAACAAAGGGCTCAAGATTTTTACAAACAAGCTTGGCCCCTTTTAGATGTCTTCCCTATCTTTAAAGATCGCAAACTCCCCGCGCGCACCCTTAAAGCCTTTAAAAGCATCGCCTTGCTCTTGTTGTGGGAGTGTTTGGAGGATACGCGTTTGACTAACCTAGACTACGATCCGGGCGAATCCGTATTCACTGATTTTCTTGAACCCTTCTACCTCTTTGAAGACTCCATCATCCCGCTTTTATTCTCTCCCTTGCTTGCCTCTCAACTAGACCCCCTAGACTATGTCCAAAGCCTACCCTCCCTTAACAACGCTTGCGCACAAGGCAAATGCGCCTATTTAAAGGGCTTAGCGAGCGCGCTAGATTTTTTCTATTGGGCTACAGCTGTTAATAATTACCATGATCACTGGGGAGGGGATTTTCACACTTCAGATGAAGATATGGGTCTTATTGTTTCTCTAGCAAATGCTCTTAAGGGTGCATGGTATCTAGTCCAAATCTCTAAAAAACACAACCCCTTTTTAGAAGAGATATTAAATAGCGATCCTAGCATCTCTTTAGAGGCGTTTAAAAATTATGCCTTGCTTAAGGGGTTGTTCTACCTGCACAACACCCCATTTTATCTCCAAGGGTTCTTTCAAGATGAATACTCGAATTTTCAAGATAACTACCCGGAGATTCCTCATTTTTCTACCAGCTATAAGAACACACACACCCGCATTTTAAATCAACCCCAACTCTGCTTGCTCCCCAAATATCTAAGTGATAAAGCCAAGAAAGCTTGTTTAGGGGTTTTGAAAAGCCCGCCTAAGAGTGTGCTTGACTCTCTGCGCGCTCTTTTGAAACAAGCGCGTCTTTTGAGCGTGGATGATGTCCCTTGTGTGTATTTAAACCCCAAAGGTGAAATCCAATATTTCAAATCCAAAAACGCGATTTGTAGGGCTTTGGGCGCGCTAAAAAATCTCCATTAAAGCGCGACATAATCCACCTCTCTAGGGCGTTGGTGTTGGAGCACGAGATTTTTAGACTTGGTAACCCCCTCAGAAGTGCCAATGACCAATAATTTAGCCTCGCTAGCGACGATGGTCTCCCCCTCAGGCATGGGGATGTAACGCCCATCCTTTTGGATGATCCCTATGACAAAAACCTTAGCGATCTCTCTAAAATGCGCCTCTTTGAGCTTGCGTTGCACCAGCCAACTCTCTTTGGGCACAATCACCTCTTCTAAGTCTAATAAGGTGTCTTTTTTGTAAATAAATCGCTCTAAAATATTTTCCATATCCGGGCGAATCGCCATCGCGCTCACCCGTTGTGCCATTAATTTGGTGGGCGAGACAACGCTATCTGCGCCTAGCTTTTTGAGCTTTTCTAAATCCTCGTCATTGTGCGCGCTAGCGATGATGTAGTAAGGCTTGCGCCCCAACTCTTTTTCTAATAAGCGCACATTAGCGATTAGGGCAATATTGACAGAAAAGGTTTTAGAAAAAGTAACCACCCCCTTCGCGCTGCTTAAATTGGTTTTGAGCATGCTCAAATTAGTATGGGGATCACCCACAATGTGGTAGGGATATTTGTATTTGATCGCTTCTTCTTCAAATTCAGGTTGATCGTCCACCACTACAAAGGGGATTTGGGCGTTTCTAAACTGCTTGGCAAGCTCGATAGTGTATTCGTTATGATAACAGATCACATAGTGATTTTTAAGGCGCGTGATTTTATAAATCATCTTCTTCTCCCGAATGAGTTTGGCTAAGACTCCCTTGTTGATCACCCCAATGAGCACGGCCACCGTGAAGGTCATCAACGCCTCCCCACAGAACATGATCAAAACACTTAAAAAAATGCTCCATGTCCCAAACTTGCTTTCATCCAACGCCCCAAACCCGGTCGCCGTGAAGGTGTAGGCGGTTTGGAAGAAGGCTTGCATGAGAGAGTAATTCTCCAAGCCCAAATAGCCCAAAGTACCCAAGAGGATAAAGAGCTGGATGAGTACTAAGGGCAGAGCAAAGAGTTTAAAATGGGCGTAAATATCCGCGTTGATTTGGTGCGCGGGGTCTTCTTTGGGGGATTTCTTCCTAAAGAGCGCCTTAAAATTAAACATTGTCCTTGCGGACTATTGGCTTTTGCGCATAGTCCTTAAAGTAGAGGCGGCCACACGGATTTTTTGCTTTGTGCCGTCTTCTAGAGTGATGCGAATCGTACGCAAATTAGGGAGTAAACGCCTTTTGCTCTTGTTATTAGCATGGCTAACATGGTTGCCTACCATGGGGCCTTTTAAAGTCAGATCGCATTTGCGCGCCATAGATTCTCCTTTGGATTAAAAGCGCACATTATAACCTAATGTGCGCGCTTTTGCGCTTAAGCTAGGATTTGGCTGGGGCAGGCTTGGCTGGGCTTGGCTTTTCTGGTGCTGGAGTTGCCTTAGCGGGCGTAGGTTTAGCAGAAGGCATGTCTTTTTCCATAATCCCCTGTGGTTTAGGCGTGTTATCCGTAATGGTGGGGAGATGGGGGTAGACAAGGGTGGGTTTTTTACCCGTGAGCGCGCCAAAGAAAGTGGCAATCTTTTGTGCGTCTGCATCGCTAATATGGATTCCTAATTGTACCGCGCCCATCGCCTTGATCGCGTCTTTAATATCCCAATACTGCCCATTGTGGAAATAGGGCATGGTTTCTAAGATATTGCGCAAAGTAGGGACTTTGATCAACCCGTCTTTATTGCCCTTGAAGTCCCCCACATTGGCAAATTCATAGGGAGCAGCCACTTGGAAAGGTTGCATTGTTCCGCCCAAGTTGATCCCATTGTGGCAACCTGTACACCCCTTTTCTAGAAAGAGTGCCAAACCTTCTTGTTCCTTGAGGCTCAATGCCTTGACATTCCCGCGTAAGAAGTCGTCAAAACGGCTAGGGGTGTTGAGTGTGGCTTCAAACATGGCGATAGTGTCCGTGATGAGATTAAAATCAATTTTAATATGGTTGCCATAGGCGCGTTTGAAGGCTTTCACGTAGCCGGGCATAGAGTTGATCTTAGCCACCACGACTTTAGGATCGGCGTTCATTTCTACCGGATTGCTAATAGGCCCCTTGGCCTGTTCGTCTAGGTGCGCGGCGCGCCCATCCCAAAACTGCACGGCGTTAAACACAGAGTTATACACCGTGGGGGAATTTAAGAAGTGCGGGTTGGGCTTCCACCCCTCGCCCACCGCGCGCGAAACCATATCCACCCCGGCCATGCCCAAATTGTGGCAGGTGTTGCAAGAGATGAGGTAGGAAGTAGAAATTCTAGGGTCTAAAAACAGCATCTTGCCCAATTCCACTTGGGCTTTTGTGAGCACAGCCCCCTTATAAGAGACTCCTAAATTATGTACCTTGTCCTTGAGATACTTGTCCAAAGCCTTGCCCGTGGGCATGGGCATCAAGTTAGCCTCCAGGGCCTTTTTGATCAAATCCTGCGGATTTATGGGCTTGGGTTTGCTGGCTTGCAAAGACGCGCATAGACTTACAGACAACAGAGAAACTTTTAATAGACGTTTGATAGACACATATCACCCTTTGTAGAAAATTCTTTAAAAGTATACGCCAAAAATCTTAATAGCCTAATGTGTGTCGAAATAATCTTGAATTCTTTGGCGATTGGCATGTTGACTTAGAGCAAGCATCAACAGCACTCGCGCCTTTTGGGGGTTGAGGTTATCCCCGCTGATAAAGCCGTATTGAGAATCATCAATCTCCCCGGGGCGCGTGATAAACCCACTCCCCACACGGCTAGAACGCACCACAACCACGCCCTTTTTAACCGCATTAGCCAGTGCTTCCAATACAGAGGGGTAGAGATTGCCATTGCCCATCCCTGCGCTCACAATCCCTTTTGCTCCATGTTGGAGCACGCTCTGTATCAAGTCTGCATGATCGTTGGCATGGCTATAGATAATGTCCACACGGGGCAGGTCATGTATCTGAGCGATGTCAAACGCGCTCTCTAAAGTATGCTTGCGCAAAGCCTGCATGTAAAAGCGTACATGCCCATAGAGGACATGGCCTAGGGGGCCGCTGTTGGGGGATTTAAAAGTGTCTACGCCTGTGGTGTTGGTCTTGCTCACTTCTCTGGCGGCATGGATGGCATCGTCCATCACCACCAACACCCCCTTGCCCTTAGATTGTACATCGCTAGCCACGGCGATCGCGTTGTAGAGATTGAGCGGTCCATCTGCGCTTAGAGAATCCGCGTTGCGCATCGCGCCCACCATCACAATGGGTTTATGGCTTTTGATCACAAGATTTAGAAAATAGGCGGTCTCCTCCATCGTATCCGTGCCATGCGTGATCACCACCCCATCCACATCTTTTTTTGATAACAGGGCTTGCACGCGTTTAGCTAATTTAAGCCATACGGCATCATTCATCTCTTGAGAGCCGATGTTGCTTATCTGTTCGGCTTTGAGATTAGCCAACTTTTTAGCTTGGGGGATAGCACCCAGCAAACTATCCACACTCAGCGACCCAGATTTATAAGCACTACTCAGCGCGCTTTCAGAGCTCCCTGCAATCGTACCCCCCGTGGCTAAGATGTAAATATGAGGTTTGGCAACCATGGAGCACACCCCCACTAACATGAAGATCAAAAACTTATACAAGGCATCTAGCATGCGCGCACTCTAATCTAAGAAAACCAACCGCGCGCTAACTGCCCTCCAAAGCAGGGCTTGTCAATACACACAATAACCTTTCTCAAAACATTGCGTTTGCAATTTTTGGGTAAAACCGGGCTCCAAGCTGTCTAAAGACAGCAAATGGCGTTTTCTAGGATCGTCCCTGCTTTGGCGGTAAAAAATCAAGGTGCGTACCACCTGCCTATCCCCATTATCTGCCTCTCTGAAGAATTGTTGGCTGAATTGGTGCAGGTAAAAGGTGTTGTCCACCAGCTTAAAGGTTACATAGAGTTTAGTATAGATATTGTCCTCAGAAGGGTCGTAATGCCCCATCTCAAAGGTCAGATAGGGGAATTTATAGGCCAAATCCACCTGCCCTTGATGGATACAAAGGGTTCTACTGAGCAATTTGCCATTGTGGCGCGTCAACACACAGACGGAGTTAGAATCTTCAGGGTTATCTACATAGGTGATTCTTTTGCTAAAGCTGTAGCGATCCGCGCCCGCTTGAAAAGAGAGCAGGTCTTCTGTTTTGGTTTTCACCTTGGGATCACAGGGGTTAGAGTCCGCATTTTCTCCAAGGCAAACTTCTCTAGAAGGGCGCGCGCTAGTACTGCTGGGTTTGTGTTGCAATTTCTCTAATAATTTGTCATTGACATCGCTCATGGCGTAGGTGGAGCTCTCTTGTTCGTAGAAAGTCTTAGGAGCCCCTGCTGGGAAAAGCGCGTTATCCAAAGCCTGCTTGGCGTAGCGCACCAAGTAGAAAGTGCCCTCTATGTTTTTAAAGACCAAGAGGGTTTGTGCGCTGGTGTTGGCCGTGGGCGTGTGCGTCCCGGTTGCGATGAGCTTGAGCAACAAGGTGTCCTTAGTGTTTTGCATGTCCAAGTTGTCAAAACCACCCAAACAAAAGCCCTTGTAGAGTTTCTCTTTGAAGAGAATGCCCGTACACACCACGGGGGGGCGGGTGTTTCCCTCAGTGGTGTTGATCACATAGAGCAACATGTAGTTTTGATTCTGGACGCTAAAACTCTTCCCGGTAGCCTTAGAGTAAAGATTGTAATTGTCGCCTCCTAGAGTTTTATAACCCTGTTGGCGCACAAAGTCATTAGACCACCGCTTCACCTGATCTAAAGACTGGAAATAATCCAGGGCATGTACAGGGAGAGCAAGCCACAACAATGCGATAAGTATCCTTGTCCACATTTTAAGCCTTAAATTGATCGATTTCTTCACCCAAGGTGCTGTAGAGATCGTCTAGAGAAGATTGGTTGTTGCGCATATTTTGGACATCCTTTTGCTCTGAATATGCCAGAGTGTTGATTTCTTCGATTTCCTTGTTAATATTGTGGCTATTTTGCACCACTTCCTGTAAACTCTGTGTGTCTTGATGCGCGCATTCGATGACCTGCTCGATTCCATGCACGCTCTGTTGCATCATGTCCTGCACACTGGTGGCCAATTTTGCAGTCTGGCTAAGTTCTTGAGCATTTTCCCCCAAATGGTGGTTGATGTCTTGTACACCCTGTACCATCTCGTTGATGGTCGCATCAATGCTGGTCAAACTGCTTTGGGTTTTCTCAGCCAATTTGCGCACTTCGTCAGCCACCACCGCAAAGCCGCGCCCATGCTCGCCCGCGCGTGCCGCTTCAATGGCGGCATTGAGCGCGAGCAAATTGGTTTGGGCAGCGATGTCATCAATAATGGTCAACACTTCTTTAATGCTGGCCGTTCCTCTGGCGGTTTCTTCTAGCCTACGGGCAAATTCCATACTCTGGGTTGCGTTGTGTTCCAAACGGGTATTGAGCTCGGTCATCTTGTCGTGTGCAGTGCCCAAATACTCACCGGTCTGGTTGAGCTTTTGGTTATTGTCCTCTACATTTTTGACATGCTCTAAAATTGTGTCAATGTTAGTTTGGCTATGCACCACTGCCTTTCTAACCACCACGATCGCACGGTCCGTATTGGTGTGCACATTGGCCGTACTTTCTACAAGGGCAGCAGAAACCTTAGCACGCTGGCTGCTGATTTCTTTAAAATGGCGCATCACGCTTTGCATCTGTTCGATAAAGGCGTTGATGTTGCGCGTAATAGTTACGATCTCATTGCGCCTACTCCTATTACTGCAAGGAAGGCGCTTAGTCAAATCCCTATCCCCGGCTGTGAGGTCCATACTCAAGCGTTTTAAGCGATCCAAGGGGCGCATGAGATAGTAAATCCAAGAGAGCATCACGCTCAGGGTGATGAAAAGTGCCAAAAGGGAGATCACAAGCATGAGCGTGCGCAATTTAGAGATACTTTTAAACGCGACTTCAGTAGGGATGCGCGCGATCACTTTCCAATCATGGCCGGGTACTGTGGTGTAAACAAGTACAAATTTATGATGTTCCTTATCGCTGTGGATTGTCCCCTCTTTGGAGTTTAAAATCTTGGGCGCAACGTCTCTTAAAAAAGAGGTCTCATCGGACAACCCAACCCCCGCTTTGAGCTTATTAGAGCCTAGCACCAGCCCGCTGCTGTCAATCAAGTCCAGCCCGCCCCCATCGCCAAACTTGATTCTCTGGACATGCATTTCAAAAAAGTTTAAATCAATATCTGTGCTGATCACCCCCAAAAACTTCCCCTTGACAATTAAGGGCGTGGAATAAGAAATAACCAATTTACCGGTGTAGGCATCTTTATAAATCTCAGAAACAATGGTCTTTTGTTGCGCGCGCACATTCTTGTACCAGTCGCGCACTCTGGGGTCATAGCCCTTTGGGGTAGCCATCAAACTAGAGTACATACCCCCATCCTCTGTCCCTACATATGTGTTTAAAGCGCCTAGGGTTTTGGCAACGTATTTGAGTGTTTTGATGAGGGCTTTTGTATCCAATGTGGGGCTATCCACCCAGTGATCGCGGATTTCTTGAGCACCGACATCAAATAATTTCCGGGTGTTTTGATTCCATGCCACGATCCAATTGACATTGGTCTTGACAATCTCAAGCAGGTGTTCTTGGGTGTTCTCTACCACGATTTTATTTGCAAACCGCTCGATAAATACGCCAAATGCCATGAAGCTCACCGCCAACACGGCGATCAACATCAACGCAATCTTTTCTTTAAAACTCATCTAATTTCCTGTACTAAAAACCGAATTTTAGCACATGTTGTAACATTACAACCTTTAAACTCTCTCGATCTTTTGGGTATAATGGGGCATCTAGATTAAATTTTGGAATTGATTTTGCTGAAGTTAAAGCGTTATTTTGCGAATGCTATATTGGGGTGTCTGCCCTTGATGGGGGCAGAGATTGTCATGGATCCTTTTGGGTATTTGGGGATGATCTACAACCAAGGCTTTGAGCACCGTCCGCATAGCTATGTGGGCTTTGACGCGCGCGTGGGGACGAATTTTTCCTTCAACAATGGTTGGGCTTTTGGGATTGGGGCCATTGGGGCGTGGAATGTCTATAGCCGCAACAAACGTTTCCAGCCCATTGTGAGTGTGGGTAATGTCTTGGGGAGTGTGGAGAGTAACATGCGCCCCTACTTGAGCATGGGGGATATTTCGGACGCGTATGTCAAATTTGACACCCAGCGGCTTAAATTTGCCATGGGGCGCTTTAACACCAATTTTGTAGATTTTGATTGGATTCAGGGCAATATTCAGGGTGGGAGCTTGTTTATCCACCGCAATGACTTCAAATACTGGGGCATTTTCATGGATTCGATGCTTTATAATGGCTATCAAGGCAATGACTTACAAGGCCCCAGAATTGCCACAAGCATCAACGCGCTTGCCTCCTACGATCCGGTTTCTAAGAAAAAGTATGTGGGGGGCGAAGTGGTGGCCTTTGGCATGGATTATAATAATGACAAGGGCATGCAAATCTCCCCTTTTTTGCTCGCTGATACCAAGCTCCCCCAGCCAGCCATGGGCACTCTCTTCCAATTGGGCTTTAAGGCGCAGTATGAGCGCGATTTGCCTAGAAATTTTAAGTCTTATACAATCGTGCATGGCATCTACCAATACGGGGCCACTGGGGGGGTTAAACAAGAAGCCCAGGGGGGGTTATTTTGGGTGGATCAAACTTTCGTGTATAAAATCTTTAACTTTGGCTTGGGGTTTTATGGCGTGCCCGCTTCCGGGCAAAGGGGCTTTTTTTGGTCCTTTGATGACAAGAGTAAATTCTATGGACGGGGGATCAACTCCGTAGGTGTACCTGCGATCTACTTTGCTAACGACACTTACACGGGCTATCTCTTTGGGGGCATGAAAACTAGCAAAGTTAGGGTAGATTTGATGTTAGCTTATGGCATTTATCAGGAGTATTCTCTCATGACCAATTACAAAGTGTGGCAGTATAAAAAGATGATCCTAGATGCGGGCATTGGCTATGTCTATTCTTATTCCTCTAAAGTGGTGAGCAATATTGGCAATTCTTCGCTCGTACTCTTTACCAAGTTTTCTTACTGATGATTCGCCTGAATAATCTGAGTAAATCCTATGGCAAGCACAAGGCCCTAGATCAGCTCAATATTGAACTCCCTGCGGGCAAGGTGATCGGGCTTTTGGGGCCCAATGGGGCGGGCAAGAGCACTTTATTGAAGATTCTAGCGGGCATGTGTGTGTGCTATGAGGGGCAGGCTCTAATCGCCAATCAAAACATAGGGGTAGAAACTAAGCAGTACGTGGCCTATCTTCCCGAATACAGCTACATGCCCCCCCATGCCAGTGCTCAAGAGATGTTGGGTTTTTTTAGCGACTTTTTTAGCGATTTTGAGCCTCAGCGCGCTTTGAGTCTTTTAGAACGCTTTCATATTCCTTTGAAAACCCCCTTCAAACGGCTTTCCAAAGGCACGCAAGAGAAATTCCAACTCTTGCTCATCTTGGCGCGCAAAGCGCAATTATTCCTCTTTGATGAACCCTTGAGTGGGGTAGACCCCTTAGCGCGTGCGCAAATCTTAGAACTCATTTTAGAGCAGTGTGCACAGGCTAGTATTTTGCTCTCCACACATTTAGTACATGACGTGCGAGCGCATTTAGACATCGCGCTGTTTTTAAAGGCGGGGCGCTTTGTGGCCTGCCACCAGCTCAAAGATCAAGCGGACCTGAATTTAGAATCTCTCTACAAGGAATGCATGCAATGAAGCGCATTTTTAAACATGATTTTTTAGAGAGTTACCCTAGCATTGTGGGCACGCAGGTATTTTTATGTGGCTGTATGGTGTTGATTAGCGCAGACTGGCTGGCTTTAGAGCTGTTAGGCGGGGTGTTGGTTTTTCTAGGGAGTTGTGTTTTAGCCCTGTGTCTGACTTTGGCTTTTTTGCGATCCTTGTTTGAAAAGCTCTTTGGTCAAGAGGCATATTTGACTTGGAGTTTGCCCTTGAATGTGGATCACATCTTATTGCCTAAACTGGCCATCAATCTCTTTTGGATCGTGCTAGGCTTGCTCTTTTTGCTCCTAGCCCTTGCGCTCTCTTTTGCGCTCAACAATGGCCCAGATTTTTTCAGTGCCTTTTTAAGCGCGCTGACTCAAAACTGCGTACGCTTTGGCAAACACGCCTTTATTTTATTGCTCTTCTTTGCCCTGTTGTATTTGAAAATTCTCTTGGTACTGAGTGTGTTGCATGCCTTTAAGCTCAAGTCCTTGCCCAAACTCACGGGGTTAGCCCTCTTTATCCTCTTGAGTGTAATCTTGGACATCCCTACACGCTGGCTCTACCAATTCTACCAACAAAGTCTAGATTATGGCTATTTAGAGTTTTACTTGAGCCTCCCTTTTTTAGAAACGCGCGCGATGGTATGGTTTTGGCTCTTAGAGAGTAGCAAGGTGATCGCGCTTTACTGGGGAAGTCGTTGGCTACTGGTTAAGTACTTAAGTTTAGAATAAGAGAAAGGATTGCGATGCGATGGGTTCTTTTGAGTTTGCTATTGGTGGGCGCGCACGCCCAAAGCGGCTATTGTAGCAGTGAATGCGAGGGGAGTCCAAGTGAGCGTTTGCCCCCTATGGAGTTTCACATGAGCTTCCCCCATTCTGTAGAACATTACCGCGACCACCCTCATGAACGCGCCAAGATGCTCAGACGTTGTCAAGAAGCCTTCCATTCCGCGCTCAAGATCAATGTCATGACCAAAACCTTTAAGCGCGACTGCGCCAACGCCAAGCAAGCCGATTTGCTAGGCCCCACCCCCTAGGGCTACTTTTGTTCGGGTTGCCAGATCGTCTTTTCAGAGGGCTTGTAGTCTTTTTCATCCTCTAAGATCTGCGCCTTTGTCTCTGCACACGCGTTTAAGAACAAAACCACCACCCCAGCCAGTAACCACCAACGCATACCAAGTCCTTTAAATGATAATCTCTATGGGTACTTTGACACAATTCCAAAGGTTGATGCCCCAACCCCAAGGGTATAACCCCTTGATTGCAGGGCAGATATTAGCACAAGGCTACTAATGCTAGCCTTATATCCCCATAGCTAAAGCTAGGGCTTTAGCGTGCGGTTGGTAACCAAAAACCCTAATGATGCGCCGTTTTACTATTGGTTTTCAACATGTCTGCCAACAAGAACGCCAATTCAAGGGCTTGGGTGGCGTTGAGCCTAGGGTCGCACTGGGTGTGGTAATTGGATTCTAGTGCGTCTTCTGTGATGGCTTGCGAACCCCCAATGCACTCTGTAACATCGCGTCCGGTCATCTCCAAGTGAATCCCCCCCACACAACCCCCTTGGGCGTGTTGGATAGCAAAAAATTCCTTGACCTCGTGCAAAATATGCGCAAAGGATCGCGTCTTAACCCCCGTTTTGGTCTTGATGGTGTTGCCATGCATGGGGTCGCACACCCATACGATGGCTTGGCGCGCCTCTAAAATGCCCTTCAAAAGGGGGGGAAATTTGGCGCGCAATTGGGGACCCATGCGTACAATAAAACTCAAGCGCCCGGGCTGGTTATAGGGGTTGAGTGCCTTGCAAAGCCCTAAGAGCTGTTCTAAGGTGCTATTAGGACCAATCTTTACCCCAATGGGGTTATCCACTCCCCTTAAAAACTCTACATGGGCTTGATCCAACCCTCTAGTGCGCTCCCCAATCCAGAGCATGTGTGCAGAACAGCCATACCATTTAGAGGTCAAACTATCTTGACGCGTTAGGGCCTCTTCGTAGTGGAGCAATAATGCCTCGTGGCTGGTGTAAAAATCTGTCTCTTTTAGAGTGGGCAAATTGGCCACCCCGCAGGCTTGCATGAAATCTAGAGCTTGGGTGATTTGCATGGCCAAGGCCTCGTATTGCTGGCCAAAGCTATTGTTTTTTACGAAATCTAAATTCCAGCGGTGGATCTCGGCCAAATCCGCCAAGCCCCCCTTAGCAAAGGCGCGCAATAAATTCAACGTAGCCGCGCTTTGGTGGTAGCCCTGTAGCAGTCTTTGGGGATCGGCTTGGCGCGCATTGGTGTCCATACTGTTGACCATATCGCCCCGATAAATGGGGACCTCCACCCCCCCCACGCGCTCGCTCTCTTGGCTTCTGGGTTTGGCAAATTGCCCGGCAATGCGCCCCACTTTGATCACCGGACAACGCCCCCCAAAGGCCAAGACCACACTCATTTGTAAAATGACCTTGAAGAGGTCCCTAATCCCATCCGCGCTAAAAGCCTCAAAACTCTCGGCGCAATCCCCCCCCTGCAATAAAAACGCCCTGCCCTGAGCGGCCTCTTTGAGCGCCTCTTTCAAGGTACGGATTTCCTTAGCAAAGACCAGGGGCGGGTAACTTCTAAGGGTTTTTTCCACCGCTTCTAAAGCCCTTAAGTCGGGATAGTCTGGTTGTTGTAAAATGGGAAAATTACGCCATGATTGTGCATGCCATGCTTGCATATTCACCTCAATTGTTGCAATGCTTGTTTGATGATTTCTTGGGTGTTGAGCCCTGCGGGCAAGCCCGCACAGACTTTATGCACCACATCGCTTTTAAAACCCAAACTCTCTAAAGCCAATGCCGCCTCTGTGGCGTGGGGGTTAGGGGCTATGCCAAAGGCTAAATACCCTTCCAAATCTAGCATGATCTTGCCGGCTAATTTCTTTCCCACCCCGGGCACCTTTTGTAAACCCCTGAGATCATGAGCTTTCAACAAAGCGCCAAATTCTGGCGCGCCATATAGGGAGAGCACGCTCAAGGCAACCCTAGCCCCCACGCCATTGATCTTTAGCAGGCGTTCAAAAAGCGCGCGCTCTTCTGGTTGTAAAAATCCATAGAGATCGTGCGCGTCCTCTTTAAAAATGCAAGTGGTGTATAAACGTGCCTCCTGCCCCTCTTGCAAGAGCGCGCTAGCGCGCAAGCTCACATGCACCCCATAGATCACTCCGCTGACATTCAGAGTGATAAAGGTGGGTTCTATCCCCTCTACATTCCCCACAAGCCCCACGATCACGCGCCATCCTCAAAGCTCACTTGCCGTTTGGCGCGCACTAGAGAAACCCCATCTAGTTTAAAATCTACCATCTCCCCGCTTTCTGTCTGTAAACTCTGGTTGCTGCGCCCCGTGTAGAGGCGATTGCATGTAATGGTGTTGAAAGCTGTCCATGCGCCTTTGGCGAACAACCGCGTACCGCGCATATTAGACTCCAAAGAAACCAAGCGATCCAAGAACCCCCGATTGAGCTCTTGAATCTTAAGCACATAGAGGCGCAAAATCTTAATGCGGCGCAGGCAATCCATAAAATCGTAATACGTGCGCTGGATCGACTCGTCTTCCATCAAGAGTTTGCGTGTGGCTGCGTCCGCGCTCTTGATCTTATCAATGGTGGCTTGGTTTTGTTGTAAGAAGAAATTGAGTTTTTGGTATTGGGTCATCACCTTTTGGGCTTTCTCTTTGTAAATGGCCATCTCGTCCTTAGTTTCTTCTAGAATACGTTTGCTTTGGGGATCCGCAAAGGCAGAAAAGCAAAAGGTGTTTTCACTCCCATCGATGTGATCCACGACACATTTGCTAGAAAAATAAAAGGTGTTATTGGATTTGAGTTGTTGCATGCTAATTTCTCGAGCAAAGATCTGCGACCCACTGCCCGCGTCGATCTCGCAAGTTTGGGCGATAATCGTACCTCTGTCAGCGTATTTGCAAATCACCTTATTGCCCCGACAAGTGCCCTTATTGTTGTTAACAAAGATTTCATCGGCTTCCACACTGCTATCATTGTGCAATTGCCCCTCTACGATCACCTTTTTAGCCACTAAATTGACATTTTTGCCCACATTACCCTTAACATGGATTTCTCCAGCTTCGATGCGCAAATTGCTCTCAATGGCATTATCGATCTCGTTTTTAGCCCCAATGCGGAGCACCATGCCATTTTGCACCCCCCCTAAGAACATGGGTGTATTGGTACTTTTCATCTCAATGTAACTATCTTTAGTGAAACTCTTTAGCGCATTGCCCACCACAGCCACATACTGCGCAATCTTAGAAAAATAGACCATCTTCTGGGGGCCTTCTTTGAGCTCGAAAGCATCGCTGTTACATTCAAAGACGGGCGGGATGGGCTTTTCCTCCTTCACCTTAACAAATTGCCCCAAGAGATTGGGCCCACTGGCCCCGGCAATGGGCTTGACATACTCCAAGACCGCATCCCCCACGCCCGCCCCAAAGATCGAATTGGCTGGGGCCTTTTGGGCGTTCTTTTCTTCCCAAACTTTTTTCAAGATGAAATTCACATGCCCTTGTTTGTTAGGACGATACAGAGCGCGTTTGAGCAAGATTCTCTCTGGGTGTAACCCCAATTTCATGCAACGCTCAATTTCCTTGCGCAGGCTGGCATGCTGGGCTTCCATTTGGCGCAATAAAATCTTTTGGTGTGCCATTGTGCCTTCTATGGAGGTGCAAATTTCTTTAAACAACCCCTCATCTTCTACAATCACAAAAGGACTCTCAAAGATCACATAGAGTTCATCGCCCTCTTTAGAGAGTTCTAAATTGAAAAAGTAATCAAACAAGCGCTTTCTAATGCAGATGTCATAGCGCTGAATCACTTCTACCTGTTTATCATTAAAAAACACATCGTCATCAATGCGTTTGACCTCTCTCTCCTCCAAAAGTTTAAAGACATCTTTGGGGTTGTGCGCACCAATGTGTGTACCTTAAGTAGGTCAAACCATATATCTTCTACTTCCATTCCATGCGCTTGCGCGACTTTTTCTAATTCCAATTGGATGTCAGCGCAATCCAACACTGTCTTAGAGTAAAATTCACCTGCCAAAATGCACTCCTTTGTGTCATCCTCGCGTATTCTAATACACATCGGCTAAAAGCACAATACTGGTTAATCTTTTTAGACTAAAATTATCCTTTTATGGGGGTTTTGGTGTTCAAAAAGTTTTTTTTGACCAATAGTTCAGGGATTTTATGCTCTAGAATTGCCGGATTCGTGCGGGATCTGTTGAGCGCGTCCATTTTAGGGAGCGGGGTTTATAGCGATATTTTCTTTGTGGCCTTCAAATTCCCCAATCTCTTTCGGCGCATCTTTGCTGAAGGGGCGTTTAGCCAAAGTTTTATGCCCGCCTTCATCCACAGCCGCCATAAGGCTAGTTTTAGCTTGAGCGTGTTGGGCATTTTTAGCGCCTTGCTTCTTGTGCTGTGCGCGCTTGTGCACTCTAACGCGCTCTTTTTTACAAAATTACTAGCCTTTGGCTTTAGCGCACACACCATCACGCTCGCCCAAGACATCGTGGCCTTAAATTTTTGGTACTTGCTCTTGGTGTTCTTGAGCACCTTTTTTAGCACCCTATTGCAATACAAAAATAGCTTCTTTGTGAGCGCGTACCATACGATTCTGCTCAATATGGGCATGATCGCTGGGCTGCTCTTGGGCAAGGATAGGACTTCTTTAGAGGTGGTTTACTATTTGAGCTATGGGGTGCTTTGGGGCGGAGTGGCGCAGGTGTGTGCGCATTTCTACCCCCTGTATGCGCTGGGGTTTTTCAAGCTGTTTTACTTGGGCTTTAAACATGGCTTCAAGCGCGCTAAAAGCCCCACTCAAGGCACTCTAAAGGGGGAGTTAGCCCGTTTTTTTAAACAATTCTTCCCTAGTGTGTTGGGCAATTCAGCCAGCCAACTCTCCGCCTTTTTGGACACTTTCTTAGCCTCCTTTTTGAGCGCGGGGAGTATTTCCTATCTCTACTACGCCAACCGCATTTTTCAATTACCCCTAGCCCTCTTTGCCATTGCCATCTCAACTGCCCTATTTCCCACCATCGCCAAAGCCCTTAAGAATCGCCAACACGCCCAAGCCCAAGCGCACATGCAAACAGCGTTCAATTTCTTAACTTTTATGCTATTGGCCTCCAGTTTGGGGGGGATTGTGTTGAGCGAGCCCATTGTCGCCTTGCTCTTTGAGCATGGGCATTTTGGCGCGCAGGACACCCTGCAGAGCGCGGCGGTCTTTGAAATGTATCTCTTGGGGCTCTTGCCCTTTGGGCTGTCTAAGATTTTTGCGCTATGGCTTTACGCACAGGGGCAACAACTCCGCGCAGCCAAGATCACGCTTGTTTCCCTCGTGTTTGGCGCGCTCGCTTCGTTGGTATGCATGCACTATTTGCAAGCGCGCGGGTTGGCCCTAGCAAGCAGTTTGACCGGATACATGCTCTGTGCCTTGAACATTAGGGCTTTTGGATTTAAGCGCTTTTTGGGCATGATCGCGCTCAAGCAAGGGATCTGGCTAGTGGGCTTGCTCGCTTTAGAAGCCCTTGTGTTGGCCTTGTTTCTATGGTGCTTACAAGGATGGACGCTATTTTATCACTTCACTTAAGGGCATAGATGCAACCCCTCTACATTTACGACAGCCGCCAAAAGCAAAAGGTGCTTTTTCAACCCATTCAAGACCATCAAGTCAAAATCTATATTTGTGGCCCCACAGTGTATGACTATTCCCACCTAGGGCATGCCCGAAGTGCGATCGCCTTTGATCTGCTCAGACGCACTTTAGAACTGAGCGGTTATGCCGTGCAGGTGGTGAAGAATTTTACCGACATTGATGATAAGATCATCGCCAAAGCCAAACAAGAACACCTAGACATCTATAGCCTGAGCGCGCGCTTCATGCAAAGCTATCTAGAAGACATGCAGGCTTTGGGCGTGCAACGCGCGCATTTAGAGCCCAAGGCAAGCGCGCATTTAGAGGCCATCGCCCAGATGATCCAAGCCCTCTTAAAAAAGGGGCATGCTTATAAAACCGGCAATGGGGACATCTATTTAGACACCAGCACCGATCGCGCCTATGGCACTTTGAGCGCGCATTTCTTAGACCAAGAGAGCGTAAGTCGTTTAGAAGACAACCCACAAAAACGCCATGAAAAGGACTTCGCGCTGTGGAAGGCCTATAAGGGGGGGGATGATTTGGGCTTTGAGAGCGTGTTGGGCAAGGGGCGGCCCGGTTGGCATATTGAATGCTCGGCGATGATCTTTGCCAATCTGGCCTATCTCAATCAACCCTACCAAATTGACATCCACGGGGGGGGATCAGACCTCTTCTTCCCCCATCATGAAAATGAAGCCTCCCAAACGCGTTGCGCCTTTGATCAAGAACTCGCCAAGTATTGGGTGCATAATGGTTTTGTGAATGTCTTGGGCGAAAAGATGAGCAAGAGTTTGGGCAATAGTTTTTACATCAAGGACGCTTTGCAAGTCTATGATGGCGAGATCTTGCGCAATTATCTCTTAGGTGTGCATTACCGCGCGATTCTGCACTTCAACGAAGAGGATTTGCGCATGGCCAAAAAGCGTTTGGACAAGCTCTATCGTCTCAAAAAGCGCGCCTTGCAACTCACTGCGCCTCTAGATTTGCCCCCCCCAAGCGATCCCTTTGCTAGCGCCCTGCTAGAGTGCATGCGCGATGATTTGAATATCTCCAAAGCCCTGAGCGTGCTAGAAGAATATCTCCACATCGCTAACGATCAACTCAATAGCCCTCACAAACAGAACGCCAAACAGGTGTTACAGGATTTGGCCTTTGTGGACGCGCTGCTGGGTTTGGGGGGTAAAGACCCCATTCTTTACTTCCAGTTGGGTGTGGATCAAACGCTTAAAACCCATATTGAAGCCCAGATCGCCCTGCGTTTGCAGGCCAAAAAGGCTAGGGATTTTGCGCGCGCCGATCGCATTCGAGAAGATCTAGCCAAGCTAGGGATTGCCTTAATGGACACCCCCACTACCACCACTTGGGAAAGATTATCTTGAACGTAAGCGACAAACCCTACTTGTAAAGTTAGGAACATCCATGCTTAGTATTGCCCATAGTCCGGATGCGGACGATGTTTTTATGTTTTATGCGATCGCTTTTGGTTGGGTGGATCTGCCCAAAGCTTTTAGCCACCACGCCCTAGACATTGAAACCCTCAACACCCAAGCCCTGCAGGGCGCATATGACATCAGCGCGATCTCTTTTGGGCTCTACCCACTCATCGCCGATCAATACGCCCTCTTGGGCTGTGCGGCTAGCTTTGGGCAGGGGTATGGACCTAAGCTCATCCGCAAAGCCTCTAAAAAGCTCAAAAAACATTTTAAAGTCGCTCTAAGTGGGCGTTACACCACTAACGCCTTGCTCTTTAGGCTTTACTACCCGCATGCGCGCGTGATCTATAAAAATTTCTTAGAGATTGAGGGGGCGGTCTTGAGTGGGGAGGTAGACGCGGGGGTGCTCATTCATGAGAGTATTTTAGATTTTCACCCGGATCTAGTGGTAGAAAAAGAGATTTGGGAGGTGTGGTGTGAGCTCTCTAATTCAGAATTACCCCTGCCCTTAGGCGGATGGTACTGCGCCGCTCCATCCCCTTAATCCAAGCCATCGCCCTAGAAAAAAAACTCACCCAAGCCATTGACCTAGCCTTAGCCCACTCTGGGCTGCTCTCTACCATGCTCATAGAAAGGGGTTTAGTACGCGTACAGGCAGACAATCTAGCCACTTATTTAACACTCTATGCCAATGCAAGTCGCTTGAGTGAGGCACAGATTCAAGGGCTCAATGCCCTTTTTGATTTGGGTTTTCAACATGGGCTCTATCCCGCCCCCTTGCGCACACAGGACTACTTGATCCCAAAGCGTTACCATAGCTTGAGGTTTTCTTAAGCCATGGTTTATAGCGCGCGCTTTAGCGCGGATCACCCCCGCTATTTGGATTTGCACTACGATCATTATGTGCCTAATCGCCCTAAAAATGTGGCACTGATCATCGCCACAGGCATGGTGGAGCACCGCAAGCACTATACATGGCTAGCTTCTAGCCTATGTACATATGGCTATGATGTCTTTGTGCTCGATCACCGCGGGCATGGGCAAAGCGTGTTAGAAGATAGCGATGAAATTTCTTGGGGAGAAATGGGAGAAAATGGGTTTGAGCATGCCGTGTTGGATTTAGCCAAATTGGCGCGCGTGGTGCACACCACCTGCCCAAAGCATAAACGCGTGCTCTTGGGGCATAGCATGGGTTCACTCTTGGCGCGCCGTCTGATCCAACATGATTATGTCCGTTTAGACGCGCTCATTCTCACAGGCACACCCACCCCCTTTAGGGGCTTGAAATGGTGTGCGCGCCTTGCTAGGGGGTTGCACGCCCTGCACTGCACGCCACGATGGAATTTAAGCGTGCTTTTCAGTCTGCACCCCAAAGTGCGCGCCTTTGGGCGCAGGGGCGCGTGGCTGTGTAAAGACCCTAAGGTACTCAAACGCTACCACGCAGATAAAGCAAGCCGTTTCACTTTTAGTATGAATAGCTTTGCCTGTCTGCTAGAGGGCACGCATTTGGTTTTTAGTGCCCATGCCTATGGGGATAAAAACCTGCCTATCTTATTGATGAGCGGCTTAGAAGATGTGTGCGGGGGCTTTGGGGTGGGGGTGATCAAGGCTTATAATGCCTTGTGTGCACAGGGGTTTAAACAGGTCTCTTTAGCGCTTTTAGAACAAGGGCGGCATAAAATCTTTGATGAGCCCGAAAAGCAAGAGGCTTTAGAGATTTTGCTAGCTTGGCTAGATAAGCACCAACTCTAATGTTTGTTTTTCATCTGCTCAATATGCGCCACTTGGGCAAAGACGATCGCCACCGCCTCAAAGAGCATTTTAGGAATCACCTCATCCACATCCACCTCTTTGTAAAGTTCGCGCGCTAGTTTGGGGTTTTCAATGATTTCAATATCATGTTCTCTAGCGATCGCTTTAATGCGGATAGCCAAGTGTTCGATCCCCTTAGCCACCACCACCGGGGCGACATCTTTTTCATCAAAGCGGAGCGCGACCGCGTAGTGGGTGGGGTTAGTAACCACCACATTCGCGCTAGGGATGGCTGCCATCATCTTGCTCATGGAGTTTTTGAGCATGAGCTGCTTGATTTTAGCCTTGATCTCGGGATTACCCTCTTGTTGCTTGTATTCGTCTTTGACTTCTTGCTTGGTCATTTTGAGCGAGTTAATGTATTGGCGGCGTTTGAGCAGAAAATCCAACAGCGAAGTAACCAAAAAGAGAAAGAGCAAAACCGCGATGAGCATAAGGGCTTTGTGTTCAAACCAAAGGGCTTGGTTTCTGATGTCAATGCGCGCGATTTTAGCCAACTCCCCGATAAACAAACTCACCACCACAAAGCCCAAGACAAAGGCGATACAGACTTTAGTCGTGATGAGCAAGCCATCTAAAAGCCGCTTGAGAGAAAAGAGATTTTTCAACCCATTGATAGGGTTGATTTTAGAAAACTTGGGCACGATCGCCTTAGGGCTAAAGAGCAAGCCAAATTGTATCACATTGCCCAAGAACGCCGCCACAAACACCAAAAACAAAAAGGGCAAGAGAAGCCATGCCACATCCTTGAGCAATTGCAAAGAGAGCAGGTGTAAATTATGGGGTGTGAAGTCTAGGGCGATCCAATGCAAGGCTTCTCTAAACATGTTTTCAAAGCGATCCAACCACATCCCAAAGAAGGCAAACACCCCCCCAAAGCCCGCCACCAGCCCCAAAAACCCCACCACCTCCAAACTCTTAGCGACATTGCCCTCTTCGCGCGCCTTTTCTATTTTCTTGGCTGAGGGGAGTTCGGTTTTTTCTTCTTCAGCCATGCAAGCTCCTTAGGGCATGTTGGTAATCTGCATAGGTGTTACAATTGCTAAACTCAGAGCTATCTGTAACCTCTATAGCCACGCTATCCACCTGCTCTAAGAGCGCATAAATGGACGCGTTGCTTTGCAAGGCATCATCGATCGCATCTAGTACACAGGGTTGCCAACACCCCAGCAAGTAAAAATGCCGCGCGCTCTTGGCATACACCACGCCCGCTTTTTGGGAGTGTTCACAGAGGGCTAAAATGCTTTGGGCTGAAACTAGGGGCATGTCTATAGGGATCACAAAGATTCTTTGTTGCAATTCTTTAAGCGCGCGCCCAATCCCTAATAGGGGGTTAAAGCAGTGTGGGCTTGCGTCTAAAATGTAAGCGGCTTGCAGATCATAGGGGGTTTTAGCGCTGATATACACTTGCTCAAAGAGGCGCGCCATCTTAGCGTGTTGGTAGGCTAGAAGACTGGGTTGATCGCCAAAGCGCAACAACGCCTTATCGCGCCATTGCTCCCCCACACGCATGCGCGCGCTCTTGCCTCCTGTGAGGATCACGCAGGGGATCTTGATCATGGGCTAACCAAGCCCATTTTTTTAACCCTATGTGCAAATTCGCCAAAGCGCGCGTCTAAATCCTGCTTGCGTGCAACGCAAAGATCGATGAAGGTTTTTTCTTGCTCGATGCCAATGAAGGATCGCCCCAGCAAGTTAGCCGCAATCCCTGTAGTGCCAGAGCCGCTAAAGGGATCGCCAATCAAGCTATCTTCATGGCTAGCCATCAAAATCAAGCGCAAAAGCAGACTCAAGGGCTTTTGGGTCGGGTGCTTGCCCAAATGCTTTTCCCAAGGGGCGATGGCGCTCAAAGTCCACACATCGCGCATTTGCTTGCCTTGATTGAACGCTTTCATGCGCGCGTAATTGAAGATATGGGCATGCTTGGGGCTTTTTCTAGCCCATAGGATTTGCTCGCTAGCGTGCACCAGCGTGCGGCATGAGAAATTGGGCGGGGGGTTGCTCTTATGCCAAGTGATCGTGTTTAGGAGTTTAAAGCCTAGAGTTTGCAAGGCTAGCCCTAGAGAAAAGAGGTTGTGCTGGGTGGCGCTGATACAAATTGTGCCTGTGGGTTTGAGCGCGCGTTTAGCTAGAGCGATCCACTCCAAATTAAAAGCATGGATGGCTTCTATGCCCTGTGCGCGATCCCATGCCCCCTTATTCACGCTCACAATTTTACCACTCTCAATAGTCAAGCCACCATTGGAGAGAAAGTAGGGCGGATCGGCAAAGATCAAATCAAAACACCCCTCCATGCGCGCCAAAACCTCCCTACAATCCTGATGATAAAGCGTGAATTTCAAATCTTCACTCACAAAAATAGGTTTAAGCATGGCGTAACTCGTCTATTAAACTATCCAGTTGGCTTAAGTTATAGATGCACACACTTTGATAGGCTTCCTCAAGTTTGTTTTTGGCACTCAGCCATCCCTGTCCATCCGTGATCCAAATAAAGCGTTTTTGCGCGTGCGCTTCAAAACGCGGGGCGAGTTCTTGGTAAGCCCTAGCGACCTCATTGAGTTTACTCCCCCCACTGCTGTAAAAATTACACTCCATAAAATAGGTGCGCTGTGTTCCAAAGACCACAAAGTCAAACTTTTTAATGTCCTTGCCAAAACTGCGGTGCAAATCCTCAAACTCCTTTACGCTCACTTGTTCTTTAAAATTTAAATGCGCTTGTTCAAAGGCATGCGCTATATATGCCTCCATCAAAGTGCCGCTACGATTTTTACGCGCATTGCTATCTAGTCCTACTTCAATCCCTAAAACAAAGTCGTTTAGATCGCGTATCTGTCCTGCACTCAATAGTTTTAAAAGTCCACTCTCTTGCAAAAGATCGCAAATACCCTGTGGACTTTGCAAGTAATCTTGTATGCGCAATTCTTGCTGTGTGGGACTTAATACGATCTCTAAAGGGTCTCTAATGGCTAGCAATAAGGGTAGGACATGAAAAGCTTGGGGACACTCTTGAAATAATGCCATCACCTTTGTGGGCAACTCCTGGGCACGCACACCTAGCAATTGGTTCAGGTGGTTGCATGCAAGGCGCACTTGAGTCCTGTGTGCCACGCATTTATCCCAAGCTACAAAAAAATCCAGAGTGCGATTGCTCTTTCTTAAAGTCTGTATAAAGGTTACAAAGGGCAAGGTATTTTTCATTTTTCTAGCCTAGCATGTCCGATTAAAACTTTGGCTGATCCGCTCTGATTCAGCCCAAATTTGCTATTTTAAGAAAAACGACAGAAAGAGTAAGCGATGTTAGTAGATGGTTTTGGGCGACAAATCACTTACCTTAGAGTTTCGCTCACCAAACAATGCAATTTTAGGTGCGCCTATTGCATGCCCACCACCCCCCTAGATTTTAGCCCTCATGAAGATGTGATCGCCCTAGATCGCATGCTAGAGTTCTTAAAAGTTGCCATAGATGAGGGGATTGAGAAAATCCGTCTGACTGGAGGCGAACCCTTGTTGCGCAAGGATTTAGTGCCCTTTATTGCAAATTTGCATGCCTACAACCCTAAGGTTTTATTGGTGCTCACCACTAACGCGTTTCTACTAGAAAAACACGCCCACGCGCTCAAAGAGGCGGGCTTGAGTCGGGTGAATATCTCCCTGGATTCGCTCAAACCTGAGCGCGTGGTGCAAATCTCTAAAAAGGACGCGTTGGGGGCTGTTTTAAGGGGCATTGAAGCGGCGTTGCAAGCGGGTTTAATACTCAAATTCAACATGGTCGCCCTCAAGGGGATCAACTCTGATGAGATTTTAGACCTCTTAGAATTCGCCCAAGAAAAGGGCGCGCAGATTCGCTACATTGAGTTTATGGAGAACACCCATGCGAGCGCGCGCTTACAGGGCTTGAGCGCGGCACAGATTTTAGAGATCATCCAGACGCGCTATGCCATTGTGGGCGCGCCCCAAAAAGAGCTAGGACCGGCACAAATTTACACCCTAGAAAATGGCTACCAATTTGGGATCATCGCGCCCCATAAGGAGGATTTTTGCAAGAGTTGTAACCGCGTGCGCCTGAGCGCAGATGGGACTTTGTTCCCCTGTTTGTACTATCAAGATAGCGTGAACGCCAAAGAGGCGATTTTGAGTACGGAGCGCGCGCGCATGCTAGGTGCGCTCAAGCAGGCGGTGGCTAACAAGCCTGAAAAGAATCTTTGGAGCGGGGCTTATCAAATTTCTGAGCGCGCATTTTATCAAACTGGAGGATGAATGGATTTACTCACACAAGCCCTAGAGGCACAGGATTTAGACGCTTCTAGTCTGGCAAGGCTATACGATTACGATCTCTATGCGTTGGGCGAAGCCGCGCATGGGATTCGCAGCCGTTTTCATGGCGATCAAGTCTTTTTCAACACCAACCGCCATCTCAATCCTAGCAATATTTGCGCGGATAGTTGCAAGTTTTGCGCTTTTTCAGCCAGCCGTAAAAACCCTAATCCCTATGAAATGGGACATGGAGAGATTTTAGAGCAGATCGCCCAAGCCTATGAAAATGGCATTAAAGAGGTGCATGTGGTGAGCGCGCACAACCCTAATTACACCTATGAGTGGTATTTGGAGCTCTTTAGACTCATCAAGGCGCGCATGCCCCATTTGCATTTAAAAGCGATGACGGCTGCGGAGGTGCATTTTTTAAGCACCAAATTTGACAAGCCCTATCAAGAAGTGCTAGAGGACATGTTAGAAGCGGGCGTGGATTCTATGCCCGGGGGCGGGGCGGAGATCTTTGATGAGAGGGTTAGAAAGCGCATTTGTGGGGGCAAGGTGAGTTCAAAAAGGTGGCTAGAAATCCACCAATATTGGCACTCTTTGGGCAGAATGAGCAACGCGACCATGCTCTTTGGGCATGTTGAAAGCAAGCAGGATCGCTTAGATCACATGTTGCGTCTCAAAGCCGCCCAAAGCCCTAACGCCCTAGAGAAAAAGGGCGGGTTTAACGCCTTTATCCCTCTACTCTATCAAAGAGAACATAATTTTCTCAAGGTGGCACGCAGCCCTAGCGCGGTGGAGATTTTAAAGACAATTGCCATCGCGCGCATTGTCTTGCAAAACATCCCCCATATCAAGGCGTATTGGGCGACTTTGGGGCTCAATCTAGCCCTAGTGGCTCAAGAATTTGGCGCAGACGATCTAGATGGCACCATTGGGGTAGAAAAGATTCAATCTGCTGGGGGCGCACAAAGTGCTGGAGGGATAGCCAAAGAGGACTTGATCGCCCAAATCAAGGACGCGCGCTTTATTCCTGTGGAGAGGGATAGTTTATATAATCCTTTAAAGGTGTGGTAGTCGTTAAATTTTCGTTTACTTTATTTTTATTTTTAGGACACTTAAGGCTCAAATGCGCTATAATGGCTAACCGGTAATCAAGCAAAATCAGAGGTGTTCCATTAAAAAGTTTCTCACAATTATGTTGGTGTGCGCGGGGCAATTGTTCGTGCCTGTAGACGCTGAAGAGGCCAGAATCACCAGCATAGAATACAAAGACCTCTCCTACATGTCTGACATGCTCGCAAGCGAGATTGTCAAACTTAAGAAAAACGACCCCCTAGACCTAGAACAAATTGACCAAGCCATCTTAGCCCTTTACAGTCAAGGCTATTTTGAAGATGTGTATGCCACTTTTAAAGAGGGCAAGTTGGTGTTCCACTTCAAAGAAAAACCCCGCATTGCCGGCGTGGAGATCAAGGGCTATGGTACCGAAAAGGAAAAAGAGAATCTCTACACCCAAATGGGGATCAAAAAGGGGGACACTTACGATGAAAGCAAGCTAGAGAACGCCAAATACATTCTCAAAGCCGCCTTAGAACAGCAGGGCTTTTATGGAAGCGTGGTGGAGACACAGACGGAGAGTTTAGCCAATGGGGGGGCTTATCGCATCGTCTTCCATGTGAATCGGGGCAATCACATTTACATCACCAAGTCCACTTATGAAGGGCGCGAACAGCTCAAACCCCGTGTAGTGGAGAGCTTGAGCGCGAACAAACAACGCGATTTCATGGGCTGGATGTGGGGCTTGAACTCCGGGAAACTCCACCTCAACGAATTGGAATACGACTCCATGCGTATCCAAGATGTCTATTTGCGCCATGGCTTCTTGGATGTGAATGTGTCTTCTCCCTTTTTAAATACCAATTTTGCCACCCATCAGGCCAAACTCTACTACAAGGTTAGAGAGGGGATTCAATACCGCGTCTCTGGAATCGAGATTCAAATTAGCAAGCCCATTGTGCCCATCCCCAAACTCTTAAAGGGGCTCAAGATCAAAAAGGGCTTGGTGTTCAATATTGAGGACATGCGTGCGGATGCCCAAACACTCAAGCGTGAAATTGCTGATAAGGGCTACGCCTTTGCGGTGGTCAAACCCGACCTAGATAAGGATGAGAAAAATGGCAAAGTAAAGGTCATTTACCGTATTGAACCCGGGGACATGGTCTACATCAACGACATTATTATCTCGGGCAACCAACGCACCAGCGACCGGGTGATCCGCCGTGAAGTGTGGCTCAACCCTAAAGAACGCTACAGCTTGACCAAAGTCGCCAATTCAGAAAACGCATTGCGCCGTTTGGGCTTCTTCTCTAAGGTCAAGATTGAAGAGAGACGGGTGAATAGCCAATTGATGGATTTGTTAGTCAATGTTGAAGAGGGGCGCACGGGGCAATTGCAATTTGGTCTGGGCTATGGAAGCTATGGGGGGTTGATGCTCAATGGGAGCGTGAGTGAGAAAAACCTCTTTGGGACAGGGCAGAGCATGAGCTTGTATGCCAATGTCTCTACAGGGGGTGGAAATCGCAATTATGGCATTAGGGGGAGCGGGCGCATGTTCTCTGGAAACTTGACGCTTCGAAACCCTAGGATTTTTGATAGCCGTTATAGCTCTTCACTTAGCCTCTTTGCTGAATACATCATTAACTACAACTATATCCAGCAAGGCGGGGGCTTTAGCGCGTCTGTGGGGCGCATGATCACCAACACCTTTAGCATGAATTTAGGGTATAACTACAGCATCAACAAGATCATCGGGTTTTCTAGCCCACTCTATGAAATGTTTTACAGCAGCAAGGACACTATCATCCGTTATCCTAATGGGCAACCAGCACTAGGGCCCAATGGCCAACCCTTGCGTGGTTTATGGGATCGCGATTACCACACCCCCACCACCAGTTCGTTCACCCTAAGCACCAATTTTGACAACACGGACGATTACTACTTCCCCAAAAATGGCTTCACCTTTGCCAACTACACCACGATGGCCGGCCTGCCCTCTTCAAGCACGCTCAACTCTTGGAATGGCTTGGGTGGGAATGTGCGCAACGCTAAAATCTATGGCAAATTCGCCGCCTACCACCATTTGAAAAAATACATTTTAATTGATCTGATCGCGCGCTTCAAGACGCAGGGGGGCTATATCTTCCGCTACAATACAGAGGATTATTTGCCCTTGAACTCTGTGTTTTACTTGGGGGGTGTTACCACGGTGCGTGGCTTTAGAAACCGCTCGATCACGCCCAGAAACGCAGAAGGGATGTGGGTTGGGGGCGATGGAATCTACACCGGTTCTGTGGAATTGAGTTATGGTTTGCTCAAGGCGGCTAAAATGCGCGTGGCATGGTTCTTTGACTGGGGCTTTTTGACCTTTAAAACCGCTAGCAAAATGGGGGGCTTTTGGCACAACGCTTTGACCACTAGCGATGTGAGTTTTAAAGATTATGGCGTGATCGGGGCGGGTTATGAGCATGGTACTTGGCGGGCTTCTACGGGGATTCAAATTGAGTGGATCTCGCCTATGGGGCCTTTGGTACTCATCTTCCCCATCGCCTTTTTCAACGACTGGAGCAGCAAGAAGGGCTTGTATTTCAACACGGACATGGGCGATCTCACCCAACGCTTTGAGTTTTCTATGGGAACGCGTTTTTAAGGAACAAGATGAAACGACTAGATAAGAGCACCCTTTTAGAGTGGATGTTGCGCAAGCCGCTTAAGGAACTCGGGGCTTTAGCCCTAGCCAAAAAGCAGGCTTTGCACCCGGACAACACCACGACCTTCATTGTGGATCGCAATATCAATTACACCAATATTTGCTTTGTGGATTGCAAGTTTTGCGCCTTTAAGCGCACCCTCAAAGACAAGGATGCCTACCTGCTCAGTTTTGAAGAGATCGATTGTAAAATTGAGGAATTGTTAGCCATTGGGGGTACACAGATTTTATTTCAAGGTGGGGTGCACCCCCAGCTCAAAATTGACTATTACGAAAACCTGCTCTCTCATATCGCCCAAAAATTCCCCACCATCACCATCCACGGCTTTTCAGCTGTAGAGGTTGACTACATCGCCAAAGTTTCTAGACTCTCTTTAAGAGAAGTCTTGCAACGCCTAAAAGCGGCTGGTTTGAGCTCGATCCCGGGAGCGGGCGCAGAGATTTTAAGCGACCGGGTGCGCCAGGTCATTGCGCCTAAAAAACTCAGCGCAGATGCATGGATTGAGGTGCACAGACAAGCGCACCAATGCGGGATCAAGAGCACGGCGACCATGATGTTTGGGAGTGTGGATACAGAAGAAGATGTGGTAGAACATTTGCAAAGAGTGCGCGATTTGCAGGATGAAACGGGGGGCTTTCGGGCTTTTATTCTTTGGAGTTTTCAGCCCAATTTCACCCCCCTACAGCAAGAAAGACCCGACATTAAAAAAGCCAGCGCGAATCGGTATTTGCGCTTGTTAGCCTGTAGCCGTCTATTTTTGGATAATATTGTCAATATCCAAAGTTCATGGGTAACTCAAGGAGCGATGGTCGGGCAGTTGGCTTTGCTCTTTGGAGCGAATGATTTAGGGAGTGTGATGATGGAGGAGAATGTGGTCAAGGCAGCGGGCACGAGTTTTTGTATGGATCAAAAAGAGATGATCGCCCTGGTGAACGATTTAGGGGGCAAGGCCGCCAAACGCAATACGGCCTATGAAATTTTAGAGAGGTATTGATGGGCGCGAAAGTCAAAGGAATACGCTACGCACTGTTGCTAGCCATTGTGGTGTTGGTGCTAATTATGATAGGAGCATGGATGGAACAGACCAAACAAAATCAAGTGGGCGATACATACGGCGTGATCAAGCGCGATCAGGTTGGGGAGGGCATTAAATATTTTGCCATCCGAGGGATCAAGATCCCCGTGATTTATGAAGAAAATCACTTATTGCCCATGGGTACGATTCGTTTGATGTTCATTGGGGGGGGGAATTTGCGCGATAAGGACAAATACGGCTTGTCTAAATTGAGCGCGGAGATGCTCAATGAGGGGACCAAAGAGTTAGGCAGTGTCAAATTTGCCGAGCAATTAGAACAATTGGCCATCACCCTAGACACAGATATTAGATTGGAATCCTTGCACATTGATTTGGGCTTTCTGAAAGAATACCAACAAAAGGCCATCGGTTACTTGCACGATCTCTTGCTCTCCCCCAATCTCACCGCGAGCGCTTTAGAGAAGGTGCAAAAAAACATGGTGGCCAACGCGCTCACCAAAATGAGCAATTTTGACTACATCGCCCAGCTTGAGCTCAATAAAATTCTCTTTGCCAACACCCCCCTAGCCCACCCGGCTGTGGGTACGCCAAAAAGTATCCAAAGCATTTCGTTAGAGGATGTGAAAAAACGCCTAGAGGACGCGCTGGACATTGAGCGGCTCATTATCGTGATGGGCGGAGACATGGATACGGATAAAACCCTAGAACAGCTCAAACCCTTGCTAGAGGCCCTGCCCTCCAACAAACCCTTTTTCACCCCCCACTTTAGTACGGCGCAAAAAGCCCAAGAGAAAATCATTTACAAGGACACCCAGCAAGCCTATATCTACTTTGGATCGCCCTTCCACATGAAAGATTTGGAAAAAGAGTTGCCCCTAGCCAAAGTGATGAGCTTTGTGTTGGGTTCTAGTGGCTTTGGTTCGCGTTTGATGGACGCTGTTCGAGTCAAGGGGGGCTTGGCCTACAGCGCTTACATGCGCGTCCAACTCTCGCGCATCATCAATTGCGCCACAGGTTACTTGCAAACCAAGCTAGAGAATCAAGACAAGAGCATCGCGTTGGTCAAGCAGGTGGTTAAAGAATTTGTACAAAAGGGCATCACCCAAGAGGAGCTAGAAGGGGCTAAGAAATTCTTGCTAGGTTCTGAGCCTTTGGCCAATGAAACTTTGGGCAAGCGCTTGAACACCAAGTTTCACAATTTCTACTTAGGCCTTCCTCTCAACTACGACAAGATCATGCTAGAGCGCATCAAGAACTTGAAACTAGAAGAGATCAACGCCTATATCAAATCCCACCCAGAGGTGGCGGATTTGAGCTTTAGCATCCTCACTATGGATCCCAAAGTCCAAGCCAGAAAGGCGGCGCAAAAGGAAAAAATGGCTCCCGTAGAGCGCAAATAGCAAGCACTCAGGTGTTAGCGTGGAGCTTTTTTGATGGGCACTTTCTTGCTTTGCCTGCTTGGGCTGTTGGCTTTGGGGGGGCTTGTGAGCGTGTTTCCGGTGGTGTTTGACCTGCTCATCGAATCGGCGGTCTTTTTGATCATCGCCCTTGTGATCGCCTTTGCAATCGCCCTTGTGGTGGCGGTACTTGTCTTCTTTGCCAATATCGCAGTTGTCTTGCTTGGGCTAGCCCTTGTGGGCGCAGTTGTGGTGCTTGTCTTGAGAGTATTTGGCATTAAATTCTAAAGGATTTTCATGTTTGAAACCATTATCGGACTAGAAGTGCATACCCAGCTCAACACCCAGACTAAGATTTTTTGTAGCTGTCCGACTAGCTTTAAAGACACCCCCAATAGCCACACCTGTCCGGTGTGCCTAGGCCTGCCCGGGGCTTTGCCCGTGCTCAATGAAGTGGCCTTAAAGAAGGCGATCGCTTTTGGGATGGCCATTGATGCCACCATTAACCAGGATTCGATCTTTGCGCGCAAGAATTACTTTTACCCGGATTTGCCCAAGGCCTATCAAATCTCCCAATTTGAAATCCCCATTGTGAGCGCGGGGTATTTGGACATTGACACAGAAACAGGCGTGAAGCGCATTGGCATTGAGCGCGCCCACTTAGAAGAGGACGCGGGGAAAAACATCCATGAAGGGGAGTTTTCTAAGGTGGATTTGAATCGCGCGGGCACGCCTTTACTAGAGATCGTGAGTCGCCCGGATTTGCGCAGCGCGCAAGAGGCCATCAGTTACCTTAAGAAATTGCACGCCTTGGTGCGCTTTTTGGGCATTTCGGACGCTAATATGCAGGAGGGGAATTTTCGTTGCGATGCCAATGTGTCCATTCGCCCTAAGGGGGAAGAGAAGCTTTATACCCGTGTGGAGATCAAAAATCTCAATAGTTTTAGATTTATCCAAAAGGCCATTGAGTACGAGGTAGAACGCCAGATTGAGGCCTTTGAGCGGGGGACTTACGCTAAAGAAGTGGTACAAGAAACTAGGCTTTTTGACACGGCCAAGGGGATCACCCAATCCATGCGCGATAAGGAGGGCTCGGCAGATTATCGTTACTTCCCCGATCCCGATCTTAGGCGCGTGCACATCCCCCAAGCGCTCTTAGATCAAGACATCCCCGAATTGCCCGATGCCAAAAGGGCGCGCTATGTAGAATTAGGCGTAAAGCCTGAAGACGCGGCTATCCTGGTGAGCGATGTGGGCATCGCGCGCTATTTTGAAGAGATGGTAGAGATGGGCGCGAGCGTGAAGGGGAGCGTGTCTTGGCTGTGTGTGGAGTTATTGGGGCGGCTGGAGGGAGGAGAGTTAGAATCTTGCACAGTGGGCGCGCAGACTCTGGGCACTTTGGTGCAGCGCATTGATTCTAAGAAAATCTCTGGCAAGGCGGGCAAGGAGATTTTAGACGCTCTGTTGAATCAAAACTCTAGCCAGCCTAGCGATGTGGACACTTTGATAGAAAAACTTGGGCTAGCCCAAATTCAAGATCAAGGGGCGTTGTTGCGCGTGGTTGAAGCCCTATTAGCCCAACATCCTGACAAGGTGGCTGAGTATAGGGGGGGTAAGAGTAAGCTCTTGGGCTTTTTTGTTGGGCAGGCGCTCAAAAACCTCAAGGGGGCAGACCCTAGCGCGCTCAACGCGCTGTTAAAAGAAAAGTTGGAGGGCTAGTCGCTCCCCCCTCTCGCGCACGCTCTAAGAGATCAAAACTTGAAAAGGGGGTGGGGCTTAAATCTTGCGCCCTTATCAATCCCCTGCTCTTTGTTGTTCTAAAAGATGCCTGTAATGCGCATAATGTTTCTCATCTTTGAGGGCTTTATAGGCTTTGGCTAGGTTTTCTAATAAAATGGCTGTGTAGCTTGCCTGTTCTTTAATCGCTAGGCTTTGTTGATAAAATTTAATGGCTTCTTGGTAGTGTTTCTCTTTATAAGCACATTGCCCCGCCATGTAAGAACTAAAGGCAGGGCGGTATTTGATTTGGGCAAGCCAAATAAAACGCTCTAAAGCTTGTTCGTAGCTTCGCTGTGTGAAGAACTCCATCGCATCGTAGAAGATATCCGCTGTTTGTCATATCCTTTATTGCTCTGCTCTTGGGTAGCTGGTTTATTACGATCACTAGAACAATACGCAGCAAACACTCCAACGACAACCACAAATAAAACACCCCATATCCAGTCTCCTCCTTCATCCTTGACATCCGGATTCATCACATAGTCGTAAGCATCAAGCTTACACACTTTATTTCCCCATCTTGCATAAACGGAGCTACTCGTGTAGCGCACCAACTCCCCAGATTTACTAAAAAGCTCCTCGCCATTTTCATCGTAGGCACACACTTTACCTCCCCTTTGCACGACATTATTAATCGCCATTTATAACTCTGTGGGGGTTTGTTGCAGAATCTCCTACTGATATAATTTTGCAATGCCGCTTTGTCTAGCACGCTATCAAAGGCTTGGGTTGGTTTGCTCACTCATGTGCGCCTTAATCGCCTCGTGATAGAGA
>NZ_QXQT01000015.1 GCF_003660395.1 Helicobacter vulpis
GTGCGCACTCTGTTCCCTCCACTCTGTGGCCTGCTGCAAAAGGGATGGTTGACTTTTAGGGGGGGTTGTGCTAGGGTTAGGCAAAGGAGTTTGTATGTTCTCACTGCCTGTGGATAAATTAACATTTTGGTTTAACTCAGAGTCTGGGCGGTTGTATGCGTTAGCCCAAGGTTCAGAATTCCCCGATAATGCGGTATTTGAATACGACTTTAAACGCGAATTTTGGGAGTCATTTAAGTCTTTAGGCGATTTTCTCACCAATACAGACTTTTCAGAAGTGGCGTTTTTATCTAAACTCAACGCAAAAGAAGTTAAGGCGTTAATATCTAAGTCTACGCCTTGAGCAAGTCGTCTGCCCTCTTCTAGCAATGCGTTTAATTCCTCCCTACTCAAGGTTGGGTTAATCTCTTGCTCTCTTAAAATGTGATAAATCTCATCTAGTCTTTTCTTTACCTCCCAACTCTGCGCCGTGTGTACTTGGATTTCACTCCCTATGCCATTGTAAGTAAATTGCACATGGATACCCTTATACCCACTCTCTCTATGACGCAACTCCACAATGGGGGTTAACCCCTTGCTCTCTAAGGTGTCCACAATGCGCACTAGCTGGCTATCTAGCCCCTCTTTTGTGGGCGTGATTAACGCCCCTCTTAAATAATCATTAATAGCCCCTATATCCCCCCTCTTGCGTTTAATCTTGCTCTCTATGCTTTCTACACTCTTTAAGACGCTATTGGCTTCTAAATGCGCACTAGGCTCTTTAAGCCCCTCCAACAATGTTTTAAACCCTGCTTCTTGCTCTTTAGCGGTGTTGTGGAGTTCTGTGGCTTGACTTTTTAGGTTAGGGGTGGTAAGTTCTGCAGTTGGTAGCCCACTCGGTGCTAAAGCACCTTGTCCATTGGCAAGCCTACCCGGCCGAATGAAAGAGTGGATAATGTCGGCATCTCTTATTTGTTTCTGCAAATAGCTTGTTTGCCTAACTGGTAGCCCCGTAATAAGAATTTGATCATGATCAGCCGTAACAAGTATATATTTTAAGGTTTTATCTCTTCCATCTTTAAAGGCCTTGATATACTCTTTTTTTGCAGGTGCTTTAAAGATAAGTTCAATATCTGGGTTCTTTAAAGTTGGTTCAACCAAATGCAAATATTCTAAACGCCTTTGCCCATCGGTACGGCTTGCTAAATGTTCTATAAACCTTTCTTTGTTCTTCACCCCCTTTAAACTCTTTAAAAACCCTTCTATGTCTATTTCTTTAGGGATAGGGGTCGCGTGCGCGCTTAAATCAAGGTTCTTAATAAAAGCCTCTTTCTCCTCTGGGCTTTGAATCACCGCGCTTGGTTTAATTTCTCCCCCACTCTTAGGTAAATCTTCCCCCTCTGCTTCCTGCTTAGGTATCCTGCTCGCGCTAGGTTCTGGGCTTGGCTTGGGTAAGGGTAATCCCCCTCCTCCTCCTCCATCATCTGGAGGTAAGCCCCCCTCAATCTCTCTAATGAGGGCTTTGGTGGCGTTGTCAAAATCGGTGCGCTGGACTAGCTGGTTGAGTTGGTTTTTAAAGGCCTCCACGCTGTGGCTCTTGTTTAAAGCGGCTTTGAGGTGGTGGCGCAAGGCTGCTGCGCCTATCTTCTGGTTAAAGCCCTTGAAAAAGGGAATATGGGGCATGGTGCGCACTAAGATGCAAAAGAATTTTGGCCGTCCTGGTATAGAGACTAGGGTTGTAGAGGTGAAGATCAGCCCAACGCGTTATAAACTACGCAACTAGATTACAAGTTGTGGGCTTTTAAGAAACCCCCCTCTTTGTAGTTAACACCTAGGGATATGCACATTCACTGCTAGGCCTCCCAAAGAGGTTTCGCGATATTTGGAGTCGATGGATTTGCCCACCTGCAACATGGTTAAAATCACTTCATCTAAGCCTACTTTAGCCTGATAACCATCCTCTAGAGCCAAGCGCGCAGCCGCCACCGCCTTGATCGCCCCCACGACATTTCTCTCAATACAGGGGATTTGTACCAACCCCCCCACCGGGTCGCAAGTGAGCCCTAGATGGTGTTCCATCGCAATTTCTGCCGCGCTTAAAACTTGGTGCACGCCTGCTCCCATCACAAAGGCAAACCCAGCAGCCGCCATAGAGGAAGCCGCGCCCACTTCGGCCTGACACCCCGCTTCTGCCCCGCTGATTGAGCCATTTTTCTTGTAGAGATAACCCACCGCGCAACAGGTCAGGAGAAAATTGACAATTTCTTCTTGGCTTAGGGGCTTGATGTGGTTCTGACAATAAAGCAACACAGCGGGCACGACCCCACATGCGCCATTGGTGGGCGCGGTTACGACCTTGTTGCCACAGGCATTTTCTTCGCTGATGGCGCGCGCGTACATGGTCATGTAATCCATCACGGCTAAGGGGTCTTGAGTGTCGGCATGTTTGGCCATGCGCTCTTGGATACTAGGGGCTAAACGCTCCATGCCAATGCACCCAGGGAGGCGTTTGTCCTTGGCATGTACCCCACTTTCATAACAAGCTAACATGGCTTCATAGACTTCTAGGCAATAGTCTTTAGCGTAGTTTGGGCCAAATAGCGCGCTCTCGTGTTGGGCTACGATATTAGCGATCTCACAATGGTGCTTGGTACATAGTGCTTCTAATTCTTTGGCACTATTGAAGTCAAAGGGAGTGTGTTTAGCATGGGTGGGGTTGGATTTTCTATGGCTCAACTCCTCTTGGGTGTAAATAAAACCCCCTCCTGTAGAATAGTAGGTTTCTTGGATCAACGCTTGCCCCTGTGCGTCAAAAGCACGTACCACCATGCCATTTTCATGCAAACTCAAAGCCTTGTTCTCAAAAAGAATATCATGGGTGAAGTCAAAGAGAATGTCATGGTGCTGGGCCAAATAAAGACGTTGCTCTTTGAGCACCCTTTGTACGATTTCTTGGCGTTGGGGCACACTCACTTTCCTGGCACTAATCCCACTCAAGCCCACTAGGCAGGCTAGATCGCTCAAGTGCCCCTTGCCCGTTAAAGCTAAAGATCCGTGCAAAGTAACTTGCACGCGCGCCACGCGTTCCAATAGCCCTTTGTCTTGCAAAAGCGCACAGAAGCGCACACATGCGTCCATAGGTCCGATCGTGTGTGAAGAACTAGGACCAATGCCGATTTTAAAAATAGAAGTCATAGATTGGGCATGAAGCCCTTGTTGGGTTTGGATATCCATACTGCTCCTTTAATTGGGATCACTTAACCATAAGACCAATGACCGCATTGAGTACAGTCAACACCCCTACGATCAGCAAGAAGCCGTCCACCCAAAGATTTCTAAAGGATTTCATGGATGGCAACATATACATCGCTACAATGGGCAAAATGAAGGTGATGGTTGCAAGTGCGGGGCCCCCCAAACTCTCAATAAAGCCCAAGATGCTTGGGTTATAGTAAGAAACTAAGATAATGCTAATCCATAAAAATAATGTTACGCTGACATCAATTTGTTTGTGGCGGCTGGGGCTGGGTTTCTCCTTAAAAAAGCTTTGCACCACCAGCCCCTTGAGCCCTTCTTTAGCCCCATAATAATGCCCAAAAAAAGAAGTGCTGATGGCTAAAAACGCCACAATGGGACCTGTGTAGCCCACAATGGGGTTATCTAGTGTGTTGGCAAAATAGCTTAAGATGGGGATATTCTGTTCTCTAGCCTTGATGAAGTCGGCAGGCTCTAGACATAAAATACAGGAAAAGACAAAGAACATCACAAAGAAAAGCAAAAAAGACGTGTTGAGTAACTCGATTTGGTTGGTTTTGAAGTGTTTGAGTTCTCCATAACGGCGTTCTATGGCTTGGGCGAAGGTGGAGATAATCGCGCTGTGGTTGAAAGAAAAAACGAGTACTGGAAGCGTGAACCAGAGTGCTGCAAAAAAACCCCCAAAGCTGGGGATCTCTTTGAGCATGGCGGTCTTCCAGTAGGGCATGAGGTAGAAAGAGAACAAGAGGAGAATCAAAGCCATCGGATAAACTAGAATATTGGCAATCCGAGTTACCACAGTGGTGCTAAAGATCATCACAAAAATCATGCCACTCACCAAATGCTCTGCTAGAAAAAAGCGGTTGTGTTCAAAGTAATGTAACCCGAGTTGGTGTGCAAAAAAGGATTCTGTGGTGTTGGTGATCCCCACTCCATAAGCTAGGCAGATTGGATAGAAGGTAAAGAAATACATAAAGGTGATGACAAACCCTGCATTCTTGCCCAAATAAGTGGCGGCATGGGTGATGTCGTGGTTGCCTATGGCGTTGACAAAGCGCGCCAAGGCGCGGTGGCTTAGCCACGTCATTGGAAAGCTCAAGAGCGCCATCACCACCACAGGCCAAAAGCCATGCGCGCCCGCCTTAATGGGGAGAAATAAAATTCCCGCCCCAATGGCAGTGCCAAACATAGACCACATCCAACGGATGTCAAACAAATTAAGCGACTTGCCCTTCTCTTCTGCCATCATAATCCTTTAAAATAGATAGTGGCATGCTAACAGATTTTGCCTAAGTCCCATGCAAAATCGCGTGTGATCCCCTTTTGTGTGTATACAGTGCTTATTATGGTAACTCGATTGTTTGCAAGGCTTGGTAGATATGGAGCATATCTAGGTGGGGTTCTATGTCGTGTACGCGCAAGAGAGTGGCCCCATGCTGCAAGGCTACTAGGTGCAAGGCCAGAGTGCCGGCTAATCTCTGCTCCACTTCTTTAGCACAAATATCTCCTATACATTTTTTACGGCTAGCCCCCACTAATAAGGGGTAACCCAAGTGCAAAAAATGCCTCAAGTGCTGGATCAAGGCTAGATTATGCGCGGTGGTTTTATTAAAACCAATCCCCACATCTAAGATAATGTTCTCAATGCCATACTCTTGTAAACGTGCCAATGACGCGCTAAAAAATGTGTCCATCTCTTTAAAGAGATGTGTGTAGGGGGCAAAGTGGTCCATATTCATGGGTACGCCCAAGGAATGCATCAAGATCACCCCCGCGCCATAGCGTTGTGCCAGCGTGCACATCTTTTCATCTCTGAAGCCATTGACATCATTGAGGAGCTGAAACCCACAACCAAGCGCAAAATCCGCGCTCTTGGCATGATAGGTGTCAATGCTAAATATAGCGTGTTGTGTGAGATTGGAGGTCTTGACTTCCATGCAAACATCTTTTAAACGCGCGATTTCTTCTTGGGGACTGATGGGTGGGCTAAAGGGGCGCGAACTAGCCGCTCCAATATCAATGTAGGGAATCTTGTGTTCCAAACACGTGTAAATTCGATCTAAAGCTTTCTGTGGATTGCAACGGCTGTGGGGATAAAAGCTATCTGGGGTGAGATTGATAATGGCCATCAAGGCAGGGGTTTGGACGCGATGGGTTTGCAGATGGGATTCTAGCATGCTGGCTAGACGTTTGAGCCCAAAAGCTTGGGTAGAGCACTTGGCACGCAGGCGTTCTAACTGATCTAGAGTGCCCACTAATAAGCAAGGGTAGTGTGTCTTCTTGGCCAAAATGCAATCTTTGGGTGTGGCCAATTCCGCACCCACGCGCAGAGCCTCCTGTTTCAAAGTCAAAGCCGCGCTTAGGGGCAAATCTGTAATTTTGAAGGCCAATAGCTGGGCTTTTTGCGCCATAATAGCCTGACCGGTGGGATGTGGGGTGATGCGCGCCAGCTCTAGGGCAAAACTTCCCGGGGCAATGCGTTCTAAAAACATAGCTCTTCCTTTTGGGGGTTTTTACACAAATGGCGCAAAGTTATCAAAGAAGATCACGTTGTTGCAGGGCGCGCAAGAAATCCATGATCACGTCTCTTTTGATCAGCCTGACTTTGTTTTTCTGGGCATCGAGCATGCCCATGAACACCCCACTAGCGTTGAAAAGGGGGCGGCCAAAGGGGTTTTCTTGCAAATTGGAAACACCATGCAGGCTTTGGACTTCAAAGGCGTTTTTAGGGCTCACTTGAGGGTAGTAGAGGGGGAGTGTGTGGAATGTCGCGTTGTGAGCCAAAAGGTTTTGGCCGTATTTCTTGTAAATACGCGCGTGGTAATAGCTCTCGGGTCTGATTTGGCAATAGTCATTGGTAAAGACATGGGTGCTCAAAAGGGAGAGTCCACGGTTGCGATCGATGGCCTTGACATGCAATCTAGCCACACAAATGAGCATGGGCGCGCTGTCATCTTGCATTTTAGCCATGATAGTCTGGGCATACATGCCTTGATCAAAGATCAAGTTGGATGCCGTCAAATAATTCCCATTTTGCAACAAAAGCCCATAACCCTGTTTGTAATGCCCATCGCTAAAATAGGCGGTTAAGAACGCGCTGCTATAGATCCAACGCACCCTGGGAGCACTATGAGATTTAGATTTCACAACGCGCTTTTTAGAGGGAAGCGGTTTTTTAGAGAGGGGTTTTTTCTTGGGCTTGGCTTTTTTAGTGTGGTGGATTAAAGAGGTATTAAGCACCTCAGCCCCCTGCAACGCCCCCATAGTCAGCCACAACCCTAAAAACCCCATCATCAACACCCGCATACACGCCCCATGCTAATAAATTTAAGTTGAAATCGGTAAAATGCTCGAATCTTTTACCCCCAAGAGGATTTGTATGGAGGCGTTGAAAACCTACACGATTGAGCCGCATGTGCTAGCTACTTACAACTATGCCACGATTCACACCAACAAGGGCGCGATTAAGATCCACTTGTTTGGTGCAGACGCGCCCCAAGCGGTGAGCAATTTCGCCACTCTAGCCCAAGAGGGTTTTTACAATGGCCTAAGTTTTCACCGCGTGATCGCCGGGTTTGTTGCCCAAGGGGGTTGCCCCCTGGGTACGGGCACGGGGGGACCGGGTTATCGCATCAAATGCGAAATACAAAACAACCCCCACAAACATAAGAGGGGCGCGCTCAGTATGGCGCATGCTGGGAGGGATACGGGCGGGAGTCAGTTCTTTTTGTGTTTTGCGCCCCAGCCCCATTTAGATGGCGAACACACGGTCTTTGGGCAAATTGAGGATGCTGCTAGCCTCAAGGTGTTAGATTCCCTCAAACAGGGCGATGTGATGGAGAGTGTCCAAATTTCGCAGGATTAGGGTTGTAAAAGGTGTTGATTTTAGCTAGAAAATTAGGGGAGGGGGTGGTCATTGGAGAGGATATTCACATCAAAATCGTCTCCATTGATAAGGGAAGTGTCAAATTAGGGTTTCAAGCACCTGCGCACACCTTGATCCTGCGCTCAGAGCTTAAAGAAGCCATCGCTACAGAGAATAAGCGCGCGTCTGAAAGCGTGAGCGATGAAGTGCTTGCAAATATGGGGAAGACTATCCAGCTGGGCAAATTGAAGTGAACCCTTTTGGTTTTGTAGTTTGCCCTAAGGTGAATATCTTTCTTAAGATCACCGGGTTTGAGGGGGGCTATCATCTGCTAAACTCTAGGCTGGTGTTGGTACAAAATAGTTTTAAGGATTGTATTGAGGTGCGGTGTGCGGACAGGTTTGCCCTCAAGGGTGATTTTGATTGCGCTCTGCAGGATAACACGCTCTATAAAGCCTTGCAAGCTCTAAAATCCCACTTGGAGCACAAGAAAACCCCCCCGGCTTTATTGCAACTCTTGGATCGTCTAAAGATTGAGGTAGAAAAACACATCCCCACGCAGGCGGGCTTTGGGGGGGGGAGCGCGGATGCGGGCGGGCTTTTGAGAGAACTCAACACACATTTAAACTTGGGCTTGAGTTTGCAAGAACTCTATGGCATTGGGGCGCGGGTGGGGAGTGATGTGAATTTCTTCATTTCTGGGCTGGAGTGCGCGCATGTCAGCCATTTTGGCGAAGTGGTAGAACCCTTTGCAGATACGCCCCTAGAATTGGAGTTGCTAAACCCCAACATCGCTTGCAAAACCCCAGAGGTTTATCGCGCCTTTGCCCAAACCCAGCCTACCCCCCTTGATTTCGCCACACTCCAGCGCACCCCTAGCATCGTTTTATTGCAAACACACTCTAGGGCTGTGCTCAACGATCTGTTAAAACCCGCGCTCAAGATTGCTCCCGATCTCAAAGAAGTGGAGGCGCGCTTAGGCACGCGGTGGTTTTTTAGCGGGAGTGGGGGTGGTTTTTTCGCGCTCAAGGAAGATAGCGCATGAAAGAGATCGCTAAGAACAAAAAAGCGTATTTTGATTATGAAATTTTGGAGAGTTTGGAAGCGGGCATTGTCTTGGTAGGCTCTGAGGTCAAGGCAATTCGCGCAGGGAGGGTGAATCTAAAGGATAACTTTGTTAGGATCGTGCGGGGTGAGGCCTTTGTATTTGGCATGCACATCGCGCATCTAGAAACGGCCAATGCCCATTACAAGCCCGATGAAATGCGCGCAAGGAAGTTGCTTTTGCATAAAAAACAACTGATGAAATGGTTTAGCCAAGTGGGGCAACAACGCTTGAGTATTGTGGCTTTGAAACTCTATTTCAACCATAGGAATAAAGCTAAACTTCAGGTGGCGTTGGTTAAAGGAAAAAAACTTTATGACAAAAGAGAGAGCATGAAAAAGAAAGCGTTGGAGATGGACGCAAAAATGGCGCTCAAAAACCATTCAAAGGGGTCTTAATGCAGGACATGATGATGAAACAAATGATAGATTATGGAATTTTAGGGTTTTTAGCGTTTTTATCAGTGATTGTGATCGCCATTGGAATCGAGCGGGTGTGGTTCTATGCCACCGTGCGCGTGGACGACTATAATGACAAGCGCAAGTTAGAGTTGGATTTGCACCGCCGCTTGACTCTAGTCGCCACCATTGGTTCTAACGCGCCCTATGTGGGCTTGTTAGGCACGGTGACCGGAATTATGCTCACTTTTATTGAGTTGGGGCATACAGGTTCTGTGGACACGAAGGCAATCATGGTGGGTTTAGCGCTCGCGCTCAAGGCTACGGGAATGGGCTTGATTGTGGCCATCCCCTCTGTGGTGATTTACAACATGTTAGTGCGCAAGAGTGAAATCATCGCCACCAAGTGGGATATCTACCACCATCCAGCCACAGAAAACACCGGTTATAACCGCCTAGATACGGATTTTTAGGATCGTTAATGAAAAAAATCGATTCGATGAATGTGGTCCCCTTCATTGACATCATGCTGGTGTTGCTGGTAATCGTACTCACCACAGCTTCGTTTGTTACCACCTCTAGACTCCCCATTAATATCCCCAAAGTGGACCAGAGTTCGGACAAATCCCAAGATGTGTTGCATAAAAAGCAGGTGAATATTGCCATCTCGCACAAGGGGGAATTTTATTTAGACAAGAAAAAAGTGAGTTTTGAAACGCTCAAGCAGGCTGTCAAAAAATACGCCAAGGACACCCCCATTATTTTGCAGGGCGATAAAAATAGCAATCTGGATAGCTTTGTAAAGGTGGTCGATCTCTTGCAAACCAACAAGCTCAATGAGCTCTATATTTTGGTAGAAGACAAGAACCAAAACCCCTAGTGCTTTAGATGCTTTTTAGCCAATATGGGCTAGAATGTCGCTTTTGAAATTTTTAAAGGACACAGATGAAACGCACTTATCAACCCCATAACACCCCCCGCAAGCGCACCCATGGTTTTTTAGTACGCATGAAGAGCAAGAACGGGCGCAAGGTGATCAACGCCAGAAGAGCAAAGGGTAGGAAACAACTCGCCGTTTAATGGTGCAATCCTTAAAAACCGCGCGCCAATTTAACTATGTCTATAAGAAAGGTGTTAAAAAGCACCATGGGGTCTTTATGCTTTACTGCCTCCCTCTAGAGCCCTCGCATGAAAAATTTTTGGGCATGCATGGGTTGTTACTAGGTTTGAGTGTGTCTAAAAAGGTGGGCAAGGCTGTGCAAAGAAACTTGATCAAGCGGCGCGTGCGCGCGATTTTCCAACGCCTCCCCCTGCCATGCCCGCAGGCCGTTATTTTTGTGGCCAAGATTGGAATCGAACAGCTTGATTACGCCACTTTGCGCGCGCATATTTTGCAGTGTTTGGCGCAGAAAAAACGCGCCCATGTCAAGGTTGCTAGGTGAGCGCGCTAAAAACCCTTTGTCTAGCGCTCTTAACCCTCTATAGAAGGCTTGCGCCCCTCAAACCTTGTTGTTGCCGTTTTTACCCCAGTTGCTCCACCTACGCGCTTTGGCTCTTGCTCCATGAGCGCTTGGACAAAGCCCTGTTTCAAATTGCGCGCCGTCTCTTAGCTTGTAACCCCTATTCTGCAGGGGGGATCAACTACCCCACTAGCTCTAAGCCCCTGCAAGTTAAATTCAGCGCGCCCATTGCATGCGCCTATTATTTGATCCCTCTAAGCCCCTCCTCTCCCACTCCTTATTATATTCTCAAGGCTTCTAGTGAAAGACAATAATCTCCGCTTGATCTTAGCTGTCGCGCTCTCTTTCTTGTTTCTTACCATCTATGGCTATTTTTTTCAAACTCCCTCAAAACCCCCCCAAACCCAAAACGCCCCCGCCCAAGAGAGCGCTCCTAGTGCTCCTAATGTGGTCTCTAACAGCACTCCCAAAGCCCCTTTGCAAAGCGCGCCCATTATCGCGCGTGTCCATTCATCTAGCATGGAGATAGAGATCGATCACCTCGGGCGCATCGCACAAATGTATCTCAAAGACAAGAAATTCACCACCCATAAAGATGAGGGGTTTTTAGACCATGTCAAACGATTGCTTGGACTCAACAAACAACCTCTAGAACCCTTGAGCAAGCTCCCTCTGCTGGGTGTAAACGCGCTCAAACCCCTAGAGCTCAGATTTGTAGACACCCATCTCAACCAAGAAGCCTTTCAGACACCTTATACAACCTCTATAAGCGATCTCAACCTCACCCAAGGGGGGGCGCAGAGTCTAACCCTCACCCAAGAACTCTCTAGTGTGGTGGTGAAAAAAATTCTCACTTTCCATGCCAATTTGAGCTATGATCTCAAACTAGAGATCACCCCCAAAACACAGAATGCCAATATTGCCTATATCCTCTCAAATGGGAGTCGCCCGGTAGCCGATGCGGACGGGTATGCTTTTCATGGCGTTTTATTGGGTACACAGGATCAAAAGCTTGAAAAAATAGAAGATGGAGATATTAAAGAAGCCAAATCTTTTAATAACATCGCCTTTATTGCCAGCGTGGATCGCTATTACACCTCCTTATTTTTCTCCCAAACCCCCCTAGAAGCCATTATAGACAGCCAAGCGGGCAGTAAAAACCCCCTCCCCTTTATCTCTCTTAAAGGTAATGTCAGCTTGCATGGCTATATCGGCCCTAAAGATCACCACCATTTAGCAAGCATTGCGCCCATGCTCACCGATGTGATCGAATATGGGTTGATCACCTTTTTTGCCCGCCCAGTGTTTTTGCTCTTAGATTTCCTACACAACTACACCCATAACTGGGGTTGGGCGATCATTCTTTTAACCCTCATTGTGCGCATTATCCTCTATCCTTTAAGTTACAAGGGCATGGTGAGCATGCAAAAACTCAAGGATCTAGCCCCTAAGATGAAGGAATTGCAAGAAAAATACAAGAGCGATCCACAGAAATTGCAAATGCACGTGATGCAGCTCTACAAAAAGCATGGGGCTAATCCCTTGGGCGGGTGCTTGCCATTGATCTTGCAAATCCCGGTCTTTTTTGCCATTTATCGGGTGCTTTACAACGCTGTAGAACTCAAAAGCGCGCCTTGGATGCTCTGGATTAGCGATCTCTCCTTGATGGACCCCTATTTCATCTTGCCCTTGCTCATGGGTATCTCCATGTATGCCCAACAAGCCCTCACCCCCAACACCATCACCGACCCCACCCAAGCTAAAATTTTTAAAATGTTGCCCGTGTTTTTTACAATCTTTCTGATCACTTTCCCAGCTGGCTTGGTGCTTTATTGGACGGTGAACAATGTGTTCTCCATCATCCAACAATGGCTCATTAACCAAGTGTTAGAACAAAAGAAGTTCAAAGAGATTCAAGAACACAAGCACAAGAGTTGAAATGAGGACTATTGTTGCCAATAGTTTAGAAGAAGCTCTTTTTAAAGCCGCCACAGAGTTGAATTGTCTGATCGCCGATCTGCAGTACGATGTGATTCAAGTGCCCTCTAAGGGTTTTCTGGGCTTTGGCAAAAAACAAGCGATCATAGAGGTTTGTCTCAAAGAAAAACCAAAGCCCATCCAACCTTCTCCACCATCTTTCCATGATAATAATCCCCATGCGAAAATTGCAGACATCCAGAGCGAAGTCCGCGCCCTGTTCGCGCACATCCCTTATCAAATCGATTCGATTCAAGTAGCGCTCTATGACTCCCAAACCCTGCTCATTGAAATCAATGGGGAGGATTGCGCCCTGCTCATTGGGGAGAAGGGGTATCGCTATAACGCTTTGTCTTACTTGCTTTTCAATTGGATTCACCCTAAGTACGGCTACAATATCCGCCTAGAAGTGGCAAGCTTTTTAAAAAAGCAAGAAGAGCTCATGGAAAACTACTTGCAAAGTGTCATCATGATGGTGCATGAAGTGGGCAAGGCCAAGACCAAGCCCCTAGATGGTTTGTTGCTCCACATCGCGCTGAAGCGTTTGCGCGAAACTTTCCCTAACAAATATGTCGCCTGCCAAAGTAAGGCGGACAACCAACGCTATATCGTGGTGAATGATTTCCACAAGCCCCAACCCTAGCACCATCGTGGCCATCGCCACCCCCCCCGGGCTAGGGGCGATCGCCATTGTCAAAATGAGCGGACCCAAGAGTCTAGAGATTTTACAAAGACTTTGTAAAAGGGCGCACTTCACCCCAAGATACGCGACTTTAGTGTCTATCTATGACGCACAAGAGGCGCTTTTAGACACATGTCTAGCTTTGTATTTCAAGGCCCCCCATAGCTACACGACAGAGGATGTGGTAGAAATCCAATGCCATGGGGGGGTGATGGTGGCGCGCTTGATTTTGCAAACCTGTTTAGACCATGGGGCGGTTTTGGCGCAAAATGGGGAGTTCACCAAGCGCGCGTTTTTAAACGGGCGCTTAGATAGCTCGCAAGTGGACGCGCTGGCCAAACTCTTAGTGGCTACCAACGCCAATGCGGCTAAGGTGATGGCTAGACAACTCAAGGGCGCGCTCAAAGAATTTGTACACGCCATCCGCCACGCCCTCTTAGAGTTGTTGGCCAGCAGCGAAGTCTTGATCGATTATGCTGAAGAAGATCTACCCCTAGATTTGCACCCCCGCATGCAGGCCCAATTACAACAAATCCTAACCAAACTCCAAAGCACTTTAGCCATTTCGCAAGCCAAAGTGCCGCATATAGAGGGGTATCGCTTGAGCATTGTGGGCAAGCCCAATGTGGGCAAGAGTTCGTTTTTAAACGCCCTGCTCTTAGAAGAGCGCGCGTTGGTGAGCCATATCGCGGGCACGACTAGAGACACCATTGAAGAAGTAATTAGTTTGTATGGAAGCGCGCTAAGGATTGTGGACACGGCTGGGATTCGCCCCTCTGAAGATGTGATAGAAAGTTTGGGCATTGCCAAAAGTCTTCAGAGCATGCAAGAGAGCGATGTGATTTTAGCCCTTTTTGATCTCTCCAGACCCCTAGATACTCAGGATCAACATCTCTTAACACTGCTCCAAACCCAGACCCACAAAACCCTATGCCTTGTCTTCAATAAAAACGATTGTCCCCCCCAGCTAGACACCCAAGCCATTATAGACACCCTCCCCCCCCTACCCCTCCCCCCCCCTATTTTTAAACACCAAAGAACCCTGCTTGCCCCTTTTGAAACGCGCGCTCAAGCCCCTATTTGAAGATCACAACCCCAACGATGGCCTTATTCTCACTTCTTTAGCCCAACAACAAGCCCTAGTGCACACCATCGCCCATTTGCAAGAAGCCACTCTCACCCTAGAAAAGCTAGAATTAGAACTCTTCTCCTACCACCTTAAAGACGCTCTAGAGAGCATCGCCACGCTCAGCAAACCCTACCACACTGAAGAAATGCTAGATAGGCTGTTTTCTCAATTCTGTTTGGGCAAGTGATTAGAAAATCCAGCCATAGTTAAAAAAGACATTAAAGTGGCTCGCGCCATCGTAGAGTACCACACTGCCCAAGAGATCCTTGGTGTCAATTTTGAATTTCAAAGGGTTTTGAATCAAGGGGATTGAAATCCCTAAGCTGTATTTAGAATGCTTGAAGCGATAATTAAAGCCCACCACTGCGTTGAGATTCCCCGCTGCTTTGTACACAGAATTGAGCACATAAGAATCCCAAAGGGCGCGCAAGCCTAAAAAGCTCCCAAAGGTACTCTGCAAGCTCTTTTGCGCGCGGCGTTTTTTCTTGCCAGTACGCACAACACGGCTTGTGTAAGTGGTTTTAAAATCTAGGAGCAAATCCGTGCCCACCCCTAAGCCCACCTGTGAGATGGTCTTGATATAGCCCAGCCTTTTGGAGAAATTATACTTGAGGATGCCATAGTAAGACAGGCCCACCACGTCGTTAAAGTACTGCTGGTAACCGCTCTTCACATCAAAGCCCACCATCGCATCGGTACTGCTCCCCTTAGAAGGCAGGGCGTTAGAGAGGGCTCTAATGAAGCTAGAATTGTAAATGGGATTGGGGACATGGGCGATTTGGTCGTAATTAATGGGGAGTTGGTTAGCCTCCCCCAATTGTTTCCAAACCTTGATCCCTAGCTCTACCAAACCCGTGCCATTTTTGCCATAGGTCATATTGCCCTCATGTCCATAGTTCTTGGTGTGTCCAAATTCGTGTAAAATCACTTCCATAGGCCATGTCGAACCGCTTTGATAATTAGTCCACGCAGAATTATTCAGGGTGATCAAATAGGGTTGTACCCCCAATATCCCAGGGCCTCCCAAGCCTTCTATACTTTTCTCCCCTGCCACAGGGCTCAAGATTCCTAGCCCTAAATTTGCGGCGCGCGGTAGGTTTCTAGCACCTTTTGGGGGGGGATGACAGGTTGCCCGCTAGAGGTGTTGTAAAAGGGAAAGGGGGCGTTGAGCACCGCATCCCCAAAGGCCTTTGAGCTGAGCAAGGCGGTGAGATTGAGCATCGCATCGGTGAGCTCTTCGGCCTGCTGTGGGGTGGGCGTGAGCCACTTAGGATCGGAGGCTGAGGCTTTGACAAAGTGCAGGTTGAGGTCCACGGTGATTTGGCTGAGCGCGTCTAAAACACGGGTGGTTGTGGGATCGGAGGTGTCGGTAGGCTTGATCACAAAGCTAGAATCCGCTGGAGCGTTGGCCAAGGCGGGCAAGAGATTCGGATTGACATAGGTTTGGGTGAATTTGGGCAAAGAGGGCACGCTAGCGACTTTAAGGGGCCCTTGTGGGGTGTTCATGTAGATGTCCACATTGCTCAGCGTGTAGGGCAAGAAATTTTCAATCTGCAGGCCCTTGCTGCCCAAAGTGATTTTCACCGGGGCAGTGGTGCTAAAACGGGTGATCGAGCTGGTAACATCGGCTGTGGTGAACAGGGGTTGGGCATTTTGCATCAACTCTTGAGGGCACAGAATGGAGAGGCCACAAGAGGGCTTTTGGCTGATGTCCTCTATGCTTTTTAACATGCCCGTCATCAAGCCACCCTCTACAAAGACTCCATCTTTAGGGTGCGCGACACATTCATGCCCACCCATGATCATTGAAAATATAATCCACTTGCGCATGCTAGATTCCTTTGCATGCTAGATTTTGCATGCTAGATTTTGCATGCTAGATTTTGCATGTAGATTCCCCCGGTCATTATAATCAAATTTGCTTAGGGCGCGCCTAGTTCTGGAAAACCATAGGGGTTAAGTTTGGGAGATGTTTGGGCAGGCGTGGGCAACACATGGCTTAGAAAAGACGCGCTCATGGCCATGGTTTCGTTGAGAAAATGCACTTGATGGGTGAGCTCAAGCAATAATTCTAATTGCAAGGCTTGGGCTTGTTGGTGGTATTGGCTGTAGGCGCGTGCCTGCGCGTTGGCATCTTTAGCTTGTTGGAGCTGGGTTTTTAGCGTGTCATGTATCTCCTGTAAACGCCTTTGTAACGCGCTAGGGGATAGGAATTGGTGCATGTGTTCTTGACGCTTGTCTAGAGTGGCTAGGGTACTTTGGGCGCGTTTGGCTTGGGTATTGTGTGATTCTAGACGTGTGTGGGTATGTTGTTGGGCTAGGGAGCGGTAGGTTTTAAAATCTCCTTGTAAAAGCGCGTCTTGCATCCCTTGGACTTGGTTTTGCTGGGCGCGTTGCGCGCGCGCTTGTAAGCTGTGTTCGCAGAGCAAAGTGGCTAATGCGCTCCCACTCAACATGGGGGAGTTCTCCTGCAAAGTATCTAGAAAAGCTTGGGCATCTTGGGCCTGTTGGCTGGAGTGTTGTACAATCACTCCGCGTTTAAAATCCAGCCACGGGCATTGCTTTTCTAAACGCGCGCGTTTGCGTTGTTCTAGCACACTGTAGCGTTGGGTTAGGGTGTTGAGGTCGGTTTGGCGTTTTTGTAATTGCGCCACTTGATTGGTCAAATTTTTCAGCATCAATTCTTGAGAGGGTAGATCGCGCGCGTGGGCGAACGCCTCTGCGCGTTCTAGGCTGCTTTGTATCTGCTGGAGCTTGGTTAATCTAGCTTGGGCATGCGCGATGAGTTGGCCATACAGCCTCAGGCTTTCTTGCAATTTGGCGATCATGGTACTCTCATTGGCATTAGAGGTCGCTAATTTGGCATTGGCATGGGTGTCTAGGGTGATCACAGCGGCCCCTTGAAGCCATGTGGCTAAGAGGAGGATCCAGGGCATGCAAAATAGTCAAATAAAGCTCCCATGTCCACCCCACACATCACTTCATGGGCGTATTTGTGATAAATCTTTTCTGCCCCGCGTACCAAGACATCGCTACACACGCCATGCGCGATGGACATTTTCGCCTCAATAAAGGCGCTGAGTTGGTCGCAGATTTTCAAAAGACTCCCGCACACGCTTTGATAAGTGTCATGGTTGTAGTGCTCCCAGAGAGTGCTCAAATCCACGCAATGGGCTTGCTTGGTCTGTGGGTCTAAATAGCGGTCGGCAAATTCTTTCTGTGTAAAGTAGAGCAAATCTGCCTTAAAATCTGGGCTCACATAGCGCAGGAGTTTATTTTCCATTTCTTGGGCTTCTATCTCTTTGAGGTACGCGTCCAAGCCCTTCACTCCATGCTTGATGGGCGAAATAATGTCTCTGGTCAAAATCTCAGGCAAATCGTGAAAAAGCCCCCCTAAAAAGTGGTTGATTCGCATGCTCTCACAAGCCCCCACATCAAAGCTCAACAAGAACGCGCACAGAGCCACATAGAGAGCATGCCCTAGTACACTGGTAGGGGGCACTCTTGGGGTTTGACTCCATCGTTTTTGGAAGCGCAATTTAGCGAACATGGAGGCAAGCAGTTTGAGATGGGGGACTTGGCTTAGATATTCTCCATCTTGGAGCAACGCGTTATCTAGGCTGTCCTTGATCTCTTGTACCCCATACATTCTAGGGTTAAAATCGTAAATGAGATTAAACTCCCATGCGGACACATAATTATGCGCCGCCCTCAAAAGAGCATGTTCTAAATCATCAGGAGGGTGGCATAAATAGGCATGCAAATTGGCAAAAAGCCCATAAGCTTGCACCTCTCCTTGTACCTCTTCTTGTACATAGTCGGCCAACGCGCCGCGGTGTTGTTTTAAGAGCGCGTAATAAATGGGGGGCTTGATGTCGGTGAGCACCACGCGACTCAAAAACTCAAAGCAAAAGTAAGTGATGAGATTGTGGTAATTCACGCGCGCACGGGCATGTTTGGCCAGCAGGATCGCCACCATCGCCTTATGCGCTTGTTTGTCCAGCTCGCTAAACTCCACCGGGCAGGCCTGATCGTTCCAACGCCGAATGGAGGCGGCGACAAAGAGGCGTTTTAAAAGCTCCTTAGTGAGTTTGGGGGGGCTCAAAGGTATTTGGGTACAGATTGGCTCAAAAGCCCCTCTAGCTTGTCATCGGCAGTGGGCTCACCAATGGCGCTAAACTTCCATTCTGCATTGTGCTTGTAGAGCTTGCCCAAAATCATCGCCTCTTTGTGCGCAAAAGTCGCGTCCTTGGCCACATTGTAGGTGGCAAACACATTCTGCACCCGGTCTGGTGTGCCCTCATACAGGCGGATGCTCGCAAAGGGGATTTTGTCAAAGTCAATATGCGTGTAGGAATTGAGCACAAAGACAAGTTGATCGATGGAGGGGTCTAAGCTGTCTAGCGCGATGTGGATCACCTCATTATCCAAGCCGTCATCACCCCCCACATCTCCGGTGCGGTCGTCCCCGCTGTGTTTGATCCCCGAGGCCCCCTGCTTGCCAAAGTAGACGCAATCCACTAGGCGTTTCTGCCCATCAAAGAGCGCTACACTCAAATCCAAATCCACCGCTTCGGTCTTGGTGTTGCCAAAAAAGCCCTTTTTGCTGATCGCGCCCCAGTTAGCCCCCACGCAAAAGACCCTAAGGGCGTTCCCATCTTCTTTCTTTAAGGAGATCTTTTGTCCCTTGACTAGGTTGACTGCCATAAAAAACCTTAAGAGACCGCCACGCCAAATTGCTTACAAAAGCCCGCCAAGCCGTCCTTAAAGCCTGTGCCCACTGCGGCAAATTTCCATTCATTACCCTCACCTCGATACAGCCTCCCAAAATTCAAGGCGGTTTCTACAGAGAAATCCTCTTCTAAATCGTAGCGCACAATCTCTTGATTATCGCTTTCATCAACCACACGCACAAAGGCCTTGCGTACCATGCCAAAATTCTGGTGGCGTGTGTCGGCTTCATGAATGGTTACCACGACATGGAGCTCTGTAACATCACTGGACACTTTGGCTAAATCCACTTTGATCACCTCGTCATCGCCCTCACCCTCACCAGTGCGGTTATCCCCCGTGTGTACCACAGAACCATCTTTGCTCGAGAGATTGCCGTAGAAAACAAAATTCTTTTCATCATTAACCTTGTTAGACGCATCGGTCAGAAACACGGACGCATCTAGGTCAAACGCGCTCCCGGTATCGCTGGCATTCACATCCCAACCCAAACCCACAAGCACTTTAGAGAGCCCAGGTTTCTCCTTGCTCAAAGAAACACGCCCACCCTTGCTCAAACTCACAGCCATAAAAACTCCTTTTGTAAGATGAGCGCGATTCTAGCATGATTTAGCTAACACGCGCCCTTAGGCCATAAGGCTCAAACAAATCATTCTAGAAGTGGCACAAGAGCTAGAAGTGGAGATTTTAGAGATGGAGACAGACAAAGACCATATCCACATCTTAGCAGAAGTTGATCCAAGCTTTACTAAAGAAACCTCGCTACGCTCGTTTTGGAGTGATGAAGTTTATTAGGGTAGCTAAGGGTAGAAGTAGTCGGCTTTTAAGACAGGAGTTTGCACATCTAAGAACTAGATTGCCTACACTATGGACAAACTCTTGTTTTATTTATTCTGTAGGCGGTGCGCCTTTAGAGGTGATTAAGCAATACATCGCCAACCAACAAAACTCTGAAAGACCCAAGCAAAAGAACATGTTGAAAACCCCCTTCAACACCTAACCCCCTTCAACACCTAACCCCCTTCAACACCTAACCCCTCCTTTAAATCCCCCCTAAGCCCCCTTCAAAGCCCTATACTTCCCCCCACAGGGCAGAGCCTACAGGGCGGGGCTTGAAAAAACCTTTTGGATTTTGCCCTTCAAATCCCCAAGGGGGGGGTCTAAAAATTAAAGGCACAACCCCAAAGACACAAGCTAAACTAAGGCTTTCACTAATAAAGATAAGGAGTATCATGAGACTATATAACCGCAATGGCAAGCTATATGCTGAAGTTTACACAGAGCAGGGCGTGCGCAAACGCTTTAGCCTCAAAATGCCAGACACGCCTCAAAACCGCGCCAAAGCTCTAGCCCAAGCCAAAGAGCAGGCCAGCCCTAGCCTAGAGGAGGTGGGCGCGGCCTATTTAGAGCAATACGCTCTCTTTGCCAAGCCCTCCTCTTTGCGCAGCACTAAGAGCCGTCTAAACACCCTTTTAAAACTGCTAGCCAAACAGGGGGCGCGCTTGATCACCCAAGTAGATAAAAAGCTTATCCGCGCCTTTTACACCCATTTAAGCACGGCTTCCAGCGCGCAGGTGCACAATTTGGGCTTCTTGCTAAAAGCCCTGCTAGACTTTGCCATGGAAATGGACTACATCCAAGCCAACCCCTACTTTAGGCCCAAAATCCGCCAAAGCAAACCCCCTAGGCAAAAGGCCCCGCTAAGCCAAAAGGAGGTCTACAAGGTCCTATCTGTGTGTGAAGACCCCCAGCTCAAAGCCTATTTAGAAGTGGCCTTTAGCACGGGGGCGCGCACGGGGGAAATCTTGGCTTTAAAATGGGCCGACATTGACCTCAAGGCCAACACGATGTCCATCGCGCGCAGCATCGATCAAAGAGGGCATATCACCCCACCCAAGACGCGATCTAGTGTGCGCACCATCCCTCTAGACCCCATGGCCAAACAAGCTTTCTTAAGTCTGCGCAACGCGCCCAAAGTCAAGGGGGGGTATGTCTTTGCGCGCAACAAAAATGGGCGGCGCCCTGAATTTGGGCGCAAATGGCATAAGCTTTTAAAAAAAGCCCAGCTAGCCCCGCGCAAGCTCTATAGCACGCGCCACACTTTTGCGTCTTTAGCCCTCTCTAGGGGGGCTAATTTGTTAGCCACCAGCGCGCTCTTAGGCCATAAAAACGCCTTCATCACCCTAAGCGCGTACGCGACCTATGTCCCCCAAGAAAACACCCCCTTCATCACTCTATTCGGAGGCAATCATGATAGTCAAGTTCAACCCCAGCCACAATTTCAGCGCTATCCCCAACACGATTTTACACGACCCCCACTTGAGCCCCAGCGCCAAGCTTTTAGCATGTTATCTTAACTCCTTGCCCTCTAATTGGCAGCCTCAAACCAGCGCGCTCACCAAGGCTTTAAAGTGGTGCCCCAACACCCTTTGGAAATACTTAAGGGAGCTAGAAGCTAGAGGCGTGCTCGTGATCCAAGAGTGGCGCAGCGAGTCTGGAAAGATCACCGGACTTAAAGATTTCATCCTCAAAGAGCCTCCCACAGAGCCCCTCAAAAACTCCAATGGGGAAAAACCCCAGCGCGTAAAATTTCTTATGTGGGAACAAGCCCCCAAAATAGGGGGGGCTGAAAATTTGAACCCCCCAAATTGCGCCACTATGTCCACAGCGCAAAATTTGGCCCCATATAAAAGAAACATGAAAAACAAACATGAAAAAAACAGCGCGCCAGCGCGCGATTCTTTTTGTAAGAAAGATCAAAGCAGTATGTCTGCTAAAAAACGCCCCATTCTAGTCCGCTCTCTTGAAAACCTTAAAGAAATGTTAAACTTCTCACAATTTAAGCTCAATGGCTTAGAAGAAGCAGAGCAAGAAGCCTTTCAGCGCTTCATAGCCCACAGAGAGGGGCGCACCAAAGTTACATGGGCGATGAAACGCGCGTTGCTAAAACGCTTTTTAGAGCTCAAGGCAGAGGGCGCGGATCTCTGTGCTTGCGTGGACTTAAGCGTGCGCCGTGGTTATAACGATGTCTATGTTCCCACCCCCAAGCAAGAGAGGGGGCGCGCCTCTAAAACGCAAAAAACGCCCCTTTTTGAGCACTTGATCGCCAGTTACGAGGGCTTGAACTACCAAAACATCGAAAAAGCCATCTTAAAAGCCTTTGAGTTTGTGGCCAACGCTAGTCCCCAAAAGGGGTATGCATGAGCGCCAAAATACACACCGGGAGTTTCTTTTTAGAGCCGACCCTTTTGGACATCTTGGACCAAGTCGCCCACATAGAGGGGCAGAGTCGCGCGCGCATCGTGGAGCGCGCCGTGTGCTTTTTACTTGCCAAAGGAGCAGCCCATGCCAGATGGAAAGCCAGCAAGCGCGCCTACACCAAGGGTGCGCAAAAAATTCACCTTCAGCCCGCGCGTACTGGTGCGCATGCAGGCTCTAGCGCGCGCCAAACATCTAAGCCAAAACCGCCTTTTAGAGCAAAGTATTTTAGACGCGCTGCAGGCCTACCACGCCGAAAATCTGTATCTACGCGCCCTCATCCAAGAACGCCAAGCCTATTTAGCGCTCTTGAAAAGGAGGCTTCATGGTGAATCTTGATCCAAGCTATTTGGAGAGGATGGTGGTCCACAGCGTGATCCTCTACCCTGAGAGTTTGGAAGAGCTCTTAGAGTCCGTGCCCTTGAAGTATTTTACCCCCCTCCACCAGCGTGTCTTAGAGCGCGTGTTAGAGTGCCAGAACGAGGGTTTAGAGGTTTCCTACGCCAGACTTTTAGAGCGTTTGGGCGCGCGCGCATGCCAGTCTGAGGACTTTGTAGCCATCCTAGCCACCCAGCCTCAACCCGGCTATTTGGGGCTATTAGAGGAGCTCAAGCACGCTTTAAGGCTCAAGGTGCAGGCCCAGCTAGCCTCACAGATGAATCAGGCCAATCTCAAGGGGGAAATCTTTAATGCGGACTTTCTAGCCCAATACATCGAGCTAGAAGACAATGACCAAGACACCAAGACGTTCGCAGAATGGGCGGAGTATTTCAAAAACCAGCCCCCCATTGCCAAGATCAGCAGTGGCATCCCCTTTATTGACCAAGCCACAGGCGGGGGCTTTAGGGAAAAGAGTTTCATCCTTATTGGGGGGGACCCAGACGCGGGGAAAACCACTCTAGGGCTGCAGATTCTCAATTTCATGAGCCTAAGCCACAAGGTGCATTACTTTAGCTATGAAGTGCCCCTAGATGGCCTTGTAGAGCGCATGCAGGGTGTGGAGGCTTTGCGATCGGGGTATTTTGCTCAAGACACTTTACACATGCGCCAAAGTAAGCGCGCGTTAGATGATGTGGTCGGGGAAATCCGCCGCCAAGCCAAGCGCGGGGTGAAGGCCTTTTTGATCGACTCGCAAATGTGCATAGAAACCCCCCTAGGGCGCAGACCCGAAGAAGAAGAGACGCGCAAGTTTTCCCAATTGGCCGCCCTAGCCCACAGCCAGCAATTTAACATCATTATCTTTTTGTTGGTGCAAAGCTCTAAGGCCGAGAGCATCACCCCTTTTAATAGCAAATTGGGGGCCTATTATGCGGATATTATGATCCACATCCACGGGGATAAAAAGAGCGACATCAGGGAAGTGGACTTCCCCAAGAACAAACAGGGTGGATACGCGCGCGCCTTTTTCAAAGTGGATCGCGCGCGCTTTTGTTTTACCCCCCATGAGCCCAAGTCCAGCAAGAAACAATTAGAAGCCCTAGGGCTAGATTAAAGGAAGACAGCATGGCAAACAAATACGAAGAACTTTTAGCAGCCGCGGCTAGCCCGGTAGATAAGCCTGTTTATAAGCTAGCCACTCTACTGGTAGAGGCCGAAGAGGCCTACCACGCCGGGGGGACTCCTTTAGAGTTGCAGACCCTCAAAGTGGTTATCTACACTTTGCGCGCGAAATTGGGCTTTGATTGCCCACCCCTTTTAAACCCCACAGAAAACCCCACCAAAAAGGAGTAACCATGTACCAATTATACATCAGTGATGAGCTCTATAGAGCCCTAGAACAACGCGCTTTAGAAGCAGGCTTTGATTGGAGGGATGATGACGCCCTTTGTTTTGATCATGTAGAACGCTATCTAGCGGCGTTTTTTTGCCCCGATTGTGGGGGGAGTTTGGGCAATTTGCGCCCGCACAGCAACGATGTGTATTGTCCAGATTGCCAAGCAGAGTACAACGGGGAGGAAGAGGAGGAAGAGGAGGAGCAAGCATGATAAATATTGTCTCTGTGGACTTGCCAGAGGAATTGCATGACGCTCTAGAGCGCATCGCCCAAGATAACGGGTGTGAGGATCTTAGCCAATATTTAAGCGTGTTGGCATGCCGGATTTGTGGCCAGGGGGACGCACACGCGCCCATCTGTGAGAGTTGTGAGCGCGATGGGTGGGCCAAGTTAGAGGCAGAAGTAGAGCTTTAGCAACCGCGCGCTAAACCCCCTAGCTTTAGCTATGGGGAGTATGTCAAAAAGCCACGATGCCGCCGCGTTTTAAGTATTTTAAAAGTATATTATGTGCGATTATCATATTTAAACAAAGGCGGTGCCGTGCTTATAAACGCTGTGATAGAAAAAGACGCAGAGGGGTATTTTGCTTTTGTGCCTTCTTTGCAAGGTTGTATGAGCCAAGGGGAAAGCTATGAGGAGGCTCTTAAGAATATCAAGGAAGCCATAGAGCTTTATTTGGAAAGTTTAGAGGCGGATGAGTTGGCTGTGATTTCTCATAAAAATTTGATCATCGCCCCTATTGAAGTGGCTTTAAATGCTGAATTGCCGCGCCTCTAGGCAGAAAGGCAGCCATAGGATTTACATAAAAGGCAAGATTAGGCAGGTTCTGCCCTTTCACTCTGGTGGGCTTTTGCACCCTAAAATTGTCAAAGAAATTATGAAAAACATCTAACCAAGAGCGCCGCTGTGATCGCCAATTTGGACACCCTAAAGTCCCAATTAGACATCATTTTCATTTTGGAGAGTCTAGGCCTAGAAATGCGCCGGGTTGGCAGTGTATACAGCGCGCTCTGCCCCCTGCACATAGAGAAGACCCCCAGCTTCATCATCCACCCTTTTAAAAAGATTTGGAAATGTTATGGCTGTGGCAAGAGCGGGGACATCTTTAATTTCTTGCAGGAACTCAAAGGGGTGGACTTCAAGGCGGCTATAGAAGAGGTCGCCAAACTCTGTAATTTTGCTTTAGAATACGACCACACAACTCCCCAAGAGTGGCCCGGTTATGCGATCTTGCAGCAGGCCCACCAGCTTTTTAAGCAAGCCCTAGAGGCCGAGCCCATCGTTTTAGAGTATCTAGCCAAGCGCGGGCTAAGTGAGGCCCAGATTCAAGACTACGGCCTAGGATACGCGCACTCTAGCGTGCACAACGCGCTCTTAAAACATTATCCTTTGCAAGCCTTAGAAGAGTGCGGGTTACCTAGAGGTTTTTTTGATTGGCGCATTCTCTACCCGCTCAAAGATTTTAAGGGGAGGTTATGTGGCTTTAGCGGGGGTATTTGCATCCCGCGCACCCCTTTCCAAAAGGACCTTCAAATCCCCAAGTACAAAAATTCCAAAGAAAGCCGGTATTTTTCTAAATCCGGGGTTCTGTGGAATTTGGATCGCGCCCGTCCACACATTATAGCCCACAAGCAGGTCATCATATGTGAAGGTTTTTTAGACGTGGCCGGGTTTGAAAAATGGGGTTACAATAATGCCGTGTGTTGTGTGGGCACCGCCTTCACTTTGCAGCATTTAGAATTTTTGCGCACGCTCAATGTAGAAATTTGCTTTTGTTTTGATCAAGACAGCGCGGGGGAACAAGCCACCAGCCGCGCCCTAGAGATGTGTTTTAAGCACCCCCAGCCCTATACGCACACCGCTGTCATCAAGCTAGCAGAAGGCCTAAAAGACATGGGAGAGGCCTTACTCTTGAGCGCAAAACCCCCCCTATTAAAGACACACGGGTGGAAGTATTACGCGCGTGGGTTGCTAGCCCCTAGCCACCCCCCCCACCAGCGCGACACCAATTATAAAAACCTCTTGGGGCTCATCAAGAACTACCCCCCTTTTTTAAAAGATTTTTGTTTAAGCACCCTAGGTGTGCACAAGCCCATCGCCCCCCAGATCGCACAAAAGGTGGCCAAATTGCATGAAGCCCACCCCGGTCTGCATGCCAACCCCCTATGGCTAGAGGGGCGCATCTTAGCGACCATGCTCATAGACCGGGGTTTTTGCTACACCGCCAAGAGCTTTTTAAGCAAGGAAGATTTCAGCTTAAAAGCCGAATTTGAGGCGATTTGTTTGGAGCATTTTAATGTATTGGCCGGGCTAGAAAAGCGCTTTAAACCCCTAGAATTGCCCCATCAAGAGCCAAGCCTAAAGGCCTTCAAAATCCAAGCCCTCCAAGCCTCTTTTAAAGAGGCCTTTAACCGGGGCGATCTCCAGCTAGCTTTTTTATTGCAAAAAAAGTTAAGCAGTATGCTTAACTAAGGCAGTTGCGGGGCTAAAGCTTAAAAATATCGGCATGGGTGCCCAAACGCCCTAATTCTAGGGTGTCTTCTTGAATGCGGTAAAGCAGAAGCAAGTCCGGTTTTACATGGCATTCTAAAAAGCCCCCTAAGCCCCCCTTTAGCCCATGGGATCGCGCTGATGGGGGCAAAGCCTCTTTATTGAGCAAAAGATGTAGGATGTGCACCAGTGGTGCGCTCAAACCTATGCGCTTTAAGTCCTTTTTAAAGGCTTGAGATTCTTTAATGCGCATCGTCTAATTCTTTAAGCGCCTCTAGGGTCTCTTCATTGGGCTTTAGTACACTCTCTAGTACTTCTAGCACGCTCAAGCCCTGTAATTCAAGCAGTTGCACCAAACTATCTGGGATTTCTACCAACATGAGGCCTCCAAAGTGTTTTTCTAGCCCCCCGCGCTATTCTAGTGTGTTTGGCTTAAACTTTTGATTCTAGAAAAATTAAGTTATTGTATTTTACAATGGTGTTAGTGGTCAAGGGGGGCTTAAAGCCCCCCTTTTGGTTTAATATAGTGGTTGTGCGAAAACCACTAAAACCAACAACACCACGAGAAGAACTCTCATGCTTGGCTCTCCTTTCTGGGGTGCCACCCACTGCCGACCCCTAACCCATAACTTTAAGCAAGCTTAAAGCATTGCGCCAAATACCGCACAAAAGGCAAGCCAAACACTGCTAGGGTTATTCTAGTGTGTTTGCCTTAAACCCTAGCCCCTTTTAACCCTTGATTTTTGTTGTGCATTATGTTTTACTAGCCCATTTAAAAAAAAGGGAATAGAGTGGACGCACAACCCAGTTTAGCAGAGCAAGAGGTCCAGCTAGAGACGCTCAAAAGAGAAATCAAGCAATCTGAAGATTCGCTAGAAAGCGACTTTGCCAAATACGCCACACAAAACATCGATGCGGATTTAGAGGGGCTTTTTTTTGACGACAAAGAAGCCTTTGTAAAAAAACTCCTAGAGATGCAAAACACCTTTCTAAAAGAAAATCTAGGGGCCAAGGTGGAGCAGGCCAACACGCTCCAAGATCAAATCAACACCAAAAAAGGCCAGCAAGAGATCGAGGCGGCTAAAGAGGCCTTTCTAGCCAAGCACCCGGAGGCCAAGCTAGAAGAGATGCTAGCCTTCTATGAGGACGACCTCCCCCCCAAGTATAAAAAAGAGTTGGATAATTTGGATTCACAGGCCTTTTTTGAGGCCCTTTACGAGCTTTTCAAAGCCTTTAAGGGCCCAAAAGAGCCCCAAGAAGAGCCCCAAGAAGAGCCCCAAGAAGAGGAATTACCCCAGCGCGCTCAAGGCAACCCGGGGGCTAGCGGGGCAGATACCCCCCCCGATCTAGTGATGAATCGATTTTAACAGGAGTGAAGCATGAGTTTAAGCGCTTTGAATCAAATCAATTTAGCCAATTGGAAGAACGACCCCAATGTGAGTGTCAAGATCGCCGAGCAGATCGAGGCGGCTAGTTGGAAAAAAAGCCCCTTTGAGCCCCTCGCAGGCAGGGGGAGTGATAGAGGGGTGCGCACCTATATTGTGGAGGATAACCAGCCCTACCGGCCCCGTTTAAAAGCCCAATTGAGCGGATCGGGGGTTAGAGGAAACAGCGATTTTAATAGCAATTTTGACAATCTGGAAATTTTGAGTCAGACGATTTACCCAGAAGTCGTGGGCAACGCCATTAAGAGTGAGATCAAGCATTACAGCGCGCTAAAGCATATTGACTTTATTAAGGAAGCTAGTGATAGCTTGACGGAGTGGATAGCCAGCAAGCGCGATCGCGCCCTAGTGTGCGCCCTTTCTAACGACTTGACTAACGCGGTGGTGTGCGATTTAGCAGAAGGGTTTAAAACCCCCGCCCCGGGTGATGACGTGCCCAAGTTAGCCCAAAAGATCACCCCAGATGACACGATGAATCTCAAGGCCCTAAGACGCGCGATTTTTCAAGCCCGCGCGGGGCTCAAATACAATAACCAACAGGCTTTTCCTTTAAAGCCCATTAGGAGTGAGATGGTTACCACTGGGGGAGTGAGTGTGCAAAATTACAGCTATATCATCTTGTTGGATAGTTTTGCCATCAACCAGCTCAAAAGCGATAAAGAATACCAAGACCTGCAAAAATACGCCGGGGTGAGAGGGGATAAGAACGCGCTCTTTAGCGGGATTGTGGGCATTGTGGATAATTGCCCGGTGATTGACATGGGGGTGTGGACTAGTGTCAATGTGGGGCTATTAAATAGCGATGTCTCAGATAGCGAATTTGAAGCCCATCTGAATAAACAGAATGTAACCCAAGTTACCCCCCCTAGCAGCTATGCAAACACGACTTCTGTGAGCATTGGCGCGCTCATTGGGGCTAGCGCGCTCGTCTTGGCGGGTAATTCTGTGGTGCATTTTTACATCAATGAGAGCGAAGACGCGGGGCGCAAGACCATCTGTGGGGTGGATCGAGTCCTAGGGGTCTCTAAGGCGCGTTTTATGAGCGCTGGAGGGGTGGATAGCATCTACAATAATAGCGATTTTGCCGTGATTGGGCTTTTTAGCGCCAAACACTAGGAGAGAGTATGGAGCAAAAAGTACACAATGTGAGTTATTTGGCCAAGGTGGTTTTTAACCTAGACAAAGAGCAAGTAGATTTAGTGGTGGTCCCCAAGGGGGCAGAGGTGATCAGCGTGAATCTAGAAATCACCCAGCCTAGCGTAGGGAACACGTTGGTAGATGTGGGCTTGAAAGACGCGCAAGACTTTTTTATGAACGATGTCAGCGCGCAGACTAAAGGGTGGGAAGAAAGTCAAGCGCGTTTGAGCAGCCAAACCACCCAAGTGATCCAAGCGCGTATCACCACCCCAGACAAGCAGGCGCAAGCCATCTTAAGGGTGTTGTATTTCTTGCCCAGTGTGATCTCTGTAGAGTATTGATCATGAGGCCTTTTGATTTTGGCCTAGGCAGTGGAGGGTTAGCAGGAGGGGGCATGAGTAGTGGGGCTCTTGGGGCTATTGGGCAGGGGCTAAACACCGCCCTAGGCATTGCGTCTTTAGGGGTGGGAATTTGGGCCACAGACCAGCAGATCAAGCAGTCTAAAAAAGCCCTAGGCCTAGCGCGTGAACAATGGTTAGAGGAAAAAAAGCGCTATGACGCGCGGGAGAAAGAACGCCTACAAGCCAACGCCACCATAGGTGCGAGCGCTAACACCTATGACCTTAGCCCTGCAGGGCCCATGTTGCGAGAATAGATGCGTTTAGTCAATTTAGGAGCAAAAACCCAAGTGCAATTACAGGACAAGTACGGCCGCATAAAAGCCACTTGGCAGGGGGAAGTCTTAAGCTTACCATTGAGTGTGGGTACTAGCGTGTACTATTGCAAGGGGTTAGCCTTTTTTGTGCTCCCTGGAGAGGGGGAGCTAAACCCCCAAGATTGCCCTAAGAATTTTAATTTTATGCATTTAGAGCCAAGTGCGCTGGACGCTTACTTGGTGGTCGGCCAGATGAGTGTCGATCCTATCCAAAGGGTGCTCATCAGTGATTTTATGTACGTGTATGAAAAAAATATTTTAAAAGGGTGTTTGTACCTAAACCCCCCCTTTTTTGAGGACATAGAAAGAGAGTTAATCCATGGTGGACGCTAATGAAGTGGAGCACAAAGTACGCGCGCGGCTTAAGGATGTGCCTAGCCCCCAAGCGCGCTTTAGTGAAATGGAGATCTTAGACGCGCTCAATTCCACCGCCGCGCAGCTTATTTTAGAGTTCAAGCTAAACCGCACCCCCAAGGCCAAGAGCTTAACCCATTCTAGCCCCCTTTTGCGCGCCCCCTATCTCTTGGGCGTGTTAGAAGCGCGCTTTGAGGGGCAGATTCTCATGCAGCGCACCAGTGTGCCCATGTTGGAGGGATTAGCCCTTTTTATCCAAGAAGAGGCCCTAAGCATCACCCCTTTTAAGCCGGGGACTTTGAGCGTGATCTACTACGCTTATAAGCCCATTGAGAGCACAGAAGAACCCCTACCTTTGCCCGCGTTGGCCACGGACGCGCTGGTCTATGGGGTCCTCTCTCTCTTGCTAGAAGTCCCCACGGATGAAACCAATCTCAATAAAATCGGGGTCTTTAAGAACTTGTTCAAAGAAGCGAAAAATATGTTGGCAATGTATTTGAACAATTTGTACGCCTCAGCAAACTACACTTCTAGGGTGGTACGGGTGTAGCGCCCCCCAAAGCTTTAAAAGTCCGCTTTTTCTGTTATAATGTCAATGTAGGCCGTGTCGTTACTTCTTTGGATATTTGGCGTATCAGCGCAAGCTGAGGGTTAGGTAGGTAGTGGGCGACCTCCTGAAAGGAGGTAACGATATGCATAGAATGCTGATAATCTTAGCGTTGATGATGCTACTTGTCCAGTGTCTCCGCTAGGGTTATTGTGCCTCTTTTTGATTGATTTGTCAAGCCCCCTTTAATCTGTGTTTTTTTAACCCTTGATTTTACTTGGGCTTTTGCGCTTAAATAGCCCCATGTTGAGCGGTGTGTCATTTCTTTTTAGGGTGGTTAGAGTATGAATGTGAACCGCTTTGTGCGCGCTTTTCTAGCCCTAAGAGAGGCCCTGCAAACCCAGAATTTTAGCACCAAAGAATTACACCAGTTGTGCTTACAAGGGGCCATAGAGTGCGAGAAGCTCTATTTAGAAGAGACGCGTCTAGGTTTAGAAGAAGCGCGTGGTAGCCTAGAGGGGCTACAGGTCAAGGCCAAGCTAGAGCTAGAGCGCGCTACCACCCGCGCCCAGCTAGAGGGCGCCAAGGCGGGCATGTTAAACACCTTGATACAATGCCATAGCATGTTAAAGAGCCTCAAAGACAACGCGGCCATCAACCGCGCTAACGCCTATGTGAGTTTTTTAAATGTCGTAGGGAATGCGACCAATGGGAGTGGGATCGCCCAGCACGCCGATAATGTGATCCGCACCATCAATAAGATCGGCCTAGATCAGAGCAACGCCGGGCTAGATGGGTATTTAAACCAAATTAGCCAAGCTTTAGGGCAGTTGGGCAATTTAGAAAGCCATGGCGATTATATTGAAGTGTTTGCCTCCAGCCTAGAGACCACCCCAGACTATCCGGTGAAAATTTGGGGGTACTCCACCCTCAAAGACGCTAAAGAGAGTTTCGCCCTAGATGGGCGTTTTTTCTGTGCGGGCAACACGATGTTTTTTAAAGAACACGTTCCTAAAAGCTATGCGGTGAGCTTTGTGAGCCAGAATCACCACGCCCGCCTAGAAAAAAGCCTTAATCTTGTGGTCAGCCCCCCCCTAGCCCCTATTAATCCTTAAAGGAGTGAACATGCCAGATCCCAAAGACCCCCAAAATCAACAAGCTTTTCAGCGCGTGAGTGTGGCTCAGATTGTAGATGTGGGCAACCCCGCACAGACTCAAGCCCCCGGCCCCACGCAAACGACACCGGTCGCACAGACTCAAGCGCCCGCCACCACGCCCACAGCCCAAACGACACCGGTCGCACAGACTCAAACGCCCACCACGCCCACAGCCCAAACGACACCGGTCGCACAGACTCAGGGCCCTTTACCCCCCATTGTGCAAGAAGAGATAGACAAGCTCAAAGAACGCCAAGAAAAGCGCGCCACCCAAGCCAAAGCCGCCCTAGAGGAGGCCAAGCAGGCCCTAGAGGAGGCCAAGCAGGCCACAGACAAAGCCCAGCAAGCCTTTTTAGAAACCAAAGAGGCCAAGCTGCTTTTAGAAGAGAGTTTAACGCTCTTAGCCAGAGCTAAACAATCTAAAGAATTGGCCGATAATACTCTAGGGTTGGCCCTAACTCCTTTTGTAAAGACCCAGCTAAACCCCTTCCCAGACATTCCTCCTTTGCCAGTGGTGGTGGTCCCCAAAGACGCCACCCCCGCCCCTAAAAACACCACCGACATTGAGAAAAGCTATTTGGACCTTCTCGAGCAGGCCCTCAATAAAAATAACAATTGGAAAGAACAAATCTATCTTTCTTTGCAAGCCACACATAGAGTCCTGCTCAATTTTGAGAGCCTTAAAGAGCTTTACCGCAGCGCCTCCAGATTAGATGGCCCGGCTGAAGCGCGAGGAGTAGCGCGCCTCAATGACATCAACACACAAGTGGCGTTTATAAAAAACCTCATTGAGGATTACAACCAGTATTTCGATCACTTCAACGCGGTCATGATTCAGAATAACGATTTGATCGCGCGCAATTTTGATCTAGTTTTAGAGCAGGTGGAGCTCATTAAGGCCTTGATCCAGCGGCTCAATGAAGAAGCCCAAGAAGTCCTAGAAATGAAGGACAACGTGAAGGCCCTTTTAGAGAAATTAGAGGGGATGGACGATCTCAAAGATGAGCTTTTAGACTTGAGCACGCAGGCACGGGTGCAGATCAAAGAATTAAGCACGCTAGCCAGTGAGAGCATGGCCACTTTGAGAGAACGCCTAGCTAGCGCGCTCAATGACATTAAGACCCAAGAGGCAGAAAGCGCGACCAAACTCCACGAACTCCAAGAACAGCTTTTAAGAGAGTTGCACGCCCTAGACACCCTTATCAATGAGCGCGCCAACAAGCAATTTAAAGCCATTGATGCAAAGATGGACAAATTTAAAGACACTTGGGAGATCAAGTATCAAAAGCTAGAAGACGCGGTAGCAGAAATGGACAAGGTCAAAGACCGGGTGGATGACATCGAGCAAAAGGCCATGGATCGCTTTGATGAAAAATTAGACCTTTTGGCCGACCGGGCTAAGGTGTATGAAACCACCGCCCAGCAACTCTTAGACGACTATAATCACAATGACACCGCCAAACGCGCCGCCTATGACACTAACGCCACCCAAAAGCTAGATGACTATAACGCCCAGACAGCCCAAAAGACCCAAGATTACAACACCAACGCGCAGGCCAAGTTAGACGACTATAATCTCAATGACACCCAAAAGACCACCGCCTACAACGCCAACGCCCAAACTCTGCTAGACAACTATAATCACAATGACGCGGCCAAAGTCGCAGAGTATGACAAGAACGCGCAAACCAAGTTAGATACTTACACTCAAAACGCCCAAGCCAAGCTAGACAACTATAATCACAATGACGCCCAAAAGACCCAAGATTACAACACGAATGCCACCCAAAAGCTAGACAGCTATAACGCCAATGACAGCGCCAAGACTCAAGAATACGACAAGAACGCCGCGGACAAGCTAGGGGAGTTTAACGCCAAAGCCGCGCACAAATTGAGCGAATTTAACGACAACGCGCAGGCCAAGTTAGACGATTATAACGCCAATGACAGCGCCAAGCGTGCGGACTATGACGCGCATGTGGCTAGCAAGGTCCAAGAAGCCTCTGACGCGGTCAAGGCGTTTAACACCAATAATCTAGCCAAGCTCGAGCAATTTAAAAAGGACTTGCAGGACGCTAAGGACCTTTATAATGTGAATGTAACCCAGAAACTCCAAGATTTTAACGCCAACGCGCAAACCCTGCTAGACACCTATAACGCCAATGACGCGCAAAAACTCCAAGAATACAATGACAACGCGCTCGCCAAACTTGGCGACTACGATGCGCATGCGGCCCTAAAAATCAAGGATGCACAGACCCAAGTGGCTAATTTCAATGTGAACAACTTAGCCAAGCTCGAGCAATTCAAAAAGGACATGGAGGCGCTCAAAGGGGTTTTTGACGCCAACGCGCTCGCCAAGACCAGCGACTACAACATCAATGCCCAAACTTTGCTAGATAGCTATAACGCCAACGCCCCCACCAAACTCCAAGAATACAATGACAACACCACGGCCAAACTCCAAGAATACAATGACAACACCACGGCCAAACTCCAAGAATACAATGACAACGCCCAAGCCAAAACCAACGACTTTTTAAGCCTCCAAAACGCCAAACTCCAAGAGTTTAACGCCAATGCGGCCCAAAAACTCAGAGATCACAACGACACCGCGCGCGTGAAGATGGAGGCGTTTTTAAACCTTGAAAGCCAAAAAGTCCAAGCCTATAACGACAACGCCACAGCCCAGAGCGATACCTTTAACGCCAATGCCAAAACCCAAACCGACACCTTTGATGCGAACGCTAAGACCCAAACCGACACCTTTGACGCGAATGCCAGCGCTAAGACTACCGATTTTAACAACAACGCCACCACCAAGAGTGGGGAGCTTACTACCCTAGCCAACCACCAGATCGACCAGCTCAAAAAGACGCTATTCACTGAGTTATCCTCTGTGAACTTAGAAGCCAAACTTTTAGGCGAAATTGGCAAACTCCACACCCAATTAAACGAGTTGCGCAAAGAGCAGACCCGTTTAGGGAGCAATTTTAAAACCAAGGTCTTCACTAAGAGTGAAACATGGCAGGCCCCTTTTTCTAGGTATTATTACATCTTTGTACAAGGAGGCACAGGGGTGGACAAGAGTGCGCAAGCTGGGGGTGTAACAAGCTTTGGCAATGTGGTAAGTGTCTCTGGAGGAGCAGGAGGGGGTACCGGTTTAGGGCAAATGGGGCCATGCAAGGCCGGGTGGTTTAATTTAGTCGCCAATGCGAGCTACAATGTGAGCGTAGGAGCTGGGGGAGTGTGCTATGTCTCTTGGGCAGAGAAAATTTAAGCAGAATGCTTAAATTTAAATTTGAAAGGATATAAATGACCCCCCCAGATATTAGCGCAGGCCGTGGGGCTTTAGGGCTTTATAACGAGGCCATGGGGCATTTAAGAGATAGCCATGCGCGCCTAGCAACTACTTTTAAAGACTTTGCGCAGCATATGAACGCCACCACCAATAACATGATGGCGCTCTTGGATAAAGAAGAGTTGCGCAAGTACCAGCAGGGGCGCCACGCCATAGAGGACGCACGCGCCAAGCGTGCCCAAGACTTGCAAGAAGAGGCGTTTAAACACAGCCAAGCCCAAGACGCTCTAGGGGCTGCTTTTAAGCAACAGGGCCTAGATTTGCAAAAAAAGCAAATGGATTTTAACCAAGATCAAGCGCGCTTTTCTAACCAGCTTCAAAAACAACAAGTGGCCAACCAGACTCGCGATTCTAAAGCCCGCGCGCAGCTCTTGAGAGCCCAAGCTCAGGGCCAACTTGGGCAAAATTACGGCTTTGGCAAAGTGATGACCACCAGCTATGATCCTAAGGACATCAACGCCGGCTTGCAACTCCAAAAGGGCTTAGATTTTAAAACCCCTAAGCCTTCTTTAGGGGTGATGACGCGCCCATGAACAAAGAAGAGATTCAAAGAGAATTAGCCTTAAGGGCGTTAGCCAAGAGGGATTTTTACACCTTTGTCAAACTCAAATGGGCGCGCTACAATCTAGCCCCCTTTATGGATTCTTGGCATATTGCCTATTTGTGCAAGATTTTAGAATGTACCCTACCTAGTGCGGGGGGTGATCTCATCACGCGCCTTATGATCAACATGCCCCCTAGTTATGGCAAAACCGAGATCGTAGCAAGGTGTTTTATTGCATGGGCGCTAGGCTTGGATCGCGCGCGCAAATTCTTTTATATCAGCTACTCTGATGACTTGTGTCGCAAGATCGCCAACCAAGTCCGCGACTTGATGAAGTCCAAATTTTACGCGCAGGTGTTTTGCGAACCTTTAGAATTCTTGCAAGACAACGCCCAAGAATTCGTACTAAGAGAGGGAGGGGGACTCTTTGTAACCACGCTTAAGAGCGCGCTAACGGGTTTTCACGCCCACCAAATCCTCATAGACGACCCGATCAAGGTGAGCGAGATGAGTTCTAAAAGCGCGGTTAAGGCGGTTAATAGCAATTTTAAAGAGAGTGTGCTAAGCCGTTTGCAGGACAACCAGAGCAACATCACGATTTTAATGCAGAGATTAGGTCTTAACGACTTGTGTGGGTTTTTACTCAGCCCGCGCGAATTTGAGAGCGAGCAAATAAGCGCTTGGCGCGTGGTCAAATTACAGGCCCTAAACACCCATGAGGATCTCTACACCTGCAAGGATTTTAGCTACACGCGCCCGCCAAATACCCCCCTTTTTCAAGCCCGCCACAATGTCGTAGAATTAGAAAACATGCGTTTACAAATGGGCAATGACGAATTCTGTGCGCAATATCTTCAAGAACCTTTAGCCACCAGTGGGGGGTATTTTGAAGAGGGGTTTTATAAGAATGTGTTTTTGCATGAACTAGGCGATTACAATGTCTACATCTTTGTGGACAACGCCATGAGCTTGAAAGAGAGCGCGGACAACCGCGCGATTATCGTTGTGGGGGTAGAGAATTATAAACAGAGTGTGCGTTATTGCGTGCTAGATTGTTATTGTGGGGTGTGGGATGAAGAGACGACCATCTCCTACATCTTGCAAGCCAAGCAGGCCTACCCTAGGGCAAAAACCTATATTGAGAGCGAGGGGGGAGGCTTAGTACTGCACCGCTTGACTTTGGCGCAGTTGGTGCGCTTTAATGAGGCGCTCAAAGCCAAGGGGCAAGCCCCTTTAGAAGAAAACATGATTTGTTACACCCCCAGCCGCAAGGTCTCTAAGGTGAGCAAGATCAAGGCCCTAAGGCCCTATTACAACACCGGGTTTTTAGTCTTTAGCCATGCATGCCAAAACCAAGAGCAGTTAAAAAAAGAACTCTTTAGCTTCAACCCAGACAGGCCCTATAAACAAGATGACTGCATAGACGCGCTAGCCAGCGCGCTAGCGCATAGCGATGTGATCCCACCCCCCAAACCCACAGAGCCCAAATTCAGCCCCCGCTACCAACTCAAAAGAACATGGAGGATCTAAT
>NZ_QXQT01000016.1 GCF_003660395.1 Helicobacter vulpis
ATGTCAAAGATCGTTGCGCTTGAAGTTTAAGCTTTTTTAAGGGCTTTAACTTTGGCAAAGCTGCATTATAGAGTAAGAAAGCTTAGGAGGGGCTTAAAGGGGGGGTGGGAGAATTATAAAATTTGTGTGGTGAATTTTGCAATGTTGAATCGAAAGAACAATTTATGCGAGAACCCCCAAAAGCAAGGGAGTTAAAAACACTCTCAAACGGAGTGCAACAGGGGATTAGAGTTTGCCTTAGAGTTTGCCTAGGAATGTATTAATTTTTTCTCGAAAAATGCGTGAATTTTCCAAAAAATCCCAAAACACATCCTCTCTTTTGACCTCAATGCCCCTACTCCTGCTGATAAACCGAAGTTCGACATCTAACCTTCTAGCTTCTCTTAAAGCTCTCTTAGAACCTACAAGAGATTCAAGAGCCTCTTTGAAGTACTTGATATACTCCCCATAGCTAAAGCTAGGGGATTCTGGGATCAACAAGGCTTGCTCACTAGGTGGATCTAAAGCACCTCTACTCCAAGAGTGGATGCCCCCACTCTGTGTATATTCATACTTGCGTTCAAATCTCTATCCAAAGAAAAGTCACAAGAGGGGCAATCAAATACCCTATCTTTTAGACTCAAATCCTCTTTAACCGCTCCACAGCTAGAGCAGGTCTTAGAGCTAGGAACAAAAGCATCGCTTTTGATGAGACCTATTTAACCACTTGGGTTTTTCTCTCCAAAATCGCCACAAACTCACCAAAAGCCAAATCGTTGATTTTACGCCCCCAAAGTTTAGCCATACCCTTCAAGCTCAAATCCTCAATGAAAATCGTAGTGTATTGTCTGGCTAGGCTATTAGCGAGTTTGTAGAAAAGTTTTTCAATTTGAGGGTAACGCCATAGGGCAGATTGGGGAGGCGTTTGTTAAAGAAGTTTTTAAAGCCCTTAGTTTGCCTTTAGACTCCAATAAAGAAGTGATTCACGATGAATACGACCTGCTCTCACAAGGCAAAAAGATAGAAATCAAGACGGCTAGAAAAGGTTTAAAAAACGACACCTTTCAATTTGGTGGGATCAACCCTAAATACAATTACGATTATATTATCCTATTAGACATCACAGCCAACGATTTGCTTTACTACATCATTGACAAAAAGCAAGACCACAGCTACAAACACAAAGAACGCAAGGACACCATCCGCATTCATGGCAAAGAAAAGCAATTAGTCGCGATGAATCTGGGCAACCAAGCCAACTACAAACTCACCCTATCTTTAAAAGATTTAAAACCCATTGCAGGGTTTGCCACAGAGTTAAAGGGTTTGTTTGCAGATTAGAGGGCTGTATGCTATAATAATTCTTTATTTCACATAAAGGACAAGCATGCAACAAGCACACAACAACCTAAGCCAAGAGCTCAAAGCCACTAAACGCGCCCGCAGATTGTTTTTATCCGTGCTGGAGGATATGGGGGGGTGATTTAACCCCTTTTAAAGAAGAGTTAGAGGATTTAAGCACAAAGTTTAACCAGCTTTTAGAAACTCTAGGCAGTTTCAGCAAAGCTTTAGAAAACGCCTACCACCAAAGCACAGAGGACGACACAGAGTTAGAAACCACGCTGGCACAATTTAAAAAATGCAAGGTGAAAACAAACTCTGCGTTAAATGCCCTAAACTCTGCCACACAAAACCCCCAAGCTTTAGAACAAGCTAACAACCTCGCTAAATCTCTTGAGGATTTAGAAGTCTTGTTAAGTGCCTTGCAAGAGAGCCACGCTCCCTTATTACAAGGCACTAGCGCAAACACGAGCCAAAACCCCCCACAAGCCACACAAACAACCCAAACCACCCAAAGCACAGCAGCCCCAGAAGTCAAACCCCTATGGAAATATGGGGCTAACACTTTGTAAGCCTTTAAAGACTACATGCAAGCCAAAGATTTGGGGAGTGCCAGCGCGTGGCTAGAGCTAGGCAAAATGGCGGTGGAGGGGATTGTGTTATACCCAGATAACCATGTTGCCATGCGTTGTTTTGAAAAAGCCATAGAGTTAGGCTCAACCCAAGATTTGGTGGAGCTGGGTAAGGTGTATAGGTGGAATAGGGACACCCAAGTGTTAGAGTATGGGAGCGGGGAGGTGATCAGTGGGCAGGAAGTCATTAATGCCTTAAGTCCCTTAAAAGACGATCTAGAGAGCGGGGATTATTTAAAAATTCTAGAACATTGCAGAGATAAAGCGAATTCCAAAAATCACCACCCGCACCTTGCAACGCTGGCGTTATACTAAACTCGAGCTCTTTGCCATCATTGAGGCGGGTTTTAAGATGCTAGAAAAACTCCACAATGAAGGGTTTTATAATCAAGAAATCCAAGAACTGATTCAAGCTGTCGATCAATCCCAAATCGCACCGCAATAATGCTACAATAACCCCAGCGGATTGACCGCGAAAAATCTTTTGGAGGATCTGATGAAAAAACATGTAGTGTTTTTTGAGGCTGTGGGCGGTACAGATAAGGGCAGAGACGGGCACAGACGCGATACCATGCCCATGATGGATTATCTCAAAAAGCTAGGCTGGCAGGCTGAAGTGGTGCAACTCACCGATGAGATTTTAAAAGATGCTGAAAAAACCAAGGGGATTTACGAATATGTGCAAGCGCATACCGATGCCTATGTTTCACGGGTCAATCCGGGCAATTTGAAAGAAGAGAAACTATATTTTGATCTCTTGCGCAAACTCTGCGACCATGGCGTGGTTGGCATGCCCCACCCAGATGCGATGATTGGTTATGGAGCAAAGGACGCGCTCACCAAACTCGCCGATACCGAGCTAGTGCCTGATGACACTTATGCCTATTATGACAAAGAGGAGGCAAAGCGCATCGGGGTAACTTGGGCGGACAAACACGATTTCAAAAAGACTTTCCCTAAAACCCTCGCTAAGGGCGAACGGGTGTTAAAACAAAACCGTGGTTCTACAGGTGAGGGCATTTGGCGCGTGCAATTGGAAGAATCCCTGCCTGCCGGGGTTAGCGAAGTACCCCTAAATGCCAAAATCAAATGCACCGAAGCGGTGGATAACCATGTAGAACACCGCCAATTGGGCGAATTTATGGATTTTTGCGAAAAATACCTAGTTGGGGATAATGGTATGCTGGTGGATATGACCTTTTTACCCCGCATTAAAGAGGGCGAGATTCGCATTCTGATGCTCTACAAACACCCCATTTATGTGGTGCATAAAAAACCCGCTGAAGGGGCGGACGCATTTAGTGCCACTCTCTTTAGTGGGGCAAAGTACCGCTATGACAAGCCAGAGCAATGGGATGAGCTCGTGCATTACTTTTTAAGGCAACTCCCCCATATCCAAACCAAACTGGGCAATTATGACCTGCCCCTGATTTGGACAGCCGATTTCATTTTAGACACGGATGAACATGGCAAGGACAAATACATTCTAGGCGAAATCAATTGTTCTTGCGTGGGCTTTACCACCCCGGTAGAGTTTTTGGACAAAACCGCGCGCAAAGTGGCTAATACGATCATTGACATCCTAGAGGACAAACTAAACTAAAGCGCGCGCTCCAAATACCCTAGCAGAGTTTCTAGCACTTGGGGGTCGTCCTTGCTGGGGGCTTGCAGATACACCGGCTGGGGGAGGTGCAAGGTGATGTGCTGTTGGTGGTGGGTGATTTTAGGGATTTGGAGTTTGTTAGCTAGGATTTTGACGCGCATGATGGCTAAGAATTGCGCGCTCATGCGATCTAGCGCGCCAAAGCGATCTTGAATTTCGCGCTCAATTTCTAGAACCTGTTCTACCTCTTGGCAATGGGAGAGCCGCCGATACAATTCTAAGCGCAGGGCATCGCTGGTAATGAGCTTAGCGTCTAAAAACCCACTCACGGCTAGTTTGAGCTCCACACTGGAGCGTTGCGCTGCAGAGGCGCTTTGTTCTTGCAACGCGTCTTCAAGCATGCGCGCATACAGCGCATAGCCAATGCTTTTAATATGCCCACTCTGATGACTCCCTAGCAAGTTACCCCCACCTCGAATCTCCAAATCGTGCAGGGCAATATGCGCCCCGCTCCCCAAATGGGCGTTCTTCTCTAGGGCGAGCAAGCGCTTTGTCGCACTAGGACTCAAGGCTTGCTTGTCTTCTACTAAAAAGTAGCAAAACCCCTCATGCGCGCCCCGCCCCACGCGCCCCCTGAGTTGGTGCAAATCGGCTAGCCCAAAACTATTGGCGTTGTCTACAATAATTGTGTTGGCATTGGGGAGGTGAATCCCCGATTCGACAATGCTGGTACACAAGAGGAGTTCAAACTCTCCCTTAGCAAATTCTAGGATGAGGGTTTGGGCTTGGGCGGGGGGAGTTTTGGAGTGGAGGGTTTGCACGCTCAAAGCAGGGAGCAGGTCTTGTAGCATTTTTTGGACAATGGGCATGCTTTGGATATGGTTGTAGATGTAAAACACCTGCCCCTTGCGCCGCAATTCTCTTAAAATGATCTCTTTGAGCAATCCGGGGGTTTTTTCTTTCACAAAGGTGCGCACGGGGGGTTTGCTCTCTGGGGGTGTGGCTAAGTAGCTGATGTCTTTAATGCGCGCTAGTGCCATGCTCAAGGTGCGCGGGATGGGGGTGGCTGACATGCTCAAAAGGTGCACATTTTGGCTTAAAGCCTTGATGGCTTCTTTTTGTTTCACTCCAAATTTATGCTCTTCATCTACTACCACCAAACCTAGATTTTTAAAGCTTGCCTCCAAGAGGGCGTGCGTACCCACCACCACATCAATACCCCCCTCTTGCAAACCCTGTAAAACGCGCTTTTTATCCTTGCTAAAGCGATCGAGTTTGGCAATAGTGATGTTAAAGGGGCTCAAGCGGGCTTGCAAGGTGGCAAAATGTTGGGTGGATAAAAGCGTGGTGGGCACAAAGAGTGCGCTTTGGTACTTGGCTAGAGCGAGCGCGTAAATTGCCACAAGAGCGACCTCCGTTTTACCAAAGCCCACATCTCCATTTAAAAGGCGATCCATCACCTGCGCGCTGGCTAGATCGCCTAACACCTCCTCTATGGCGCGCGTTTGATCCTCTGTAAGCTTAAAGGGGCGCGCGTTATGAAAGGCTTTTAATTGGGCAGGATGGGGGGCAATTCTCACCCCCTCAAGCAGCATGCGATTGGCGTGCGCGTGGATAATATCCCCTGCCAAGCTCAAGAGCTCGGCGCGCATTTTGGCTTTGATCTTACTAAAACTCCCCTTGCCTAGCTTATCTAGCGTGGGTGTGTTGGGGGCGATGTAGCGTTCTAATAGGTGCAGATTTTCTACCGGCACAAAAAGGCGGTCTTGGTTTTGGTATTCTAGGGCGATGAAGTCGCGCACACTCCCCAAAACGCTTTGTTGTACCAGCCCCTGAAAAATCCCCACTCCATACTCTTCATGCACCACAAAATCCCCGCTACTAAGCTCACTGAGCGCGAAGTTTAAGGGCTTGGCTTTGGGGGGTTTGGGGTAGGTGTGCAGGGAGATAAAAATGTGTGTGGGGGTGCTAAAATGCAACACGCAATCAGAAATGCAGGATCGGACATGCGACTCTAGGGGGGGCAAGCTGTCATAGGCGCGGTGTAATAGCGTGATTTGATGTTGGGGGTGCAAAGCGCAAAAATCGCCCAAATCTTTTAAAGGCAGGCGCAAATCCTGACAGCCCGGGGGGTGCTTAAGTTGGGGCAGAGCTAGGATTTTTTCTAATTGGGGGATATGCTCCAAATTGGCGTATTCTTGGGCTTCTTGGTACGCCTCAGCGCTCAAGAGGGTAGGGTACTCCTCCCACAAATAACCCCCCCAATCTTGTAACGCCCAAAAGCCCAAAGAGGCTATATCGGGCACTAAACTATCGGTTTTGAGCTGGATTAGGCGTTCTAATAGCATGGCATGTTGCTCAAGGGTGAGGCTAAAGAGAGCGGGGGGGATTTCTAGGCGTTCTAACAGCTCTGAGTCGCTCAATTGTGTGGCTAGCTCAAAGGTCTTAATGTCCTCGCACTCCTCCCCAAAAAAGCTCAGGCGGTGGGGTTTAGAAGACCCGGGGATAAAAATATCCACAATGTCCCCGCGCACGCTCACCTCCCCGGGCAACTCCACCATGTCCACAAATTCATAGCCATAGGCGCGTAAGCGTTCTTGCAAGGCTTCTAAGGGGCAGGCTTCTAGGGCTTGAATTTGGAAATGTTGGCATAAAAAGGGTTTGGGCAAAGGGTATATTAGCGCGCTCAAAGGGGCGATGAGCAAGCACTCTTGGGCGCGCGCTTGGGCTTGGTAAAAGAGGCGCAACTGGCTTAAAAGCGCGCTTAATTCGGCATAGAAGGCGCGCATGTCGTCCAAATAATGGGCGCGCAGTTCCGGGAAAATAAAAAGGGCTTTTTGGGGGGCAAAAAAACGCGCCACTTGCAAGGCTTGGCGCGCCTGTGCCTCATCTTGCACAAGGAGTATTGTACTCTCAAGCCCCTTTAAAAGCGCGCTATAAAGGCTGGCTTGAATCAAGCTTTGTGATCCGCCCTATTTTCTAGCAGAGGGTGGGCGTTGTCCTTAGGGCGACTCTCGCCCACTAAAATCCCCTTGCGCTCAATGATGAGCTCGGAGCTGACAATCTTGCCATCCACAAAACCCAAGGGCATGATCTCAATCACATCGGCTTGGGCGTTGCCATTGAATTTGCCACTCACAATCAAGCGGGGGGCAAAAATATCCCCCACCACAACTCCATTTTTGCCAATCACCACGGTATTGCTAGAATGGATCATCCCCTCTACTTCGCCATCAATGTGTAAATGGCAATCCGTGTTTATTTCGCCTTTGAGTTTAGTACCTTGGGCGATGATGGTGGCAGACCCGTTAGCAGCTTGTTTATGGTCGTTAGTAAAGATGGCCATGCGATATTCCTCTCTTGTGTGAAGATAAAATCGAAGTTTCTCATATTCCATTTAATGAAAAAGATAGGGTTGATGGGCTTATCCATAAAACGCACCTCGTAGTGCAGATGCGGCCCCGTGCTCATCCCAGAGCTCCCGCTATAGGCGATGAGTTGCCCTTTTTTGACAAATTCCCCATCCTTGACGACAATTTTATGCAAATGCGCATAATAGGTCTTAAACCCAAAGGGGTGGTAAAGCTTGATGAGTCGCCCATAACCCCCATTCCACCCATTGCCCGCAAAGCCGACCACCCCATTAGCACTTGCATATACGGGCGTATCAATGGGGGTACTCAAGTCCACGCCAGTGTGGTTTTGCATGCGGTGCAAAATGGGGTGGAAACGCCTAGAAAACTCTGCAGAAATGCGCTTATAAGATTCTAAAGGGTTGTCATTGGGGATAAAGCGCATAATGAAACTTTTCTGTGCCCCCGTGATGCTAGCCACATCCAAGCGCGCGCTCAAGGGAGTTTTGTCTTCTTGATTGTCATTTTCTACCCCCACGATATTTTCTAAGTCATTGACGCGTTCCCCAGCCAATAACAAGTCTTCTACATAACCCTGCACTTCTTTACTGAGGCGCGTGTGGGTCTTTGAGCTCTTGAGAAATTCAGCGCGCAAGATTTTAATCTGGGTTTTATTGCGCGTGATTTGGGTTTCAAAGATGTACAGCACCGTGCTCAAAAACAAGACCACACTCAAGACAAAGAGCAAGACATAGTAGGCGATCTGCTTGTAAATGGCTAAGACATTGAGAGACTTGCTCCCATCTTGGTAGGTGAAGACCAAAATCAAACGTCTATTTAGCCACATTCAGCACGCTCTTAGAGGGGTTGTGGGGAGTGTAATTTTGGGTTTGGGCAATGTCTTCAATGCTGTAAAAAAGATTCTTCCAATTGATGGGGGAGTTGGTTTTAAAAACACTTTCAAAATTGGCCAAACTCCATTCTAGATAAGCGGGCATGTCCACCACCTGTCCTAAAAAGCGCACTTCATAGTGTAAGCCCGCGCTATAGCCCACCAAATCCCCCTTGTGTACAAAACTATTAGGTTTTAGCTCAATTTGACTCAAATGCGCGTAAATGGAGCTAAAGCCAAAGGCATGCTCTAAACGTACCAAATTTCCATAGCCCTGTTTGCTCAACAACACCACATCGACAATGCCACTCGCACTGGCATAAACAGGGGTGTTGGGGGGGGTGGTGAAATCATAGCCGGCATGTGTGTGGAGTTTATTGGGCACGGGGGGGGTGAAGACCTTGTGTGTGTAGGTCATCACAGGTACGCCATTAGGGATTAAAGCTAGGGCTAAGTCCTTACTGGCTAAGGGCAGGGATTTTAAATTAATGCGGCTATAAGCTTGTGGGTCGAGTGTATCGCCCTTGTTGATCTTCAAGATATTCTCTAAGTTTTTAATCTGGTGACTCACCAAGGCGATCTCTTGAGTCTTTTGTTGGATGTCTTTTTTGAGCGCGTCATTTCTGCGGTAGAGTTCTTGGTATTTAGCTTCACTGATGCGCTTTTCTAAATTGATTTTGCCTAGCCTTTTGACCAAAAAGCCTAACCCCACCCCCCCCACCACAAGACACACGCACAGAATTAACAGCGCGATTAGCAAGTATTGCTTAAGATTTCTAGAAAGTTTGAGCTGTTTAGAACCGCCTTCATCGATAATGGTGAGTACAAGTTTATCTTGCATGATAACCTTTCAAAAAGGCGCGCACCACGCTAAAAGACCCCCCCACCACCCAAAGCGCGCGCACCGCCTTAAAAGCTTCCCAATTAAAACGTGCCCACGCCACACCCACACCCTCTAAAACTAGCGCGAGTTCTTGCATGTCTATTAACTGGGGATCTTCAAATTCCAACACCCACACACATGCGATAATGGGTTTTAAACACGCCAAGACACCCCGTACGTCTTTTCTAGAGTAGCTGTGGTACACCAAGTGGATTTTTTGATCGCCAAAGTTTTCTTGCAAGGCTTTTTTTAACGCCTGCGCTCCCCCCACATTGTGCACCACATCTAAGATCAAATTGTCTTCTAATCTTTCAAACCGTCCGCGCAAGTCCAAAGGGGGGGTGGTAGTGGGGTCATGGGGGATTTGGAGCACTTCTAGGGTGTCTAGCGCGGTTTGGAAATTTTGGGCTAAAAAAAGAGGGTAATGGTGTTGGTAGGCATAGGCATGCGCCACAAAGGAAGGGGAGCTAACCTGAAATAGGGGCAGGGCGTGGCTTTGTGCCATTTCTTGGGCCTGAAACGCCACGCTAGGGTCTTGAGGGGCTAGAATCACGGGCGTGTTGGGGGCGAGTGTGCCCATTGCCGCTAATTTGGTATGGGCGATCTGGGCGAGCGTGTTGCCCAAGCGATCGGTGTGATCTAAACTAATGGGAGTGATTATCAGTGCCGCACGCGCGCGCAAATGTGTCGTGCTATCCCATTCCCCCCCAAGCCCGGCTTCTGTAATCATGTAGTCGCAACCCTGCGCGAGGATCACAGCCAGGAGGGTCATATATTCAAAAAAGCTAATCTTGGGGTCTAGGTGGAGCTCTTGTAGGCGCGCATGGGCATGTTCTAATTTCGCATCGTTCACTAGAGCGCGATCTCTATAAAAGCGTTCGTTGAGGGTTAAAAGATGAGGGGAAGTGAAATGCAGGACTCTAAACCCGGCCTGCTCTAAAAGCAAAGTGAGAAAACGCCCCGTGCTCCCCTTGCCATTGGTGCCAATGATTTGGATTTTAGGAATCTTGTCATGGAAGCGTTCTAAAAAGTGCGCATAAATTCTAGGAAAACGAGCGGGGTCAAAGGGGGCGTATTCTTGCGCGCGTGTGGCTAAAAATTCGCTCAAGCTCATTTGTTCAACTTGCCCTCATAGGCGATTTGGGAGACAAATTGGGTTAGGGTTTGGATGAGCGCTTGGGAGATCGCATAGAGGCGGTTATTATAGGTGGTCAAGGGGTTTTGTAAGGACACTGCGTAATTGTAATACCCGCTATCGCTAAACTTTTTTACCACCCCTTTTTTGTTGTCATAGGTGTAATCCACATACACCGTAGCCCGGTAAAAGGTGGTGAAACCCTCTTGATTTTGGCTAATGGAGGTGTCTATCACTCTGGTGATCTCTATGGTGATGATGGAGTCTGCTTGTTGCTCGCTAGTTAGGGTGTTTTGGAAGCGTTGCACAATCACGCGGTTGAGCATGTCCTTAAACTGCACGGAGTTGCGCGGATTGGGCAAATTCACTATCAGGCGTACAAAAATCCCCTGCCCTAGCACATTTTGCGCCAGATTGGCGATGGGCTGGTAACCACAGCCCCCAAGCATCAATGCCAACGCCATGATCCATCCTTTCATCAAATCACAAAATTGACCAATTTAGCAGGCACAACCACTTCTTTGCGAATCTCTTGATTCTCTAGCCATTTATGTGCCTGTACTTTGGCTTGGGCTAGCAGCCCATCGCGATCCAAATCCTTAGGCACGACCATGCTCGCGCGCTTTTTGCCATTGATGGTGATGGCGATCTCGATGCTCTCTTGCTCTAGGGCTGTTTTGTCCACCTCTTGAGGTTTGAAATTTTGGCATTTAAAGAGACGATTGGCGATTTCAGAGCACACATGGGGGATGATGGGCTCTAGGATATGGGTTAAAATGTAATAGGCTTCGCTCCACAGGGCGGGATTAGAAGTTTTTTCTAACGCATTGAGCGCCTCCATGCTTGCGGCAATGAGGGTGTTAAAGGGGTAACCGGGTTGTTTTTTCTCAAAGATGGCATGGCATTTTTGCAAGGCGGTATGCACCTTGGCGCGCGCCTGTTTTTCTTGGGCGTTGAGATTTTCTAGCTTGGGGGGGTGATCGCAGGGGAGGGCTAGAAAAGACTTCTCATAAAAGCGTTTGATAAAGCGCGCCCCCCCCTCTAGGGCTTTATCATTCCAATCTAGTTCTTTACTAGGGGGGGCGACAAAGTGGATATAGAGCCGTGCGATGTCTGCACCATATTTGCTTAAAATCTCTTGGGGGCTGACCACATTCCCCTTAGACTTGCTCATCTTTGCCCCCTCTTTAAGCACCATCCCCTGCGTGGTCAAGCAGGTAAAGGGCTCATCAAGGCGCACATAGCCTAAATCGCGCAACACTCTAGTAAAAAAACGCGCATAGAGCAGGTGCAAGATCGCATGTTCCACCCCGCCGATGTATTCGTCCACACCCAACCAATAGTCCAAAGCTTGGGGATCAAAAGCTTCTTTTTCCCAGAGTTCTTTGGGCGTGGCATAGCGCAAAAAATACCAACTGGATTGAAAAAAGGTGTCCATGGTGTCGCACTCTCTGAGTGCGGGGCGATTGCATGTCGGGCAGGTGCAGGCTCTAAACTTAGGATGCTTCTCTAAAGGGTTGCCCTCCCCATCAATATTGACATCTTCGGGCAATAAGATGGGCAAGTTTTCGTGTTTTTCAGGCACGAGTCCGCAGTGATCGCAGCGCACCATAGGGATGAGCGCGCCCCAGTAGCGTTGGCGGCTAATCCCCCAATCTTGGAGACGATAATGGGTGATGCGTTGCCCTAAACCATGTGCCTCAAACCAATCGCTCAATTTTTCGCGCGCTTGGGCAGGGGTTAAGCCGTCATAGTCATGGCTGTGTTCTAAAAGCCCCTCTTGGCTGATCACGGATTTAATGGGGATATTTAAAAGCGTGGCAAATTCGTGATCGCGTGTGTCGTGAGCGGGCACGCCCATGAGCGCGCCACTCCCATAGCTCTCTAGAACGAAATTAGCCACATAGATAGGGATGCGCTCACAACTTAGGGGGTGCAAAGCATATAGGGGCAATAACACCCCCTTTTTCTCCATAGATCGCGCGCGCGCGCTGGTGTTTTGCATTTCTATAATGGCTTGTTTGATGCTAGGCTCTAGCAGATCGCGCTCTAAAAGCGCGCCCACACTTGGATGCCCGGGGGCTAGGGCGATGAAGGTTACCCCGTAAATGGTGTCTATACGGGTGGTGAAGACTTCAATTTGGGCATGCGAATCTAAAAGAGCAGCGCTTTCAGGGGCTAGGGCAAAGGCAAAAGCCAAGCCCTGCGATTTGCCAATCCAATTTTCTTGCATGCGCAGTACTTGGGCTGGCCAATGCCCTTCTAGGGTTTTTAAACCCTCTAAGAGTTCTTCGGCGTATTGGGTGATCTTGAGGTAGTATTGGGGCATCTGTTTTTGTACCACAGGGGTATCACAGCGCCAACATTTTCCATCAACGACCTGTTCATTGGCTAGAACGGTTTTATCCTTAGGACACCAATTCAGCCATGCCTCTTTTTGATAAACCAAACCTTGTTTGTACATTTCAATAAAAAAGCCCTGTTCGATCTTGGTGTAGTGAGGATCGCAAGTGGCAAACTCCCTCTCTTGAGAAAAAGAAAAGCCCAACGCCTGAAATTCTGTGCGCATTTTGGACATGTTTTCATAAGTCCATTGTTTAGGGTGGACGCCATACTGAATGGCCGCATTTTCTGCAGGCATGCCAAAAGCGTCAAAGCCCATCGGGTGCAAGACATTGTAGCCCATTTGGCGGTAATAGCGCGCTAGAGCGTCCCCGATGGCGTAATTGCGCACATGCCCCATGTGGATTGCCCCGCTAGGGTAGGGGAACATGCTTAAGATATATTTCTTGGGTTTACTAAAATCCTTAAGGGGTTCAAAAACCCCGCTTTGTGCCCAAATATTCTGCCATTTTGCTTCTATGCTGTGTGGATTGTAGTGTTTCATCAGTACTCCGTATCGGTATTTTTCGTGCCATCAATGATGATCACCACCAAGCAAAAAACATTGCTCACCAACGCGCCCAGCATTAGCATGGAGGCGTAGATATTGTCATTGAGAATTTGGAAGAAAATAAAGGCAGGGATGAGGTGCAAAAGCGCAGCCAGCGAACCCCCCAAGAGTTCAGAAGCAAATTGTTTTTGCACCCCGATTTTGAGCGTGGTGGTGATGAGATTGAGCGCGAGCGCGATGAAAAGCACGACCACATTAGGATCGTAAAAAAACCCTGCTATAGAAGTGGTGCTCCCTAAGCTAAAGATCACAAAGGCGACACGACCCCAATCCATGCGACTCCTTACCTAGACACGCCCGTGCTCATAGAGCTGTCTTAGGCGTTCTTTCTCTTGTTTGCGCTTGAGTTTTTTGAGCTCATTGTCATGGTAACGCCCCAAGTCAAAACCCAAGAGTACGGCTAATCTTGGAGCAATGAAGATTGAGCTGTAAGTCCCTACGACTGTACCCACCAACATGGGCAAAGAAAAGCCTATGAGAATTTTAGAGCCAAAGAGATAGAGCACTACTAAGACAAAGAACACCGTAAGAGAGGTTAGCAGGGTGCGCGTGAGTGTGCTAGAAATGGCCTCATTGATCAGGGCGTAGAGGTCTTGCTGTTTGCGTGTGAGCATGCCCTCTCTGATGCGATCAAAAATAATGATCGTGTCGTTGATAGAATAGCCCAGTAAGGTCAAAAGCGCGGCGATCACCTCTAAATTGAGATCAATGTTGAAAACGATTACACTCACCGCTGTAACCAAAGTATCATGGGCTAGAGCCAACACCCCAGCTAAGGCAAAACGCCACTCATAGCGAAAACTCACATAAATCATCATCGCGACAATGGCCAATACCAGCGACAACACCCCCTTTTCTTTGAGTTCGCTCCCCACTCTAGGCCCCACACTGTCCAATTTACGGATTTCAAACTTGCCCAAGGGGCTGAGCAAGCGGCTAATTTGCACGCCTAGATCCTGTTTAGCCCCATTTTGCCTAGCCAGCAAGGGGATTTTAATCACCATTTCTTCAGGCGCGCCAAACTCGCTCACCTGTACCCCTTTAAAGGCGTGTGCCACAGCTTCACGCACTTTAGCCACCCCCACCGCCTTTTCAAAGCGCACTTGCACCACACTCCCCCCGGCAAAATCCACCCCCAAATTAAAGCCCTTAAAAAATATCAAGCCTAAACACAGCAACACCAACGCGCCTGAGATGGGCAGGGTGAAACGAGCATAGTGCATGAAATTCAAAATGCGCACGCGTTTAAAGAGTTCCATGCTTACTCCTTTTAGAGGTTTTAGGCGACGCGCTCAAGCGAATCCCAAACCAAAAGTAAAGCCCTTTCTTTTTGGAGAGTTTAGAGGCAATGGCTTGGTAAAAGCCCTGCGTGCCAATGATGGCGGTTAAAATGGAGGCTAAAATCCCAATGCCGGTGGTGAGCGCAAAGCCCTTGATCGAGCCCGTACCATAGGCATAGAGCAAGAGCGAGGCAATTAAAGAGGTGAGATTGGAGTCAAAGATCGCGCGCGAGGCGTTGGCATAGCCGGAGTGCAGGGCTTGTGCCACGCTTTCATTGGCCTTTAAGCCTTCGCGTACCCGCTCATTGATGATGATATTAGCGTCCACTGCCATCCCCACAGTGAGCACAATCCCGGCCATGCCCGGCAAAGTCAAGGTCGCCCCAAAGAGCGCCATCACCGCGATGATCAAAAAGAGATTGACCACCAACGCCACGCTGGCAATCACCCCAGCCATCGCGTAATAAAAGATCATAAAGGCGATGACCAAGACAAACGCTCCGGCTAGGGCAATCAAAGAGGTGCGGATGCTATCTGCCCCTAGACTAGGTCCAATAATGCGCTTTTCTAACACGCTAATGGGCGCGCTCAAAACCCCACTTCTAAGCGCAATGGCCAAATCGCTCGCCTGCTCCACGCTAAAGCTCCCGCTAATTTGCCCGCTCCCCCCCCCAATGCGCTCGCGAATATAGGGCGCAGAGTAAACCTTATTGTCTAAGACAACCGCCATGCGCTTGCCCACATTAGAGCCTGAAAAATCCCCAAAAATCTTTGCCCCTCTAGAATCCAAACTAAAGCTCACCACCGGTTGGTTATTTTTATCATAAGCCACTTGCGCGTCTGTGAGCATTTCCCCATCTAAAATAGGGATCGCCTTTAACAATAATTTACCCGCCCCCCCACTTTGGGGCGCATAGGGCAAGACCACATCGCCTAGCTTGTGAATCTCCTCTGGGCTCAATTCTGCTAGATAGGGGTTTTTCTCCTCATCTACGGCCATCATCTGCAAATGGGCAGATTTAGTGATCAAATCCTTAGCCCGCTGCTCTTCAGCTAGGGTCTTAATCCCGGGTAATTGCACTAAAATTGCGTCCCTGCCCTGTTGGAGCACTGTGGGTTCGGCTAGCCCGAATTGATCGAGGCGATTTCTAATGGTGTTAATGACTTGCAGGAGGGTTTGCTGTTGGAAGGTCTGTATCTTTTCAAAGCCTAGAGAAAGGGTATAATGCTCTTGGGCTACACTCACCTGCACCCCATCCTTGCTAAAATCCTCTAAAATCTTGTTGAGGGCTTTGGCTTCATCGGGGTCTAAGAGATCAAACTCCACTCCCTGCAGAGAAGATTGCAAGTCCTTGACTAAAATATTTTGCTCTTTAAAAGCGTAATCTAGGGAGGTGGCTATAGAAGTGTATTTGTTCTTGAGCGCTGCTTGGGTTTGCACCCCTAGCAATAGACTCAAGCCCCCCCTTAAATCTAACCCCAAGGTGATCTTGGGTCCCTTAGTCTGTAACAAGCTAGGCAGAGAAAGTCCCACCCCAAAAATCAGCGCGATCACAAAGACGAGTAAGCGCGCGTTAAATACCCGCCCCAAAGACTACTGCGCCTCTTTCTTCAAAGAAATGGGGTTACTAGCAAGCTCTTCATCGATCTTATAGGCGACATAGTTTTTAGCCAGCTTGACTTCCAAGCCCTCGTTTAATCTTACTTTAAAAAAATTCGCTTCGGGCTTGATCACCTCACAGATGAGCCCCCCTTGAGAGACGATCTTATCCCCCTTTTGCAAGCCCTCTAACATTTCTTTATGTTTTTTGGCTTGTACGCGTTGGGGGCGGATAATGAGAAAATAAAAGATGGCAAAGAGCACCAGCAAAGGCAAGAGCGAAGTGAGAATTTCTTTAGTTTGACCCATATAACTCCCTTGTGAGATTCAAAACTCCGATTATAATAACTTTACTTAAGGCTTGGCTTTAAGATTTGGGCTTTTGATACATCAGCGTCAAATACAGCGTCCCTAACAGGCCTGAAACAAGCGAAGCGAGCAAGATAGCGACCTTAGAAACCTCCATCGCGTCTTTATTGTCAAAAGCCAAATTAGACATGAACATGGACATGGTAAAGCCGATGCCTGCGAGCATGCCCGCCCCTAGAATCTGCGCCCAACTCACCCCATCGGGGCGTTTGGCGATCTTAAACTTCTCAGCTAGAAAGGTAATGCCAAAAATGCCAATGGGCTTGCCCACCACCAGTCCCAAGATCACGCCCCATAAAATTTCATCCACATGAAAATTGAGATCCTTACTAATAGCCACTCCTGCATTGGCTAGCGCAAATAAGGGCATGATGAAGTAGGCGCTATAGGGGTGCAAAGCGTGTTCTAGGCGTTCTAGGGGGCTTTGTAATTTTCTAGTGGCGTCTTGCAAGGTGTAGAGAATGTCGCGTTGCTCTTGTTCTAGGGGTTTGTTGGTGCTGTGCGTGCTGGGGTTAAACGCGCTCTTAAAGTTTTCCACCATCGTGCTAAAACCCTGTACAGCCTGCTTGCGCTGGGTGATTTTAATAGGGATGGTGAAGGCCAGTGCTACGCCGGCGATGGTGGCATGAATCCCGCTATTGTGCGTGGTGATCCACAGCCCCACCCCTAAGAGCAAATACGCCCACAAATAGCGCACCCCTAGCATATTTAGCAACACCAACACCAGCAAAATCCCCCCCGATCCAGCCAGCCAAGCCATGTGTAAATTGGAGCTATAAAAGATCGCAATCACCACGATCGCGCCCAAGTCATCGGCCACGGCTAAAGTTACTAGAAAGACTTTGAGCGCAGGGGGGACGCGCTTGCCCAAGAGTAAAATCACCCCCAAAGCAAAGGCAATATCTGTAGCCATAGGAATCCCAAAGCCATGCGCGCTGGCTGTGTTGGCGTTCAAACTATGATAAATCAAGCCCGGGACAATCATACCCCCCAAAGCGGCGATCACAGGAAAGGCGGCTTTGGCAAACCCGCAAAGCTCGCCATAGAGCACCTCGCGCTTGATCTCCAAACCCACCAAGAGAAAAAACAACGCCATGAGCACATCATCAATCCATTGGTGGATAGAAAAACCAAAGAAATGTTCTCCCACCCTAAAGCCCACTTGGGTGTGCCATAACTCAAAATAGTAAGGGGCTAAAAAAGAGTTGGCATAGATCATCGCCCACACGGCGCTCACAAAGAGAAAAATCCCTCCAAAAGATTCGCTTTTGACGAAGTCTAAAAAAAGATTCTTGGGCGTTTGTGTCATCGCTGTCCTTCTTGAGAGATTATAAGGGGCGCACTTGCACGCCCGATTCTAACGCATAAATCAAAACCCCCTGTACTTGGCAATCCGGATAAACGCGTTGCACGCTTTGTTGGTAAGCTAAGATTTGTTGGCGGTGCTTATTTTGATAGCTCTCTCCACTCTTGTAATCCAAAATGCATAAACGCGCCGATTCACCCACAAGCATGTCCATTCTGATCACATGCCGTCCTGTTTTAAAAGAGAGTTCCACAGCAATATCGCCATGCAATAGAGCTTGAAACGCGCCTGTGTGCTCCAGGGTTTCTAGGCGCGCTAAAACCCGATCTATGTCCACCCCCTGAAAGCCATAATGATACCCTAAATAGTCTTTTAAAGCGGGTCTATCAATCCCATAACCATAGTGTAATTCTAACGCCTTGTGCAACGCCTCCCCAAACCGCAACGCCTCACTAGAAAAATGCGAATCCTCTTGTGTTTGTTGCAAGTGATCGTCCTGCCTCCCAAAGGCGCGTTGGCGATCTAGCAAAGCGGGGGTATCCTCTAGCAGGGGTGTGTGCGGGGGAGTGGGGCTAGGCACGATTGTACCCTTTTCTAAGGGCTGGAGTTGCAGGGATTCAAAAGCACTTTTTTCTGTCTGCTGCACAAGGATCAAGCTGTGTTTGGCGCGCGTGCATGCCACATAGCGTACATGCTTTTCTTCGGCACTCTGACGCTCTTTAAAGGCTTGCAAAGCTTGCGCATAGTCCAAATCAAAGTGTTCACGCCCCTTTTGGCGATAAAAAGGTGTCAAAGAGCCCTTTTGATAAAGGGTGAAAAACTTAGAAGTGTCTGCCTTGCTCCCTCCCAAAGGCTCGACCACGAGCACATGCCCAAATTCCATGCCCTTAGATTTATGGATCGTCATCACTTTAATCCCCTGTGCGCTTTGGTGGCTAAAGCCCAAATCCTCTTTTTCTAACACCTCTATAAAGCGCGTAGGGTCATGGTGGGCTAGGGAGAGTTCTAAAAAATGGCGCGCTGGAGGGCTATAGAGCTGAAAATGGCGCATGAGCGCTAGAACAAACCCGCCTAAATTGGCGTTGAATGTGGGGGCATCTAGAGAGGCGTTCAAGGGCAGACCTAGCAATTTGAGCATACACGCGCGGTGGTAGGGTTTGTGTTCTTGGGGGGCTAAAGCGTGTTTGAGCGCGTGCATTAAAATCTTAGCCTCTCTTTGGGCTAATAGATGGGTGTCTGTCTCGCTGATAATGGGTACGCCCCGCAGGGCTGGGGTGGCTTCTTGGGCTTCTAGCAGATGATCTTTAATACAGATCGCATCTTGGTTTTTAAAGCAAAGAATGGTGATCTCTGAAGGGTCTACGCGCTTTTGCAACAGCGCACACACTTCTTGAGTGAGGGTCTTTAAAAGATCCTCTTTGGGCGTTTGGCGCACTTTGACATAGCCTTCTTGGGCGTTTGGGCGCGCCTTTTGCGCGCTGTATTGATCCTTGAATGTTTTAGCAAAAGTGGTGTTGATAAAATCCAGTACGGCCCTATCGCTGCGATAATTGGTGTCTAGCTCATCGCTGGCAAATTCTGCGCATGCGCGCGTGAAAAGATCGCTATAACTCCCCCTAAAGCCATAAATGCTCTGCTTCACATCTCCTACAAAAAACACGCTCCGCTGGGCTAAATTCTGCCCCTTACCCGCTTTGATTTCATCAATCAGGGGTTTTAGAATTTGGTATTGCAACACGCTGGTGTCTTGAAACTCATCTACTAAGATATGGCTAATGCGGCTATCAAGTCTAAAATAGAAAAAATCTCTATCAAGCAGACTCCCCGCTAAAAGGGCATGCGCTTTGAGGGCAATGGCATTAAAATCCAATTGGGTAGGGCTGTGGGTATGGGCTTGATAAAGGCTTAGAAAACGATTCAAATCTTTAAACGCCAAAGACTCTTGAACTTGGTAATACAAGGCGATGTTCTCTTGCAAAGCTTGGAAATCAGGAGTTAAATCCTGCAGGGCATATTTTTTAAAGTAAAGGTAGGTTGCGCCCTCTATGATGGGTTTAAAAGATTTGAGGACTTCTTGGATAGAGGCACATTTAAGGGCATTTTGGGCGCGTGGGGTGCTCACCCGTTCTTTGATCTTGTCTTGGAGCGCGCGCGCTTGGTGTAGAATTTCTGCTTCAAGGGTGGCTATATCAGGGGTACTTAGGATTGTGGGAGGGATAACACTAATCCCGCTGTAATACAGCTCTAAAATCAAGCCCAACGCGTGAATGGCGTTAAAACTATCCCCAGTGTCCAAAATGCGCTGGCAAAAGCCCCGTAACGCGTGCATATCCCTAGCCTTGAGAGACAATAAAAAGCCTAGTAATTTGTCCTCCACGCTCAGATAACTCACCTTAAAGGACGCGCTCACTCCCACAAAGTAGCTAAACTTGCGCAAGACTTTTTGCAAAAACGCATCAATGGTCATGATTTGGGCATTGTCTTGCAAGAATTGCGCATAAACCCTAGGGACATGGTGGGCGATAGCGGGGGCTTCAAGGGCGTATTTTTGCGCCAACGCCTCCACAAGGGCGGCGTTTTTGTAAACCCCACCCCTTGGATCATTTTGAGCCATGCTATCAGCGCACAGATCTTCTAGGGCTTGGATGATGCGTTCTTGCATTTGCAAGGCTGCTTTATTGGTAAAAGTGAGCGCTAGGATTTCATGGGCGCGCGCGCCTTTCAATAACAACGCCACATAGCGCAACACCAGCGCAAAGGTCTTGCCGCTCCCAGCTGAGGCGCGCAACGCCAAATAGGCATTTTTACCAGCGGTGCCCATGCCTATCCCTTTTGCGCTTGCACTGCTTGTAAGCTCTTTTGAGCAATCTGAGTAATTTGATCCCATTGCCCCTTTGCCATCAAGTCTTGAGGGGTCAGCCACGATCCCCCCACACAGGCGACGTTCTCTAGGGCTAGATACGCGCCCATGTTCTCTAAGCTAATCCCCCCAGTGGGGCAGAATTGTACCCCCTTAAAGGGCGCGCTCAAGGATTTGAGCAATTTCACCCCCCCCACCGCCTCAGCCGGGAAGAGTTTGAGCGCGTCAAAGCCGTATTCTAAAGCCAACATCAATTCGCCCGCGCTTGCCACGCCCGGGATCAGGGGAATATCTATGCCTTGGGCTTCTTTGGCAAACTTGGCGTTGATCCCCGGGCTAATGGCAAAGCGCGCCCCGGCTTCTTTAGCTTGTTTGAGCATGGGGGCATTTAAAATCGTGCCCGCCCCCACAATCGCCTCGGGGACTTCTTTAGAAATCAAGGTGATCCCCTCTAGCGCGCCTGCTGTACGCAAGGTGATCTCTAAAATCTTAACCCCCCCTTTTAAAAGGGCATGGGCTAGGGGCACGCCTTGTTTGGGGTCTTGCAAAGTGATTACAGGGATTAACGGGCCGGTGTTTAAAATCTCTTTAGCTTGCATGGTGTTCTCCTCAATGTCCAAAACTGGTTGCCCCATTCTCTGCGCTGGTGGCTAAACTCCTAAAACCGGCAAAGAGTTCGCGCCCACTGCCCACATGGACGCGCTGTATCAGATCAGACTCTCTAGCCTCCCATTCTCTAGGTTCTACAAGCGCTTCTAACACCCCCTCTTGTGCGTCTAAAAGCACCTCATCGCCCTCTTGCACGCGTGCGATCGCCCCGCCTAGCAACGCCTCCGGGCTGATGTGGATGGCAGCGGGCACTTTGCCTGAAGCCCCGCTCATACGCCCATCGGTGAGCAAAGCCACTTGAAAGCCTTGATCTTGCAGAGTGCCTAAAATGGGGGTGAGTTTGTGCAACTCGGGCATGCCATTAGCCCGGGGACCCTGATAGGGCAAGACCGCGACAAAGTCGCGATTCAAATCCCCTTGCTCAAAACGATCTATAAATTCTTGTTGGGAGTGAAAGACTAAAGCGGGGGCTTGGATTTTTTGGTGTGCTGGAGCGACTGCGGAGATTTTGATCACCGCGCGCCCCAAATTGCCCTTTAAAGTTCTAAGCCCCCCGTCTGCACTAAAGGGTTCTTTTACAGGGCGCACGATATTGGTATCCAAACTCTCTAATACGCCCTCTTTGTAGGTGAGCTCACCCTCAAGCAAATAGGGGTTTTTGGTGTAGGCTTCCAGCCCAACTCCCATGATGGTCTGGCAATCCTCATGCAAAAGCCCGGCTTTTAGCAATTCACGCACCACGAACGCTAGCCCCCCTGCTGCTTCAAATTGATTTACATCGGCTTTGCCATTAGGATAGACGCGCGCCAGTAAGGGGGTGATCTGTGAGATCGCATCAAAATCATCCCAATTAATGATAATCCCCGCGGCTTTGGCGATGGCTACAAGGTGGATCGTGTGGTTGGTTGAACCCCCGGTTGCCATCAAACCCACCATCGCGTTGACAATATTCTTTTCAGAGAGCAACACCCCGATAGGTTGCACCTCTTTAGTCGCCATGTGTGTAGCGGCTGCTTTAACTAGCGCGTGCCTTAGGGAGGTGTTGGGGTGAATAAAGGCTGAATTGGGCAGGTGTAAACCCATTAACTCCACCATCATTTGGTTAGAGTTTGCCGTGCCATAAAAGGTACAAGTGCCCACAGAATGGTAAGACTGCATTTCGCTCTCCAAAAGCGCGTCCCTAGAAATCTTGCCCTGTGCAAACAGCTCCCTAGTTTTAGATTTTTGCGCGTTAGAAATCCCGCTAGTCATAGGACCTGAGGGCACAAAAATACTGGGCAAATGCCCAAAACTCAGCGCCCCTATCAATAACCCGGGCACGATCTTATCACACACGCCTAAATAAAACGCCCCATCAAAGACATTATGAGAAAGCGCGACCGCGCTGCTCATCGCGATCACATCGCGCGAAAACAAACTAAGCTCCATACCCTCATAGCCCTGTGTGATCCCATCACACATCGCTGGCACTCCCCCGGCAAATTGCGCGCTCAAACCATGTTTAGCCAGCTCTTCTTTGATCCAATCCGGGTAAGTTTTAAAAGGCTGGTGGGCAGAGAGCATGTCATTGTAAGCTGAGACAATGGCAAAATTGCGCCTTTTGGTGTCCTTGATTGTCTCTTTGAGATGATCGGGCAGGCTGGCATAGGTGTGGGCTAAATTGGCACAACCCAAGTCCTTACGGGCGATCTTGCCCCGATGCGCGGCGATGCGCTCTAGGTAAGCTTGGCGGGTGGGTTGGCTGCGTTCTATGATAATTTTTGTAACATGTTCTAGGGCTTTTAGTGCCATGGGCAATCCTTATATGTGTAGTGTGTGTCTAAAGTATGCTATCTTTTTGGTAAAAGTATCCTATACATAAAGGATTTAGATGCGCGAAGGCCGTTTTATTTTGCTGGGCGCAACGGGGGATTTGGCTTTACGCAAGATCTTCCCCGCCCTGTATAGGGCTTATCAAGATCAACGACTGACCCCCAGTATCTTAGCTACGAGTCGTTCGCGCCTCAGCCAAGCGGAGTTTTTACAAATCTTAGACACCAAGTCAAAACCTCATCTAAAAAATCTTGATTTGACATTATGGGAAAGTTTTACCCAACACATTGAGTATGTGGCGATGGACTTGACCCAAGCGCAGGATTTCAGGGTGCTTACAGCCCGCCCCCTCCACCCTAACACGATCATCTATTTCTCCATCGCTCCGGAGTTTTTTGCCACCACTTGCGCGCACTTAGCCCAAGTGGGGCTGAATGCCCCCCAAGTGAAGATCGTGCTAGAAAAGCCCCTAGGGGTGGACCTGCACTCCGCGCGCGCCATCCACAAGAGCATCGCCCAGCACTACCAAGAAAACCAAATTTATCGCATCGATCACTATTTGGGCAAACAGAGCGTACAAAATCTCTTGCATCTGCGCGCCTCTAACCCACTCTTGCAAACCCTTTTGCATAGAGATCATGTCGATCATGTCCAAGTGAGCGTGTGCGAAACTTTGGGGGTGGAGAGTCGGGGGGGCTTTTACGATCCTATGGGGGCGTTGCGCGACATGCTCCAAAACCACATGCTCCAAATGCTCACCTTGCTCACCATGCCCTTGCCCTCAAACCTAAATGCCTCCTCTATCCGTCAGGCTAAACTCTCTTTACTCCAAAGCCTCAAACCCCTAGAGAATAAAAACTTGGCTAGTCAGGTCATCCGTGCCCAATACAGCGCAGATGGCGCGCTTGCAGGCTATCGTCAAGAACCCCATGTCAATCCTAACAGCCAAACCGAAACCTTTGTCGCGCTCAAATTAGAGATCGATCGCCCTGAGTGGGCGGGCGTGCCCTTTTACTTGCGCACGGGCAAGCGCATGGGGAGTTCTTTTGTGGAGGTGGTGGTTAGCTTTAAGGGGGGTGCTCCCCTTGTCTTTAGGATACAGCCCAACCCCGCCATTTCTCTAAATCTGCATGCCAACACCCCCCTTGTGTTGCAAAGCACGCTAGAGAGTGGCATGGACGCTTACCAACGCCTCATCTTAGACGCGTTTGACTCCAATCAGAGCGCGTTCAACCACCAAGACGAATTAGAAGCCGCTTGGGTGTGGCTCGATCCCATCTTGCAAGCATGGCAGGCAGACCAAACCCCCTTGTATTTCTACCCAGCGGGGAGTTTTGGACCACAAGAAGCCTTTGAACTTTTAGAAAAAGAGGGGCGTGCGTGGTTTTGAATTTTTTTGAACTTGCCAATAAGGGCACTCCTCAAGGATACCTAGAGGATTTTGGATGCCATGCTAGCGCATTCATAAATGATCTAGATCATCGCCATGCCAGAGAGCATCACCAAATCCATATCGCCTTTTCAGGGGGCAAAAGCCCGATCCCCTTTTTAGAGTATATGGCAGGATTTAAGCGGTGGGATAGCTACACACTGAGTTTAGTAGATGATCGCATTGTCCCCCCCGATCACGAAGATAGCAACGCGTCTTTGATCCATAGACATTTTTTAGACAAGGTGCGCTCTAAATTTAACATTGAAGTGCCCTTTAGCCCCTTGGTAACAGATGCTAGCCTACCCCCTGAGATGATCTTAGCAAAAGCCCTAGAGAATTATCAACAACCCGATTTAGCGCTGCTTGGCATGGGCTTGGATGGACACACCGCCTCGCTGTTCCCCGATGCCCCTGAATACGAGCACGCCCTAAGCACCACAGATCCCCTTGTGCTCACCACGCCTAAGAGTGCCCCCCACAAACGCATTAGCATGAGTTTGCACGCCCTGCAGAGTTGCCAAGAAACTTGGTTGCTCATCTCTGGGGAGGAGAAGCGCAGGGTTTTTGAGGAGGCTGCTAAGGGGATCAACCCCAAACTTCCCATTTCTTTTATTCTACATTCTAAAAAGGTACTCTGTAATGTCTTCTACACTCAATAAAACTTACCCCCGCCTGCTTGCCGACATTGGAGGCACAAACGCGCGTTTCAGCTTAGAGGTCGCTCCTGAACGTTTGGAGCATACGGAAGTCTTCCCCTGCCAAGAGTATAACACTGTAGTGGATGCGATCAAGGCCTATTTAGCCAAGACCAATAACCCCCCCGTCAAACACGCTGCCATCGCCATTGCTAACCCGGTGGTGGGCGATTGGGTGCAAATGACTAACCATCATTGGGCGTTTTCCATTGAAACCACCCGCCAAGCCCTGAAATTTGATGTATTAATTCTCATCAACGACTTCACCGCCCAGGCCTACGCCCTCTCCAAGCTCAACGCTGAAGAATTATTGCAAGTGGGAGGGAGCGCGTGTGAGTTGCACGCACCCAAATTGGTGCTAGGTCCAGGCACAGGGCTAGGGGTGAGCGCGCTCATTCCTTGTTGTGATGGCTCTTACACAGCCTTAGCCGGAGAGGGAGGGCATGTGAGCTTTGCGCCCTTTGATGATACCGAGATTATGATTTGGCACTACGCGCGCAAGAAGTACGGGCATGTTTCTGCTGAACGCTTTTTGAGCGGGGCGGGGTTAGTGCTCATCCATGCGGCTTTAGCCGACAGAGAGGGAATTGGTTCTATCCAGATGACCCCTGAGCTCATTAGCCAACAGGCTTTAAGTGGTAAGTCTCCCCTATGCCGTTTGACTTTAGACATTTTTTGTACCATCTTAGGTACGGTGGCTTCTAACATGGCTTTGATCTTGGGAGCACGCGGAGGGGTGTATCTCTCTGGGGGGATTATCCCGCGCTTTATTGATTATTTTAAGACTTCCCCTTTCCGCCTGCGCTTTGAGAACAAGGGGCGTTTTGCTGCCTACTTGGCCGCCATTCCTGTTTATGTGGTGCTCTCTGAATATCCGGGTTTAAAGGGTGTGGCTGTGGCGCTAAACAACCATCTCAAGGCGCATCTATGAGTTTAACGACTCTGCACGCATTTAAGGCCTTAGAAACACATTTTCAAGATTTGAAACACGCGCACATGAAGGACATGTTCGCGCGCGATCCACAACGCGCCACGCGCTATTTTCTCAAAGTGGGGGATTTGTCTTTAGATTATTCCAAGAATCGTATTGATGATGAAACCTTGAAGCTTCTCAGAGACTTGGCCGAAGAATGCGCCTTGAAGCGCAAGATTGAAGCCATGTTTTCTGGAGAAAAGATCAACACCACAGAGGGGCGCGCGGTGTTGCATACGGCTTTGCGCAAGCAAACCCAAGAACCTGTTATGCTAGATGGGCAAGATGTGATGCCCAAGGTGCGCGAGGTGCTCGCGCGCATGGCAGATTTTAGCGATGCCTTGCGCTGTGGGCGTTGGTTAGGTTATACCAATCAAATTATTACAGATGTGGTGAATATTGGCATCGGGGGCTCGGATTTGGGCGCGTTGATGGTGTGCAAGGCTTTAAAGCGCTACGCCCACCCGCGCTTAAATATGTACTTTGTTTCCAATGTGGATGGGATTCAAATCCAAAGCGTGCTAGATAAAATCCACCCAGAAACCACGCTCTTTATTGTCGCTTCTAAGACTTTTTCTACCCAAGAAACCTTGACTAACGCGTTGAGCGCGCGCGCGTGGTTTTTAGCCCATGCCCATGATGAAACCCACATCGCCAAACACTTCGTAGCGCTCTCCACCAATAAGCAGGCCGTGCAAGCTTTTGGGATTGACACAAATAACATGTTTGAGTTTTGGAACTGGGTGGGGGGGCGTTATAGTTTGTGGTCGGCGATCGGGCTTTCTATCATGATCTACTTGGGCAAAGAGAATTTTTACGCGCTTTTGCAAGGGGCTTTTGAGATGGATCAGCATTTTAAAAACGCGCCCTTTGAGCATAACATGCCCGTGATCTTGGCTTTACTAGGGATTTGGTATGTGAATTTCTTTGATGCGGGCAGCCACTTGATCGCCCCTTATGATCAATATTTGCGCTATTTTCCTAGATTTATCCAACAACTAGACATGGAAAGCAATGGCAAGCGCACCACTTTAGGGGGGGAAGTGGTGGATTACGACACCGGGCCCATCATCTGGGGGGATATTGGGATCAACTCCCAACACGCCTTTTTTCAACTGCTCCATCAGGGCACGCATTTAACCCCCATTGATTTTATCGCCTCTTTGAGCAAGGAGGGCAATTTGCCCGGCCACCATGAGATTTTACTCAGCAATGTCTTTGCCCAAGCAGAGGCGTTTATGAAGGGCAAGGATTATAAAGAGGCCTATACCCAACTTCTAGAAAAGGGCATGCCCGATACGCAAGCGCGCGCGCTCGCCCCTCACCGCGTGTTCTCGGGCAACCGCCCTAGCAATATGCTCTTGCTCGATGCGATCACGCCCAAGAGTATTGGGAGTTTGGTCGCGCTTTATGAACATAAAATTTTCGTGCAGGGGGCTATTTGGGACATCAATAGTTTTGATCAATGGGGCGTGGAATTGGGCAAGGAATTGGCTAAAGATATTCTAACCCAATTGCGCGAGGGGAGCGCGCAAAACCCCCATGATAGCTCCACACAACACTTAATCAATCTTTATAAAACCTACAACAAAGGAGTTTTGCATGCAGACTAAGAGTAATACTTTTGCCCTGGCCAGCCTGACCGCGCTGTTTTTCATTATGGGCTTCATCACGGTGCTTAACGATGTACTGATTCCCCATCTGAAGAAGATCTTTGAGTTGAGCCATTTTGAGGCAGCGTTGGTGCAGTTTTGTTTCTTTGGGGCCTATTTTATCACGGGCGGGCCCTTTGGGAAATTGTTAGAAAAAATTGGCTATCCTGCTGGGGTAGTGGGGGGCTTTTTGCTCACTGCCTTGGGCTGTATCCTCTTTTACCCGGCCGCTTCTACGGCTTCTTACCCCATCTTTTTAGGCGCGCTCTTTATTTTGGCCAGTGGGGTCGTGCTTTTGCAGACGGCGGGCAACCCCTTTGTAACTCTATTGGCCCCAGGCAAAGAAGCCACCGCGCTCACTCTCGTGCAAGCCTTCAACTCCCTAGGTACCACTGTAGGGCCGCACTTTGGAGCGCTTTTAATTATTTCTGGCACGGCTGAAGTGGTGGACAAAGCCAAAGAAGCCCAATCGGTGCAAATCCCCTACTTGATCATTGCCGGGGTGGCAATTTTGTTAGCGGTGGTGTTCTACTTGTTGAAATTACCCGATGTACGCGAACGTGCGGAACAAATTAGTGAAGAAAATCATGATGGTAAGCAGAGTATGTTTGAATACCCCCATCTAGTGCTAGGGGCATTGGCGATCTTTTTTTATGTGGGCGCGGAAGTCTCCATCGGGAGTTTCTTAATCAACACGATGGAAAAAGTGTCAAACTTGGATGCCAAAACCGCCACCCAATACATCAGCTACTACTGGGGTGGAGCGATGGTGGGGCGCTTCATTGGAAGCGCTATCATGGCCAAGATCGCGCCCAATAGGTGTTTGGCTTTCAATGCGATCATGAATGTGATCTTGTTGGTGCTAGCCATTGTCTTGGACAACCACACTACAACCTATCTCTTGCTAGCAATCGGGTTTTTTAATTCCATCATGTTCCCCACTATCTTCTCTCTAGCAACCAAGAGTTTGGGCAAATTCACTAGCCAAGCTTCTGGACTCATCTGTATCGCCATTGTGGGCGGGGCACTCGTCCCTCCTGTGCAAGGGCTTGTTGCCGATTACATGGGACTTATCATCTCCTATCTCGTGCCCATGGTCTGCTACTTCTACATCATCTTCTTTGCCCTTCAAGGCTACAAGGTCGTAACAGACAAAGAGCACCTCTAGGTTAAAAAAGGGGGGGTTAATCTTTCAGCATCTGCCACAGCTGGGTTTGATCCATAACGGGGATGCCCCGTTCTTGGGCGCGCTCTAACTTGCTTCCCGGATTGTCCCCATAAATAAGTAAATGGGTGGCCGCGCTCACGCTGCTTTTCACACATGCCCCTAAACTTTCTAAACGCGCGCTCAAGGCCTCTCTAGAGACACTAAAAGTACCTGTCAACACGATGTTTTTTTGATTGAAAAAAGAAGACTCTTGTGCAAGGGTACTAGGAGGGGTGGGTTCTAGCAGGTGCAATAATTGGGCGATGAGATCGCGATTTTCATGCATGAATTGCTCTAACGCGTTAGCCATCTTGTGCTCAAAGCCAGGCAGGGCTTTAAAATCTTGCGCGCGTTTTGTAAACACCTCTAACCCGAAGGCTTGGGCTAAGGCTTTGCTTGCCCCCTTGCCGATGTGCTCAATCCCTAAGGCGTTGATTAAACGCCATAACGGGGCGTGCTTGGTGTTGGCAATGGCATCTAGGAGATTTTGGGCGCGTTTGTGTTTCCAGCCCTCTAGGGTGAGCAAGGTTTCTAGATTGAGCGTATAAAGGTCAGTGATCCCACCAATACACTTTAATTCTAGCAGTTGCGCCACCACCCTATCCCCCAATCCGGCAATATCCAAACCATGTTTAGAGGCAAAATGTACAATTTTTTCCTTGAGTTTGGGGGGGCAGTGGGGGTTAGGACAAAACAAGGCGCGATCTCTGTAGGAGAGGTCGCATGCGCAACGATGGCAATAGGGTTTATATTCTAAAACCCCTTCACACACCAAACAATGCGTACTGAGGGTATTTCTGCCATATTTACGCATAAAGGCATGGCAGGTGGGGCAGAAGTTGGGCTTGTTTTTCAGGAGTAAAGACATCTTGCACGCGGGGCAGTGGTTGAGTTCTTGTTGGGCTAGGAGAGTATCACATGCAGGGCAGTGGGTGGGGGGGATGATGGGGGTTTGCGTGCCATCGCGCAGATGGGTTAAAGGCTTGATGAGTTTAGGAATCACATCCCCACTTCTAACCACCACCACCATGTCATGGAGCATAAAGCCCCTTTGCTGAATTTCGGTGTAATTATTGAGCGTGGCTTTAGAGACTCGCGCCCCATCAAGCACTATGGGCTCTAAAATCGCCACTGGAGTGATCGCCCCTGTACGCCCGATTTGGGGGGATACCCCTAAAAGTTTAGTGTGCTTTTCTGTGGCGGGAAATTTGTAAGCGATCGCAAAGCGGGGGGCTTTGAGGGTGAATCCTAACTTGACTTGCAACGCGAAGGCATCGACCAAAATCACCATGCCATCCATGCCCACCTGTGCATGCGCGCGTTGGGCGTGTAACTCTGTATAAGCGCGTTCGATCTCTGCAAGATTGGTGCATGTTAAAAAGCGCGTGGGTAAAAAACCATCGCCCATGATCTCTTCCATCATGGTTTTAAAGCTGGGGCTAGTGGGTTGACAACGCCCCAAGCCCCAGGGCATAAAGGTGAGTTTGCGCGCCGCGCAAATTTTAGGATCGAGTTGGCGCAAACTCCCCGCTGCGGCATTTCTAGGGTTGGCAAAGAGGGGTTGTCCTTGATGGAGGCGTTCTTGATTCAATCTTTCAAAATCAGCGCTCTCAATGACCACTTCCCCGCGAATTTCTAGGGGTCCTGTGTAAGCAATGCGTAAAGGGATGGAGGGGATGGTCTTGGCGTTGTGAGTAACAAGCTCCCCTTCAATCCCATTCCCCCGCGTGGCAGCACTCACTAATTTTCCCTGATGATAAAAGAGATTGAGCGACACCCCGTCGAGCTTGGGCGAACAGGTGAAACTAGCATGGGGGTAAACTTTAAAAATGCGCGCAAGCCATGTTTGTAAACCCTGCGTGTCAAAGACATTATCCAAACTCCACATGCGCTCTAAATGGGTGTGTTTGGGCAAATACGCGAGCAAAGCCCCGCCCACGCGCTGGGTGGGAGAATGCTCTAAAAGATGCTCTGGGTGGCTGTGTTCGTACGCTTGTACCTGTTGGTAGAGGGTGTCGTACTCCCAGTCGCTGATGAGTGGGTCGTCTAACACGTAGTAGTGGTAAGCGTATTGACAGAGTCGCCCCACACAAACTTGGTAGTCTTGAAAAGTTTGTATCATTTCCCAGTCTTTGCTATAATTGCAAAATTATAGCGGACTTTCATTAAGACAAAGGATGAGCTTGATTAGCGATGTGGACACCACGATCTCTTTGCATTTGAATAACGAGGCGCAGTTTTTGTGCTTCACTTTGAGCGATGATAGCAATAACGATGCCGAACTCTATGGCATCAATATTTTTAAAATCCGCGAAATCATTTACTATGATGGGGATGTTACCGAAACGATGGGGGGCAATGATAGCATGATGCTAGGGTTTTTGACCATTAGAGGGGAGTCTGTACCCCTAATTGACATCAATCGCTGGCTTCACTACGACCCTAATAACCCTCATAGAGATTTGAGCGATGCGTCTATCCAAAGTGAGGAAAATTTGGTCATTGTGTGCGAATTTTCTAGCTATGTGGTGGGCTTGAAAATCTTTGCCATCAAGCGTATTGTGCACAAGAGTTGGGGGGATGTGAGCGTGGGGGATAGACAAGGTTTTGGCGCGGGGGCTAAGGTGAGCGCGATCACGCGTTTTGAGCAAGATCGCGTGATCCAAATCTTAGATGTGGAGCGCATGCTAGTAGACACCTTTCCAGATCTGCAAGAATTGGATTATCTCAAAGCGCGCTTTGTGGAGGCGATCAAGAGCGATAAGCTGATCTTCATCGCGGAGGATTCTCAAGTGGCCATGAAAAGCTTAGAGAAGATTGTAGAAAATCTCCATCTCAAGTACGAGTCCTTTCCCGATGGCAAAGCCTTACTCAAACGCCTCTTTGAAGACAATATGATCGATCAAGTCGGGGCGATCATCACCGATTTAGAAATGCCCATTATTTCCGGCTTTGAGGTGCTTAAACGGATCAAAGAGGACGCACGCACCAAACACCTCCCCGTGATCATCAATTCTTCTATGAGCAGCGAGTCCAACAAACAGCTCGCCGACTCTTTACACGCCGATGGCTTTGTGATCAAATCCCATCCTAATGAAATTCAAGAACTCTTGCACGCGTATTTACAAGTCTGAATAAAAGGAAATGCATGTTGAGGACGCATTTATGTGCCCAAGTGGACGTAGCGTTGCTGGGGCAAAAGGTAGAATTGTGCGGGTGGTGTCATAATTATCGCGACCATGGGGGGGTGATCTTCATTGATTTGCGCGATAAAAGCGGGTTGGTGCAATTAGTGTGCGACCCCAATTCGCCCGCCTATGCGCAAGCAAATGCCGTGCGCCATGAATTCGTCTTGATCGCGCATGGCACTGTGCGCTTGAGAGGGGAGGGTTTGGAAAACCCCAAGCTCAAGACGGGCAAATTAGAGGTGGTGTTGACGCATTTATGCATTGAAAACAAGAGTCTCACCCCCCCCATTGCCATTGGGGATTTTAGCGTCAATGAGGATTTACGCCTGCAATACCGCTTTTTGGATTTGCGCGCCCCTAGAAGCTATGAGATTTTTAAAATGCGTAGCTCTGTGGCTAAGGCGGTGCGCGATTGTTTGGATTCTTTAGACTTTTTAGAGATAGAAACCCCCATGCTAGCCAAAACCACCCCTGAAGGGGCTAGGGATTTTCTCATCCCTAGCCGTGTGCACGATGGGGCGTTTTTTGCTTTGCCCCAAAGCCCACAGATTTTTAAACAAATTTTGATGATCGCGGGCATGGATCGCTATTATCAAATTGTCAAATGCTTTAGAGATGAGGACCTACGCGCCGATCGCCAGCCCGAGTTTACCCAAGTGGATGTAGAAATGAGTTTTTGCACCCAAGAAGATGTTTTAGAGGTGGCAGAAACCCTGCTACAAGCCGTCTTTAAAAGCGTGGGCATAGAGGTTGCTACCCCCTTTAAACGCCTAGACTACATGGAAGCGATGGAGAATTACGGGAGCGACAAGCCCGATCTGCGCTTTGAGCTGCCTCTTGTAGAAGTGGGTGATCTCTTTGTGGATTCTAACAATGAGATTTTTAAAAGCATCGCTAGCGATCCTAAGAAGAATCGCTTTAAAGCCTTGCGCGTGCCCGGGGGCGACACCTTAAGCCGCAAATATCTAAGCGAGGCGGAGAGTTTTGTACGCGCCTTTGGGGCACAAGGGCTAGCCTATATCCAGCTCAAAGCAGAGGGGGCTAAGGGGCCTTTGCTCAAATTCATCAGCCCAGAGGGCTTACAAACCCTTTTAGCGCGCACGCAAGCGCAAGTGGGCGATCTGATCTTCTTTGGCGCGGGGGCTAAAAAAATCGTCTGGGATTACATGGGGCGTTTGCGCTTAAAGCTCGCCCAAGATTTAGGGTTGATTGACACTAATGCCTTTAATCTCTTATGGGTGGTGGACTTCCCCATGTTCGAACAAGCAGAGGGCAAACTCAGCGCCGCACACCACCCCTTCACCATGCCCAAGAATTTAGAAAGCGAAGATTTAGAAGACATGCGCTCAATCGCCTATGACATCGTGCTCAATGGGGTAGAATTGGGCGGAGGGAGTGTGCGTATCCATCAAGAAGAGATTCAAGCCAAGGTTTTTGAATTGTTAGGCATTAGCCCCCAAGAAGCCCAAGAGAAGTTTGGCTTCTTCTTAGAAGCCCTTAAATACGGCGCACCCCCGCATGGGGGCTTTGCGCTGGGCTTAGATCGCCTTGTAATGTTGCTAGCCAAAGTGCCCAGTATCCGCGATGTGATCGCCTTCCCCAAAACCCAAAAAGCCACCTGTTTACTCAGCCAAGCCCCTAGCCAAGCCTCTGAGGAACAACTCAGAGAATTGCATATCCGTTTAAGAAACCCTAAAAGGAAACATTCATGAAAAATCTATTTTTAATCATCGGCGCGCCTGGAAGTGGCAAAACCACAGACGCACAACTCATCGCCCAGCGCAATAGCACTAGCATGGTACACTACTCTACTGGCGATCTCCTGCGCGCTGAGATCGCTAAAGAAAGCGAGCGAGGCAAGCGCATCGCGCAGTTCACCCACAAGGGCGATCTTGTGCCCCTAGACATTGTGATCGACACGATCATTAGCGCGATCAAGAACGCGCCTAAGGACATTATCATCATTGATGGCTATCCACGCAGTGTGGAGCAAATGCAGGCTTTGGATCGCGTGCTCAAAGCCCAAGAAGAGGTGTGTTTGCAGGGGGTGATTGAGGTCAAGGTGAGCGAACCAGTGGCTAGAGAGAGGGTTTTAGGGCGCTCTAGGGGGGATGATGACAATCTAGAAGTCTTTGACAAACGCATGCAAATCTATTTAGAACCCTTAGAGAATATCCTAGACTTTTACAAAGCCCTAGAAGTGCACCAAGAGATCAATGGGGAACGAGGCATTGAGGAGATCGTCAGCGAAATAGAACAACACATCAAAACCACTCTATAAGGACAAGAATGCAGATTCAACACATCAAAACCGGCAAAAACCCCGATGCGATCCATGCGATCATTGAAATCCCCTATGGCTCAAAAGTGAAATACGAAGTGGATAAGGACAGCGGCGCGGTGGTGGTCGATCGCGTACTCTACCCCTCTATGGTGTATCCGGCCAATTATGGCTTTGTGCCCCACACTTTGGGGGGCGATGGCGACCCGGCCGATATTTTGGTGCTCAATGAGGACCCTCTGCAGGCAGGGAGTGTGATCAAATGCCGCTTGATTGGGGTGCTCTTTATGGAAGATGAGGGCGGGGTGGATGAAAAGCTCCTAGCCCTACCGGTAGAAAAAATCGATCCGCGTTATGCCAAAATCCAAAGTCTAGAGGATTTGCCTCCCATCACTTTAGAGAAGATCAAACATTTCTTTGAGACTTACAAGGATTTAGAAGCAGACAAATGGGTCAAGGTGAAGGGCTTTGGGAATAAAGCCCAAGCTAAAGAGGTGCTAGAAAGGGCGATTCAAAACCACCAACCCTAAATATATAGGGGGGCGCTGGTTACCCCCCGTTCTCGTAGTTCCCCGCACTTTTTAACTGATCACTGACTTTACTTAAAACTTTCGTTATAATCCTGCCCTATGGCGCACATGGTGGTCTGCTTTGGGTCATTTGGAGAATAAGACTTAGAGCTTAGGGTCGGGGGGATAGTGGGTGATCCTCCGGAAAGGAGATCGCCATGCAAAAAATGCTGATAATTCTAGCGTTGATGGTACTCTTCACCCATACCGCGCAACGTCTTCAAAGCATTCCGCTTTTCGTCGGCTCGCCTCCGCTAAAGCGAACGCCCCCTTTGGGGGCAGTTGCGCTAGGATTATTGTGCCATAAGTTTTTAAATTTTGCGCTGATTCCCTGTTAATTTTTTAGTTATAATTGCGTCTTATGGCGCACATGGTGGTCTGCTTTGGGCTATTTGGAGAAACGGCTTAGAACTTATCTTTTAGGCTTGTGGGTTGGTGGGGATAGTGGGTGATCCTCCAGAAAGGAGGCACACCATGCGCTTAATGCTAATCTTAGCGGTGTTAGTGGTTCTAGCCCAACCACTTCACTAAGCAGTGAATGCCCGGGGGCAACGCCCCTTGGGCACCGCTAGGATTATTGTGCCATAAGTTTTTAAATTTTGCGCTTAGGCAAGCTTTCAGTTTAAGGCAAGCTTTCAGCTTGCTTCCCACAAACTCTTTAAAAGGGCGATAAACCCCGGTTGTTTGTTTTTCAAAACTCTAAACGAGTCTAGCAGGTGCAAGAATTGATCGCGGCTTAAACCATAGACATCGCGCGCGATGAGAATGTC
>NZ_QXQT01000017.1 GCF_003660395.1 Helicobacter vulpis
ACAAAAACCCCCGCCCCTAACACTCTCCCCACAGGCTTACAGAGCGCAACACCAGAGTTTTGCACACCGCATGGGCTAGAGCGCATCCCCTTCACACCCCCATAAATGCCTAACAATGTCGCCAAAGTGAAAAACCACGCATGCAAACTAAATTGGGGGATGCCGGTTAAAAAGCTTGCCAAGTTACAACCCATGCCAAGCCTAGCCCCAAAGCCGGCCAATATCCCGCCTAAAAGGGCTCTGCAGGCCTGTTTGCAGCTGCAAAATCCGCTAAATCTGATCTGCCCCGCCCATGCGGCCGCACAAAAAGCCCCTCCAAACATGCCTAAAAGCATTCTCCCATCAATGCGATCTAGAGGGGTGCCTTGCAAGCCAATAATGTGAAAATAGCCTAAGTGGTAGGGGTTAATCCCCATAGCCTTGAGCAGATGCCCACTCCAGCGGGTAAACTCCCCGGTTACCGCCCAATAAGTCCCTAGCAACCCAAAGTAATACGCCGCAACAACACTCAAGGCCATGATGGTAGGCCAAAACGCCCACGGGCGCACAAAGCACCGCCCTAAAAACCCCACTCCACTAGCTTTGCGCACTAGCTAGCGCTCGATCACCTCGTAGCCCAAGCCTTGCTTAGTCAGCTCTTCTAAAAAGGGGTCTGGATCGAGCTGTTCTAGATTGAACACGCCCTTAGAGTTCTCCCCCCCCCAAATGCCCTTACAAATCATCATCGCGCCCACTACAGCGGGTACTCCGGTGGTGTAGCTAATGGCTTGCGAACCCACTTCTGCATAACACTTTTGGTGATCGCACACATTGTAGATATAGAGTTTTTTCTCCTGCTTGTTCTTGCTCCCGTGAATATAGCATCCGATATTGGTCTTCCCTGTCGTTTTGCCCGCAAGGCTGGCTGGATCGGGCAGGAGCTGTTTTAGCACCTGAATGGGTACAACTTGGGCGCGCCCCCCTTGCGCGGTGGGTACCTCCACTGGCTCAATATGCAACATGCCCACATTGGCCAAGCAACGCATATGGTTTAGGTAATTTTCTGAGAAAGTCATGAAGAAACGAATGCGCTTCAAACCCTTGATGTGTTTGACTAGGGACTCTAGCTCTTCATGATAGAGCAAGTACGAATCGCGCTCCCCAATCCCGGGATACGCCCAAGTTTGCTTGATCTCTAAGGGCTTAGTCTCCACCCATGCCCCATTTTCATAATAACGCCCCGGAGCGCTCACTTCTCTTAAATTGATCTCGGGGTTGAAATTGGTCGCAAAGGGGTAGGAGTGGTTGCCCGCATTGCAATCCAAAATATCAATATTATAAATCTCATCAAAATGGTGCTTTTGGGCATAGGCGCAAAAGACATTGGTAACCCCGGGGTCAAAGCCACTTCCTAGCAAGCCAAAGATTTGGGCTTCTTTATAAGCCTTGTCAAAAGCCCATTGTTCCTTGTACTCAAACTTGGCGACATAGGGATGTTCGTAATTGGCGGTGTCTAGGTAATTGGTTTTGGTTTGCAAACAGGCTTGCATGATGGCCAAATCCTGATAGGGGAGGGCGACATTGATCACCACCTTGGGTTGGTATTTTTGAATCAAAGCCACCACTTCCTGTACGCTATCTGCATCCACTTGTTCGCAGATCACCTCACCTAGATTCTTGGTCTTAATGTTACTGGCAATCTGCTGGCACTTAGAGAGGGTGCGGCTAGCCAACACCACTTTATTAAAAATTTGGCGATTTTGACACAGCTTGTGGGCAACCACGCTACCAACTCCCCCAGCCCCAATCTGTAAGACACTGAACATCTCTTCCCTTTTGGATAACACGATCTAGATGTGCTATTATAGGATAAATATTTTACGCTTTAATTAAATGGAGGTCTGCGGTGAACACAATCTCTTTAGATGTTTATGGGACTTTGGTGTGCATGGTCGGGGTGCTGTTATTGGGGCGTTGGATCATCTCTAAGGTGAAATTCTTGCGCGATTATGACATCCCTGAGCCGGTGGTGGGGGGGGTGTTGGTGGCCTTGGTGATTCTCATCGCGCATAAATTCTACGATTTTAAATTGGTGCTAGACTCTTCTTTGAAAACCCCCCTCATGCTCACTTTCTTTATCACGATTGGTTTGAGCGCGGATTTTGCGTCCTTGAAAAGGGGGGGCAAAATGCTGGGCATTTTTGTGGCGGTGGTGGGGGTGTTTGTGGTGGTGCAAAATGCCGTGGGGGTGGGGATTGCTAGCCTGATTGGGGCCAATCCTCTAATGGGGCTCTTGGGGGGCTCGATCTCTTTGATTGGCGGGCATGGCACCAGCGCGGCATGGTCTGATGTCTTCATCAAAGCCCCCCATAATTTTGCTGAAAGCCTAGAGGTCTCCATCACCTGCGCGACCTTTGGCTTGGTGAGCGGGGGGCTCATTGGTGGGCCTGTGGCGCGCTATTTGATCAAAAAATACAAGCTAGAACCCAGCCAACAAGATAGAGAGCGCATGGAACAAGAACCCCCTAGCGCGTTTGAAACCCCCAAAAAGGAACGACTCATCACCGCGAGCAGTTTTATAGAAAGCTTGGCTTTAGTGAGTATCGCCCTCTTAGTGGGTACTTTGATTGCTAAAATGGCGCATGTCAAGGTAGGGGGGGTTACTTTGCCCACCTTTGTGTGGTGCTTGTTTGTGGGGGTAGTGTTGCGCAACCTCCTTTCTTATTTTAAAATCCATAGAGTTTTTGATCGCGAGGTGAGCGTGATTGGGAATGTGAGCCTGAATCTCTTCTTAGCCTATGCCTTGATGAGCATTGATCTAGTCAAACTCGCGCATTTAGCCTTGCCCATTATCATTATTTTGAGCGTACAGGTGGTGGTGATGATCCTCTATAGTATTTTTGTAACCTTTCGAGCCTGTGGCAAGAATTACGATGCGGCAGTGCTCAGTGCCGGGCATTGTGGTTTTGGTTTGGGCGCAACCCCTACTGCGATGGTGAACATGCAAACCATCACCACCCACTACGGGCATAGCCATGTCGCCTTCTTGGTCGTGCCCTTAGTGGGGGCGTTTTTTGTGGACATTATTAATGCCGTGGTGATCAAGGGCTTTTTAGCCCTGCCCCTGTTTCACTAAGGATTGGCGTTGTTTCATCTCTTAATGCGTGCCTGTGTACGCAAGGCTTGGGAGAGTCAGACTTTAGCCCTGCCCAACCCAAGCGTGGCGTGCATGGTGTTGGATCAAAACTACCAGCTTTTAAGCCTACAGACCCACACAAAAGCCCACACCCCCCATGCCGAAGTGCTAGCCCTAAGAGAAGCCTTTAACGCGCTCTGTGCTACCCCCTTTCCCAAAGAGATTGATCCCCTAGACAAAGAGGCCAATTACGCCTTTCTAGCCCAACACCATAGCCATCTTTTTAAAGATTGTACAATTCTTGTAACTTTAGAGCCCTGTAACCATTTTGGCAAAACCCCCCCTTGTGCCGCCCTGCTAAGTGCGCTCAAGCCCAAGCGCGTCATCATCGGCGCGCGCGAGCAACACCCTCAAGCGGTGGGGGGGCGCGCGCGCCTGCAAGAAGCCCGGATTGAAGTTAGCGTGTTGGATTTGCCCGAATGCTCTGATTTGCTCTACCCCTTTACGCGTTTGCACACTAGGGGCGTGTTCAATCTCTTTAAAATCGCCACAAGATTAGATGGCAATTATCAAGGCAAGATTTCTGGGGCAAAGAGTTTAGCCTTCAGTCATAACCAGCGCGGGGTTGCCAATACACTCATCATCTCCGGACAGAGCGCGCGCATCGATCGCCCCCTGCTTAACCACCGCTTTGCTGACCCGCTCTATCAAGACCGGCTTTGTGATGTGGCGATTTTGAGCAGAAATCCGGTGATCGATCGCACTCTGCCTCTCTTTGGCGTGCCCGGGCGCGCAGTCCAGCTGTATACCCGTGTGCAGGATTTACCCCTGCAATTAGGTTTTAACATCATAGAAGGGGGTTGGCATTTGTTAGAGAGTTTGCAAGATCATATAGATATGCTCTTAACCCACACGCACGCCTCCCTAGAGCCCCACCAGCCCATCCCCCACCACGCACATGCCTATTTCACCCCTCTACACGCCCAAATCTTAGATCAAGACCTGCTCACATGGCACTCTTGCGGCTCTACCAACCCCTAAAGGGGTATGCCTACAATAGTGATAGTTTGTTTTTGGCGCATTTTGCCCGCCCCTTTATTAAAAGGCATGCCCGGCTCTTAGATGTGGGCGCGGGGTGCGGGGTGGTGGGGCTTTTATGCGCTAGAGAATTTGCTAACCCCCTTGATTTGCTAGAAATTGACCCAGATTTGGCTTTTTTTGCACAACAAAACAGCGCGCACGCCCCTAATGTGGGCGTGATTTGTGCGGACTTTTTGCAAGCTAATTTGCCAACTCCCTATGATTGTATCCTCTCTAACCCACCCTACTACCCCCAAAATAGCCCAGCAAGCCCCAACCCCCAAATCGCGCGCGCCACCAACCAAAGCTTCTTACCCCTAGATGCCCTATGCGCCAAAGCCCATGCCCTTTTAAAACCTCAGGGTTATTTTATCCTCTGCTACCATGCCAGCTTGGGCGATGCCTTGCTTTATTGCCTACAAAACGCCAAACTCAATCCTGTGAGCCTGCGCTTTGTACACCCCTTTAAAGACAAAAAAGCCACTCTAATACTCTGCTGTGCGCGCAAAAGCTCTAAGAGTCTGCTAGAAATCCAGCCCCCCCTCATCACGCACAACTCTAAAGACCAACGCGATGTGAGCACAGAGGTCGCCACCATTTACGCCCAAGCGCGCACCTATAGCATTAAGGCACAAATTGGATAAAATCCCCTGCGCGCACTGCCAATTACTCTACTCCCCCCATGCCCTTAAAGCGGTGCAAACCCCTGAGCAAAATCTGTATTTTTGCTGTGCGGGCTGTGAGAGTGTGTATTTTTTACTGCACTCTTTGGAGTTAGAGAATTTTTATGAGAAGTTGGGCAATAAGACGCTAGAGCCCATCACCTCCCCTAAAGCGCCCCTCAAAACCCATTATGACACCCCCCAATTCTTGCAAGCCTTCAGCACACCCTTAGGGGGGGGTTGTTGGAGGTGGCTTTAATTTTAGAAAATATCCATTGTGCGGCGTGTATTTGGCTCATTGAGCATGTCCTTTTAAAGCAAGAGGGGGTAGAGAGTGTACAGGTCAATTACACCACGCACAGGGCATATGTCCATTTTGACCCCCAAGTCATCGCCCTCTCTAAGGTGTTGCACACCATCGAGCAGGTGGGCTACCATGCGCGCATTTTTGATCCCAAAGTGCATGAAAAAGACGCGAAAAAACAACATTACCGCCACTATGTCGCGCTGGTGGTAGGCATTTTCTCTACGATGAATGTGATGTGGATCGCCATTGCCAATTACGCGGGCTATTTCTCTGGGATGGATGCGAGCATGGGCTTTAAGCTCAATATCGCCTCATGGATACTCAGCAGTTTAACCCTCTTTATCACGGGCGCGGGGTTTTTAAAAGGGGCATTTTACGGGCTCAAAAATGGCTTTTTTGGCATGGATTTGAGCGTGAGTCTAGGCGCGCTCACCACCTATATTTACTCAATTTATGCCACCTTTCACGCCCAAGAACCTTATTTTGAATCGGTGAGCATGATCATCACCCTAGTGTTTATCTCTAAATTCTTAGAGCTCAAGGCAAAGCATAGGGCTAATGCTCTGCTAGATGGCTTGCAGGATAGTTTGAATGTGCAGGTACTGCTCTTGCGTGAGAAAGAGGGGGGGGAGATCGAGCGTTGCATGATGCCCCCCGATCAAATTCAAATAGGCGATCGTATTGAGGTGCTCAGTGGGGAGAGTGTGCTTTTAGATGGGGTGCTAGAGAGCGCGCATGCCCAAGTGAATACCCAAATTGTCAATGGGGAGATCGCCCCTTTGAGTCTGCATGCCAATGACCCCATTCTCTCTGGTTACACCAATGCGGGGGCGCGTTTTATCTACCGCGTGCACACCCCCTTTAAACAATCCTTTTTAAGCCAAATGGTGCAATTAGTACAAAAGAGTTTCACCCAAAAGCCCCAAATCCAGTTGCACGCGGACAAACTCGCCCACCGCTTCACCCAAGCCGTACTAGGGATCGCCTTAGTCAGTTTGCTAGGCTGGGGTTTTTTGGGGGGGGTGTGGGAGCGCGCGTTGGTGATTAGCGTGAGTGTGCTCATCATTGCCTGCCCCTGTGCCTTTGCCCTAGCTACGCCCATTGCCCTAGTGTTGGGGGTTAATCGTGCCTTCAAGCAGGGGGTTTTATGCAAACAAGCCGCGTGTTTAGAAACCCTCGCCAAAGTTACGCGCGTGTTTGTGGACAAAACCGGCACGCTCACCATGCCCAGCCTCCAAGTGCAAGATTATCAAGTCTATGCAGACTACAACCCCCATTGGCTCTTGAGCTTGATCACGCACAATTCCCACCCTATCTCTAAGGGGGTGGGTACATGGATACAAGAAAATCTCAACGCCCAAGCCAGTGTGCCCCTAGAATCCCTAGCCCAAGAAGAGGGAGGCTTAAGGGGAGTGATACAAGGACATGTCTTGTTAGGGGGGAGTGTAGATTATTTGCGCGCCCAAGGGGTGCAGATAGCACAGCCTGAAGGGAGTCATTTTGCCTATAGCGTGGATGGAGAGCTCAAAGCCCTTTTCATCTTGCATGCCCCCCTCAAACCCGACAGCCTAGAGAGTGTGCAAGCCTTGCAAAAAATGGGGCTTGAAGTAGAAATTTTAAGCGGGGATGCCAGTGCGCAAGCGCGCCACATCGCCCAAACTCTAGGCATCACCTGCCATGCCCCCTTAAGCCCTCATCAAAAATTAACCCATGTCCAAGACGCTTTGGCGCGCGGGGAGATGGTGGCGATGGTGGGCGATGGGGCGAATGACGCGCCCGCGCTCGCCCAAAGTCAGGTCTCTTTGTGTATGTATGAGGGGCATGACTTAAGTCTCTTGCATAGTGATGTGATCTTGCTAGACACTTCTTTTAAAAGCGTGTACAACGCCTTTAGTATTGCCAAACAAGCCCATAGCCGTGTACGCCAAAATTTGTGCATCAGCGCGCTTTATAACGCTTTGCTCATCCCCTGCGCGGTGTGCGGGCTGGTCAACCCCCCCCTAGCCGCTTTGAGCATGAGTTTGAGTTCTTTATTGGTGGTGGGGAATAGTTTTAGAAAGTGAATTCTTGAGGCTGTAGGGCCTGTTTTGCTACTTAATCCTGCAGGGCTAGGGTGCGCAAATAGCCATTTTCGCTCAACATGACATACAAACGCCCTAGTACTTCTTGTTTGTCTTCTAAATCCAACAACGCGCTCTCTTCGATCTTTTGCTTTAAGAGTCGTTCGATTTCTTTGGTGTCGTAATCCAAATCCTCTAGCGCGTCCAAGATGGTTTGGGCTTCCATGATATTTTCAATATGGTAGGGTTCTTGGCTATCTGTGTCATGGACATAGACACAGCATTCAGTGGGGTGAGTGAAGAGATTATGGCGCATGCCTAGTACTTCTTGATAAGCCCCCACTAGAAAAAAGCCTAGAAAATATTCCTCCTCGCGCACATTCACATCGTGCAAAAAGAGGGGTTTATTTTTATTGAAACTGATCTCCCCATCGCTATCGCAAGTGATGTCCCACAGGCTCGCGCTTCTAGTGGGCGCGCTCTCTAGTTTGTGCAAGGGCATCACTGGGAAACTCTGTCTTAAGCCCCAATAATCGGGCAAGCTCTGAAAAAAGGAGCAGTTGAGCAAGTAGCGTTCTTGTACCTGTTCTTGGATTTTAATGATGTCGTTGTGATCCTTATGGCTTAAAAATCCGATGGCTTTTTTGATGATGAGATGCCCTAGCACCTCCGCATTGCTGCGATCTTGCAGATCAATATAACCCAAATCAAAGAGGGTAAAAAGCGATTCCATATGTTCTAGGCTGTCATGCAAATACTCAATGGCGTTTTTGGCGTTGATATTGTGATAGAGATCCTCCATCTCGGCCACTAGGGGGGGGTTGTGCTCCTTGAGGTGTAAAATACTCTCGTCATAATCTTGAGAGAAGAGTTCAAGCACGGGAGCGACTAAGACGGCATGCGTGGCGCTGATAAAACGCCCCGACTCAATGAAAATATTGGGCTCTAATTCTTGCTTGTGCTTGACAATCTCTTTGAGCAAAAACACCACATCCCCAGCAAATTCTTCTAGGGTGTAATTGCACTCGCATTGCTGTTTGTGTTGGGCGTACTCAATGGCCAACCCCCCCCCAATGTTCACGCTGTCCAAATTAAACGCCCCCATCTTGCGCAATTCGGCATAAATATTGCCCGCTTCTTTGAGGGCTTTTTTAAGCGGGGTGATGTCGCTAATCTGGCTACCAATATGAAAGTGAATCATGCGCAACTGGGCTAATAGGGCGTGATCCTCTAAAAGGCGCATCGCTTCTAATAGCTCGGTGCTGGCTAGGCCAAATTTAGCATGTATCCCCGTGCTCTTAGCCCACATCCCCACCCCTGAGCTGTGCAAGCGCACCCGAATGCCAATTTTAGGGCAGAGTTTGCTACTGCTAATCCCGCGTGCGCGCGCCACTTCTAAAATAGTCTTAAGCTCGTTGAGTCCCTCAATGGTTAGAGTGATGTCTGCGCCCATGCTCGCAGCAATGAAGCCTAGCTCGATCATCTCTTTATCCTTAAAGCCATTGACCGTAATAGGCGCGCCCTCATGGACATAGCTCATCGCCAAGATGAGCTCTGCCTTACTCCCGGCCTCTAAGCCATAACGCCCCTTGAATTGCTTAGAAATCTCCACTAAGGGCAGTACAAAATGGGGCATGTGGTTGACCTTGAGGGGGAAGACCGCCCTGAAAGCCCCGCTATAGTGGTACTGGCCAATGGCCTGTGAAAACATGTTGAAAAGCTTTTCAACCTGCTTGCCAATCAGATGGGGGAAGCGCAAGAGCAAAGGCCCCTTAAAACCCTGCTCGCGCATGTCTAGGACAATCTCCATCAAGCTAGGTTTGCTGCCTGTGTTGATCTTAACCAAGCCCTCATCAATGCAAAAATCCTCTTTGCCCCAATAATCCAAACCATAAGTTTGCATGCACACCCCTAAAAGGACGCAGTATAGCAAAATGCCCACGCTTTACAGCTTTGAAGCCTAAAAATATTAGTTTAAGAGATACATTCCCCAAACTTCTTCCCAAAGAGAGCGCGTTTAAACCATGTGAGTACTTGATCAATGCCATGAATGCTAGACGCATTGGTTGCTAGTGCTTTAAGTTAATATTGGCTATAATGGCGCGCGCATGGGCGGTGGTTGCTTTGGGGATATCTCAAAGAGGAAAGTCCGAGCTACGTAAGACGGGATTCCATTTAACGGATGGCTAGCGTAAGCTAAGGGAAAGTGCCACAGAAATAAACCGCTCTTTTAGAGTAAGGGTGAAAAGGTGGGGTAAGAGCCCACCGCACCCCAAGCAATTGGGGCTGGCTAGGTAAACCCAATCCGTAGCAAGAAGTGCATGGTAAAAGTCTTAAGAAGGAGCACTTCGCATGAGGTGGGTTGTAAAGCCCATCCTAGATAAATAACCACCCACGACAGAACTCGGCTTATGCCCATGCCACTTAAAGAAGGATTGCATGCACCAAAGCGTTTTACTCCAAGAAGTGATTCATGCCTTCGCCCCTCTAGCTTCCCTCAAAAACCCTCTTTTGATTGATTGTACCTTAGGCTTGGGGGGGCATACTCTAGCTTTATTGCAAACCTACCCTCATTTACGCGTGATCGGCATTGATAGAGATGAGGAAGCGCTCGATCTAGCCCAACGATGCCTAGCAGACTACGCCCCGCGCTTCAGGGGCTATTATGGCGCTTATCAAGAAGTCATCGCAAAATTGATTCAAGAGGGAGTGTGGGCGGATTGTGATGGCGTGTTGGCAGATTTGGGGGTGAGTTCTTTGCAGCTAGATAGCGATGCGCGCGGCTTTGGTTTTAGTGCGCCCACTTTGGACATGCGCATGGACACTAATGCCTCCTTGAGCGCGTATAAGGTGATCAACCACTACAGCCCCTACGAATTAGAACGCGTGTTGGAGCGCGGAGAGGTGCGCGGGGCTAAAAAAATCGCCTCTCTCATCGTACAAAGACGACACCAACGCTTGTTTGAAGAAGCCAAAGACTTAGCCAGTTTTTTAAGCGCGCACACCAAACGCCACAAGCACCATCCGGCCACTTTAGTGTTTCAGGCAGTCCGCATGGAAGTCAATGACGAAATGGGCAATTTGCGCGCGCTTTTAGATCATACCAAAGAGTTAAAACACGCCTTGTTGGTCATCATTTCCTTCCATTCTTTAGAGGATAGACAAGTCAAACATGCCTTTAAAGAGTTTGCCCCAGATTATGGCTTAAATTTGAGCAAAAAGCCCATCACCCCCAGCGCGCTAGAATTGCAACAAAATCCTAGATCACGGAGTGCTAAAATGCGTATTTTTCATTTTCAAGGTTCCCCATGCCACAACAAGCTCTAGAACATGCAGAAGAACGGCGTTTGCGCGCGAGCGCGCAAGAGAGAAACGCGTTGTTTAGCGATCAAGTCCACGAACGGCAGGGTCTCCCCATTGCGTGGTTGCTCATGGTGATCGTGGGGTTGATCTTATCCCTAGTGCTCTTTGCCCCTAAAATTTACTTGACAAACAACATCTACTATACAAGCCGCGCGATTCAAAAGCTCAAAGGTCAAGAAAACCTACTTCAAGAAGAAAAACGCCAACTCCAACTAGAATTAGAAAAACAACGTTACAAATACACCATAGAGAACATGCCCTAATGCCCCCAAAGAGAGGGCATGGGTAGAAGGCCAAAATCAGCTAGGAATGCGCGTGGGCGTGGGGGTGGCTTGCATGAGGATGGGCTTGGTTTGCGTGGGGGTTTTTACCCATGTTATGGGGATTGCCCTGTGCGCCCACATAGGTAATTCGACCGTGTGCGTCAATGTCATAAGCTTGGCCAAAGCCCCTTACAAAACGCCCGCGCATAAATTCAAGCTTAATGAGATGGAAATCTTGCATGTGGCGGATGGTGTCTAGGCCCCTGCCCTTGCCATGCCTGGCTAGAAAATTGTCATACACTTTGTCAAACTCCGCGCCCCTCTCCATGAAGTGTACACGGGTTTTATAGCGTAGGCGTTTGCGCAAAATAGGGGATTTTGAGCTCACTTCATCCTCTAAGAACATGATTTCTACATTGTCTGGATGCGCTTTGAGACTGCTGAAATGCTCGGCAACCTCGCTCACATAAATGTAAAACTGGGTGTGATCGCCCTCTTGGCAGGAGAGCAACGCGCTGTAAGAACACACCACTTCATTTTGGGGGTTGAGGCTGGCCACGCACACACTGCTAAAGGCATTTCTAAAGGCCTCTAAATCGGCGCGGACATTTTCTAAATCTGTGGTTTGGGGCACGGACTTGCACAGCTCAATAATGGCATGTTTGATGTCCTCAAGCTTGGCCACTTTAGCAGGGTAGTCAATTTTTTGCACTTGTTCCTCTGCTTTGTCTTTGAGCCTGTAGGCAATTTCAATGAACTCTGTGGTGGCATTTTTCAAGCGCACATCTACCGCGTCTTTGATCTGGCCAAATTTGGCAAGCAAAGCCTTCATATCCTGCACATGATTTTGGTTCATGTGATCCAAGATGAATTTTAAATCCATACAAAACTCCCGTTTTTAAAATTTTAAGGCTTTGTACCCTAGCATAATAGAATTAACTCACGATTTACCTTAGGAGTCAAAATGGTCCATGTTGTGTTGAGCGGGGGGAGCGGCAAGAGGTTATGGCCTCTGAGTCGCAGCGCGTTCCCTAAACAATTTCTCAAACTCTATCAAGAAGAGAGTCTCTTTGGCTTGACTTTAAAACGCCTGCAGGATCCAAAGGCGCGTTTTTTAGTGGTGTGCAACCAAGCGCATTATTTCCACGCTTTAGAAGAAGTGAGTGGGGCGCATTTGGAGGCGCGCACGCAGTTTATACTAGAAACAGCCCCCAAGAACACCATGAACGCGTTAATACTAGCCAGCTTGGCTTGCGCCCCAGAAGAAATTCTTTGCATCAGTCCCACCGATCACCTCATGGACTCCCAAGCGTTCCAATGTGCCCTAGAGCAGGCCTTGCCCTTAGCCCAGCAAAATAAAATGGTCCTCTTTGGCATTGCCAGCCCCCCTAGCAGTGAATACGGCTTGATTGAGTGCGATCGATCCTTGCAGATTGTGGGTTTTGTAGAAAAACCCACCCTTGCACAAATCGCCCAATTACAGGCCAAGCCAGAGAGAGAGTTTTTCATCAATAGCGGCATGTTCGTCTTCAAGGCGCGCGCATTTTTGCAAGAATGCGCCTTGCATGTCCCTGCCATGCTCCAAGCCTGTCAAGAAGTGTACGCGCAGGCCAAACGCCTCCCCAATTTGCTCAAATGCGATGGCATGGAGGGGCTCACAGAGGGGAGTGTGGATGTGTGTTTGTGGCAGAAATCCCAAAACCTAGTCCTTGTGCCCTTTAAGGGCATGTGGCGCGATGTGGGGCATTTTTTGAGTCTCAAGCAGAGTTTGCGCGCAGATTCTAACAAGAATGTGTGCCATCAGGGTATGCTAGAGAGCCACCATGCAAGCCATAATTATGTCTTTAGCGCACAAAATAAATTGGTGTGCTTGCTGGGAGTACAAGAGTGCGTGGTGGTGGATAGCAAAGACGCCTTGCTCATCGCGCAATACAGCCATTTGGACGCTCTAAAAGATGTTGTGGGCAAATTGCAACAAGATCATCCCGAGTTGGTCAAAACCCACGCGTTAGAATACCGCCCATGGGGGAGTTTTGAAGTGCTCTTAGAACACCCCACTTTTAAGGTCAAATTATTAGAAATCACCCCCCATAAACGCTTGAGCTTGCAAAGACACCAACACCGCAGCGAGCACTGGGTGGTGGTGCAGGGGGTGGCCAGTGTGGTGTTAGAAGAGCGCAACCTAGAGGTACATGCCAATGAGAGCATCTTCATCAAACAGGGGCAGGTACATAGGCTAGGGAATGCCACAGAGATGCCCTTAAAAATCTTAGAAGTGCAATGCGGGGTGTGCGATGAAGGGGACATCGAACGCCTAGAAGACGATTACAAACGCCCTTAAAGGATGGAGATGAAAAAAATTGCTTTGATCACCGGGATTACAGGTCAGGATGGGAGTTATTTAGCGCGCCACTTGCTGGACTTGGGCTATGAGGTACATGGGGTTAAACGGCGCAGCTCTTCTTTTAACACCAGCCGCATTGATGGCATTTATGAGGATGTGCACAGCCAGCATGTGCGCTTCTTTCTGCACTATGGCGATCTCACCGATTCGAGCAATCTGATCAGTTTGATCGCCAAGATTCGCCCTACAGAAATCTACAATCTGGCCGCCCAAAGCCATGTACAAGTTTCTTTTGAGATGCCCGAATACACGGCTAATGTGGACGCATTGGGTACTTTGCGCATTTTAGAGGCCATGCGCTTGTTGGGTTTATCCCAAACGCGTTTTTATCAGGCTAGCACTTCTGAACTCTATGGGGAGGTGTTGCAAACCCCCCAAAATGAAGACACCCCCTTTAATCCTAGAAGCCCCTACGCTGTCGCCAAACTCTATGGCTTTTATATCACCAAAAACTACCGCGAGGCCTATGGCATGTTTGCAGTCAATGGGATTTTATTCAATCATGAAAGCCCAGTGAGGGGGGAAACCTTTGTTACGCGCAAGATCACCATGGCCATTGCGCGCATGCTCTATGGCCTGCAAGAATGTCTCTATTTGGGCAATTTGGACGCGCAACGCGATTATGGCCATGCTAAAGATTATGTACAAGCCATGCACTTGATCTTGCAACACAGCCAGCCGGTAGATTATGTCGTGGCCAGTGGGCAGACCATGAGCATTCGCGAATTTAGCGCGCGTTGCTTTGCCCAAGTGGGGGTGATCTTAGAATTTCAAGGCGAGGGCTTAGATGAAAAGGGCGTAGTGGTGGGCTTTAAACCCAGCGCGCTCTTCAAGGAAGCGATGCCTTTTGCATTGCACCAAGTGGTGATTAGAGTGGATCCGCGCTACTTTAGACCTACAGAAGTGGATCTATTGCTAGGCGACCCCTCTAAGATTGAAAGAGAATTGGGCTGGAAACGCCAATATGGCATAGAGGAGCTCATCACCGACATGCTAGGCAGTGATCTAGCCCTAGCCAAGAAGCAAGCCCTATTGGCTTAGGGCACAAAACGCCCGGGTTTTTTCCACCACCCCTGCCTATAAGCCCAATAGAAAACCCCCGCGCGCACATAGGTTTCTGCACAGATGACCAAAAACAGCCATTGGACATCCATCCCTGTTTTGAGCAAGAGATACATCGGCACGATGCGCAAACTCCACAGACTGAGCGTGTTGATGTAGAGTGAAACCTTGGCCATCCCCGCGCCCCGAAACGCCCCATCTAGTACGAATAAGAACATCAGGGGCACTTGGGACACCCCTACAGCACTCAAATACCATGACGCCACTTGTACCACCGCAGGATTGTGCGTGAACACTGAAGCAAAGGGTTTAGCAAAGATCACCATGAGTACGCCCAAAACGCCCAAGAGGGAGCCGGCCACTTTGAGCGTGGCGCGGATATAGTCTTGGGCCATTTGGACTTGATTAGCCCCTAAATTCTGCCCCACCAAGACCATGCACGCGATGGTAAAGCCCAAACCGGGCATGAAGCTGAAAGTTTCTACACGCAAACCCACTTGCATGCCTGCCAAAATTGCATCGCCATAACTGGCGACAAATTTAGCCACCAAAGTCATAGAAAAGAGACTCAAGAGCCGCTCAAAGCCAGAGGGCCAGCCCACATGCCAAGCGCGTTTGAAAATCCCCCAATCAAATCTCCAACAGAATTTTAAGGGGGTGTTTTTCAAGGCGATTACCCCAAATAAGACACTCAATTCTAAGAACGCCACAATCACATTTGCCCAAGCCGCCCCGGCGATGTCCAAGCGCATAAACCCCCAATCCCCAAAAATGAGCGCTTGGTTGAGAAACAGACAAATCCCACTCATTAGGGTTTTGATGAGCAGGGGGGTTAGGGTGTCAGAGAGGCTTGCTAGGGCGGCGACCATGACATTTTTTAGAAAAATAGCGGGCATGGCAAAGATGAAGATCTCTAGGTAATGGCGCGCTAACGCGCTTGCCTGCGCGCTCAAACCCATCCACGAGATAAAAAACCCAATCCCCCCAAATCCTAACGCGCACGCGCCCATGCACAGCACACTCGCGCCTATTAAAATGCTAGAATAACCCACCGACACGCTTTCTAAATCCTGCGCGCCCACAAGGCGACTGAGCATCGCATTAGTGCCAATAAAAAAGATAGAATTTAGAGAATAAAATAGCAAGAGGTATTGCAAACCCACCCCCATGGCCACGATGTGCGCATCGGAGAGTTTCCCCATAAACACGATGGAGATGGCTAATACAAAGATTTCTAAGAAATTATTGCTCGCAGAGGGCAGGGCGAGTGTGAGAATTTTTTTGAACTTTTCCATAAGGGTTATGCTAGCACATCTTCACCCAATAATAAGTTTGCATGGGGTATAGTGGACGATCAAATCCTTTTTAAAGCGTATGGACATGAAAGAAGAATTAGACAGCTCTCTTAAACGCAAAAAAATTTACAACCCCCAATCTGTGGAGCCCGCCCAGAAGCGCTCAATCTTTGGGGGCAATCCTACCGGGATGTTCGATCTCAACCAGATCAAATACCAATGGGCGCATAAGTTGTGGAAGACCATGCTGCACAACACTTGGTTTCCCGAAGAAGTAGGCATGCATGGGGATAAAACCCATTATCTCAAGCTCAGTACCCAAGAGAAAATCGGTTACGATCGCGCGTTAGCCCAGCTCATCTTTATGGACAGCTTGCAGACAAATAATCTCATTGACAATATCAATCCCTTCATCACCAGCCCTGAAATCAATCTCTGTTTGGTGCGTCAAGCCTATGAAGAAGCCCTGCATAGCCATAGTTATGCGGTGATGGTGGAGAGCATTAGCGCCAATAGCGATGAAATCTATGAGATGTGGCGCACCGATGAGGCGTTGAAAAACAAGAACGATTGTGTCGCGCAAGTTTATATGGATTTGGCACACACCCAAACCGAGCACAATTTGCTCAAAGCCCTCTTTGCTAACCAAATTTTAGAGGGCATTTATTTTTACAGCGGGTTTAGCTTTTTCTACGCATTGGCTAGAAGTGGCAAAATGCTAGGGTCTGCCCAGATGATTCGCTTTATCCAACGCGATGAGGTTACCCACCTCGCCCTTTTTCAAAACATGATCAACGCCCTCAAGAAAGAGAGAAGAGATCTTTTTACCCCCGATCTCATTAAAGAGGTACAAGAGATGTTTCACCAAGCCGTAGAATTGGAGAGCACATGGGGGCGCATCATCACCCAGGGCGAGATTTTAGACTTAAACCCGGTCAATCTGCGCGCCTATATTGAGTACTTGGCCGATACGCGCTTGCATGCCGTGGGCTTGCCCAAGCTCTACCACACCAAGCACCCCATCAGATGGGTTGATCAATTTGCCAGTTTCAACGACCAACGCTCCAATTTCTTTGAGGCGCGGGTGAGCAATTACGCCAAGGGCGCGTTGAGCTTTGAAGGGTTTTGATGCACCGCATTCAAAACGCCCACATGTGCGCGGCCATTGCCAAGCACTTCCCCCTAGAAGAGAGGATCAAAGAAGCCATTTGCGCGATCCCGCGCGAAGAATTCGTACCCTCCAAACAACTCGCCTACAATCTAGACGCATTGCCCATGGGCGCGGATCAATTCGTCAGCTCGCCCCTCACCGTGGCCAAAATGACCCAGTTTCTCAAGCCCTACCAAGTGGATAGCGTGTTAGAAGTGGGCTGTGGGAGCGGGTATCAGGCCATGGTACTCTCCAAACTCTTTCGGCGTGTGTTCAGCATTGAGCGCATTGAAAAACTCCTCATAGAAGCCAAAGAGCGCTTTAGAAAACTAGGGGTTACCAATATCCACACCAAATTAGGCGATGGGCAACAAGGTTGGCCAGATTATGCCCCCTATGATCGCATTCTCTTTTCGGCATGCGCGCGCAGTGTCCCTAGCGCGCTGGTCGATCAGCTCGAAGAGGGGGGGATTTTGCTCGCCCCCATCGGCATGCAGGATCAAAAAATCACCCGCTTTGTCAAGCAAAAAGGGCGTTTGGAGGTGGAAAGCGTGTTGGATAGCTGTTTATTTGTCCCGATTGTAGATGGGATTGAGCGGGGGGTTTAGGGGGGTTTATGCGCATCGCCAAAGGCTATATGCTCAATGCCATAGCCCAAGTGTTCTTTTCTTTCTTTTTGGTGCTCTTTTTCATCGCCTCCATTGTGATGCTCATTAGCATCGCCACGGTAACTTTAGTGGTCAAATTGAGCGCGTTGGATCTCTTGCAACTCTATATCTACCTTTTGCCCGGGACAATCTTCTTCATCATCCCTATCACTTTCTTTGGGGCATGTGTGATTGGATTGGCCAGACTCTCTTACGATCACGAACTGCTGGTTTTCTTTTCTTTAGGGATCGCGCCCAAGCAGTTGGTGAAGGCGCTTTTGCCCTTGTGCGTGGTGGTGAGCGCGATCTTGTTGGTCTTTTCTCTCATTTGGTCCCGGCCTCTAAGAGCGCTTATTATTCTTTTCTGCGGGATAAAAAAGAGCGTGTGGATGTGAATATCCAAGCGGGGGAATTTGGGCAAAAATTGGGGGATTGGCTGGTGTATGTGGGCAAGAGTGAGAATGGGGTTTTTAACGATTTGGTACTCTTTTCGCACAAGGGTTTGGTGACAGAGAGTTTCATCATCGCCAAAGAGGGCAGAATCCGCAATCAAGAGGGGCTCTTTGAGTTGGAATTAGACCATGGCAACGCCTATTTTGCCACTAAGGATCAAGTGCGCAAGGTGCATTTTAAGGAACTCATTTTAAAAAATAGACCCGTATTTTCTAGCCGTTCTAACGCGGCGTATTTGCATGGGCATGACTATATAGGCTATTGGAAAAAAGCCTTTGGAGACCACCCAGATAAAAACCAACAACGGCGTTTTACCCAAGCGGTGCTTGTTGCGCTCTTCCCTCTAGCTAGCCTCTTTCTCATCCCTCTTTTTGGGATCGCCAACCCTCGCTACGCTAAGAATCTCTCCTATGTCTATGTGTTAGTCGCTGTGGGGTTGTATTTTTTAGGCATGCACATTGTCAGTCAGGACGCGCCCCTAGTGGGCACGATCGCCCTGCCCCTGCTTTGGGCTTTGGGCGCGTATGTCCTCTACCGGCGCGTGGTGGTGCGTTTTTATTGATGAATCGCTTTAAAATGCGAATCGCTTACGATGGGAGTGCTTTTTATGGCTACGCCAAACAGCCTCATCTGCCCAGTGTGCAAGGGGTTGTAGAGCACGCCTTGCAGAGTTTGGGCATCACTAGCCCCCTGTTATGCGCGGGCAGGACCGATAGAGGCGTGCACGCTCTAGCCCAAGTACTCTCTTTTTGTGCTCCTTTAAGTTTACAGACCTTGCAAAGACATCTCCCCCCCAAGCTCGCCCCACACATTGTTTGCAAGCGGTTACAAAGCGTGCCCCTAGATTTTCATCCGCGCTTTTGCGCGCGCATGCGCACCTATTGCTATGTACTCAGCAAAGCGCTCCATAACCCCTTTTTGAGCCGCTACATCGCCTGTTGCGAGCATGGGGATTTAGATCGCCTTCAAGAGGCGTTGAATTGCTTTATTGGCATGCATGATTTTAAGTTATTTAGCAAACAAGAGGGGGATTGGCGCAACACCCAAGGGCAAATCATCTCTGCTAAATGCCATGCGCGCACGCTTTGGGGCGTACCCTGCGTGCTCATACGCATCAGCGCGCCGCGTTTTTTGCGCGCTCAAGTGCGCTTGATGGTGGGCGCGGCGTTGGCGTACTCCCTAGGGCATTTGAGTTTGGGGCAATTACAGACCCAAATCCGCGCCCAACAACGCCACCACTCCCACCCTGCCCCCCCTCAAGGGCTCTATTTGGTACGGGTGGATTATGGACCTGCTTGAAAAAGGATTGACTTGTTACGATGGCTATTGTTATTCGTTGCGTGTGGCGTAGCTTGGGCGCGCTCTTTGTTGGAGACCCCCACCACCTTAATACCCTTTAAAAAGCAATACATCACCCTATTAAGCGAAAATGATGCGTATTTGCACCCCATTGATCGCTATTACACGGCGGGGAATCGCGCGGGTTATGTGAGTAAGGAATACAATTTTTGGGGAGCGGCCTATGCCAAGTCTTGGCTGGCGTGGAGCCGTTATATGAGCTTACTCTATAGATCCCCCAAGATGACACGTTTTGCGCTGTTGGTGAGCCAAAGCATTTACACCCCCCTATTAGAACACCACCGCCAGCAAGGCGTGGTACCCGGGGATCACCTTTATGCGGGCTATCTCCGAGCAGATTTAGGGGTTTTTCAGCGTAGCGCGCACAGCTTGGAAAGCCTGTTTATTTCTTTGGGCACAGTAGGACCCCACGCATTTGCCCAAGACATCCAGGACTGGGTGCACAACAAGTTGGGCGACAGGCGTTTTTTAGGTTGGCAATACCAAATCCGCAATGAATTTATCTTTGAAATTTCTTACCAATGGTTGCGTAAGATTCCCCTCTTAAAAACACGTTTACTTGGCATAGACTTGATTCCCGGGGTAAACATCAGCTTGGGCAACGCCATCACGCAGGCCCGCCTAGGGTCCATGTTGCGCGTGGGCTATAATCTAGACGCAGATTTTGGACCCAATAAAATCAACTCCAATCTAAGTGGGGGATTCCCCTATAGCGATAAGTTATCCCTTTACATTTTCGCCGGGGTATCAGGAAGCTACCAACCTGTCGACATCTTTGTCCAAGGCAATAGCCCGGAGACGCGCGATATCACGCACCTCCCCGTTGCGTTCTATACCCTAGAAGGGGGGGTCGCCCTGCTTTACAAGGGCTTTAGGATCGCCATCATTGCCACTAACTTGAGCAAAACCTTCCGTGAACAGCCCCAAAGCCACAATATCGGCACGGCCGAAATCAGCTTTGCTTTTTAGAATGCTAAAAACGCAAGCGACACTACTTTCTAGGGTTAGCCTCTGTAACGCGGATGGTTCTACCCATAAAATCTGTATTATCCAAAGTACTGATCGCCTTGAGTGCGTCTTCATCTTCCATTTCTACAAATCCAAACCCCTTAGGCCTTTTGGTTTCGCGATCCAAAATGAGCTTCACAGAGCTCACTGCTCCAAACTGACTAAAGAGTTCCTCCACCTCTTGTTCTGTAGCGCTGTACACCAAATTCCCTACATAAATATTCTTCAAGTGCTCTCTCCGCGAAATTTCTCTCTAGCTACGCTAAAAGACCCGTCCATTCTAGCACAATCTAGCTTAAATTGTCCTATTCATTGCGCAATACAGCCAGCGCGTCCACACTGGCCGCCTTACGCGCGGGGTAGTAGGAGGAAAGCGCAACGATGAGAATCGCGCCTATGAGTGTTCCTAAGAAATCCGTCATCGCCAAATCTAAAGGCAATTTATCCATGCCATAGACATCAGCAGGTAAAGAAATAATAGGAAAGTGCGCTAAAAAGCCCATCGCCAAGAATGCTAAGAGTACCCCTAAAATAATCCCACTTCCCCCAATCACACTCCCTAGCACAAAGAAACTGCGCTTGATCTCTGGAGCGCTCGCCCCCAGACTGAGCAAGAGAGCGATCTCTTTGCGGCGGTGCATCACCACCATGAGCAAGGAGCTAATGATGTTTAAAGAGGCCATTAAAATAATGAGCATCAACACGATAAAGAGCGCGCGCTTTTCTAGCGCCATTGCCGAAAAGAAATTCCCATTTTGTTGCCACCACCCTTCAATGCCCACGCCATGATTGGGGATTTCTTTAAGCGCTTCTTTGATTTTATCCATGTCCTCCATGGCGTGTTGGGAATACACATGAATCCCATCATACACCCCCGGGGGCAGATTTCTAATCGCGCTCAGGGCTTTTAAATTGGTATACAGATAGCTATTGTCATAAGCCCTAAGCCCGGATTCAAAGACACCATCTACTTCAAAGCGTTTCATGGTGGGGGAGAGCACAAAGCCAGTGGGTTCTAACTTAGTGAAGAACAAATCTAATTTTTTAGCTTTGCCCAATAAAAGCGACTCTTTTAAGGTTTTACCCACAATGAGATGAAAGGGTGTGGATTTGAAGCGCACTAAACTCTCTGTATCAAAGCTCTTTTTTAAAATAGTATTGATACGCAATTCTCTATCTATATCCACCCCAAATAACAACCCGCCATTCACCATGCCATTGAAACGCGCCACCACCTGCATTTGCAAATAGGGGCTAAAGATCAGGTGGGGAAATTTGCGCTCTAATGCCTCCAAAGTGCTCTGTTCAATGCCCGCATAACTTGTCGTGTATAAGGTTAAGGGGTAATTCATCACAAAAAGCTTGTTTTCAAATTCCTTACTCATCCCGTTCATGATAGCCATCGCCACAATGAGCACCATCACCCCCACCCCCACCCCCAAAAAAGCCAAAAAAGCGGTGATGCTAATGAAGGGTTGATTCTTGTCAAAACGCAGATAACGGCGCACCAAAAAAGGCACTAAAGAGGGGGCAATCTGACTCATTTGGGCTTGGCAAACATCCCTTTTTTAGGGCCGCTCTTAGCGTGGCAATGTTTGTATTTCTTCCCGCTCCCACAATAACAGGGGGCGTTCCTAGAGATATTCTTAGGCACTTCTCTCTCTTCCATTTCCCAATTGCTCAAGGCCAATTCAATGTCTGAATTGTTGAAACGCAATTCCTCCTGCGCGCCTTCTAAATCGCTAAAGAATCTCTGGGTGTCTTCATGGGTACTCGCGCTCAATTCTAATTTATGAAAGGTCTTGATCGCCTCTAATTTGATCGAATCGATGAGCTCCAAGAATAGGTTATAGCTCTCCTTTTTATACTCCACAAGGGGGTCTTTTTGGTTATACCCCCTAAGCCCGATTCCGGTTTTGAGATTGTCCATCGTGTAGAGGTGTTCGCGCCACGCGTTATCTAAAATCTGCAAATAGATAATGCGCTCGATCTTATTGCGCTCCTCGACATGCTCCATCTTGGCTTGGTATTGCTTTTCTAGCGCGTTGAGGATGAAGGTTTCTAAACCCGTGATACTCTCATCTTGTAAATCTGTAAAATCAATGTGCGCATTAAATTCTTCTTGCAAAACATGGGCGATGTTTTCTAAATCCTCTGGGCTAAAATCCTGCACTTCAAAGGCTTGTTGGCTTTCTAAGATTTTCATCACCGCATATTGCCGATTCTCCTCAATACGCGCGCTAATGTCGTAATCATCGTCTAAAAGCTCGTTGCGGAATTTGTAGACGGTTTTGCGTTGCTCATTAGCCACATCGTCGTATTCTAGCAGGTGTTTGCGGCTTTCAAAATGCAGGGCTTCTACCTTCTTTTGGGCGTTTTCTACAGAACGCGTTACTAGCTTGGATTCGATGTATTCGCCATCTTTCAAGCCCAATTTCTCCATCACTCCCTTAATGCGATCGCTCCCAAAGATACGCAATAAGCTATCCTCCAAGCTCAAATAAAATTGGCTCACCCCTGGATCCCCTTGACGCCCACTGCGCCCTCGAAGTTGGTTGTCAATGCGCCTACTCTCATGGCGTTCTGTACCGATGATGTAAAGCCCGCCTAATTCTTTGATCTCCTCGCTGAGTTTAATATCCACCCCGCGCCCGGCCATGTTGGTAGCAATTGTTACTGCCCCTTTAAGCCCTGCGTCCTTGATAATCTCGGCTTCTTTGGTGTGTTGCTTGGCGTTTAACACGGTGTGAGGGATGCGTTCTTGTTGCAACAGCGCATGCAAGACTTCGCTTTTTTGGATGCTCGCCGTGCCCACCAATACGGGCTGCCCCTTGGCATGCAATTCTTTAATTTTGGCGATCACCGCTTCAAACTTCTCTCTTTCGCTCTTGTAGATGAGATCGTTTAAATCCTTGCGCTGGATGGGGATATTGGTGGGGATGGAGATCACCTCCAAATTGTAGATTTCTAAAAACTCGGTCGCTTCTGTTTGGGCGGTGCCCGTCATCCCTGCAAGCTTGTCATAGAGTCTAAAATAGTTCTGAAAAGTGATGTCGGCTAGGGTTTGACTTTCTTCTTTAATGCCCACCTGTTCTTTGGCTTCTAGGGCTTGGTGCAACCCTTCACTAAAGCGCCGCCCTTCACTCAAGCGCCCGGTAAATTCATCCACAATCACCACCTCCCCATTAGACACCACATAGTCCTTATCTTTGGCAAACAAGTAATGCGCCTTGAGGGCTTGATCCAAATGGTGGGAGAGAATGGCGTTATCTAGGCTGTAGAGATTGTCCACTCCAAAGAGTGTTTCTGCCTTTTTAATGCCCTCTTCGGTGATGAGAATCACGCGGTTTTTTTCATCAATGGTAAAATCTGTGTCTAGCTCCATGTTTTGGGCGACCATGTTCGCACGCTCGTAATTCTCCATGCGCTTATTCACAGGACCAGAGATGATTAAAGGCGTGCGCGCCTCATCAATGAGAATTGAATCCACCTCATCAATGATGGCAAAGGCATGTTCTTTTTGTACCTTCTGCTCTAGGGCGTATTTCATGTTGTCGCGCAAGTAGTCAAAGCCAAATTCATTATTCGTGCCATAAACAACATCATTGGCATAAATACTTAGCCGCTCCTCATCAAAGCTCCCCCCCACCACCACGCCCACGCTATAGCCCAAAAAGTTATAGAGGGGCTCCATTTCTTTAGCGTCCCTTTGGGCTAAGTAGTCATTGACTGTAACGACATGCACGCTTTGCCCACTCATCGCATGCAAAGCCACCGCCAAAGTCGCCACCAAAGTTTTGCCCTCACCGGTTTTCATCTCGGCGATCTTGCCCTCATGCAAGACCATGCCCCCGATGAGTTGGACATCAAAATGGCGCATTTTCAAGACCCGTTTTGACGCTTCGCGCGTGATGGCAAAACTCTGACATAGGACTTCGTCCAAGCTTTTTTCTTGATGGCGCACTTGGGTTTTCAAGCTCTCAAAGAGCTGTTGCAACTGCGCATCGCTCATGGCACTGCATTCCTTTTCTAGCGCGTTAATGCGCGCCACGCGTTGTTGATAGGCTTTGATGGCACGCTGATTTTTTGTACCGATAATTTTGTTCACAAGGGTTTTAATCATGTGGGTATCCATGTTGTTTTAACATAAGCCTAGATTTTAACAAATTTTTATACAATCGCGCCTAAAAGAGAAGAGCATGCGCTGGATCGCTATTTTATGCTTAGGGGTGGGGGGGCTGTTGGGCTTGGATTTGCATTTTCAGAGTTTTAGCGCGCATTTCAAACAGGTGGTGCTGGGCGAAGGCCCTAGCCCCGTTTATGAGGGCGAAATCTTTGCCAAAATGCCCGATTTGGTAAAATGGGTCTATGACAAACCCTCTGCCAAAGAGATCTACATGCGCGATAAGCGTGTGGTGGTCTATGAGCCTCAGCTCTTGCAAGCCACCCTCACCAAGTTAGACAAGTCTTTGGATTTCTTCACCATTCTCAAAAAAGCCAAGCTCCAAAAGGATGGGCGTTATAAAACCAAGATCAAAGACACCACCTACTACCTCACTTTGCAAGACAAGTTACCCTATTTGCTAGAGTTCACAGACAAACTCAATAACAAGGTCCAAATCACCTTTAGCGCTGTGAAAATCAATATCCCTTTAGAAGATTCGATGTTTGTCTTTGTACTCCCCAAGGGGGTGGATTTGGTGCGCCATTAGTAAATGCGCTTAAAATCCTCAATCACCTCTTGATACATCTCTAGGGTCTGCGCGATGGACTTGTCTAAAGTGTAATTTTGCGCGCTTTGGGCATAGGCTTTTTCGGCAAGGGCGCGTTCTGCAGGGTGTTCGAGCCAATAGTCAATTTGGCGCGCTAGGTCTATGGGGTCATTGGCTTTAAAAAGAGAACGATTATCTAGGGCAAATTGATTGGTGGCGCTAATCTTGCTATCTGAAATGATGGGCACCACCCCACAGCCCATTGCCTCTAAACACGCGATCGCCTCCCCCTCCACATCTGCGCTATGCACATAGAGATCGCATTGGTAGAGCAATTCTATTAAGGCACTAGGCTCTACAAAACCCAAATCCACGGGGTGGGCTAATTGGCTAGCCTGCCTTTGCAACGCGCCCAAACAAGGCCCCTGCCCTTTGAGATGTAATTGGATTTTAGCGCGGTACTTGCTCAAATGCACCGCTTTAATGAGCACGCGTTGGTTTTTTTCAGGCGAATAACGCCCCACCATGGCAATGTGGTAAAGATCGTCTGTCTTTGTGTTGTGCGTGCGGGGGGTGTAGAGAGGATCAAACCCATTAGAGATCACATATTTTTTCCCCCCATAACCATGTCTGTTTAATTCAGATTTGATTAGAGGCGAAGGGCAGTGGATATGGTTGAGGTGCTGGTAGTAATTGTGTTTGAACCACCAAAAGATCGCGCGATTCAACCAAGCGAGCTTTTCTAATTTGATATTGTAGGTGATGTGTTCGGGTTGCAAGTGAAACGCCCCCACAAAGGGGATCTGCATAGAACGCGCGACTTCTATAGCGACTTTTTCTAATTTAAAGGGCAAGAAGAGATGGACAATATCCGCCCCTTCAAAGGCGCGTTGTAAGACTTCTCTTTGGGGTTTGCCAAAGAGGATATGTTGCTTGTGGGCAATTTGGGTTACCAAGGGAATATGGCGCTCAGGCACACTGAAAAACCCCTCCCCTTGCACAAAGGGGGCGACCACGCGCACCGCATGCCCATGCCTTTGCAAGGCCTTGTAAAAACGATAAGCGGTCATGGAAGTGCCATTGCTCTTGTTTTCAAAACTATCCACCACCAGCACAATAACCACTAATCTTCCTTGAAGTTGAACTTGAAGGGGCGCTTTTCAAAAACTAAGATTTCAAAATCCCCCTCAAAAACTTTGATTTCCATAAACTCCCCCTCTACGCGTACAGACACCTTTTTAGAACTGGTGTGGCTGATAGACGCGTTGAAGTAAACTTCCTGTTTCAGTTCTACAGGGGCGAGCAAACTCAACTTGATCGAGCTAATCAGGCTATTTTTCTTATTGAGCGCGCAAAGGGCGGCAAAACTCGCCGCGCTCACAAGAAAGCCCGCATGCACGACATCTTCTTCACAGAGCATGAACTCTTTAGGGACAAGACACACCGTGGCCTTTCCCGATCCAAAAGAAATCAAATCCGCGCATAGGGTTTGTTCTAATCTAGAACAAACCACCAAACCCTCCTCAAGGGGTGCATCACTCATGTCTAGCCTTTTGTTAAGATAAAGTAAGCGCGCAAGGGGGGGTCATAACCCTCCAGCGTTTTCGTCCCGCTTGGGTCTAAAAAATGCTCCAAACTCAAGCCCTCAATCCATGCGCTCTTGCGCTGTTCTTGTGTGGTGGTGGGGCGTTTGGCAAGCATAGTACAAGTGCTAAAGCCCGCTTTAAACGCCCAATTTTGCAAGGCACCAGGGCTGGGGATGAAATAGACATTGCGCATTTTAGCATAGGTGCGCGGGCAGAGCGCGACCTCTAGGGGGCTTTCATAAATGAGGGTGTCCAAAACCAGCACACCTTCTTGATTAAGCCCCATGTGCAAGGCTTTGAGCGCGCTATGGGGGTCTTTTCTGTGGTAGAGCACCCCCAAACAAAAGATCACATCAAAGCGTTTTGGATAAGTACGCAGATTCTCCACCCCCAAACTCTCATAGAGAATATCAAGCCCCAAGAGCGCGTTTAAATATTCAAATTGCGCCCTATACAGCGCACTAGGATCAAACCCGCTCAAGCTTGCACAAGCCTGCTTAGCCATACAAAAGAGGTGGTAGCCATTATTACAGCCCACATCAGCGACATGCTTACCTCTTAAATCTAGGCAATCTTTGAGAAGATCCCATTTAAAATCACTCCGCCATTCGCTTTGGATTTTAAAGCCCCGATCGTGTTGTTCTAGCATGAAGGGACCCTTGCGCCATGGGCGCAAAGCCCATGCCCTTTCATAAAGCAAATCTAGGTCTACCCCCTCGCTTAAGAAAATACGCAAACCCTGATCTAAGCAATAATTAGCCAAATAAGCTCCCCTGCTGGGGTCTACACGCCAACAGCGCGCCTATGTCCACACCCCCCAAGACAAAACCCAGAGTAAAGGGAGCGCGCAGTAAAATTTTCAAATGATTGAGATCGCAGTAGAGTTGGTGGGCGATCTCTAGGGGGGTGGGGGTGAAAATTTCTATATGGTGCCAAGGGGCGTTTGTGCGGGTGTGATCAAGGAGCGCGCGCATGTGATCCAAGAGCACCCCTCCCACAAGCACCTTACAGCCATGCGCACAGGGCTCTAGCGCGTCATTAGTGTAAAAGGCGCGCATGAAGGGCAACATGCCCAAGTGGTCTAATTGCGCGCACACCCCCAACGCCTCACAAGCAAGGAGCGCGCGGGCTAATTGCGGGGCATAGAAACTAGGCAATTTGAGATCAAAACGCACGCCCTGATAGAGAACACTCAAGTTAAAGAGTTGGGCTAACAAGATTTGAAAGGGCGGAGCACCCTCTAGGTCTAACTCCTTTTCAAAAAAACTCTTAAAAGCGGGGGTGTGCGCCACAATGCAAGAAACTTCTAAAAGGGATAGGTTCAGCAGCTCCACACTCTCCCCCTCAAACAACACTACATGTTTGGCATGCAAAATCCTAGAAAGAATGGCAAACTCCACTGCGTCAACACAGAGTAGACGCACCCCCAATAAGTGGTAGCGCAATAATCTCTCTAGAGCTTTAGCCACTTGGGGCACAAAGATCCACGCAATTTCTGGATCACTAATGCCCATGTCCTGATCGTAAAGCACCCCATAAGCCCCGCATGCTAGCGCCTGCGCGATGTCTTGAGGGTGTAGGGCGATAAAGAGCCCCCCTTGCGTGTTCTTAGGGTCTGTACTGACATGGCTAAAGGCGCGCACACAGGGCGCGCTTTTAAGCACCCCCCTAGTGATCTCCACCACCTCAGCCACATGCACTAGCTAATGGCACTCCCATTTTTCATAGGGGTTAGAGGCGCGATCAGACTTAAATGCTCCCCATCCCCAGCGCTTAAAACCATGCCCTCACTCAGCACCCCTAACATTTTGCGCGGCTCTAAATTCACCAAGGCGCACACCTGTTGCCCCTCTAGAGTTTTGGGCGCGTAATGCTTGGCAATCCCAGAGAGAATGACGCGCACCCTATCCCCAAAATCCACGCGCAACAATAGGAGTTTGTCGCTCTGCTCTAGCTTTTCTACACTCACCACCTGCCCTACGCGAATCTCTAGCTTTTGAAAATCTTTTAAGCTGATAGTTTGGGTTTTGGGCTTGGGGGCTTGGATCAATTCTAAGCGGGGGAAAAGGGGCGGGGTTTTGGCAATCACGAAGGCATCTAAAAAAGGATTTTCTTGGATACGCCCAAACGCTTCAGCCTCTAGCTTTAAACCTAGGATGTCGGCTAGCTTGCGCGCGCTCTGTGGGATCACAGGGTAGAGGTAGTAGGTCGCTTTGGCTAGCAGGGCCGCGACAAGCCCTAACAACGCCATGATCTTGGCTTGATCGCGCATTTTCCATGGCTCATCGCGCGCGATGAGCGCATTAGCTCCCTCAAAGACTTTCCACAGATCCTCTAGGTATTTATGGGGCTGCATCTCTTGCATGCTCGCTTCTAGGGGCTCAAAAAGCGCGCTCAGGGTGGCGTAATCTTGGGCATAGTGTTGCAAAACCTGCGCGCTTTCAATGCGCCCTTCAAAATAACGCCACGCCATGCCGCTCAAGCGTTGCAACAAATTCCCTAAAGTGTTGCTCAAATCCGCATTGGAGCGGCGCAACAACGCCTCAAGGCTAAAATCCCCATCCTGCCCTAAGGGCACTTCACGCAAGAGAAAATAGCGCAAGGGGTCCTTGCCGTAATTTTGCGCCACTTCTTGGGCGTTGATCACATTGCCAATACTCTTGCTCATCTTCACGCCCTCAATGGTCCACCACCCGTGTACACAGAGATGTTTGAATAAGGGCAACCCTAAACTCATCAAAAACGCGGGCCAATAAATGGCATGGAAGCGCAAAATATCCTTGCCCACTACATGGATGGCATGGTTGAAATAGCCCATCTTCTCCCCATGCGGATAACCCAGCGCGCTCACATAATTGAGCAACGCGTCCAACCAAACATAGATGACATGCTTGGGGTCTTTGCATGTGGGGGGGAGCTTGATCCCCCATTCAAAACTGGTGCGCGTGATGGAGAGATCGTGCAAGCCCTGTTCAATAAAGCGCAACACCTCAGGCGCGCGGCTGGTGGGTAAAATGGCTCTAGGGTTTTTGGCGTAAAACTCTAACAAGGGCTCTTGATACTGGCTTAATCTAAAAAAATAGCTCTCTTCTTCTAAGATGCTTGTTTCTCTCTGACAATCTGGACAACGCGCGTGGTTAGCCACAAAACTCTCACAACTCACACAATAAGCTCCCTTGTAAGTGCCTTTGTAAATATCGCCCTGTTCTAGCATGGTAACAAAGGCGCGTTGCACAGCTAGGACATGCGCGCTGTCTGTGGTGCGGATAAAATGATCGTAACTAATGTCAAAGAAATCCCATTGTGATCTAAAATGCGCGCTGATTTGAGAGGCGTATTCTAGAGGGCTTAACCCATGTTTTTGGGCGCTCAGGGCGATCTTTTGTCCATGTTCGTCCGTACCTGTCAAAAAGAACACTTCATGCCCGCGCAGGGTGTGGTGCCTTGTGAGCATGTCGGCAATAAAAGTGGTGTAGGCATGCCCTAAATGCGGGACATCATTAACATAGTAAATGGGCGTAGAGACCAGTTTTTGCATGCGTCTGCCTTTAAGTCTAAAAGCATATAATAGCACAAAAGGAGATTGATGTTAGCTAAGGTGTTTTTAAAATCCATGTTCAAGCGCTTTAAGAATGGGGATTATCGCATCATTTTCTGGGATAAAGAAGTGTATCTCAACGGCACAAAAACCCCTAAATTCACCATCAAATTCAACCGCCCCCTGAAAATGAGCGACATCAAAAAAGACATGTCTTTGACCATTGCAGAAGCGTATATGGATGGTGTGATTGACATTGAAGGTTCTATGGACGCGGTGATGCGTGTGCTCTACTTGCAGACCCACTATACACACCTACACAAACACGATAGCGCGATACCCATCCAACAGCCCAATAAAGAGAGTTCTAATATCCAAAGCCATTATGATTTGGGCAATGATTTTTACAAGCTTTGGCTAGATGAAACTTTGAGTTATTCTTGCGCCTATTTTAAAACGCCAAAGGACACCCTCTATCAAGCCCAATTACAAAAACTCGATCACACGCTCAAAAAACTCGATCTCAAGCAGGGCGAAAAACTCTTAGATATTGGCTGTGGTTGGGGCTATCTCTCGATTCGGGCGGCTCAAGAATACAGCGTAGAAGTGGTGGGTATCACGATCTCAGAAGAGCAATTCAAGCAGGCTAGCCAACGGGTTAAGGACATGGGCTTAGAGGATCGCGTTACAATCAGACTTTTAAATTACCAAGATTTAGATGGCATGCACGAGCGCTTTGACAAGGTGGTGAGTGTGGGGATGTTTGAACATGTGGGCAAAGAGAACCTGCCCTTTTATTTCAAGAAGGTCAAAGAAGTGTTAAAAGTGGGGGGGACTTTCTTGCTACACTCCATCTTGTGTTGCTTTGAGGGCACTACGAATGCGTGGATTGACAAATACATTTTCCCGGGGGGGTATCTGCCCTCTTTAAGAGAGGTGATTTCTATCAGCGCTGAGAGCGATTTTCATTTAGTCTTAGCCGAGAGTTTGCGCCTGCACTATGCCAAAACCCTAGACATTTGGTATCAAAACTTTTGCGCCCATGAGGAGATCATCAAGAGCATGTATGATGCGCGTTTTGTGCGCATGTGGGGGCTGTATTTGAATAGCTGTGCTTCTGCTTTTCGCGTGGGGAGTGTGGACCTCTACCAACTTTTATTCACCCATAGCGTGGACAACAACATTCCCCTGACCCATGAATACATCTACAAGCCCTAAAAAAGTAAAGCGATCGCAATTAATCCTGCAAGCTACAGATAATTGCTTTACAGATTTTTAGATAGCGTAGAGGAGTGTTACGGTATTTTTCTTGCCAAGTTTCAAAAGAGACACAATCAAAAAATAACCCAAAGAATTTTAATGTGCGCATACTAGGAGATGTCCCTAAGAGTAAAGTTCCATCTCTAGTCTTCTTTAAATGTCTGATCTCAAATCTATGCGGAAAGCAAGAGGCTATAAAATTACCGTAGGTCTCATACTCGCTAAAGCCACTGCATGAAAGATCTGATAAGGCTATGCTATCTAGAATAATGTGCCACCATTGCGATCTCTCTCTCTCTCTCTCTCTTAGCAGCATTAGACGATCTAATAGTTCCAAAACCAATGGTTTTTCCAGCAACAAATGTTCGGCGATAAAGGAAAAATCCACTTGTTTTTTGAGTCCTAGTAGTTTGTACATTGTGTCAAAGTAAGGTTGGTGGTACTCTGAAGTCGTGTCGATTAAAACTTTTTCTCCCTTTGTAAAAGCATGAATTTTACGCAAAGGTGCGCAATCTGCATCCCAAACAAGGTATTGAGGGCCAACTAAATTAGTAGATGCGACAGCATATTTTAAAAACTGCTGGAAATACCAACCCGTTCTTTGCAAGAGCGCACCTCTAGATTTCATGTACTGGTACACGCTTTCAAAGTTTAAACCCTCAACCACCTGATCTTCATCTATCAATTTTATTTTGTCATTTTTAAGCTGCACTTGGGAAAAATTTTTCCGATGTGTCAAGATGAGAATTTTCTGATAAGGGAGGTTTTTTAATACAAAAGGGAGGACTATCTTGGTAAAAATAGGAACGAGATCCGTCTTAAGGGGAATCACAATATCTACTAGAGTTGCCTTAGACACAAAGAACCCTCGCTAAGGATCAAAACAACGCCCCAAGACCTCCCATAGCCCCACTTTCTCATACATGCAACCCCTACGCGGTAACCCCCATAGCATCCTAGATACCTATGCTTTGAAGGGGCACATGGTCCTATCCTTTAGCATGGTTTTAATCATATAGTCTTCGCTCTGTTGATGTCTATGGTGCAGGTAAAATACCCTAGCTTGAAAATCTTGACACACGAGCGTATGCACCAAATCGAGCGCGCGCAACTCGTCTTCTAGCTTGACACAGGGAACATAACGGATATAAAAGTAAAACCCCCCTTCAAAATATTCTGAGAAATTATAACCCCTTTTCTCCAAAAGGGAGGGAAGACGCATTCTAGATTTCACCACACATGCTTCTGACACCACGGACCTCCTCGTTCTTGTTATATCTAGGGCTAGCAAAACCCACTCAACCAAACCCCGCTATTCTTTAAAGGGGCGCAGTGTCCTATCTTTTAGCATGGTTTTAATCATGTAATCTTCGCCTTGTTTATGGCGCAGATAGAAGACTTTTGCCTGAAAATTTTCGCAGACAATATCATGCGCGCTCTGGAGCTCGCGCAACTCCTCTTCAAGACTTGAACAGGGAGCGTAGATAATATAAAAATAAAAGCCACCCTCAAAACATCTCGAACATCTCGACTCATGGAGATTAGGCAACACCATCCTAGATTTTATCACACATGCCTCTGACATGGTTACCAATCCTTTCTTGGTTTCCCATACCATACATGGACTCCATTTCTATCATGTGTATGGTAATGGGTGTAAACTTTAGTTTTCTCTGTTGCGTTACTAGGGACATTGAACTCTCGAATAGGATTCCTACCCGCGATATTTTTAGCGATAGCTCTATTAGGAGCCATCACACCGGGAATTATCTTATCATCTTTTGTTCTCATGTTATGCGCCCTTTCTGGAACCATGGCATCGACCTTGCCCCTTTCCACCATCTCTTTAGCCACCCTCTGGGTTACTTTTTGCTTTTCTACAAATTTGCCAGCTACGATAGCTCCCAATCTAACCAGCGGCGCGCCTCTATCCTGAACCTCAATTTTAGAATCGCTTTGTCCATCTGCCCTTAGCACATCCACAGATACTAGCCCAAGCATGCCAAACAAAGCTGAAAACACACGCCAGCGCATCTAAAACCTCCTATAATAATTATTATCTTTTTAGGATAATAAACATAACTTAATATTGCGCAAGATTCCATTCAGGAAACTAAAAGATACTAGCACCACTTCAAAAAGGGGTAAAATATGCACATTTAGCTAAGACAACACGGATAAATACAGAACATGAGATGGGAAGCAAGATTAAAGAGAACAAGATTCAAAGAAGCAAACTCTTAACTCCCCCCCTTCACCCCTGCAAAGGCGCGCCCTAGCAAGCACACAAGAGCCAATCTCTTGAGCCAAAGCCTACCGATGATACGACCACAAAGAGTGCTCTGGATACCCCCGCCAACGTCCAGAGGTCAGCTTGTTGATCACAAGCACGATCAGAGCCATAGGAACGAGCTGACAAAAACACAATACGATCGCATTGGGCATCCCCCAAAAAGTGGCAAACGCCCAATACACGGGTAGTGCTCCAAAGAGAATAGCAATAGCGCAGATGATCGAATCATCAAAGCGGGTTTTAAAATACTTCCCCCTCCTGCCAAAACAAGCCTCCCCCAAAAGCCCCCCACACCACACTACCAACCATAGCCATAGACTATTTTCTGACAGACTTATGTCGCCCCTGCTAATGGATATTGCCGGGAGCATCACGCTCATAAGCGCGAAATACCGGCCTCTGGCGCGCAAAGTCCATCTTCTAGTCCACCAAGCCCACCAAGACTTAGGCTTTTGCATACCGACTCCCTAGGGGATGGGGCGATCAAACCCGTTAAAATCCCAGCCCCAAGCGGGCTCTGGCCCGGTTACGGGTCTAGGCTCTGGGCGTTGGGGCTCTGGGGGAGAGAAAAAATCCTCCACGCGATCACCAATTTCTGCCCCGAGAAAACTACCCCCCATAGAACCCCCCAGTCCAACCCAAGGATTAGCGGTAATGATCCCTAAGCTACCCCCTACACCACTTCCAATATAAGCCCCATATTCCCTCCCCTTTGCCCCCCTATCTTCAATCACGATCTCCTCTGCTGACAAAGAAGACACACCCAAGGCTGACACCGCAGACACCGCTAACAGAACTTGCTTTAAAGTCTCATACATTTTCCAACCTTTCAAAGAAGCTTTATAGATCAAAACAACCTACTCCCCACGCGCTTTCCTAGCGCGCATTCCATTCCTGTCGTGGAATAGGAAGACCAAAGTCAGCAGGGCGGTAAACAGGAGAACGCTCGTGAAACTGAGGCTCTCTAGGTTGGGTTTCCCGCTCTGGAAATCTCTCTCTAACATTCCCCACAGCACCCCCAATAGCACCCCCCAACTCCCTCCCCTTTACCCCCCTATCTTCAATCACGATCTCCTCTGCCAATAGAGAAGACGTGCCCAACACAGAAAGGGACACTGCTAAAAACATCTGCTTCACAGAACAACGATTTTGCATTTGCACCTCCTATAGATAGATGTGGGGCGATCCTATCAAAACGCCATGGATATCACCTTAAAACTTCTCTACAGCAAATCAAACAACAAGAGATGTGTATTAAAACGGATAAAATTTACACACTTTTTAGTGAAAAATAATGCGGATAACAAACATGAAGTCTAAAACGAAGAACAAAATCAAAGAGAGCAAGAAACTCAAAAAACAAGAACTAAAAAAAGTGAGACTGACGCACAACTCCCCGCATCACCCACCTCTCCCCCTGTAAGGGGTCTATCAGAGGGGGGAAGATAACTTAATTTTTAGCCTGCCTTAAGTGCATAGATAATCCCCAAAAACAACACAATCACCCCTAAACAAATCCCATGCAACACCGCCCAACTTCCA
>NZ_QXQT01000018.1 GCF_003660395.1 Helicobacter vulpis
ATTACATAGACACATGGGATCAAAACCACATTATGGCTAAATTGTATTTTAACTGGCAACAAGACCCCAAGCACCCCAAGTTTTTAGGCACAGGCACAATGGGTTGGGCAAATTATGATCTCAAAACGCACACATTGCAAGATTTATACGGGGATAATCTTACCTTCCCCTTACAATACGCCCACCAACTAGCAACATGTTTGCAATTTTGCGATGCTAGCCAAACTAAAGCCTTGCAGGCACGCTTTAAAGATCAAAATCTCTACACCCACCCCCTAAAAACCATTGTAGGCAAGGGCAGGGCGTATTTTTACTCTGCTCCTAACAAGCATTGTCAAATCAACAATCTCTTTTTAATCCCCAAAGACAAGGTATATCTTTTACAACAACAAGGCGCATTTGCTTTTGTGGCTTTTAGGCGTAAGGATGGCGAAATTGTTAAGTTGTGGATTGAGAGTTTCAGAATATCAAGTGCACCCCATTAGCTAAAACCTTCCATTAGGCTTCTTGGGCCACAGGCATCACGACGGTTAGAAAATTATTTTTTTGGATCACAAAGGGGGCGTTCTCTTCATTGAGACAGAGCTCAAAAGTGGGGCTAGGTAAAGCGTTGAGCGCATCTAGTAAATAACGCGCTTGGGCGTGGATAATATGTTGATCTAAAGGAGTATTTGCTTCTATGAAGGTGGAAGCAAAATTAGGGCTTTCTGATTCTAGGGATTCAAATTCAATTTTGTCGGGATAAAAGATGATCTTGGTGGTCGTGCCTAAGGCATGGGTGATATTGATCGCATCCTTGAAGTCTTGGGTATTGAGTTCTATTTTATGGATAAATTGGGTGGGGATCACGTTTTGGTAACTGGGGTATTTCCCACTAATGAGTTTGGCAAAAAGTACCATGGAAGCATTCTTGAAAAAGAGCATGGTAGGGTCTTTGGGTTCGTAAAACATTTCAAAATCCCCCTTAAAGAGTTTTACAATCTCAAGCGCGGCGCGTTTGGGAAGAATGAATTCCATGCGCGTGTGGGCCTCCAGCAAACCCTCTACCTCCATCTGCGCTAAAGAGAGCCGTCTTGTGTCCGTGGCGACCAACTCTAAGTTTTCTTGGAGCACTAAGAGTACACCCATAAATTCGTATTTAGAAGTGTTAGCAGTGTTGGTGGTGATCACTTGAGCCAGCTTTCTAAAATGATCCCCTAGAGTGGTGTCGCTAAAATGTACAGATGGCAAATGCGCGTAGTCAGGGAATTTAGGAAAGTACGCCTTGTCTAGCAAGGCCAATTTAAATTTAGATCGCTTGAAGCGCACCAACATCGTATTTTCCTGACTCTCTAGCATTAAATCCCCTAACTCTAGTTTGGAGAGGATGTCTAAAAGGTGTTTGGCATTGAAAACCGCGCTACCTTCTTCTTGTACGTCGATATTGAGTGTCAAACACAGCCCCATTTCTAAGTCATTGGCTTGGAAAATGAGGCTCTCGGACGTAGCCTCCAAACAAATATGCGCGCTGATATTACTCGCGTCCTTTTTGTCTGTGAAAGCGATCAAATCTTTAAGCGCACTTTCTAGTTGGGTTTTAGCAATGCTGAATTTCATGAAGGTCCTTTGAGTGAATTTGAGAGGGTTTAGGCCCCAAAACCGATGTTTTTGGCCCCCTCAAAATTGCCCTGTTTCTCTTTTTTGATTTCTGCTAAGAAATCTTCTAAAGTGAAAAGGGGCTGGGGGTAGGTGGCGACTTTGTAAGCGGTGTTTTTCACCACTAAGGCGATCTGTCCGCCGCTAAGAGTGTAGCGGGCTAGGGCATGGGCCAAACTCTTGGGAGTGTGCGGGGGGGCATAAGGGGCGTTGGCAGGGAGGTATTGCTCCCATAAGCGCACGCGTTGTTCAAAGGTGGGGGGTTTAAACTCTATCTTGTGGTTGAAACGGCGGGAAAAAGCGGTATCTAGGGTTTCTAGTAAATTTGTGGTGGCGATCAACACCCCTTCAAATTTCTCAATTTGGTGTAGAAAGATATTTTGCATCTGGTTGTGCATTTTGTCTGCTCCGCTGGAAGTGGTGGTGCGCGTGCTTAAGAATTGATCGGCTTCATCTAAAAATAAGATCGGTGCGTTTTTGCATTGCCTAGCGATCTTGCGGTAATCATCAAAAATCCGGCGCACATTTTTTTCTGACTCTCCCACATACATGGATAAAATCTTAGAACAATCAAAGCCTAAGACTTCTTTTTTCAAGCTCTTGGCTAGCGCGAGCGCGCTCATGGTCTTACCCGTCCCCGGGGGGCCATAAAAGATGATCTTTGCTTGGACTTGCGTGCCCTTATTAATGCCCCATGCTTTTAGGCGCGCTTGCATGCTAGGCTCCATTTGTTTGCAAAGAATTTCTAGGGTGTCTTTAGTTTTTTGACTTAGGATCACCGAATCTAAGCCTAGCTTAGGTTCTAGGGCTTCAAAAATATCGCTATCCTTGAGAATATGCTTGAGAGTGGTACTGCCCTTGATATGGGAACTGGGTGCGGTGATAGCCCCCAGTACCCACTCTTGCAAGAAATACTGGCGCACCAACCCCTGCTCAAAGGAATCAAGAAATTCTTCAAAGTCTATAATGTTTTTTTTGACAAGAGTGGCGTTAGGGTTTAACAAGGCAGCGTTGCTGGTGCGTGTACTCCCATCTGTACTCAACAAATCCACAAGGCTTTTGAAACTACACGCCTCTTCACGCTGTGTATAATCTTGGCTGTACGCATTTTTTAGCAAGGCAAAAAAGAGGGTTTCTTCTTTGGGACTTAACGCGTGTTTGCGGAGGAATTTCTGAATCGAAAGGGGGGTTTTTGTGCGCTGCAAGCGCGTGGCGATCTTGTGCTCCAAAAGTTGTAGTTGTTGCTCTAGATGCGCGCGTGCCCTGGGGCTTTTGTGGCGGTGTAGTTTGCGCAGAAACTCAATTTTTAAGAACCAATCGTTGCAATAGTCTAGGTGATCCTCATAGGGGGTGGTGTCTAAAAAGCAATGAGTCTTATGCCCTTCTTGGACGAATTTGAGGAAGGCCGGACTTAAGGAAATACACCCATCTAGAAGCTCCAAGAGCAAAACATCTGGATATTTAGTGCGCTTTTCTTGGGTGATCCACTCCAATTCCAAGAGATGTTTGACATGTTTGAGATAGCCCAAAGCCAAGTAGGTAGGTGTGTCAAAGAGGGTTTCTAATAAGGGCAAGACCTCTAATTCTATATGTCCCTTGAGATACTCCTTGCAGAGATATTGCAAGATCAAGGCCTCTTCTACACCGCATTTAAGGGCGCAGAAGATACGGGCGTGCCGGACATCCGTGGCTTGTAAAAAATCAATGAAGTGTTGCATCACGTCTCTAAGGATTTCTTATCGCGCGCGCTTAAAAATATGGGCGTACCTAAAAAGCCAAAATGCGCCCTTAGAGTGTTGATAAGATAACGTTTGTAGCTAAAATGCAGAGCTTTAGGGCGATTCATCACTAGGGCAATTTGGGGGGGGCTGGAGGCAAACTGGGTACTGTAGTAGATGCGCACGATCTTGCCGTGGTCGCTGGGTAAGGGGTGTTGCTGAGTGGCTTGCGCGATGATCTGATTTAGAGTACTGGTAGCAATGCGCTTGCAAAAGTGTTCATAAACCTCTAAGATCTTGTCTTTAAGCGCGTGGATATGGCGTTGCTGGTGCGCGCTGGTTGTGAGTACGGGGGCGTAGTGCAGAAATTTGAATTTGCGCTTGAAATCTTGCATGATGGTCTCAAATTCACCGTGGCGTATGTCCCATTTGTGCAATACCACCACCACGCCTAAGCGGTGTTTTTCCACTAGAGCAGCGATCTTCTCATCCAAGTCCACAAAGGGCATGCTAGCATCCAGTACCAACAGCGCGATATGAGATTGCGCCAACACTTTGTTTGTGCGATCTAGGGCGTATTTTTCCAACCCGGCAATCTTAGATCGCTGGCGCAAGCCGGCCGTATCCACAAAACAAATCTCTTGGTTCTTATGGGTAATGCTTTGATCCACAGGGTCTATAGTGGTGCCAGCGATCTTAGAGACGAGCGCGCGCTCTTGCTGTACCAATGCGTTTAGTAATGAACTTTTACCCACATTCACCCGCCCGATGATCCCCACTTGGATTTTGGGCGTGTCGCTTGAGAGGGGCGATTCTTCTGAAAGACACAACTTAACACTAATGGCTTTGATCAAGGAAGCAATTCCGCGCTTGTGGCTGGCTGAAACAAAGAACATCTCCTTAACGCCAAAACATCCAAAGGCGTAGGCTTGGTGTTCTTCCATGTCATTATCTATTTTGTTTACAAGCAAGAAACAGGCTTTGGCATGTTTTTGGATTTGGTAGAAAATACGCTTGTCTTCTTCTTGGGGGGCGATTTTGCCATCCACTACAAACAACACGAGATCGCAGGTCCTTAGCGCGTCTAAACTCTGCTGGTAAATTTGCGCACCTAGCGCATGACTAGAGTCTAAGCCACCTGTGTCCAAGAGCTGTACTCCACGCCCTTCTAGATCAATAGTTTGTCTTTTAATGTCCCTAGTGGTGGTCGCAATGGGCGATGTGATCGCGCTTTGGCTGTGGCTTAGGCAATTAAAGAGAGAACTCTTGCCGACATTGGGTTTACCGACAATGGCAATCTGGCGCACGCGTGTTTTCCTTGTGGCTTTAAGCATGAAGTTTTAGTAAAACCTCTATAATTAAGACATAGTAGCCTATTATATGCTTTAAAACTTAAGAAGGGTTTTTAATGCGAAAAATCTTTGGGGGGCGTGCTGTGAATCGTCTCTATCATTTGACTTTGGGTGTTGGTGCGCTGTTGGGGGCTTTTGGATGTAGCCACCCCCCCACTAACCAGCCCATTAGCTATAATTTCAACTACAAGGAGGACATCACCAACACTGTCAACCATAACCATGCGCTCCCAGCCACTAACGCGCCCACAAGTACCCATACCACCACCAAACAGATCATTAAAGTCAAACAGGATGGGCCCAAAAAGGTGGTCTTTTCCCAAGAGAATTACTACCCTTTAAGCGGCAAAGATGTGGGGATTATCGAATCGCATGGCAAGCTGTTTTTAGAAGTGTATTCGTTTCGTTTACAAAAATTCATGCAAGGGGAAGTGTTTCTCACCAAGAGGCAAACCCAAATCTTTTCTCTCAACAATGCGGCAACCCAAATTACCAATATAGAGGGCAAGATCAACACCTATAAGTACAGCCAAAAACCCGAACCAGAGGCCAGTATCAACGCGACCTACCAGCGTTATCCCCTCAAGCCTAGAACCCCTACGCGCTTTGAGATCGTGATTGATAAGATTCCCTATCAGTTTAACACAACCGGTTGCCGTGTGGTGGTGAGCAAACAGCTCATAGACACCTTCGCCCAAAGCAAGGAGATCACCATCAACTTAGACTTCAAACGGGAGTTGCGCAATAAAGCAAGCTTTGAACTCTTTTTAGAATGCCCGCGCTAATGGCGACCCCTGAAAGATTTGAACTTCCGTTTCCACCTTGAAAGAGTGGTATCCTTGGCCACTAGATGAAGGGGTCGGACTTAAAAAGGGTGAGAGAAATGGCGGAACGGACGGGACTTGAACCCGCGACCCCCTGCGTGACAGGCAGGTATTCTAACCAGCTGAACTACCGCTCCAATGGTGGTCGCTATAAGACTCGAACTTATGACATCCACCTTGTAAGGGTGGCGCTCTACCAACTGAGCTAAGCGACCTTGTGGTGACTCCTAGGGGATTTGAACCCCTGTAACCACCGTGAAAGGGTGGTATCCTAACCACTAGATGAAGGAGCCTTTGGTGACCCGTGCTGGATTCGAACCAGCGGCCCATTCCTTAAAAGGGAATTGCTCTACCTGCTGAGCTAACGGGTCAACAAACACAAAAAGACAATACTACACTATTTACAAGGCTTTGTCAAGTCTAAATGTGCTAACATACCCTATTTGTTTTAAGGTGGTGCTATGGGTTTTGCAGACTTTTTAAAAAACCTCAAGAAGAATAAGGTACAAGCGTCTAAACAGGACATGCCCAGCCATTGGATCAAATGCCCCCAATGCAGTGCATTGATGTATTATAAAGAAGTATTTGCCAAACACCACGTGTGTTTGAAATGCCATTACCATTTTCGCATGGGGGCTAATGATCGCATTGATTTTCTATGTGATCCGGGTACCTTTGTGGAGTTTGACAAAGAACTCAAGCCCGTCGATCCGTTGAATTTTGTGGACAAAGAGAGCTACAAACAACGCATTAAGAAATACCAAGCCAAGACCGGGCGGGCTAGCTCTGTCATCAGTGGCGAAGCAGAGATCCATGGAATTAGAATGCAGATTGTGATCTTTGATTTTGCATTTATGGGGGGTTCTTTGGGCTCTGTGGAAGGCGAAAAGATCGTACGCGCCATCAGGCGCGCGGTAGAAAAATCCCAAGCTCTCTTAATTGTCTCAGCCAGTGGGGGAGCGCGCATGCAAGAATCGACCTATTCTCTCATGCAAATGGCAAAAACCAGTGCTGCCCTTAACAAACTCTCAGAGGCCAAACTGCCTTTCATCTCTTTGCTTACAGACCCTACCTTTGGGGGTGTGAGCGCCTCTTTTGCTTTCTTAGGCGATCTTATCATTGCCGAGCCCGGAGCGATGGTAGGCTTTGCGGGCGCGCGTGTGATCAAACAGACCATTGGCGCAGAATTGCCCCAGGGCTTTCAGAGCGCGGAATTTCTGCTTGAGCATGGTTTGATTGATATGATCATCCACCGCAAGGACTTAAAAAAGAGCATTAGCGACCTAGTGGGCATGTTGACGCATATATGACCTATTGTATTTACGCCATCGCCAAGCCCAATCCCCAATTTGCGCCCTTGATTGTACATTACCAACGCCAGTGCCGCCAATTTGGCGCAAATTTGAGCGTCCTAGACATCCATCCCAAGGGGGCGCACACACAGGAAAGTTATACCCCACTCTTAAGCCCCTATTTCAAGCCCCAAAGCCTAGCCATCGCCTTGCACCCGGGCGGGCAAAGCCACACAAGCCAAAGTTTTAGTCAGCTTTTGGGCGCGCACGCGCGCATCCATTTTTTCATCGCAGGGGCTTTTGGCTTTGCTCCGCCATTTTTGGCTCGATGTCTCCCCCTCTCCCTGAGTGCGCTCACCTTTAGCCATGAGATTGCCAAACTCGTGCTATGCGAACAGATTTTTAGGGCACTGACTCTCTTGCACCACCACCCCTACCACAAATAAGCCCATTAGCCACTTTAAGCTATAATGCGCATTTTGGAGGACACTTATGAGACTACGCTATTATACAGCCTTTACGTTGCTATTTGTCATTGTGCTGGGCTGGTATGTACACGGCATCGCGCCCGCGCATTTTACCCTTCCCATTTCCACAAGCACCCTAGATTTGCCCATTGCGCTTTGGATCGTGGGGGTAGTGGTGTTGTTCTTTGTTTGCACCTTGTTCTTTATGTTAGTGGGGAGTTTTGCCGGATTCTGCGCACGCTATCACGAACGGCGCGATATGGAAAAATTAGTGCGCCAAATCATGGAACAAGATACCAAGCATAATTTTAGCAAAGCCAGTTACCATAACGCGCTCTTTGGATCACTCTCTAGAGTTTTGGCGCGCTTCAAACTCCAGGCCGACCCTAACACACCCGAAAGTGGGCATGAACAACTCGATCGACTCTTTACCTACTATCAGGATATCAATGAAGAAAAGGCAGTGGATTTGCATAAATACGATTTTTGCCCCCAAAACCCCTTTTACATCCATAACCTCCGCAACCAAATCCATCAAGACCTCAAACGCGCTCAGGAGATTCTCAAAAACGAGGCTTTCAGCGCACCTATCAGAAAGCATGCCTTATTGGCCATCCTTGAACGGGGGTCTAGCAAGGACTTGCTCAAGGCGCTTAAAGAAGCCCAGTCCCTCTTGGATCGCGATATTCTAGCGCGTCTCCTAGATGCGTATTTGCACGCTAAAACCCCCCTTAGCCCTGAGGAGATGGCGCGTCTGTGTACTTTAGTGGGCTATGAGAGTCCGGACTACCTGCACTTGGCCAAACAGACTAAGGCGCTTTTGGCCCCCGATGCGCGTTTTAAATTCTTTGAATTGCTCGCCACGCAGGACGAGCGCGCCGAGAAAGGCTTTTTATACGTCTTGCTGGATTTAGAGATGATCGATCAGGCTAAGGAGCGTTTGAGCAGCCATCCCAAAGATGAATTTATGATCATCAACGCCTATTTGGAACTCAAAAGCATGGACAAGACCTACCCTCTAGAAGTGTTCTTTGGGGTGTAACTAGGGGTTTTTGCATCACCCTTAGTTATCGGCTAGAATCCCCTGTGTTTCTAAACCCCCACCTCAGACCACTCAGAGCGTTTGGCTAAAAAAGAGCGGGCAAGCTCTTGTGCGCCCTCTAGGGTGTGGCTAGCCGCCCAGCCGCATTGCCTTTCATTGCTTGCGGGCACTTCTGTAGCTTGGAGCACATCTTGCATGGTTTGCTCTAAAACCTCTAAAATCTCGGTGTAGTTGTCATGGTTTAACACCATCAAATAAAAGCCCGTCTGGCATCCCATAGGCGACCAATCCAGCACATAATCGGCGTGGTTGCGAATCAGCTCTGCGACCAGGTGTTCTAAAGAGTGTAGGCTGGGCATATCCATATGTTCTTGGTTAGGCTGTTTGAGGCGCACATCGTATTTGACAATCACATCTCCATGCGCGCCCCTCTTGCGATCAGCCACACGCACATAAGGGGCTTTGACCTTGGTGTGATCCAAATTAAAACTCTCCACATTCATTTTCATGGGTAACTCCTTTAGGGTGTGAGCAGACATGGTAGCATAAAGCCCCATCATTTATCCAGTTGGGCTAGGGCTTGATCCAAATCCTCTAATAAATCCTCGCAATGTTCAATCCCTACAGACAAGCGCACCAGCCCATCCTTGATCCCTGCAGCTATGCGTTTCTCCTTTGGGATACACGCGTGCGTCATCACCGCAGGAACGCCCACCAGACTTTCTACCCCGCCCAAACTCTCGCCCAAAATGAATAATTGTAAAGATTCTACAAAAGGGACGACCTTTGCCTCGTTTTTCAGCGTGAAAGAGAGCATGCCGCTAAAACCGCGCATTTGGGTTTTGGCTAAATCGTGGTTAGGGTGTGTGGGCAGGCCGGGGTAATAGACTTGATCGATCTTAGGGTGTTGCGCTAAAAACTGCGCCAAATGAAGGGCGTTTGCTTGGTGCGCCTCCATGCGCAACCCTAGCGTTCTAATACCCCGTTGGAGCAACCAGCTATCTTGAGGGCCTAGCACCCCTCCGATGGCGTTTTGAAAAAAGGCGATCTCTTGGGCTAGCTTTTCATCGTTAGTTGTAACCAGCCCAGCCACCACATCGCTATGCCCGCCTAAATATTTTGTGCCGCTATGCACCACAATATCTGCGCCCAAGGACAGAGGGTTTTGTAAATAGGGGGTGGCAAAGGTGTTATCCACGATACTTAACAATCCGTGCTCTTTGGCAATGCGCGCGCATTGTGCCAGATCGGTGATCTTAAGAAGAGGATTGCTTGGGGTTTCTAAATACAGGGCTTTGGTGGTGGGCTGCAGGGCTTTTTTGATTTGGGACACATCGCTTGTATCTAGGGTGGTGCAACGCAACCCATTTTTAACCAGCACCTTATCAAATAAGCGGAAAGTCCCGCCATAGACATCATCGCCTAGTAAAATGTGATCGCCAGATTGGAACAAGCAAAACACAGCGTGGATTGCGGCTAAACCAGAGGCAAAGGCAAACCCTTTAACCCCGCCCTCTAAATCTGCGATCAACTCCTCTAGGGCAAAGCGGGTCGGATTGCCTGAGCGCGAATATTCATAACCCTTAGGCCGGCCCACCCCCTCTTGGCGGTAGGTGGAGGTTTGATAAATGGGTACGCTCACCGCTCCCGTTGTTGCATCTTCGCTAATGCCTCCATGAATCAATTTTGTTTGCATGCGCATGGTTGCTCCTTTTTTCATAGATAAATACCCTTAGAAAGATAGCGATCGGCTACATCGGCAAAAATCGTTAAAACCGCGCTCCCTTCTGGCAGGCGTTGTACTTCGCGCAAAGCCGCCACAAAAGCCGCTCCACTAGAGCTACCCACCAACAGCCCACTTTTTTTGGCCAACTCTCTGGTGTGGCTAAAACCCTCTTGATCAGAAATCGTTTCAAAGCCATCAATGCTTAAATCTGCCAAAAACGGAGGGATAAACTCCACTCCAATGCCCTCAATCTCGTGCGCATGCGCCTCTCCTCCATTGAGAATCGAGCCCTCCGGCTCTACACCGATGAGGCGGATAGTTGGGATTTGCTCTTTTAAATACTTAGCCGTGCCGGCAAAAGTGCCTCCGCTCCCAATGCCAGCCACGAAACTTTGTAAATTTACTCCCAATTCTTGGACAATTTCAGGACCCAAGCTGTGGTAGTAGGCTTTAGGGTTGTCTGGGTTTTCAAACTGCAAGGGCAAGTAGCTAGGCTCTATGCTCTTAGCTAGCTCCTTGCTCTTTTGGATAGCCCCGACAATCCCCTCTGCACTAGGTGTATTGATCACCCTAGCGCCTAGTGCTTTCATGAGTTGTTGCTTTTCTAGGCTAAATTTTTCAGGGACCACAAAGATGGTTTTGAGATGGTAGTTGAGCGCCACAAGGGCTAAACCAATCCCGGTATTGCCCGCCGTGGGCTCAATGATGGTTGTCTTTTCTGTGATTTTACCCGTTTTAATGCCCTCCTCTATGAGGTATTGGGCTAAGCGATCCTTGATACTGCCTCCCGGGTTTAAATGTTCTAATTTGGCATAGATCATAGAACCTTGAGGCATGGGATAATCGCGATCTGTGAATTTAAAAACGGGGGTGGAACCTATTATTTCTGTCATTGCGCTAATCACCATTGGCCTCAATCCTCTCTTAAGGGTTTAGAAATCTGTAAGCCTAAGGCTAGTCTCACTTCACTTAAGAGGCGCTTACTGCACCTTTAATTGATGAAAACCCCTGCGTATATTTAGACCCTAAGGGCAAGCTCCAAGTATGTAAAGTCTAAAAATGCGCTATGCTTGGCGTTGCAGAAACACTTCACAAAGGAACAAAAATGACTCGCTTACTAGGTATCCTTCTACTCATCAGTCCCCTATGGGCTGTAAGCCCTAATTTGGTCCAGCAAATGCAACAAGCCCGCGCATTAGTGGTTAAAATTTATGAGCAAGATTTTAAAGAGCGTTACACGCGTATAAATCAAGACATGAGCTTTTCGCATGCCATGCAAAAAGAAGCACCAACCCTTGTCAAGCACCTGCAAGCCTTTGTTGATCACATCCCGCTTTTACAAGCCTTCCAGCCCAAAACCCCCAAGCAAGCCCAAATGATCCAAGCGCTCAAAGCCCTTGAGATGTACAACCTTTTTAATTTGTTGTACGACTCCACCCCCGAATTTTATTGCAACAACCACATCTCAAAGTGCAAGAAAATGAAGTCTCCCAAGCGTGTTAAGCCCTTTGACGCTAAAAAACACACTTTAGAATTTTTAAGGGGCACAGAATTGGCCTACGCCCCCTTGATTGAGGCGTATCATCAGGGTTTGGACTTCAGCGATTATCTCTACCATTTGCAGGCATTGCAAGATGATGACTCGCCGTCCCTTTCTATGTATTGGATGACTATGGACATTCGAGCAGATAGTTTGGACATGATCAAAGGTCCTAAGACCCCGGCCTTGCGCCACTATTTGAGGATTTTAAATCCATCGGGACGCACGACGATCACATGGAAGACCTTGGTCTCCTGGTCAAGGATTTTGGCGAAAATAAAGAGTATGGTTACAGAGATTTTTTGGCCATCCAGATTGTCCGTGCTGTTGGGGGGGTCAAGGTCCAAGATTCAAACGCGTGGATGGCTTATTACCAGGCGCACGATTTTGCCTTCTTAGGGAACTTTGCTCATGACAATGCTTATGAAAGTGCCATGGATTTGTATTGGGAGAGTGTTACCCATGTGCATATCACCTTTCCCGATCTCGATGATGATGAGCATTTAGTTTCTACGCTCAAACCAAAAGTCCCTTTTGCCCAAGCGATGCAGCTAACTCTCACCCAAAACCCCACCATTTGTTTGCAACCCCAGTATTTAGACAAAGAGTCTAAAGCACTTTGTTTGCAAATCTTCCAACAACACAGCTATGACCCCAAACCCTTACAAAAATACCTAAACTCCCTGCGCCTCATCTCCATTGACAACGCCCCCTGTGTGTATCTTAACTCTAAGGACCAACTCCAAGCGTTTAAGTCTGACAACGCGATCTGTTTGGCGTTGCAGAAACACCTAACAAAGGAATAAAAATGATCCGCCTACTTTTCTTAGCTCTCTTGGTCGTAACTCTACAAGCTAAAGAAGAGGTAGTAACTATCTTTATCCCAATAAGCACGCTCCAAGAATTCCAATTTTTCAGGGCATTTAAGACACTCCACACTTACATGCAAAAATCCTCCACCAAGATAGACGATGACATAGACGACCCCAATAACCCAAACAACTCAGACACAGCATACCTACCCGCTTTGACTTGGGCGATGCGGCATTATACAAATGCCTCTATTCCCCTAGCTAAAGCTGTGGCTAAGCAAGTCCCCTTGTTTAAAGAGTTTAAGCCCAAAAACACAAGAGAGGAGCTTTTTTTAGCCCATGTGAGGGATATGGCCATGTTTAACGCCCTAGACCTCATAGTAGTAGATTTGCTTGAAAAAAAGGAGACATTTATTGCCCGCGAATTTTTACATATCAACGCATGGCTCTATGCCCCGCTTTTCAATGCCCACAAGCTAGGGCTAGATGTGATCGCCTATCTTAAACAACTCCATCGTATCTTTTCTAAAAATACGGATTTGCGCCGTATAAACAATATCCGTGATTTTAATCAAGCAAGGATATATGAAGCAGACAGAAAAAACATTGTCCCCCATAAGCCTTTTAGAAAACACTTAGCCCAAGATATGCATGAAGCGCATATCCCCATGCAAATCTTTGCCCACCATGCAGACTATAGTTATTGGGTTGCGCTTGTTTTGAACACCATCTTTAAGGGGGGGATAGCTTGGGACCGGGTATCTGACACATGTGTATTTAGGCGCATATTTTGGGATTTCATGGATAAAAACGCCCAGCGCATAGACCCCGAACATCTCTCTGATCTCTACACAGCACGGGCGATCCCTCTAGAGCGTAACGCCCCTTTTTACGATCTCTTAAGAAATGACAACCCCAAGATTTTAAAAGACACACTCAAGGATCACCCCACCATGTGCCTAAGCCCCAAATATTTAAGCGCACAATCCCAGCAAACCTGCCAACAACTCTTTCAAGCCCAAACCTACAACGCTAAAGACATTCAAGAGCAATTACACCTTGTGCGCCTTGTCTCCATTGATGAGAGTCCCTGTGTGTATTTAGACCCTAATGATAAGCTCCAAGCGTTTAAGTCTAATAGTGCAATCTGTGTGGCGTTACAAAAACACTTGACAAAGGCATTTTAATGATCCGCTTACTTCTCTTAACTCTCTTGGTGTTAAATTTACAGGCTAAAGAAAATGTAGTAACTATCTTTATCCCAATAAGCACGCTCCAAGAATTCCAATTTTTCAGGGCGTTTAAGGCGCTCTTTACTTACATGCAAAAATCCTTCGCCAAGATAAAAGATGCGCGCGAAAATGTCCCATTAAATGACAACTACGACTATACTCTGGCTCAGATTATGGCAGGTTACACAGATGCCTCCATCCCCCTAGCCAAAGCTGTGGTTAAGCAAGTCCCCTTGTTTAAAGAGTTTAAGCCCAAAAACCAAAGAGAAGAGCTTTTTTTAACCCATGTTAAAGATAAGGCCATGTTCCATGCCCTAGACCTCATAAACATGTCGCTTGAAGAAAAGGCTACATCTGTTGCCCACGAATTTTTACACATCCACACATTGCTCTATGCCCCGCTTTTCAACGCCCAAAGGGCGGGGCTAGATGTGATCGCCTATTTAGAGCAACTCCATCGCATTTTTTCTAAAAATGTTGATCTGCGTCGTAGGAGAAATATCTTTGTTTTTCATGAAAAAGGGCTATATGAAGAACAAAGAAAAAACATTGTCCACTATAAGCCTTTTGGAAAACGCCTTATTCAAGATATGCATGAAGTGGATATGCCCATGGACATCTTCGCCCTTCGTATAGACTATCCTTCTTGGGTTGCGCTCGTTATGAACACCATCTTTGAGGGGGGGATATCTGCAAACCGGATACCTGACAGACGCACATTTTGGGACTTCATGGATAAAAACGCCCAACGCATAGACCCCGAACATCTCTTTGATCTCTATCTAGCGCGGGTGTTCCCCCTAAATCGCAACGCCCCCTATTACTACGACAGCTTACAAAATGACGACCCCAAGATTTTAAAAAACATGCTAAAAGACAACCCCACCATGTGCCTAAGCCCCAAATACTTAAGCCCACAATCTAAGCAAATCTGCCAACAACTCTTTCAAGCCCAAACCTACAACGCTAAAGACATCCAAGAGCAATTACACATTGTGCGCCTGATCTCTATTGATGATAGCCCCTGTGTGTATCTAGACCCTAAGGACAAACTCCAAGCGTTTAAATCTAAAAATGCGCTATGCTTGACATTACAAAAACATTTGAATAAGGAATTTTGATGGCGCGCTTGTTTATGGCGATCTGTTTGTTTATGGTGTGCGCGCATGCCCAAAAACCTACCCCCCTGCTTACAGCCCTCCAAACCCTTCAAGAATACATCAAAAACCCACAGGAGAAGGACCCCCTAAAAGCCAGGGATATTGAGATGAATCTAGCCCAAAAAGTCCTAGATCAAGTGCCTTTGATTCAAGCCTTCAAGCCCAAAAATGCCCCAGAAGCGCGCTTTTTACAGACACTTAAAACCCTAGAAACTTTCTATTTGGTGATTTTGATCCAAAATCACATGGAGGAGAAGCGCGAAACCATCGCACAAATGTTTTTAGCCGACCTTAATTTACTCTACGCCCCACTTTTTAACGCCCACAAAGCGGGGCTAAACCCTATGGAGTATTTAAACAGTCTTGCTGCAAATTTTGAAGAGGACATGCCCTACCAACTAGAACGCTGCCAAAATGATTTTGATAGAAGATGTATCAAGCGCGAGGTGAGCAATTACGCAGGTAGCCTAGACTATTATGTGGATTTCAACAAGGAGGGGATTTTAGCCCCTTTTATAAGCGATTTGCAGGGGGTGTATCGCCTCTATAATCGTTTTTTAGTGTCTGTCTATAATCATGTGTGGTCTGAAATCACTCTGGGTTACTGGGATAGACAGCGGATATTCACTGATGTGAGCACCCGTGCGCAGGCATTAGAAGAATTTAAGTCTCTCAAAGTCCTGCATTTGGCGCGCGCGCTAGATATGAGCACTAATGTAGACGCTTATCTGGATTTGCAAGACATCACCCCCCAACTTTTGCAAGATCGCCCTACCATTTGCCTACACCCCAAGTATTTAACCCCCAAACTCCAACAAGAGTGTGTGATTGCGCTTAATTCCCTGCCAAAATACAGCCAGATTTTAAAAACCCAGCTCCAAAACCTGCGCTTGTTTTCTGTGCATGGTAGCCCATGCGTGTATTTAAACCCACAGGACAGACTTCGGCTATTCTCTTCAAAAAATGCCCTCTGCCAAGCCCTGCAACAACGCTTACAAAAAGATTTTGACACACATATTTGGCTAAACCCAGTTTTCAGCTACAAGCCTACCCCTCTTGATCATTTGATCCAAACTGCCAAGAAAATAAAAAAGCTCATGGACAAGGGTAATAATGCGAGTGATCCGGGGCGTGATCTCATCACAAGCGATGTTGTGCTAGACGACCTTCCCACTTTAGAGAAACTAGGCTACAGATTTATCAACCAAATCCCTCTTTTGCAAAGATTAAAACCTAGAGACGAGGCAGAAGAGCACTTTATCGCAGAATTAAAAAAATTTGAACTCATGCATCTCTTTACCTTGCTCTTTGGCTCGCTTTTAGATGATGAAGGTGAGCATCCAAGACACACCCCTCTTAAGCAGGTGGTGCAGGATTATCTCAAGGTCTTAGATTTCATCTATGCTCCCTTGATTGACGCGCACCAGCAGGGCATGAATCTCAACACCTATATGAGTGCCCTGCAAGCCCACCCTTTTTACCCCTCCAGCTTTGCAGATTCGATTTGTTACTTTTTAGAACACGAACAAAAAAGCCCCAAACCCATGTTGCCCGTGCAAGCTTTCTTTAAAGATTTCAAAATTGCGGAGCTGGCGTATAAATTAGTCAATCCAGAACTCTCTTACGCCCTCTTGGGCGAATACATTGAGGGGGACTATGCAGAGACTTATGCGATATGGAAATGGCATTTAGGCGATAGTGATGTCAATCCGATCCTAGATAAGGATGCCTTGATGCGCACCTTTGCTCCCTTCTTTACCCAATATGGGACTCGACTCTTTGAGTTTTTGTTTGAAAGTTATTACTATACTTTTGACGATCCCTTCTCTAGCCCAGAGCTAGATATAACGACTTTGCAAAGACACCCCCAACTCTGCCTCAAGCCTAAGTATCTGCGCCAAAAATTTCAGCAAGCGTGTTTGAATATCTTTAAAGATCGTACCTACAGCCCTAGCGCTTTGCAAACCGCATTGAGTGGTCTTGCCCTCGTGAATATAGACAGCACGCCCTGCCTATATCTTAACTCCCAAGACAAACTCCAAGCGTTTAAGTCCGACAATGCGATCTGTTTGGCGTTGCAACAATCAGAAATTTTTTAATGCGTATAACCCACTGGGACAATCTTACCCTCTTGAGATTGGCGTTTGTGGCTCACTAGATTTGTCGTATCTAGCTCCTTGATCGCCTGCTTTAAGTCCTTTAAAAAGAGCGACATCTGCTCCATGCTTTGATCCGCCCTAACCACAATACGCATCACTGACACATCTTTAAAATTTGCCGGGAGCGGATAGGCGGGGACTTGCCAACCATTAAAGCGGAGGCGATCGGCTAGATCGTAAAGATCCCAATGCTTTTCTTGTTGCGCCCGATGATTCATAGTCCAGCAAATAATGGGGATGTTTTGCCCCTCATTGATCATATCAAAAAGCCCTAAAGACTTAATGCCCTTTGCCAAAAACAGCCCCACATCGCGCGTTCTCTCATGAATGGCTTTATAGCCCTCAAAGCCCCAACGCACAAAGCAATAATACTGCGCCCAAATTTGCGAACCCGAACGGGAGAAGTTGATCTGAAAAGTGGGCTCAAAATCCCCTAGATACGCCACTTCAAACACCAATTCATCGGGCAAGAATTGTTTATCGCGCCACATCACCCAGCCAATCCCCGGATAAATGAGCCCGTATTTATGCCCCGAGGTGGAGATGGAGACGACATTTTTTAGGCGAAAATCCCAAGTTAAATCGGGGTTAATAAAGGGGAGATAAAGCCCCCCAGAGGCGGCATCCACATGGATGGGCACACTGATTTTAGCGCTCTTGTTGTATTGGCTCAAAAGCTTGTCTAGAGTTACAATGTCATCAAACATGCCCGTGTAGGTGATCCCCATAATGGGCACAATCCCAATCGTGTAATCATCGCAGAGCGCGATGGCTTTTTGTGGATCCATGGTGAGATCATTGATGTCTGTCATAGGGACTTCGCGCATTTCAATGTCCCAATAAACACAGAATTTCTCCCAAACGACCTGATACCCAGAGCCAACAATGAGATTGGGCTTTTGCTTGGTGGTATCAATACCTAGAGCCTGTGCGCGTTTTCTCCAGCGAAATTTCATCGCCATCCCGCCCAACATACACGCCTCTGAAGAACCCACGGTAGAAGTGCCCATAAAATCCTCTTGATGATTGGCGTTCCAAAGATTGGCGATGATATTGACACAACGCTTTTCAATCTCAGTGGTTTGTGGGTATTCGGACTTATCAATGGCGTTAGTAGCCATAGAATCGAGCATGATCTTTCTAGCTTCCTCTTCCATATAGGTTTGGACAAAGGTGCAAAGATTGTAACGCGGGTTGCCATCGTGCATCATTTCATCGGAGACCAACTGGTAAGCGATGCGCGGATCCATCATTTTTTGACCTATCTTATCGCGAGGCAATAGGACATCGCTTTCATGGCTGCCAAAAATGGGTGTAGATGAACTATCTGCCCTAAAGACGAATTTCTCCTCGTCCTTTTTAATATTGCTCTTTTTGTGTAACATAAGAAACCTCCTAATGATCAGTGATGATTGCCCAATACCAAACAAGAGCTAGCCTAAAAGTAAAGGCACAGCACACTAAGCCAAACTAGCAACCATCCTTTTAATTTTGTCTTGATAGGCTTTGCGCGCCTGCAACGCCTCCTCCATCTCCACCTTTTTAAAGCGCACCTTTTGATTAGGGGCAAACTGCCCTAGTCGATCCAAATCGCAACTAATCAGCGTGCAATACATCGCAAACCCGCCCCCACTGGGCGCATCTCTTTGGAGCACAATAGGTTCATTGCCCCCGGGGGCTTGCATAGAGCCCACCGGATAACACGCATCGGCGATATTGCTAGGATTTGAGCCCGCCCCAAAGGGCTGGGGTAGGTCTTTATAGGTGAATTTCTGCCCGTTTTTAAAGCGATAGCCCAGTCTATCTGCTTGGGTGGAGACGACATAGACATCGCTAAAGAGATTATGCAGGCTTTGCTCTGTGAGCTTGTAATCTTGCAGCCCCAAGATCACGCGCAAGGACTCCACCTCTTCAAGCTTTAAGTGAAACTCTTCTGCTAGAGGCTTGCTACTGGGTTTGCCTGTGGGCTTGCCAATTTGTAACACATCGCCCTCTTCTAATTTGCGCCCCTTAAAGCCCCCAATGCCCCCCAAAGGATAGGTAGAGCGCGAGCCCATCACTACGGGCACATCTACTCCCCCGGCTATGGCGATGTAAGCGCGCGCACCTTTTTTCAAATAACTAAAGCCAAGTTTACCCCCAGCAGGCACTTTGAGCGCGGTATTACTGGGCATTTCTTGGTTATTGATAAGGGGCGTGGTGTGTGCGCCCGTAACCGCCACATAAGTTTCTGCTTCAAATTCTAATTCGGGTGCCATCAAAGCCACCTCTAAAGCCGCGGCGTTTTGCTCATTACCTACTAGGACATTCGCCGCGATGAAAGAGGCTTGATCGAGCGCGCCCCCGGGGGGGATGCCCAAGTGGTAGTAACCATAACGCCCCAAATCCTCTACATAGGTCGCAATGCCCGGTTTGATCACTTTAAAAGAGTTCATGCAAGTGCCTTTAAGATTTTTTGATTATAACCCTTAGGATCGCTCTGCCACTCCTGCAAAGAAAAGAGAGTGGGGCGAATCTTGAGATCAAAAGTGCCCGCCTCTACCTCTTTGACATAGGCATCATACTGCTCCTTAGTGCAGGGGGTGAATTTGATGATGTCCCCAGGGTTTAAAAACACCATGCTCTCTTTGAAATAGGGCAGTCTCTGCTTGGGGTCCCACACGGGCGCGGGTGTGATGCCCATCATCTGATACCCCCCACCCCCACGCACCGCATAAACACAGCCAAAACACCCCCCATGCCCGATGGTCAGCGCCGGGGTGTCAATGCGCGCCACCGGGTATTTGGGCACTTCAATTTGGGCTTGACGCTCCACGAGTTGGTATAGCCATGGCAGTCCAGCCACAAAGCCGATCATGCTCACAAACCAAGGACTTTCTGAGTGGGCTTTGATAAAAGCCTCTACACTCTCATAGCCATTGATTTGGCGGGCGTATTCAATGTCGGTGATATTGGGATCGAGCGTGGATCCCGGTTCGCGGCATTGGTGGTTGTTGCGGAAACGCATTTGGCATTCATGGGTGTAGGGGTCGTTGTAAAAAACGGGCATTTCTATCAGGCGGGTTTGAATTTCTGTGCGCGCCCCCACAATTTCCTTTTCTAAAGATTTTAAAATCTCTAGGGCTTTGGTGTGGGGCAGAATGTCCGGATTGAAAGCGATCATATAGGACGCGTTAGCCGGGCAGATTTCAGTAATGCCCTCAATTTTCATCTCCCTTAGCTTGTTGCAAATTGCCATGGCTAGAAAAAACGCCTCCAAAGACATCCCATCCTCGCTCACCTCCACAAATAAAAAGGTGTCGCCACCAAAACTATATCTAAACGCCATCTTCAGCCTCCCAGTTTATAGCTTTCTAAAAAATTGATGTCGTAATCGCCCTTTTGGATATGCGGATCGTTTAAAAGGGCTTTAAAAAGCGCGGTGGTGGTCTTGACTCCCTCGATCTTCAACTCGTTGAGCGCGCGTTTGAGCTTGCTTAACGCCAGCTCCCTATTTTGATCGTAAACGATGAGCTTGGCGATCAAAGAATCGTAAAAGGGGGGGATAACGCGCCCACTAAAGAGCATGCTATCCAAGCGCACGCCAGAACCCGTAGGGCATTGCAAGTGGGTGATCTCCCCGGGGCTGGGGAAAAAATTATTTTGAGGGTCTTCGGCGTTGATTCTGACCTCAATAGAATGCCCGCGCAAAGAAATGTCCCCTTGTTGGTAAGCCAAGGGCTCGCCATCGGCGATGCGCAACATTTGGCGCACGATGTCAATCCCGGTCACCATCTCTGTAATGGCGTGCTCGACTTGGATACGGGTATTCATCTCCAAGAAGTAAAACCCCTTGCTTTGCGTGTCGTATAAAAACTCCAAAGTCCCCGCCCCGCTATACCCTACATCGCTAGCCATGCGCGCCGCGCTCGCGCACAAGGCTTCTCGTGTTTGGCAATCTAGGCTAGGGCTGGGGGCTTCTTCTAGCACCTTCTGCCTACGCCGTTGCAAAGAACACTCGCGATCGTATAGATGAATCACGCGCTCCCCATCGCCTAGCACCTGTACCTCAATGTGTTTGGCGTTTTGCAAATACTTTTCTAAATACACGCCCCCATTGCCAAAAGCCGCGCGCGCTTCAGCGGTGGCGATTTCAAATTGGGTGATGAGCTGGGCTTCATCTTGCACCAACCTAATCCCCTTGCCCCCACCCCCTGCAATGGCTTTAATGAGCAAGGGATAGCCAATGGCGCGCGCCTCTTTAAGAGCCTGATTCACATTCTCTAGCACGGGACTATTTGGCATGGTGGGCACTTGGCTTTTTTTTGCCTGTTGCAGGGCTTTCGCCTTGTCGCCCATTGTCTCAATAAGTCTGCTAGAAGGTCCTACAAAGATGATCCCCGCCTCCTCCACCCGTTTAGCAAATTGGGCGTTCTCGCTCAAAAAGCCATAACCCGGATGAATCGCATCCACCTGCGCCTGCTTGGCGATCTCTAACACCTTGTCTATATTGAGATAGCTCTTATGGGCTAGGTTCTCGCCCACGCGGTAGGCTTCATCGGCAAGTTGAGAAGCCAAATTGCCCTGATCGGCATCGGTGTAGATCGCCACGGCTTTCATATTGAGCTCATGGGCGGCTTGGATGATGCGCACGGCGATCTCGCCCCGGTTAGCCACCAAGACTTTTTTAATTTTCTGAGGGGTGTAAGCCATGGGTTACTCCACGACAAACAACACATCGCCCGGATTGACAAACTGCTCGTTTTCTGCCCTAATCTCTTTGATCTTGCCCTTGGCTCCGGCTTTGATCTCATTGAAGGTTTTCATCACCTCCACTAGGCAGACAATGGTGTCTTCATGGACTTCAGAGCCCACCTCTACAAAGGGGGCGGCATCGGGGTTGGGTTTGCGATAAAAGGTCCCGGGGATGGGGCTAATCACTTCGTGCATGATCTCTCCTTAAGGGTGGTGGATGGTGGGTTTTGGATGGCAATGCCATGTTCTTCTAAGAGTTTTTTAGTCGCGCTGATCAAAGAGAGCGCCCCGGGGGTGTCGCTATGGATACACACCGAGTCAAAATCTACCTCAATGACCTTACCGGTTACCGTTTGAACCGTGCCCTCCTTGCAGGCTTGCAAGACCTTATTAGCGACCTCTTCAGGGGTGTAGGCGCGCGCGCGGCGCACCATCACCAACTGCCCATCCTCGCCATAATCGCGATCCCCATAAAACTCGCGCACAAAGGGTTGTTTGAGCTCTTGAGCGACTTGGTGGGTGATGGTGCCCTGCATGCAATACAGGGGCAAATGGGGGTCAATTTTGTGCAGAGTGCTGATAAGCTCTTCAGAAAAGGCGCGATCCTTGCTGGCGTGGATGTACAAACTCCCATGGGGCTTGAAGTGGTGTAATTTGCCCCCTAGAAAATGCACAAACTCACGCAACGCCCCTAGCTGGTAGAGGCAGTCGTTGGTTAGCTCGGTGGGGTTAGCCACAATATGCCGCCTCCCAAAGCCCACTAAATCCCTAAACCCCGGATGCACCCCAATTTCTACGCCATTTTCTAAGGCATTAGCCACCGAGTGGCGCATGATACTAGGATCGCTAGCATGAAAGCCGGCCGCGATATTGCAACTGCTAATGAGCTTCATAATTGCATCATCCACCCCATCCCCGATAATCCACGGACCAAAACACTCGCCCATGTCGCTGTTCAAGTCTATATGCTTCTTCATGTCTCTCCTTGCTTGAAAATATGCTTGAAGTATGGCATGGCAAAACTAACCCCTCCAAAAGCCCAAAGGATTACCGGCGATCTTGGGGTAAATTAGAAACCACAAAGACTAAGAGGTTTCTTCTAAATCCCTCAAAATGCGGATTTCAAAGGTTTTATCTGGGGTGTCTAGTAGCGTGATTTGCCCCCCGTGCGCCTCTACCACCTGCAAAGAGAGCGCCAAACCTAGCCCATTGCCCTTTAATTTGGTGGTTTCAAAGGGCTCAAAGAGCACTTCTTTATCAATAATTTCCTTCCCATCGTCCTTAATGTGGCAGACCACCCACTCCCCTTCTTCAAAGATATTGACCTCAATTTGCCCCTCTTCTAAATGCCCCTCTTCAATCGCATCAATGGCGTTATACAAGAAGTTTTGCAGGGCGATACTGAGCAAGCTTAGATCGTAGCGCGCGCTAATGGGCGCGATGTCTGTTTTCAGTGTGATGTCTTTGGTGTAGGTGTATTGGTTGAGCGCGTCCTTGATCTCATCTTCTAGCAAAGAGAGACTTTGTACGATCTTATTGGCATGCACCCCTTTAGAAAAGAGCAAAGTCGCCTTGATGATGCGCTCCACACGCCATAATGCCTTTTGCAATTCAAAAACGATGGGCTTGGTCTTCTCATCTACCTTTTTGAGCAACACAGAGGTGAGAAGTGAGATCGAGCCTACGGGGTTGCGAATCTCATGGGCTAGGTGGGCGGAGATCTTGCCCATAGAGACTAGGCGTTCTTGGCGTTTCTGCTTGGTGATGTCTGTAGCGGTGATGATCTCCTTGCCCTGAATCTTATTGTGCTGAAATAAATAGTTCTTGCCCTCATGTTCGATCTCGCTATTAAAGCCTTGCGCGCGCGCCTTTTCAAAAATGCTCTGATTCTCTAGGGCTTTGCTATTCTTATAAAAGAAACTCTTGTTCTCATTGAGCACCCAAATGGCTTGGGGGAGAATCTCAATCACCCATTCATAGAGGGCTTTGTAGTCCTTAAACTCTTTTTCTACCTTGTAGCTTTGCAAAATAAACTCATTGAGCAAGGCTAAAAGCTCTTGGCGATCCCCGATTTTGTGTAAAATCCCTTCTGAATCCGCTGGTCTCTCCATGTGATTTCTAACCTTGTTTCTTGGCTTCCTCTTGGGCTTTCAGAAAGTTGAACAAGAGCTCGCTATAGCCAAAATGCCCACTGAGCTGATCTGAGAGCGATTCTTTGAACATGGATTGGTAAATCTCGCTCCCGGGTTGTTTAGGGTAGAGCGGGTTGTCTAGTTTGAGCGCGGTGTCTAGCATGAATTTCAAGAGCAAGGATTCAAAGGCATTAGTCTGTTCTTTGAGCTTGGCATCATCGCCCTTAAGACTCTTGACATCGAGTTTATTGGCTAAATACTGGTTGTAGATGTCTAAATTATTCTTGATCATATGACCTCCATTTCTGCGCTGATCGCTCCCCCCTTTTTCATCGCCTCTAGGATAGAAACGATGCCCTTAGGGCTCACCCCGATTTTTTGCAACGCCTTAACCACGCTGGCAATAGTCGCTTTCTGTGAGCTCAAAATATTCTCTTTGGTGTCAAACATGGTTTGTGCGTCTAGCTTTTGAATATCCTTCTTTGCCTTGCCCTTCTTGGGTTCTAAGAGCTCCTTTGTGATCTTGATAGTTACATCCCCGCTAGTAACCACCACCGGGTGCACCACAATATCCACCCCCGCCACCACAGTGCCTGATTTTTCATCAATGATAATTTTATTGGCATGGCTGTAATCAATATTGACTTCTTGAATCAACGCCAAAAACTCTACCATAGTTAAGTTATCTGGTTTTTTGAGCTTGATGGTTTTGGGGTCAATGGCTAAGGCGACCGCGCCTTTAAAAGCGCGATTCAAAGCCTCTTGAATCTTGATCGCGTTTTTGAAATTGGGCTTTTTAAGACTCAAGGTCATGCCATTTTTATGAAAGAGATCGTAACTGACCTCGCGCTCAATGGTCGCGCCATTGATGATCGTCCCAGAGAGTAGATTAGCCGAATTGCCCAAACTCACGCTCCCCTGGGCGATGGCGTAAATATTCCCATCAATGGCGCTCAAAGGGGTCATCACCAACACCCCGTGATCGATGGATTTGGCATCCCCAATGGAGGAGATTTGTACATCAATCTTATCGCCCTGCCGTGCAAAAGAGGGCAGGCTAGCGGTGATCATCACGGCGGCGACATTCTTAGACTTGATGTCTTGGGGGGAGACTTTCACATTCACGCTTTCTAGCATGTTGGCAATGGATTGCATGGTGAATTTAGAGCCAGACTTATCTCCCGTGCCATTGAGCCCAATCACCAACCCATAGCCCACTAACTGGTTATCGCGCACGCCCACGATATTGGCGATGTCCTCAATCTTTTCGGCATGCAAGCCCACCACACACACACAAAGGGCTAAGAATCTGCTTAAACTTCCCATGCACGCATTCTAGCTAAACTTTTTTAATCCGCGCTTGGCAATATAGCCCCACAGACCTAGAGAAACCCCCACCATCACCAAGCTTAAAATCTGCCCCATGCTCAAGTGCCAAAAATAATACCCTAGTTGTGCGTCCGCCTCTCTCCAGTATTCGCAAATAAAGCGCGCGCACGCATACCCCAAACCATAAACCACCATGAGCATGCCCGGAGCGCGCACAAACTTTTTAGCCACCAACACTACCACAAATAGTACCAGCCCCTCTAAGAACGCCTCAATGAGTTGGCTAGGGTAGCGCAAAACCCCATTGACCATAATGCCAATTTTATGCCCCCACACATCGCCACTAGGCACCACCCGCCCTACTAATTCTTGGTTTAAGAAATTGCCTATCCGCCCAAAGACATACCCCAAGGGCAAAGAGATCGCAATCAAGTCCAAATAAATTAAAAAGTTTTGCTTTTTGACCACGCTAAAGAGTACAGAGGCGATTAAAAAACCCACCAGCCCGCCATGGTAACTCATCCCTCTAATGCCCACAAATTCGCCATTGTAAAAGGGGTTGAAAATCTGCCATGGGGCTTTGAGATAGTAAAGGGTGTTGGGATCGTAGATGAGGATATAGCCCAAGCGCGCGCCCAAGATCACACCCAACTCCACATAGAGAAAATAGCTTTCAAAATGCGCCCTAGTGATGGGGAAACGCTGCGGATCGCATTTGATCGCCCTGAGCGCGACAAAAAAGGCGATGAGCAACGCGCTCACATAAGCCAACCCATACCAATGTACATTCAAGCCAAAGAGAGAAAAGGCAATGGGGCTAAAATGGCTGTAAATTTCATTCCAAAAACTCAAAAACCATCTCCTAGGTCAAAATAGGGGGGGGTGGGGGCTTGTAGGTCATAGCCCAAAATCTGCACGCGTTTGGCATGCAAAAAGAGATGCGCACTGGGCTTTGCTCCATAGAGGGTATCCCCCACAATGGGGTGCTTGATCGCGCTTAGGTGCGCGCGGATTTGATGGGTTACCCCGGTTTCAAGCACCACTTTTAAAAGGGTGTGGCGGGGGTAATGCTTTAGGGGGGTGATGTGCGTGATCGCCTCTTTGCCCCTAGGATCACAGAAACTTTTGACAAAACCCTTATGCGCATGCGCATGGCTTTTTTGCACCCTTAAGGGCATGCGCAAGGTTTGTACCCCGCGCACTATGCCCTCCACCAATGCGCAATACTCCTTATAAACCCCTCTTTGTTTGAAAGCCAATAGCGCGCGGGTATAAAAGGGATCACAAGCTAGCAAGAGAACCCCGCTTGTGGGCTTGTCTAGGCGGTGCAAGAGTTGGTAGGGCGCATGCGTATCTTGTACTCTATAGCTATCCACTCCCGGGCTCTTGCAAATGGCTAAGAGTGTGTCATCTTGATAGAGAACGCTAGACTCCACACTTTCTAGCACCTCAAAACGCGTTGTGAGGGGGAGCAGAGTTCTAGCCAATTTTACGGGTTTGTTGTGTACGCGCACTCTGCCCAAATCAATCAAGCTTTTGGCTTGGTTGTGCGAGATACCCAATTGCACACTTAAGAGTTTATAGGCTTTTTGCATATCATTTGGGCTAATGTTTCTAGGCGGTGATCGCCATATTCAATAGAGCTAGGCAGGATGTCTTGGGCTTGGGCTAAAGCTTGGCTTAATTGATAGGGTTCTACCAAGACATAATTTTGCACACAGCTAAACAAGGCTTCTTGATTGAAAATATGCATGCCACTGATGAGTTTAGCCCCAAAAAAGGCAGGTTCTAGGGGGTTATGCCCTCCTATGGGGGCAAAAGCCCCCCCTAAAATCACAATGTCGGCGATGGCATAAAAGTCATTGAGCACCCCTAGCGCGTCAATCAAGGTAACTTGATGACACCATGTGAGCCCCTCTGAAAAGACATCAAAAATAAGTCCTTTTTGGATCAACATTTTCTGCACTTCTGCAAAGCGCTCAGGGTGGCGCGGGGCAAGGCAGAGAAACGCATCGCTTTGAAGGGCTAGAAACGCTTCTAAGATCAAAACTTCTTCGCCCGGATGGGTGCTAGCCCCTAGAATCAAAGTTTTAGGGGGTTTTGGGTAGTGGTTGGTGCGCTTGGGGGGGTTGAACAGCTTGAGATTGGGGAAGATCGCCCCTGTTCGCGCCCCTAAGGCATACAGCCTTTCTAAATCTAGCATGCTTTGGGCGTAGATGCGATCCACCTTAGAAAACAGGTAAGCATAAAACGCTCTAAAGCGGTGGTAACGCGGGTAAGAACGCTCAGAGATGCGCGCGTTGATCAACAAGGTTTGCGCCCCCACTTGTTTAGCCAAAACAAAGACCCCTAGCCACAATTCGGCTTCTGTAACCACTAAGGATTGCAACTGATCTAAATCCTTGCGCCATAGCCAAAGCAAAGTTTCAAAGAGCAAGTAGCGCACCTGTATAGAGGCGTTATGGGCATAGGTGTTATAAGCAAGCGTGTAGCCGGTTTGGGTGGTGGTGGTGAGCAAGATAGGGGTGTTGGGGAAAAGGGCTAGCAAGGGTTCTAGGGATTTGACTTCGCCAAAGGAGCAGGCATGAAACCACAATGTGGGTTTAAAGCTCAAGGCATGCCCCTTAGCAAAAAAACGCGCCCCCAAAGAGTGACGGTATTTGGGTTTGAAACGCCACAGGGCGATTAAGGGCAGAGCTAATAGGTGTGCTAGTGCAAGCACAGCAATATAGACGTGATAAAAAATTAGATCTCGCTTGTGGGTTGGGGTTGGGTTTCTACATAGAGAATGCGCCCACAATGCGGGCAGGTCAAAATGTCTTGACTGCCCAAAATCTCCGTATAAGTCTTGTCATTAATGCGGATAAAGCACCCCCCGCACGCCTGCCTGCGCACACTCACCACACAGGTGTTGCCCGCCCAACGCCTAATGCGTTCGTAAAAGGCGATGAGTTTGCGATCCATGTTGAGGGTGAGGGTTTGCTTTTGCTGGAAAATCTCTTGTTGGCGTTGCTTGATCTCTGCGGTGTCCTTTTCAACCTGTTCTTCTAGAACGCTAATTTGGCTTTCAATGCCCTCTAAAGCCTCTTGCAACGCGCTTTGGAGCTTGTTTTTATGATCGATCTCATCCTCTAGGCGTTCGATCTCTTTATTGGCTTGGTTGGCACGCTCCTTAGTGATGTCCTCTTCAATCCCCAAAGATCGCAGTTCGCGCTCAGACTTGATCTGGGCGATCTTTTTTTGAATGCTGTCCACTTTGGCGTTGATTTCATGGAGGGTCTGTTCGTTCTTGGCAATTTGCAATTTCAACGCCGCCTTTTCTTCTTCTAGCGCGCTGTATTCGGCCTGCTGTTTGTGTTTGGTGGCTAATGCCCTGTCTAAATCCACGCGTTTAGCTTGAATCAAGGGTTCTAGGGCTTCAATGTCTTTATCTAGGCGCGAAATCTCTATCAATTGGGTTAAATGCGCGTTCATGCCATGCCTTGTAGATGTGATTGGGGGATTTTAGCATATTTTGGCTTAGGTAGGAGTGTTGTATCATGGCAAGAACACTCTTTTATATGGGGCAGGATAAAGAAAAACATGGGTTTGGGGTTTTCTAGATTTAAAACTTGGGCTTTTTGCTTGGTGGTCTTATGGGGGGTGTTGGGGCTCTTAAGAGCAGAGGAGGTGAGCGCTTTGATGCTAAGGGGGATCAAGGCTACCCATGATGGGCGCTATAAAGAGGCTTTTCATCTCTTCAAACAAGCGCACAAACAAGGAGATTTATTAGGGAGCGCGTATTTAGGGGAGATGTATTTGTTTGGCGATGGCATGAAAGAAGATGCTTGCAAGGCAAAACACTATTTTACATTAGTGATCAAAAAAAAGCCCTCACAAAACGGGGATGTAGCCGTGATCATGGCTAAAGCCTTGCTTTCTAGCATGTATAGCGATGGTTCTTGTGTGAAAAAGGATTGGGATAAAACCGCGCAATTGTTAACAGAAGTTCTTGAAGCCAATGGCGCGTTGATCAGACTAGATGGTACAAATTTGTATGTGAATCTAGATGAACTGCGCGCGCAAGATTTTGGAAAATTTAGCCTAAGGGGTGGGATGGTTGGGGCGAGTGTTGATATGATGGGGCAGTGTTTGGAGTTTAGCCCTAAGTTTAAGGCTTCAAAACAAGCGTTGTTGATCGCAAAAGCGTGTTATGAAAAGGCGTTAGAATTTGGGCTTGATGCCACCAAGCACTTACAAAGGGTGCAGCAAAAATTACAGCGCCAAACCCCCAAGCAAAACCCAGAAGTCAAGATTTTTTTATAATCTCGCTCTCAATCCAACCCCACAATCTCAACACCCCTTGACTCTCTCTCTCTCTCTGTATAATGGCACTCTATCTTACAACGAGGAGACAAACATGTTTATCCAAGATTTGAGTGTGGAACAACAACAGGTGTTCTTGTATTTGGCTAGAAAAGTCATTGAGGCCGATGGGGTGTTGCATGAATTGCAACTGGGCGCGTTGGATACGATCAAAAAGCAATGCGAGCATGGCATCTCTGAAAAAGAAGTGCCCTTAAACACTCTAGGCAAACTTTTCACCACTAACCACGCCAAACACGCCGCCTTGCTAGAGCTCACCTCTGTAGCTCTAGCCGATAGCCGTTGGCATGACAATGAGAGAGATACGATCTACTCTTATGTCAAAGAGATGGGGGTATCCACCCAAAAGGTGGATCAACTCAAAGACTGGGTGGTGAAAAACTTCATGCTTTATCAAGAAGCGGTCAAGTTGTTGGATTAGGGGGGAGAGATGTTTGGATTTTTAAAAGCCATGGTGAGTCCAGCGGGAATTGCTGTAGCTAAAAGCGATAAAGAAAAAGAAAAGAGGGAAAAAGAAGCGAGGGAGCGAGAGTGGTTAGAGTCTATGCAAAGACGATCGATAATGAGATCGCCACAAACTGCAATTCTATATATGGCATATGAAATAGGTAAAAGATTTTATGAAAGTTTTATGGTCATAATATCCAATACGCAGAAAAAGTAATATACGGGATGATGCTCCGGTCGATGGAGAACCTGCTGTGAGTAGTATTTTATGGTACGACTTGGGCGATGCTGCACATTCGGGTATTTATCTAGGCAAGAAAAAAATCATGCATTTGAAGGAGTCTTTCAACACCCTAGAATTTCCCCCCCTTTTTTTCCTTTTCCAATCCCCCCCTTTGCTCCCTTCCACTCCCCTCCTTTTCCCCTCAAAGCGCGCTTCTTACGCGTTAGGGCTCCTATTAAGGCTTTTTGGAGCGCCGCTCTAAAAAGCTTGCTTAAAACGTATTGGGCCCACTGCGTCCCATTTTCTGACACAAGCACATCAAAGAACTTTACACTTGGCTCATTTTAGCCAAAATTTTTTAATCTTGTCAACACCGCGCTCTAGCCCCCTAATTTAGCCCACTCTGACACGTGTTGGCGCACATCGGTAATCTACTCTGTTTTTTAGCCCAAAGCGCGCTCTTGGCACAGATATACGCCTTAGGCCCCTGTATTAGGCCCATGCGCGCGCGCTAAATTGAAAAGGCCGGGGTTAGAGCACCCGCGTTTTCACCCTATTTGCCCTTTTCTTGCGCCCCTCTTTGCCCTTATGATGCGCTGTTTGAAGTTTCTTTAGTGCGTTGGGCTAAAGCTAAAGGCTGCCTACCTGCTTACCCGCATGCAAGAAAAAAATCTACACATAGAGGCTTAGTCCATGCCTTTAAACTCCCCTAAAAACCCCCGCCTTTGGCTTTAAAAGCTTTTAACCCTTTTTTAACCCCGCGCTTTTGGCTACAATTCCAGCCCTAGAAATCCAAAAAGGAATAGAATGGACATAGAGCTTAAAATTGATTTGGGGCGCGCCTTTAAGGCGGTGCTCCAGCGCGACCATATCTCTAAAAAAGTCAATAAACGTGGCCAAATTGAGGCGGGCACTCTGGGGCGCTTGTGGGTGTGCGACTCCCAAAACAAAGAGCTCTTCAGCTGTTACACTATGGAAAACGCGGGCACGCCCACAGATGAAGGCGGGCTAGACAAGCCCATCATCGCGCGCACCTATACGCTGCACTGGGCGGATAGCGGGGTGTGCGTCCCCCCTGAATACCAAAAAAAAGGCGCAAAGGGGCGCAACAAAGCCCTATGGCTCCATGACCCCAATAACCCTAAATTCGCCCATAGGCGCATCATGATCCACGTGGGTAATGACGCGATTGATAGCCTAGGGTGCATCTTGCTAGGCAAGGGCTATAATAAAGAGACAGGCTGTATCACCCAAAGCAAAAGGGCGGTTTTGGAGTTTTACCAACTCTGCGACACATATGGGGTAGAAAACTTCCAATTCATCATCTACGATTTAGAGGCCTTTTAATGCAGATTCCCAAAGAAAAGTTAAAAACCTATGTGGGCGTGTTTGTCGCCTTCGCCCTCGTGCTCTCTGTAGCCCAAAACATCCATTACTTTTTTAAGTACCGCGCCTCTGTGGACACGATGCTCGTTGTGGTGGCCAAAAACCCCCCGGAGTTCTCTAAAAAAGAGCTAGAGTCCGCTCTAGATTCCCCGGCCAAAAGCCCTAGCACCAGCACTCAAATATTCCTCCAAGACCTGATCAAAGAGGCCCAAAAACAAGGAATCGCCAAGAAAACTTTACTCTTAGATTTGCGCAGCAAGATAGAATAATGTTACATTTTCAAGAATACGCAGAGCTTTTGCCCATCGCTCTAATTGGCCTATTAGCCGGGGGGTTAAATTATTTTGAAGCCCCTCAAGCTTCCTTAAGGCGCGCGCTGGTGGTGGTCATAACTAGCTCCTTTATTTGCCTGTGCGTCTTTACTATGCTTAGCGCCACTGCTTTGCCCTACATGGCCAAAGTGGGTTTAAGCGCGTCTGTAGGTTACTTTGGGGTGGACAAAGCCATAGAGCTCATTAAAAACATCTTGAGCCTCAAAAAGCCCTAATGCCCTATGTTTTCCTAGTCTTTGCAATAGGCCTGCTCACAAGTGGGCTCACTCTGCTCCACTACATCCAAGAGAACACGCTGTTAAAAGAGA
>NZ_QXQT01000019.1 GCF_003660395.1 Helicobacter vulpis
AGGGCAAATCACCCCCAAAGTGTGGGAGTACGGGTTTTTGCGCTACTGAGCTAGCAAGCGCAGACGAGCCGGTGCAAGTAGAATACTCGCGCCGTTTGCGCGCGCCGGGTAAAGTCCTAAGCAGAACGCTTCACTTTAAAGAATTTCACCTAAGAGTACATAGCACGCTACCATGTTGAAGGGGGGTTGAACACGCGTTGAATGCGCGTTAAACACCGCTTTAAGGGTTTTGCTTGGCGTGCCTTATTCTTGCTGTAATTTCTTAGCCAAGTCAATGATTTCTTGCATTTGGGCATCGCTCAATTTGCCCTCATGCATAAAGCGCACCTTGCCCGCCTTGTCTAGCACCACAACTAAGCTTTCTTGCTTTTTTAAATCCCATGCCTTTTGCACCACCCCCTCATTATCCATCACCACTTGGCTATTAGGGTGTTGTCTTTTAGCCTTTTTGGTTTCTCCGCGCACAAAAAGCCCCGTGCCCATAATGGCATCGTCCACATTGATGATATTAGTTGTTTGGTATTTATTCTCATCAAAATGCTCAGCGACAATTTTATCCATCAGGGGTTGGTTTTTTGCCTTCACACTCTTACGCCCGGCGATGTGCTGTAAGATTCGCACTTTGCCGGGCAAATTCTTGCTCGCCCACACTTTGTATTGGATCGAATCCCCATTCAAAATTAACTCGCCCTTATCTTGCACCACCACATTTGGCAGGGATTGATTGAGGGTAAAATTGACCCCATGCGCCATGCTCAATGCCAATAACAAACCGCCAAATACCTTTTGCAATATCTCCACCTTAAACCAGAATACAAGGATTATACTATGTCTTTTTAAACCCCATAAATAGCTTGACATGCTAACCCCGCCCTGCTATCATAATCGCTTGAGATTAGGGAGAGCGCATGCAAGGGAGTGATAGAATTTTTGTAGCTGGGCATAGGGGTTTGGTGGGGCGCGCGATGGTGGCGTGTTTGCAAGAACAAGGTTTTGACAACTTGATTTTAAAAACCCACTCTGAGCTAGATTTAACACAACAGAGTGCGGTGGAGCAATTTTTTGAGATAGAACGCCCCGACATCGTCATTTTAGCGGCGGCTAAAGTGGGGGGGATTTTAGCCAATCACACCTACCGCGCGGAATTTATTTATCAAAACCTAGCCATCCAAACTAACACCATTCACTGCGCTTACAAGTATGGGGTTAAAAAGCTCCTCTTTTTAGGCTCAACCTGCATTTACCCTAAGCAGAGCCCCCAGCCCATTAAAGAGCAAGCCCTTTTAACTAGCCCCCTAGAGCCCACTAACGAACCTTATGCCATTGCCAAGATCGCGGGCTTAAAGATGTGCGAAGCCTACAACGCCCAATATGGTACAAACTTTATCAGCGCGATGCCCACCAATTTATATGGCGAACACGATAATTTTGACCTACACGATTCGCATGTCCTGCCCGCACTCTTAAGAAAAATGCACTTAGCCCGCTTGTTAGAGAACGATCGCCTAGATTTGGTGTTGCAAGATTTGCAGATGTCTAGCCAACAAGAAGCCTTAAATCTCTTAGAACAACACGGAGTGAGCGCGCGGGGGGTGCGCATTTGGGGCAGCGGCGCGCCTAGACGCGAGTTTTTGCATGTGCGCGATTTAGCCCGGGGGTGTGTATTTCTCTTGCAACACCAACAAGCTAGTGCTACACTCAACCATACCAATATTGGCACGGGGGAGGATATTAGCATTAAAGATTTAGCCAACTTGATTAAAGAGATTGTGGGCTTTAAGGGGGATTTAGTCTTTGACCCCTCTAAGCCCGATGGGACTTTATTAAAATGTAGCGATGTGTCTAAGATTGCTAGTCTAGGGTGGAAGGTGAGCATTAAATTAGAGGAGGGGATTAGGGGGGTGTATTCTTGGTATCTAGCGCGCCCTTAAAGCGCGCTGGGGGATTAGAAGTTATAAATGTAGCGCAGATACATGGAGTATTGCCGCCTAAAGGTTTCGCTCAAGGTGTAGAGATTGCCGCCTTTAGTGGCACTGCCCTTGTAGTAGAGACTAGGTAAGGTGGGGATTTTGATCCCAAATTCCACGCCATGGTGCTTGATGATGTTTGTACGCAGACCCACATTGACCAAGAATTGAAAGTGTGTATTGTTAATGTGGGAGGTTAGCGGACCGGTGGAAATGAGGCTTGCGGGGTTGATCTCGCCTGTGGTGCCCGTGGGGTTGGCCGGGGTGGTCCCATCGCAAGGGTTGCCGCTGTCGGGCACATAGGCGCATTGTCCGGGGACGGTGCCAATGACAAAGCCCTTGTTGTAGTAGTCGGTTTTATTGCTTGTCCAAGAATTGCCCGCAAACTGCACACCCACAAATAGCCCAAACGCAAACTTCTTTTTATTGATGATGTCAAAGAGCGCATCGATTCCCGCGCCGTAGGTGTACATGTCCACTTTATCGTTGTTAAGATAAAACACACTCACACGATTAGCGGCTGTCGCGTTAGAAAAATTGCTGTGTCCATAGTCAAAAAAGCCGTAGTAACGCAAACCAAACCACTTTTTTTTGCCAAAGAATTGTTTATACCCCGCCAAAACATTAAGTCCAAACATGGGTTGGTTGCGTCCATAGTTTGTGGCATTTGTGCTCGTCATGGTGTGCCCAGACCACATGGCCTTACAATTATCCGGGGCGCATTCATTCCCCCCCACAACATCGGGATTGGGATCTGGTTTAGCCGCGCTTAGCTTCACCGTCCCATCGGGCACCTGAAAGACTTGGCCATTTTTCTCGCCCACGATTTCTTTATTTGCGCGCCCGATTTCTAGCCCCACGCCGATAAAAGCCCCACTTTGCTCGGCTTGCAACGCACAAACCCCCAACAACAACCCAATTTGTAGGCCTTTTCGCCCAACATAAGCATGACCCTGTGTATTCATAAAGATTGCATTTTCCTTGTAGGTATTATCATATAAAGATTTTTTATTATAGCATAAGCACTTATAAAAAGCAAATGAAATATATAAATGTCATTATTACACAATATAAACACCTTATAATCCATTTGAATATTACTAAAAATTATATTTAAATAAAATATAAGCTTTCTGTATATAGAATACGCCTATATTCCATTTGATTAGGACCATTTGATGAAAACTTCGCGTAAATGCCGCCACACTTCCGGTGGAAGATTAAGATCTTGTGCTCCGGCCTTTTGTGTACTGGGGGCTATGGGGGGTGCCCTCTTGGCCCAAGAGTCGCACACTTTGGGCAAGGTCACGACTCTAGGCGAGCGTACCTTTGAGTACAACAACAGCATGACCATTGGGCGTAAAGAGTTACAGCAACGGCAAAGCAACCAGGTCAATGACCTTTTTAGGACAAGGGCAGATGTGAATGTGGCTGGTGGGGGCTATATGGCGCAAAAAGTCTATGTGCGGGGCATGGAAAGCCGTTTGTTGCGTGTTACGATCGATGGAGCGGCGCAAAATGGGAACATCTTCCACCACGATGCCAACACGATCATCGATCCGGGGATGCTCAAAGAAATCGATGTGATCAAAGGGGCAGCCAATGCCTCCGCTGGGCCCGGTGCAATCGCGGGTAAAATGGCGATGGAGACCATCGGGGCGAACGACTTTTTGCGCCGGGGGCAAACCTATGGGGGAAGTGCAGCCGTGAGCTTTTACACGAACTTTGGTTACCGTGTCAACACCATCGCTGCTTACCGGGCGAATAAATGGGACATCTTAGGTTATTACACCAACCAAAATATTTATTATTACCGCGATGGTAACAATGACATGAAAAATCTTTTCCACCCCACTTATGACATCAACAATCCCGCTTTAAGCGACAAGGTGATCGGCAGTATGGGAGAACAAAACAATATTCTCTTTAAAATCAATGGCTACTTCAATGAAAAAGACAGCCTCGCCGTGAGTTACAACATGACGCGCTACAACTCCGAACGCTTGTTGCGCCCCAACGCCACAAGCGCGCTCAGCAAAGCCAACGACCCGGGGACACAGCCCGCCCCCTTCTTGATCGACTTTGGCAAAGAGTTGGCCTACCTCATCAATGTGAATCACAACCTTTCGTTTAAATACAACCGCGAAGGTGGGGACAGCTTTGACAAGCCCCGCATCACCGCCACCACCTTTTTAAATGTCCGCAACGGCAATTACCACCCCGTGCGTAACCCCTTTGCTGTAACTTCTAACGAGCCCACCAACCCCTACTACACCCAAGAAGTCAACCAGTGGTGTAGCCAAAATCCAAGCGATTGTGAACACGGCACCATCACCCCAGTTTCTGGCGGTGGCTACCAACTCAGCCCAAGCAACATTGCCACCGGCTGGATTCCTAAATACAAGGCTTACGACATGACCCCGCCCAATGCCAGCAACCCCGCTCCAAACGATTGGACTTTAGGCAATGCGGATGCTGAGGGGACTTTACAAAGGGATATTTTCTTGATCAACTCTGGGGTAAATGTCAAAGTACAGCACCCCATCAGTCCCGATTATGGCAATGTCTTCGAATACGGCGCGATTTACCAAAACCTGACCGCCTTCTCGGGTCTTGGCAAGAAAAATGGTCTGTATCCGGGCAACATCAATCCCAACGACCCCACCGGCCCCGGTTTGCCCTACCGCCACTACTATGTCGATCCAGACGATGAGTACAACCAAAACATGAGCTCGCCCAACCCTGCCTACCGCTCTTTGCCACAAAACTCCTACGGGGTGGGCAACATCATCGGGGGGTATGTGCAGGCCAACTACAACTTCTTAAAAAACTTGATCGTGGGGGCGGGTACGCGCTATGACATCTATCTACTCAAAGATAAGGATGGGGACAACCACATGACCTCTGGCTTTAGCCCCAGCGCCACAATTCTTTATAACCCCATTGATGCCCTGGGTTTAAAGCTCTCTTACGCCTATGTTACAAAGGGGGCGTTGCCTGGGGATGGGGTTTTGATGCGCGATCCGAGCGTGATTTACGAAAAGAACTTAAAGCCGGCCATTGGGCAGAATGTGGAATTCAACATAGATTACAACAACCCTTACTTTAATGTCCGCGGGGCAGGCTTCTACCAAGTCATCAATAACTTTGTCAATTCCTATGGGCAAGACATCTCCAAAAATGGCGGGGGCAACGCCACAGCTAAAAACTTAACGGGCAATTTGCCCGAAACCATCGCCATTTTTGGTTACGAAGTGAGTGGGAATGTCAAATATAAGGGCTTTACGGGGACATTCTCCATCGCCCGCTCTTGGCCCACGGTCGCCAACCCTACGGGATACCGCAAGGGGTATTATTTGCTCGCTGACACCTACGCTCTTGCCGCCACTTACGGCAATGTCTTTATTTTAAAAGCCGACTATGTTTTTAAACATGCGGGGCTCAGTTTAACTTGGCTTAGCCGCTTTGTTACGAATATGTATTACAATGGCTACAGCATTTACTATCCCGGCTATGGATTGATGCCCGTGCACAAGCCCGGCTACGGCGTGAGTAGCGTTTTTGTCAACTGGGTACCGCCTTATAAACGCTGGAATGGTCTGCGTTTATCGGCTGTGTTTAACAACATCTTTAACAAACAGTATGTCAACCAAACTTCCGTATGGCAAGCCAGTGCGGATGCGCCCCACGAAGACATGATCGCACGCAATGGCCACATCCGCATGGCATTGCCCGAACCCGGCTTTAACGCCCGTTTTGAAATTTCCTACCAGTATTAAAGAACAGCCTAAAGAGAATTTTGCTAGAATGGGGGATTTTAGCATTTAGGCCAGCAAAGGAGAGCACGTGCTGTTTGGGATCATTGGGGTTGGGGGGTTTATCGCACCCAAACATTTGAAGGCCATTTATGAAACCGGGCATGTTTTAGATTGTGCTGTAGACATACACGACAGCGTGAGGGTTTTGGATCAATACTACTTAGATTGTGAGTTTTTCACTATATAGTATGCGCGCCCTAAGCACCTCTCAACCCCCTGCTCCTCTTAATCTCTTTGCTTGCTTAAACACCTCTAAAGAAGACATCCTCGCATGCCAAGTCTTATTAAAACGCCCCGGTGCGTATTTCTACAAATACTTCTGGCATGGCCGTCTCATCGCCTTTGGCGATCAGCTCTGCCTCTATATCACCCCCCAAAACACGCTCCAAACCTTCCCCTCTAAAAACCCTCTTTGTCAGAGCCTTCAGACACACCCCCCCCCAAATAGGCACGCCTGTGCCCTCTAGTTTTGTCAAAGCCTTTCAAAAGGCTCAAGATTTCTTGCTACACATGCTAAATACACCCCCTCATGATTCTAGACCCTTTAAAAAACGCCTGCAAGCCATTTTGCAAGCCACCCCCCTAGCCTCTCTGCGGGGGGCTAAATGGCATCATTTGCTAGATTACGAACGCCTCCATCTCCTAGCCCTACTGCAAGGTTCTGTGATCTTTGATTCTGTTGTGGATCAATACCGCGTTGTTAGCCCCGCCCCCCTGTTGGCGTATCAATACCTCCACCTGATCCATTTTTTCTACACCCCTCTAATAGAAGCCACTAAACAAGGCTTGAGTCCTAGCGTGTATTTACACGAGCTCAAAAAAAGCGCTCGTAATGCCACCTACCCCTGCACACAAGAAGAACTCTGCACACGCCCTGACAACACCCCATGGAGTCCTTGGCTTGAGGATTTTAGAAGCGCCAAATTAGGCAGTTGGCTTGTGGATAGGTATGAGGATACCCCTAATTTTAGCAATCTTCCCTATGATGTTCCCTCTGTAATGTGGACAATGAATGTTTGGGGTCGCAAACAAACAAATTTAATCAATAAGGATTTAGCCAAACGATGGACTCCCAAGCAAGCCCGGCTATGGGATTTGCACTATAAAAGACGCATTGAGGCATTTTTCACCAACAAAGACTTTTACATAGACACGCTACTAAACCCAGAAAAAATCTCTGCAGATCGCTTGCGCGCCAACCCCACCCCCTGCTTTACCCCCAAATATTTAAACCAGCAGAGCGTGCAAAACTGCCAACTAATCCTAGAAAAACAACGCTTTGACCAATCTAAAATCCGCGCTTATTTAAAAAGCATGAGACTCTTAAGCGTGGATGGTAGCCCCTGCTTGTATCTACACAGCAAAGAGCAATTGCGCGGCTTTAACTCTAAAAACCCCCTTTGTCAAGCCCTGCAGATACGACCTCCTAATTTCTCCCCAAACCATATTTTAAAAAGGACATTTTTCAAGCGATGAAAAAGCATGTGATATGGCCCTGGTTTGTGATCCCTAGCTTTTTAGGGATCGCTTTGCTCAGTTTTTGGTTTATCGCGCGTCTCTACCATGTACCCCCCAAAAGCGCGTCCTTCCCCCTAGAAAAAGAGGCTTTTTACCAAGCCAGCCAAAGCCTTTATGACTCCATCCTCAAGGCTGTTAAAAAAGCCTCCAAAGAGGCGACATGCAACCATGTAGACACCGCTTATTATGATGCCAATGTGATTAGCGACCATGCCAAGACTTGGATCAAGTTAGCCACACAGATGGTAGATGCGCTCCCCACGATCAAGCAGATTCAATCTAGCCTGCCCAAGCCTTTAGCCACACGCATTAGAAGCTTTGAAATTCTGCATGCCTTTTTTTTGGTGCGCGATAAGATTCCCGGTGTGAGTTGTTATAGTGATCTCTCCCCAGATAACATTTACGCCGATGGTGTCTTTAATCCCGATCCGCTTGACAAAGAAGCCTTATTAGAAAATTTTTCTACCAGTTTAAAGCTAGTCTATGCGCTCTTGATCCAAAGCGCGCAACAAGGGCTAGATGTGAATACTTACCTGCACTTTTTGGGGCAACAGGCGAGCGTGCCTAAACCTCATTTGATAGAAAGGTTAGGGGACTTTTTAGAAGATAGCAATCTTGCCCTTGCAAACCCTACGATCTTCACGCAACTAAAAACTCTGTATTCAAGCGCAAGACCTATCCCCGGGCTAAGTCTTTATAGCATTGATTTAGGACACTATACCGGTCAGGCTTACTATGATGAAATGTTCAAGCCTTTGGGCTTGGATGTAGAATTTTTTCAGGCGTTGAGTCAATACTATATGGTTGCACTTTATGTGCGCGCCGATGGTTTGCAAGAGATAGCCAATCAAGCTAAGCCCCTAGAGCAAATCCTGAAGAGTTTCCCCCATCTTTGTTTTAACACGGCTCTCTCTAAAGAGATGAAGGGGGCATGCCGCGATGTCTTGGCGCGCCCTAATGCCCCCTTGCAAGATTACTTGCGCCATTTCCGTCTCATAGGCTTTGACGACCAACCCTGCCTTTATCTCACCCCCCAAAACACGATCCAAACTTTTCGCTCTAAAAACCCCCTTTGCCGTGCGTTGCAAGCCCACCCCCCCAACATGGGTGCGCCTCTACCTAAAGATTTGATGGCAGCTTTTCAAAACGCCCAAGATTTTCTCAAAAACGCGTGGAATTCTCCCGTGGATAAAGATGACAACCCCCATCCCCCCTCCAATTGGTTTTTGAGCTTGCAACAACGCATCCGCGCCATTTTGCAAGCCACCCCCCTAGCCTCTTTGCAAGATTCTAAGTGGGCTTACTTACTAGATTATGAGAGCCTGCACCTCCTAGCCCTCTTGCAAGGCTCGATCGCCCAATTCAATCCATCAGGTAACTACATGGCACCCCTGCTCTTTCTTGCTAGCACCCCCGCCCCCTTGTTGGCTCAAAAATACATGCGCCTACTAGATTTTATCTACACCCCCCTCATCCAAGCGCACCAACAAGGGCTTGATCCTAACGCGTATTTGGGCGATCTCAAAACCTATTACAACCCCACCCATGTTTGTGAAACTAAAGACGCTTGCGCCTTGCCCGCTGACATCCCCCCTAGCCCATGGTTAGAGGATTTTAAAAGCGCGCAACTGGCATGGGATCTCATCCAAGATAAAGATAAGTTTTATCCCCCTTTTGACATGCGTGATTGGCGCATGAGTTGGTATGATGCTCAATCTAGATGGTCTAAGAGCCTTTCTGCTAACCAACAGCAAGCCTTTAAACTATGGGATTTGCATTATAGGGCGCGCGTAGAGATGTTTTTTTTAAACAAAGACTACTATACAGACACCCTAAAACACCCTGAGAGACTCTCTGCATGGTTGCTACGCACCAACCTCACCCCCTGCTTTACCCCTAAATATTTAAGCCCAGCCAGCGTGCAAAATTGCCAACACATCTTCAACGCCCAAAGTTTTAGCCCCTCGGCGTATCGCGATTATCTCACAAATTTTAGACTCTTAAGCGTTGGCAATAGCCCCTGTTTGTATCTGCACACTAAGGATCAATTACGCGGCTTTAACCCTAAAACCCCCCTCTGTAAAGCCCTGCAAGCATGGGCGCTCTACTCCCCCCCCAAAGCCATCATTCTACCCCCTCTATTTTTACAATCCCTAGAGATCATGCGCACGCGCCTAGAAGAGGCTTTACAAAAGGCGTACCAAGAAGACTCCATCTGCAAGCGCGATCGCGCGTACTTTTTACAAGGCGTGTTGCCTCAGCTAGAACAACAAGCCCAAAGCGCGCTAGAATCTCTGCCCTTACTGGCTAATTTTAAACCCAACAATGACAAAGAAAAGGCGTTATTAAAGCGTATCCAACAACAGGCGATGTCGCTCCTCTTTGCCCTCTTAGAGGGGGGTTCTAAGGATAATTGCCCAAAAAGCCCCCCCACCCCCACAAAGCAAATCGCCCAAACTTTTATGCGCGCGCTCAATTTTATCTACCAACCCCTCATGCGTGCGCGCACGCAGGGGCTAGATGTGGTGTGGTATGTGCATACCCTAGCGCGCATTCAAGAATTTCAATGCGCTGAGGGTTGTAAGGATTTGGACAAAAGAATGCAAGGGGTTGCCAACGATCGCTCAGTGTCGGGAAATATCTATGATGGGCGCATCGCCTACACCATTTACCAAGACTTTGATTTGATCTCCTTGATTTACGACTTCATCATGGGCAAGCCTAACCCCCATCTAGGCTACAATCTGCTCAACGCGCTCAAAATAGCCCGCACCGCGCCCCCCCAACAAAACGACTCTAGGCAGGGAGATCGTATTTTTATCTTTTCTTTGGATAAAAATTTGGATATGCATTTTTTAGGCTCTACAAATGACAATCAAGCCCTTGATCTCTCTAAAGAGGGTATTGCTACCATGATGGACCAACAAAAGCCCCTACGCCCGGTAAATTTCTTTGCCTTAAGGCGAGTCGCCCAGTTTTTAGAAAATCAGGGGATTTTGGACATCGATCGCAATGACGATCTCTACAACACCTCTGTTTTGTACAATAGCTTGACTTTCTTCTCTAGATACCCTGGGGCGTGTTTGCGCCCAGAGTATTTGCGCGTGAGCACCCAAAGCCAGTGCGTCCAAATTTTTAAGAGTGAAAGATACGATGTGGCTACCTTGAAGGAGTATTTGCAAAATTATATCATGGTGAGCTTGCAAGGCGTGCCCTGTTTGTATTTAGATAAGAACAAGCAAATTAAGGGCTTGGGCTCTTCTAGCAAGTTATGCCAAAGCTTATTAAAACCCTTGAGTCAGAAGGGGTGGTTTTATCACGATGAGGGGCATTAGCGCGGATGCGCTAATACTTACCCTATTCACGCCTTAGGGGCGATCATGTTAGCTGGGTTGACGAATTTGTCAAAGTCTTGTGCGCTCACAAGCCCTAATTCTAGAGCGGATTCTTTGAGGCTAATGTGTTTTTTGTGGGCGTTTTTAGCCACCTTAGCGGCGTTTTCATAGCCAATATGGGGGTTGAGCGCGGTTACCAACATTAAAGAGTGGTGCAGGTAATGATCGATCTTTTCTTTATTGGGCGCGATCCCTACCGCGCAATGGGCGTTAAAGCTCTCCATGCCATCAGCAAGCAATTCTAAACTTTGCAAGAAATTATAGATGATCACGGGTTTAAAGACATTGAGTTCAAAATTGCCCTGAGAAGCCGCAAAACCAATCGCCGCGTCATTACCCATCACCTGCACAGCCACCATCGTCAAGGCTTCACACTGGGTGGGATTGACCTTGCCAGGCATTATAGAGCTCCCCGGTTCATTCTCAGGGATAGCAAGTTCGCCCAAACCACAGCGCGGACCACTAGCTAGCCATCTAATGTCATTGGCAATTTTCATCAGATTGGCTGCTAGCCCTTTGAGTGCGCCGTGGGCAAAGACAAGCCCATCATGGCTAGTTAAAGCATGAAATTTATTGGGCGCGCTTTTAAAAGTGCAGCCGGTAAGTTGGCTTAACTCGGCGGCGACTTTTTCTGAGAGTTGTGGGTGCGCGTTTAAGCCCGTGCCCACTGCCGTGCCCCCAATGGCTAGCTCGCTTAAATACTCCAAACTCTGCATAATTTGCGCCTTAGAATGCTCAAGCATGCTCACATACCCGCTAAACTCTTGCCCCAAAGTAAGAGGGGTCGCATCTTGTAAATGGGTGCGCCCGATTTTAATAATGTCTTTAAATTCTTGGCTTTTGGCTTGCAAAGTGGCGTGCAGTTTATCTAGCGCGGGCAAAAGGGTTTTATGCAATTCTAGCACGCTCACAATGTGCATCGCAGTGGGGAAGGTGTCGTTAGAGCTTTGAGACATGTTGACATGGTCATTAGGGTGGATCAACTTCTCTTTTCTAAAATCTCCGCCTAAAATCTCTGTGGCGCGGTTGGCGATCACCTCATTGACATTCATATTAGTCTGAGTCCCGCTCCCGGTTTGCCAAATGGCTAGGGGGAACATGTCGGCTAATTTGCCCGCGATCACCTCATCGCAGGCTTGTATAATCGCTTGGGATTTTTGTGCGTCCAACTTGCCTAGTTGCGCATTCACCAGTGCTACAGAACGCTTCAATTTGGCAAAGGCTCTAATGAGCGCGGGGGGCATCTTTTCTACCCCGATTTTGAAGTTTTCAAAACTTCTTTGGGTTTGCGCGCCCCAGTACTTGCTATCTTCTACCTTGACTTCCCCCATGGTGTCGTGTTCAACGCGATAAGACATGTTATCCCTTTGGTAATATGGTGTAAAAATTTTAACACGCCAAACTTTAATTTCCACAAATAATCCACAGAAATACACTATCATAGCCCCATCTTAATTCAAAGGAGTTTGATGAAAAAATGGCATGTATTGGTGCTGGCATGCGCCTTGAGTTTGGGGAGTTTACAGGCATGGGATTTGAAGATCAAAGCTAAAGAGGTGGACACCCTTTTAAAATCCGATCAAAAACCCGTGAGCGGCAATAACCATTTCACATTAACCCCTACCCTAAAGGGCAAGCCCCTCAAAGGCGCGCATGTGAAGGTGAAATTTAGCATGCCTGAAATGCCGGGCATGCCTGCCATGCACGAAAATGCCCAAGTGAAGGAAAAAGATGGGGTTTATGATGTGAAGGTGAATCTGCCCATGGGGGGCACTTGGCAGGTGAAACTAGAGCTCAAGACCAAAGAGGGCAAGCTCTACAAAGGTAAGGGCAGTATCGATCTATGAGGCTAAGGGCTTTGATCTGGGGGGTGCTTTTTGCCTTGGGGGGCTTACAGGCGTGGCATCAAGAAGCTAGTTTAGAGTCTGTGAGTGTGAGCCCCCCTAGCGCGCCCAAACGCCTAGACCTGCCCAGCATTTACAACAAATTTTTGCACAAGAACGCCAAGATCGCTAGCTTGCAAGCCCAGATTGAGAGCTTGCGCGCCCAGGCTAAAGCCAGCGCGCGCTGGGATAACCCGATTTTGTATGTGGGCTATAACAACGCCGATGTGTTCAATTTCTTTATCCTTGATTCTAGCTTCATGCAGAGTATCAGCGTGGGTTTGAGCCAAAAATTTGATGTGAATGCTAAGAGGCACACCCAAGCCCAAGTGGTGGACTTAGAGCGCCAAAAAAAGCTCTTAGAGTTGCAAAAACTCAAGCAAGAGATCGCCATAGGGGTGCTCACCAACGCGATCCAAGTCTATAAGAACACCCAAAAGCTAGCCCTATTAAAAGAAGCCTTAAATAACCTAGAAAACCTGCTCTACAACGCCCAACATGCGAGCAACCCGGATTTAATCGCCATTGCCAAAATTGAAGTGCTCAAATCCCAGCTAGAGATCAAACAAAACGATTTGCAAGACGCGCTAGAAGACAATAAGATCAACATTAGCGAACTCACTTTTAACCAAAGCGATCTACTCTCCCTAGCGCCCCAGCGCATGGCTTTAGACAACGCGCAAGAATTGCAAAGCATCATGGCGAGCAATTACGACATCAAAATCGCGCGCTTACAAGATAGCCAAGCGCGTAAAAACATCACACTAGCTAAAAAGAGTTTTTTAGAAGACATCAATGTGACGGCTAACTACCTCTTTAGAAAGCGCATTTTTGACATGTTCACCATTGGGGTAGCCATCCCCCTGCCCATTTATGGCAAACAGAGTAACACCCTGCAACAGCGCAAACAAGAGCACTTAGTCGCGCTGAATAATATTGACAACACCATTAACCAAGTGCGCCACCGCGCTAAGAAATTGTTTAAGAAAATGACGCAACTCCAAAAAAATCTCTCCAGCATAGAGACCATTTTAAAGGCAAGCGGGCGCATTGTACATATCTATGAAAAGAATTTGATCTCTGCTAGCGGGGATTACAATAGTTATTACAACGCCTTTAACGATGCGATCAATATCAAGCTCTCTAAAATTGACACCCTTAGCGAGCTCAATATCACCTATTTGGCGTTAGAAAATCTAAAGGGGCTTTGATGAGAATTATCGGGCTATGTATGGCGTTGCTAGGCGCGCTATGGGGGGCACAGAGCACTATTAAGGTTACCCTTAAAGAGATCGCCCCCTTTAGGCAATACTACGCCTCTTTGCAAGCAGACGAACAAAAGAGCTTCACCTACACCCTGCGCTTTGATGGCTTTATTGAAAAACTCTATGCTAATCAAACTTATAAGCCTATCAAGGCGGGGCAAAAACTCTTTAGTGTGTACGCGCCCGCGCTCATAGGGGTGCAAAGCGAATTGCTCTCAGCCCTGCATTTTAACAAACAGGTAGAAGAGATCAAAGAAAAATTACGCCTACTTGGGGTGGGTGAGGGGGAGATTAGCAGTATCGTTAAGGATAGAAAAATCCATAACCGCATCCCCATGCGCTCGCAATTTAATGGGATAATCTTTGCTAAGAATGTCCAAGAGGGGGGCTTTGTCAAGAGCGGGGCGACTCTCTATGAAATTGTGGATTTGAGCGCGCTCTATGTGATCGCCCAAGTCAATCAAGAGGATTTAGATTTTGTGCGCCATATGGACAAAGCGCGCGCGCACATAGAGGGCATAGAGGGGGATTTTAGCCTAGAATTGGACAATATCAACCCCCTCATCAACCCCCAAACCAAAATGTTGCAGGTGCGCTTTGTGCTGGCTAATCCGCAAAATCTCTTTTTCCCCAACATGTTTGCTAAGGTAACCCTGTACCAAAAAGCCCAAAAAGGCCTAGTCTTGCCCAAAGAGGCGGTATTGGTCAAAAATGATAAAACCATCGTCTTTAAAAAAGAGGATGGGGAGTTTGAACTCACAGAGGTCAAGGTCAAGCGCAATAGCGATGGGAGTTACACCATTTTAGAGGGGCTAGCTCAAGGCGATGAGGTGGCTAAAAACGCGCTCTTTATCTTAGATGCCGATGCGATCAACAATGGGGATGAGTGATGATCAATGCGATCATTTCATGGAGTTTAAAAAATAAGCTCATTGTCATCTTAGCGGTGGTGTTGCTCTTCTTGCTCTCCTTATGGGCGATGAAAAACACCCGCCTAGATGCTCTACCCGATCTCTCCCCCACCCAGGTGGTCGTGCAGGTGAGTTACCCCAACCAAAGCCCCCAAGTGGTGCAAGAACAGGCGGTCTATCCCTTGGTGGCTAATTTTATGGGGATTGCCGACATTGAAACCGTGCGCGGGATTTCTAGCTATGAAACCGGCTTGATCTACATCATTTTTAAAGACAAGGTAGATTTATACTTTGCGCGCGATCGCGTCTCTGAGCAGATGGCGCGCGTGCGCCTACCCTCTGAGGTCAAGGTAGAGATGGGCAGCGATGCGACCTCTATTGGCTGGGCGTATCAATACGCGCTCAAAAGCAAAACTAAGAATCTAGCCGAGCTAAAGACCTTGCAAGATTTCTATTTTCGCTACGCCTTGTTGGGGGTGGATGGGGTGAGTGAGGTCGCTAGTATTGGGGGTTTTGAGAAAAACTATGAAGTTACGCTGAATAATGACGCATTGGTGCAATACGATCTAAGCGTGGCAGATGTGGTGCAAGCCATCAAAAAATCCAACGCAGACATGGGCGGGGGGGTGATCTTAGAAAATGGCTTTGAGAAGATCATCCACGCGCAAGGCTACACCAAGAGCTTAAAAGATTTGGGGGAGATTGTGCTCAAAACCCCCAATCTCACCCCCATTAAGCTTAAAGACATCGCCACACTCAACTTAACCCCCAAGCCGCGCCGCTCGGTGGCAAATCTCAATGGCACGGACGAAGTGGTGGGCGGGGTGGTGATGGTGCGCTACCATGCCGACACTTATAGCATTTTAGAGCGCATTAAAGAAAAGATCGCCACTTTGCAAGAGAGTAACCCAGATGTGCAGATCGTGCCCGTCTATGATCGTAGCGAACTCATTGAAAAGGGCGTGGCTAATCTCATCCACACACTCATAGAAGAAAGTGTCATCGTCTTAGTCATCATCGCGCTCTTCTTATTGCACCTACGAAGCGCGCTAGTGGTGATCATCACTCTGCCCTTATGTGTGTGCTTGAGTTTTTTGCTGATGCACTTTTTTAATATTGAGGCAAGCATTATGAGCTTGGGGGGGATTGCTATTGCCATTGGGGCGATGGTGGATGCGGCGATTGTGATGGTAGAAAACGCGCATAAGTATTTGCAACACACCAATATGCAAGACGAGCAAGCGCGCCAAAGCGCCATTATTAAGGGCGTGCAACAAGTTGGGCCGGCAATCTTCTTTGCCCTGATGATCATTGTGGTGTCCTTCTTGCCTATTTTCAACCTCACCGGACAAGAAGAGAGGCTTTTCTCCCCCCTAGCTTATACTAAAACCTTTGCGATGTTGATTGGGGCTCTGCTTTCTATTAGCATCGTGCCCATTTTGATGATCTTTCTCATCAAGGGCAAAATCCGCGAGGAGGCTAAAAACCCCATCAACGCGTTCTTTATTGCTATTTATGGGGCTTGTCTCTCCTTTGTGTTGCGCTTTAGATTTCTCTTTTTAGCCCTAAGCGTGCTAGGTTTAGGAGGGCTTTACTTTGCCTATAAAAAGCTCAACTGGGAGTTTATCCCGGCCATCAATGAGGGTGTGGTGATGTACATGCCCGTAACCACGAATGCGGTAGGCATTGACACGGCTAAAACATATTTAGAAAAAACTAACGCCATTATCAAAAGCCTAGATGAGGTCAAACAGGTCTTTGGCAAAGCCGGGCGGGCAAATACCAGCACCGATCCGGCCGCACTCTCCATGCTAGAAACCTATATTGAGCTCAAGCCTAGATCGGAGTGGAAGGAGCAAATCACCTACAAACAACTTAGAGAAAAGCTTGAGCACGCCCTGCAGGTGAAAGGCTTAGTCAATTCTTGGACCTACCCCATTCGCGGGCGCATTGACATGCTCTTAACCGGGATTCGCACCCCCTTAGGCATTAAACTCTATGGCAAAGACCCCGCCCTCTTGCAAAACCTAGCCATTAGCATGGAGCAACAACTCAAAAATCTCCCCGAGTCGCTCTCTGTCTTTGCAGAGAAGTCTAATAATGGCTACTATCTCAATGTGGATTTGCGCCCTGAAAAGCTCGCTGAATACAATATCACTAAGCAGAATGTGCTAGATATGGTGAATTTTGGCATGGGAGGTTCTGCCATTAGCACCCTCTTAGACGGGGTGGAGAGTTACCCTATTTCTGTGCGCTTGAAAGATGTAGAGCGTAACAATATTGAGAGTTTAGAAAATCTTTACATCAAAACCCCCTATAGCTTTGTGCCTTTGCGCACCTTTGCACATATCTATTATGAAAACGCCCCGGCGGTGCTCAAAAGTGAAAAGGGGCTAGGGGTGCATTTTATTTACATTGTGCCTAAAAATGGGGTGAGTTCAGAGACCTACCGCCAAGCCGCGCTCAAAGCCTTAGAAAACTTTAAACTCCCTAGCGGGTATTATTACGAGTTTTCAGGGGAGAGCCAGTATTTAGATGAAGCCTTTGCGACCCTGCGCTACATCGTGCCCCTGAGTATCTTTGTGATCTTTATTCTCATTGTTTTTGCGCTTAAAAACACCACTAACTCTTTGCTTTGTTTTCTCACCCTCCCCTTTGCCTTTTTGGGGGGGTTGGTGTTCATGCAGATCATGGGGCTTAATTTGAGTATCGCCGCGTTGGTGGGCTTTTTAGCCCTCTTGGGTGTCGCCTCTGAAACGGCGATTGTGATGATTATCTATTTGGAGGACGCTTACCAACACTTTTTAAAGCAGGGCGATCACACCCGCGCTAGACTCAAAGAAGCGATCATGCACGGGGCGGTGCAACGCGTGCGCCCCAAATTGATGACCTTTTTTAGTATCTTGGTCTCTCTCATCCCTATCATGTATTCGCACGGGGTAGGCTCAGAGATCATGCACGCCATTGCCGCCCCCATGCTAGGGGGGATGATCACTAGCGTGGTGCTCACTCTCTTTATCATCCCCAGCGCGTATTTTGTGATCAAGAACACGCGTTTGGAAGTATAAAATTCGATGCGCTAGGGGGTGAATGGGGCAAATTGACAAGCCACATAAAAATCGCTATATTTTTTAGGAATATCAAAAGGTGGTCTGGTGGCGTTGAAACAATTTGCGAAAAAGGTATTGGTAGGGGCTTTTAATGGGGTGTGTGGAGATAAGGTAGCGGGTTTGGACAATGAAAAAACCCGTTTGGCGTGGCTGGAATCCACTTTGCTTAAAATCCCAAGGGGTAGCCGTTTGTTGGACACGGGCGCGGGCGAGTTGGCACAAAAGAAATTCTGCGCGCATTTAAACTATGTGGCTCAGGATTTTGGCTAATATGGTGGCAGGGGGGATGGCTTGGGTTTGCAAATGCGGAAATGGGGCAACACGCAATTAGACATTATTTGCGATATTACCGCCATTCCAGAAAGGGATGGCTCTTTTGACGCCATCATGTGCGTTGAAGTGTTTGAACACTTGCCCAATCCCATTTTAGCTCTTAAAGAGTTCTCTAGATTGCTGCGGGGGGGGGGGATCTCATCCTCACGGCTCCTTTTTGTAGTTTGACACACTTTGCGCCCTATCATTTCTACACCGGTTTTAACCGCTACTTTTACGAGACACATCTTAACAACCATGGTTTTGAGATCTTAGAAATATCTGCCAATGGCAATTTCTTTGAGTATTTGGCTCAAGAATTGCACCGCCTCCCGCATTGCGCCAACGAGTATGCCCATAAAAAATTATCCATGATAGATAGGATCTGTCTTGCATTTTTTACCCGCAGATTGCAGAAACTCTCACAACAAGATCAGGGGTCTAGTTGCCTGCTCAATTATGGCTTGCATGTTTGGGCTAGAAAGGTGGCTTGATCCCATAAAAGGGTAAAATTTTTATGCTATCCTAGGGAGTGGCTTTGGCTAACTTGAGACTTTGCTGGGGGTTGCATGTTTTTAGGGCTTGTGTTAGTGGGGGGGCTCTCTATTCTTGCGCTCTATGGGGCGCGTTTCCCCTTTTTGGTACACAACCACATTTCCCCTCTCTTAGTGGGGGTTTTGCTAGGGCTTGGGTTTTCTTTTGTCTACCCTAAAATAGCCCATGCCACCCATGCGGGCGTGCATTTCAGCGCAAAAAAGCTCTTGCGCCTGGGGATTGTCCTGTATGGCTTTAATGTAACCACGCATGACATTTTGCACTACGGTTATGCGCCCCTTTTGATCGCCTTTGTGGTGGTGGTGGGGGTCTTTTTGGGGGGAGTGTATTTGGGGCGTAAGATGGGCTTGGAGTTGGATTTGGCAATGCTTGTGGCATGCGGGAGCGCGGTGTGCGGGGCGGCGGCCATTTTGGCCTTAGAGAGTGTGCTCAAATCTTCCCCCCATAAGGGCGTGGTGGCTGTGGGGACGGTGATTGTCTTTGGCTTATTGGCCATGTTTGCTTACCCCCTGCTCTACCATGGGGGTTTTATCCCCTTGAGCGCGCTTGATGAGGGGATCTATATCGGGGCCACCTTGCACGAAGTGGCCAATGTGGTGGGGGCAGCCAGTGGCATCTCTGTAGAAGCCCAAAAGGTTGCCATCACGATCAAAATGGTGCGCGTGATCATGATCATCCCCTTGCTCTTAGGGGTTTCTCTCTATCTCAAATACACCGCTAGCCACGATCACCACCGCCACAAAACGCCCTTTCATATCCCCTATTTTGCCTTCTTGTTCTTGGGTGTGGTGGTCTTGCATTCTTATTTGCAAGAGATGTTTGGCGCGTTTGTGAGCGCGCAGGCGTTGCAAGAGGGTGTGCGTCTTCTGCGCGACACCTCTGTGGTGTGCTTGGTGTGCGCGATGAGCGCTTTAGGCTTGCAAGTGAATATGAAAAAGTTTTTGGATTTGGGGGGCAAAGCCTTTGGTTTGGCCTTGCTTTTATGGGGGGTTTTGGTGGTGGGGGGGTTTTTCTTGGTGAAAGTGTTTGCAGGAGATCAAGGGTGAAACAAGGCATTTCTGTAATGGGGGTGGCTTCTAGCTATGTGGCGACCATTATAGGCGCGGGCTACGCCTCCGGGCAAGAGATTTTACAATACTTCTCTTATTTTAGAGAACAAGGGATTTATGCGATCGCCCTAGCCTCTTTATTTTTCTTTCTCTTTGGGTATTTGCCCGTGGCGTTGGCTTATCGGTTTAACACCACAGACTATTTACACGCCATCAACCCTTCTAAAAATCCATGGGTGCGCTTTTTTAGCGATTCGATGATCACACTCTCTTTATTTGGCACTTTGGTGGTGATGCTTGCAGGGGCGGGTACAACCTTTGAGCAAAACTTTCATGTACCCCTATTTGTGGGGGCTTTAATTGTCTGTCTCTTGCTTGTTGCCAACACAGCCTTTGGCCTAGAAATGATTGTCAAAGTGATGAGCGCGCTCACTCCCATTATGTTTGCAGGCATTGTCTTAGTGGGGCTTTATGCCCTGATGCACCCCCAAGCACAAGTCGCCAAAACCCCCATCAACCACAGCACCCTCTTGCTCAATTGGTGGTCTAGTGGGGTTTTATATGTGTCCTTTAACTTCCAGTTAGCCATGGCAATTTTAGTGCCCATGACTAAACACACCCCCCAAAAGACCATGTTCTTAGGGACCTTGCTGGGCGCGTTGCTATTAGGAGGGGGTTGCTTCTTTCTGTATGCCGTGCTAGAGAGTCATATCCTGCAAGTGGGCAGTAGCAAATTGCCCATGGTGATCCTAGCCAACCAAATCCATCCTGGGTTTGGCGTGTTCTATGTGGTGGTGCTCTTTATGGGGCTTTATTCTACCGCCTTGACCTGCTTTTATGGCTCTGTGGCGCGTCTGAGCCAAACTCTCAAGCGCCATGTTTCTTTGTGGGTGATTTTAGCCGTGGCCATTGGGGGCTTTTTTGCCAGCTTATTAGGATTTAAAGATTTGGTGGGCATGATCTATCCCATCTTAGGCTATGGGGGTGTTCTCATCATGGGCTTGATCCTTGCGACCTTTCTACTCCAACGCGCTCACACAAGACACCATGACTAGGCAGTTGTTCTTGCTTGAAGATGATGTGCTCTTGCACAGCCTAATTAAGGATTTTTTGCAACAGGCCGGTTATGGCGTGCTGGGGGCTTATGACATGCCAAGCGCGCTAGAGATCCTAAGTCGTACCTCTTTTGATCTGATGGTGCTTGATGTGCAACTGCCCGCAAGCGCAAATTTTGAGGCCTTAGAGGTGTTGCGTGAGTTAAAAATCCAAACCCCAGCAGTGGTGATTAGCGTGCTAGGCGACATCGCCTCTTTGAGAAAGGCTTTTAGCATGGGGGCAAGCGATTATCTCAAAAAGCCCTTTGATTTAGAAGAATTGCAGGTACGCATAGAAAGGCTTTTGGTGGCACAACAAATCCCTATCAACGCGCATGCGCATTATGAAAACGGGGTGCTGTGTGTGGGGAGTGAACGCTTTTTTCTCACTTCAAGAGAAAGGCAGTTATTAGAGTTCTTTTTGCAACACCCCGGGCAAGTACTCAGCAGCGCGCAGATCATCGCCAATGTGTGGGCGTATGAAAGCGGGTTAGACGATTCTACCTTACGCACCTATATTAAGCATTTGCGCAAACTTTTAGGCAGGCAGAGTATCCAAAATATCAAGGGTTTAGGGTATTGTTTTTGTCCATGAAACTCAATGTGTACCAACGCCAATCATTGCGCCGTTTTCTAGGGCTTTACTTGGGCTCTTCGTTTGTTTTGATGGGGGCGATCGCGCTCTTGTTCTTCATTTATGAAAAGAACGCGCTCTTGCAAAATATCCAACAACGCATGCAGTTACAAGCCAATAATCTGGCCAAGGACATCGTTTTAGAACACATGGAAGCCACGCCAAACCCCTTTGAACGCCTCGCTCTCAAGCACAATGCTCTAGCCTTTGTGCTCTTAGACGCACAAAACAAGATTCTCTACAAGCATAATTTTCTAGGGGGCACTAGCTTGGTCTTCTTTGGTGTGGCCAAAAATCTCCCCTCTTTCTTGGAGAAACAAGACGCGTTTTACTTGGTGGACAACAAGACCTTTGGGCACTTGGGCGTGATCACCCTTTTATTGCAATACCAAAAGCCCCCTCATCTCTTTGCCCCGCTCTATCGTTGTATTTTAATCGTGTTGTTGGGGGCATGTGTGTGCGTGGGCTTGATGGCGTATTGGTTGGCGCGCTTATTTTTAAAGCCCATTAGCGATGAAGTGGCGCGCTTGGATCGCTTTAGTAAGGACATCGCCCACGAACTCAACACCCCCATTGCGGCGTTGTTGATGAGCGCTAAAAGCTTGGCGCGCCACACTCCCCAAGCCCTAGGGATCCTAGTGAGCGCGCGGCGCATTTTCTACCTGCACCACCAATTGGCCTATCTTTTCATGCAGGATTTGCGCCGCGATGAACCCACTCTATTAGACTTGCAAACTCTAGTGAGCCAACAAATTAGCGCGTTTAGCGATATGGCGCATTTTTATCAAATCCAACTCACCCACGATTTAGCCCCTAAGATTGTCAAAGCCCTAGAGGAAGACATGGTTACTTTGCTGAGCAATCTGTTGATGAACGCGCTCAAATACACCCCCCCTAAGGGCGTGGTGCATGTGCGCTTGCAAGACGATCTGTGTGTAAGCAACACGGGGCAAGCTTTGAGCCCTCAGAGCATAGAATACCTTAGCATGCGCTACACGCGGGGCGCGCACACACAAAAGGGTTATGGGATCGGCTTGGATTTGGTCAAAAATATTTGCATGCAATATGGCTTCAAGCTTGAAATCTACACCCAGGGGGGTTACAATGTCTTTAGGGTAGGTTTCCTACCAAATATTTAGCTTGACGTGGACTTGCCGGACTTAAGTTTCATGGTGGAGGATAGCGGGCTCGAACCGCTGACCTCCTGCGTGCAAAGCAGGCGCTCTTCCAAACTGAGCTAATCCCCCAAAGAAGAAAAAACAGAAGATGGTGGGCTTAAGAGGACTCGAACCTCTGACCTCACCCTTATCAGGGGTGCACTCTAACCACCTGAGCTATAAGCCCCAAAAACAAGAAACAAAGCTAGAAGCCTTGAAAACGCCAATTCTAGCGCAGTATTTCTAAAAGTTTGCTTTGATATCAAAGATTTTTAGGCATAATACACGCATGACGCGATTTATTTTATTCTTGATCCTTTTGCTTGGGAATGTTTGTGCCCAGCAGGATTATTTTTTCAAGGATTTTAGGGCAAATAACTTACCCCAAGAACTCAACCTTGCCTTTAAACGCACCCAAGAGGTCCACCCTTGCGCGCATCTAAACGCCCAAGCGCATTACACAAGCACCGGTACTAGAGAGCCCGATGCGTGCACCAAAAGTTTTAAAAAATCTGCCACTCTAGCCTATGATTTAGCGCTAGGCTTTTTCGTCAGTGGCGATCAAACCTATGGACACAAAGCGCAGGAAATTCTAAATGCATGGGCCCAGCAGCTCAAAAGTGCCGATACCCTACAAAGCCAAGATAATATTAATTTTTATCTGCCCTATATGAACATGGCTTACGGCTTTCTTAAAAAGATGGGGCCTAGTCCCGTGTATGAGGATTTTGTCAAACGCATGTTGTCTTATTCCCAATCTAACATGGATACCAACCACGGGGCATGGGGAATCTTGCTAGATGTGAGCACCGCACTTGTGCTTGAAGATCATGCCCTGTTAGATCGGAGCGCACAAAGGTGGCAGGAGTGGATTTTAAACGCCATTAATCGCCATGGAGTGATAGAAAATGCCATTAGCAGGAGCAATACCAATAACTATCACGGCGGTCCTAAAAAGGGGATCAAGGGTATCGCCTATAGCCACTTTGCCCTCCTAGCGATCACCATCGCTGGGGAGTTGCTCTTTGAAAATGGGCATGATTTATGGCATAGTCTAGCGGGCAATAGGCTAGAGTTAGCCTACCAGCAAATCGCAAATTGGGTGTTAAACCCTGAGAGTTTTGTCTACTTCCAACCCGGCTTAGTGGGTGTACATAACGATGCCTATTTTGTTATTTTAGCCAAGTACTATCATAGCTCCAGTGCTGAGATACTACTTAAACAAGGAGATTTGCGTGCCGATGGCTTTAGGCTGAAGCTAAGAGCACCTTGATAGTCTCAGCATATTAATTAGTGCTTTGTTGCATTAAATTTCTATAACGCAGGATCGCGATGTTTGGTTTGTCTCATCCTGCTCGTGTTGAGAGAGGGGAGTTTAGCAACATGTACAAAGAGGGGCAAGGGGTGGCGCAAGACTACGAAGAGGCGATCAATGACTACAAAAGGGCATGAAGGGAGGCAATGCTAAGGCTTATTATGGCTTAGGCGCGCTCTATGCAAGGGGTTTAGGCGTGCCTAAAGATGCACAAAAAGCCCAAACATACTACAAAAAAGCCTGCGATCTAGGCTATGAGCAAGCCT
>NZ_QXQT01000001.1 GCF_003660395.1 Helicobacter vulpis
GGGGGCTATGGTGGGGGTTTGGCTAGAAGTAGAATCAGCCCCATAGAGAAAAAGCGCACAAGCCAAGCAAGCCAGCCATGCCTTAAAAATCCAAGCCTTCATACACACCCCTTGATTAACTTAAAAAGCCATGTTAGCACAAAAAGGCTTCAGTATTTTTAGCGGTGTAGGTGCGTGTTGAGTGTGATTTTGCGCACACTTCTTAGCGCGATCATCTTGCCACTCTGACTCTCTTGCCTAAAATGCAGACCATGCAAGCCGGAGAGTTCGCGACCCTTGTAAAGCCCATCGACTTTAGGCGCAAAAGCAGGGTTGATCTTTTGTAATTCTTGCGCGCTTTTAGAATCAATTTCAAAGATCGTCCCTGCAAGTACCCCAATCCCCGCATCCACGATACAGCCATCGCCCAAACTAATCCCTAGTACGCAATTAGCCCCTAATAGGCAATTCTTGCCAATGCTAATGGGTTGGCTATTGCCCCCAGAGAGCACCCCTAGCACGCTGGCTCCCCCGCCAATATCGCTCCCCTCGCCCACTATCACAGAGGAGCTAATGCGTCCCTCATTCATGCAAGCCCCCTCCACGCCCGCGTTGAAATTAATATAACTGGCCCCGGGCATTTGGGTATACCCCCCCTTGCCCAAATACGCCCCAAAACGCGCTTTAGCGCTATCGAGCAGGCGGATATTGTCCGCTTGGGGCAAGACTTGCATCAGATAACGGGGGAATTTGTCTATAAAATCAATGCGCGGGTATTTATCCTGCATTTTCAAGCCCACTTCTTCTTCTCTGAGCCATTCTAGTTCGTAGGCCGTGTTGTCGCTCCAAGCCACATTGGGTAGCAAACCAAAAATACCCTCTAAATTTAAAGAGCGCAAAGGGGCCTTGCCTAAAGAGAGGGCGAGCAATTTCATATAAACGCTTTCTAAACTCTGGCAGGGTTTGTCTGCATACAGCACCACAAGATGGTAATTGTGATAATACTGGGTGGAAAAACCCGCGCCATGCTCTTTGGTAGAAAGTGTGCAGCTAGGGGGGCCCTCTTGAACTAAGGTGGTGTAGAGTTGGTCGCGCCCTAGGGCTTTGATCAATTCTAGGATCACTTGGATATTTTTATGGCTGCTTTTATTGTGCAAAACTTCTTGTAAAAAAGGGGCGTAAAGCTCTAAAGCGCGTTGGATAAAGTTCTTATCAATCCCATAGACCGCCTCGCTCGCCAAGCCTTCTTCTTGCGTGTATAAGGGGCTAGCATGCTTGATCGACTCCATGAACACCGCATAAGACCCCAAACACTCCTCCCCCCAATTCAAAACCGGGAAAGTGGCGCACAGGGGTTTGGCGCTCTTTTGCCCGCGCGCAATCTTGGCGATCCCAAAGGCGAGGGGTTTTCTGTATTCAGGGGAGTTTTGATAATCGCTCACGAAAAGTTTAAATTTTTGCATGGGTATCCTCTTTTTGTTGTTCTAAAGCTAAGGTTTGTACTTCTGTCACAAAGGTTTCTAAAAGTTGGTCTTCGGGCAGTTTGTGGATCACCTTGCCCTTCTTGATAATGAGTCCGCTTTTTTTGCCAAAGGCAATCGCGATGTCGGCATGCTTGGCTTCGCCCAAGGCGTTGACCACACAGCCCATCACGCTCACATCTAAGGGGATTTTAATATGGGCTAGGCGTTGCTCCACTTGGCTCATCAAAGCCACTAGATTAGATTCAATGCGCCCGCAAGTGGGGCAGGAGATAAAAGTGATGCCCTCCTTTTGCCGCCCGCTATAGCGCAAGATCGCCTTAGCCACGCGAATCTCTTCTTCTAACTCCCCAGTGATGGAGACGCGAATCGTATCCCCGATCCCCTCTCTGAGCAACTGCCCTAGAGCCATCGCGCTTTTAATGCTAGAATGAAACAAACTCCCCGCTTCGGTAACGCCTAAATGGAAGGGATAGGGCACTAGGGGGCGGAGCTGTTGGTAGGCTGACACGGTGCGCTCCACATCGCTTGCCTTTAAAGACACCTTGATATTGCTAAAGCCTGCGTCTTCTAAAAGCTTGATGTTATAAAGGGCAGATTGCACCATCCCTTGAGGGGTCGCGCCGTATTTGAGCTCAAAGGGCTTTTCTAAACTGCCCCCATTGACCCCAATGCGAATGGGCAAGTTGCGCACGTTGCAAGCCTTAGCCACCGCCTTAATTTTCTCACAAGAACCGATATTGCCCGGGTTGATGCGAATCGCATCCACACTCTCAGCGGCGATCAAGGCAAATTGGTAATGGAAGTGAATATCTGCAATGAGGGGCAAGCAAGAGACTTTTTTGAGCTCTTTGAGCGCGAGTGCGTCTTTTTTATGGGGCACAGCCACGCGCACCAAATCGGCCCCGGCTAATTTCAAGCGATCGATTTGACTCTTGGTCGTAGCAATGTCGTGCGTCTTGCTAAAGGTCATGCTCTGGGTGCTAATGGGCGCACCGCCCCCAATTGCCACCCCCCCGATAGAAACTTGTTTAGTCAGTATGCGTGGGCGCAAAAATGTCCTTAATTTTTAGGGCATTATAGCTAATTCGCCTATAGAGTGGGCAAGATTTCTAAGACAAAAGCACTAAAGCTACAGGCGTGGTAAGTGCATGTACCAATTTTACCTTGTTTCTCAAAATTGATCGTGATGATGAAGAGTTGCTTGGGGAGAGTGTGTTTTAAAAGGATGGCGAGTTTGCGATCTAGATTTTCTAAAGAAGGGAAGGCTAGGGGGAAAAAGTAAAAAGATCGGACTATCAAAAAGGGCTGTTGATAGAACAGCTGTTTGAAATGCCCCATTAATTCTAGGGCAACCATGTTTTCAAAGATACAAGGGAGGTGGTGGATGGGGGTTAAAGCGTAGGGTAGAGAAAAATCGCCAAAATAGAGTTTGCGCGGTTTTAAGGGGGTGTCGTGGTGGGGAATGAGAAAAATACTTGACTTTCCTGTAAGAACTGCATGAAAGCATAAAAGGTATCTTTGGAGAGCTTAAGGGTTTTTTTAAGTTGGATGTAGAGGTGGTGGGTGGTTACATTCAAAGCTTGGAAGCGTAACAGGGCTTTAAAGAGTGGGAATTGCGCCCCTAAGAAAAGCTGATAGATTTCTTGTTTGCGGCGGATTTTCTGAAAGGGGCTTAAATGTAGGGTAGCAGGGCAATTGCCCCCTTTGAGGAAGCGCGCAAAAAGGGAACTTAGGGTCTCGCCTTTGTGGGCTTGCACGTATTGTGCAAAATTCAGGGGCCAAATCGCTCGTGCACTAAAACCATGGGGGAGGGGTGTTGGGGTGAATTGGATTAAAATGATATGCTCTAAGGGGGGTAAAAAAAGGTCTTTAGGGCAGTGCTTGGCGATCAAAATGTCCATTTTATCCTCAGAATACAACTTTAAAAGCGCGTCTTTAAGCTGAGGAATCTCTAGACGTGTGTCTTTGCCATCCACATAAATAGGGTGCTTAAACCCCCGCGCTAAATGCAAAGCACAGATACTCTTCCCCACTTTCGCGCTCCCATAGAAGAGAAGTCTAGAAGCATCAACAGTAAGGGGTCTAGCCAATAGTTCTTGTTGGGCTAGGGTCTGTTTGAGACTCTCCTGTAAAATCACATCTAACATGCATATATCCTAGTATATTTTCCTTTAAAGAAGGAAAATATTAGGGTAAAAAATGCCCAAAATTGGGCGCAACACTTGACTCATGGTGTCTTTTTGCTTACAATTGCAGCTTTTAATTTGAAAGCCCCAGAGAGGATAATGATGGAGAAAATACGCTTGAAGCTCAAGGCTTACGATCACAGGGTATTGGATCGATCCGTGCTAGCCATTGTGGAGGCGGTGAAACGATCCGGTTCAGAGATTAGAGGCCCCATTCCCCTACCCACGCGCAATAAGCGTTATACCGTTTTGCGCTCCCCGCACATTAATAAAGACTCCCGAGAACAATTTGAAATTCGCGTACACAGCCGTTTGATTGACATCATGTCTGCTACCCCTGAGACTGTGGATAGCTTGATGAAGCTCGATCTAGCTCCTGAGGTGGATGTGGAAGTAACTTCCATAGAGGGCAAGTAAAGGACAAAAATGGAATACCTAGTTCAAAAAGTAGGCATGAGTCGGGTGGTGGGGACGCAGAGTATGGCGGTTACTTTACTCAAAGTTTTGGAAAGTAAGGTCTGCGCCATCTATGACAAGCAGGTTTTAGTGGCCTATCCTTTGCACAAAAAGTACAACAAGGCCATCGCAGGGCAACAAAAGAAATACCAACTCAGCAAAGAGTTCAACCGCTTTGCCACTCTCAACGCGCAGGTATCAGAGTTAGGCGATCTGCCCCTAGAGCCCCTAGAAAATGCCAAGCGCATTAAGGCGACTTTTTACACAAAGGGGCGTGGGTTTAGCGGGGCGATGAAGCGTTGGAATTTTCAAGGCGGACCAGCAGCCCATGGAAGCCGTTTTCACCGCCGTTTGGGCTCTATTGGGAATAGAGAATGGCCCGGGCGCGTACAAAAGGGTAAGAAAATGGCCGGGCATTATGGAAATGAAAAAGTAACCTGTCATAATGAAGTGCTCTCTTTTGATAAAGAAAGCAAAATTTTAGTGCTCAAGGGTTCTGTAGTGGGCTATGCTGGGGCCTATGGCAGGATTGCGATTAAGTAGGTAAAGGGAGAGCATGAAAGCAAGAGTGTTGAATCAGCAATGCGAGCAGGTGGGGGAGTTGGACCTGCCCGCGCGCTTTAAAGAGATCAAAGAGCATAATCTGTACCTGTATGTCAAGTATTACCGCGCCCAAGCTAGGGCCAATAGCGCGCAGACTAAAAATCGTGGCGCGGTCAGCGGAGGGGGTAAGAAGCCTTGGAATCAAAAGGGGGGCGGACGGGCGCGTGCGGGGAGTATTACTTCCCCTCTCTTTGTAGGCGGGGGTGTGTCTCACGGGGCGACTAATGCGCGCAACTACGATCTCAAGATCAATAAAAAACAAAAGAAACTCGCCCTAGAATACGCATTAGGGCAGAAAGCTTTGGCAGAAAAATTGCTTGTGGTGGATAAAGTGGACATCACCAGTCGGAAAACTAAGGACGCGCATGCGTTTTTGCAAGCCTTGAATCAAAGAGATGTGCTGGTGGTTACAGAATATCTAAACAAGCATAACTACCTTGCGTTTAGAAATTTGCGTAATTGTTATGTGGTGGAAACCAGCGAAGTCAACGCCTACCTTGTTGCGGCCTATAGTGCGGTGGTGGTAGAAAAAGCGGCGTTTGACGCGCTGGTAACAGCTTAAAGGAGAGTGCATGGCAGACATCACCGACATCAAGTCCATTCTTTACACAGAAAAATCTTTATCCATGCAGGAGAGCGGGGTTATCGTGGTGCAGACCGCCGTGGGTGTGAGCAAAAATCAACTCAAGGCGATCTTTAAGGACTACTTTGGGTTTGTACCCTTGAAGATCAACGCGCTCAGGCAACAAGGGAAGGTCAAACGCTTTAGGGGCAGATTGGGACAGCGGCTTGATACAAAAAAATTCTATGTCAAGCTCCCCAAAGACGCTAATATCACAGCATTGAGCGCATAAGGACAAAAGCATGGCAGTTAAAACTTACAAACCCTACACCCCCAGCCGCCGCTTCATGAGCGGTTTGGATTCTAAGGACATTAGCGGCAAACCTAGTGTGCGCAAACTCTTGATCAAACTCCCCGCGCATGCGGGCAGAAACCACAGCGGAAAAATCACCAGCCGCCACAAAGAAGCCGGGGCCAAAAGGCTATACCGCATCATTGACTTCAAACGCAATAAATTTGGCATAGAAGGCAAGGTAGCCAGCATTGAGTACGACCCCTATCGCAACGCGCGCATCGCCTTAGTGTTTTATCCTGATGGAGACAAACGCTATATCTTGCAACCTAGCGGGCTGAAGGTGGGCGATGCGATCATCGCCGCAGAGGAGGGGTTGGACATTAAAGTCGGCTTTGCGATGAAGCTTAGAAGCATCCCCATTGGGACCATTGTACACAATATTGAAATGCACCCGGGAGCAGGGGGGCAGCTGGCTAGGAGTGCGGGCATGAGCGCGCAAATTATGGGTAGGGAGGGCAAATACACGATTTTACGCATGCCCAGTGGTGAAATGCGCTACATCTTGAGCGAGTGCATGGCAAGCATTGGCGTGGTGGGTAATGAAGATTTTATCAACACTTGTATTGGCAAGGCCGGGCGCAACCGCTACAAACGCGTTAGGCCCCAAACGCGCGGGAGTGCCATGAACCCAGTCGATCACCCCCATGGGGGCGGGGAAGGCAAGACTGGTTCTAGTGGTCACCCTGTTTCTCCCTGGGGCATGCCCACCAAAGGCTATAAAACTAGACGCAAAAAAGCCAGCGATCGCCTGATCATTTCAAGAAAGAAAGGTAAATAGCGATGGGAAGGTCAATTAAAAAAGGTCCTTTCGTAGACAAACATCTCATGGACAAAACCCTCAAACACAAAGCTAAAAAAGACAATAGACCTATTAAAACTTGGTCGCGCCGCAGCACCATCTTGCCCGAAATGATTGGCTTGACCTATAGCGTGCACAATGGCAGGATCTTCATCCCCGTTTACATCACTGAAAACCATGTTGGCTATAAATTAGGTGAATTTGCGCCCACACGCACCTTCAAAGGGCACAAGGGCACAGTGCAAAAAAAGATAGGCAAATAGCATGGCACATTATTACACAAAGGAATGCAAATGAGCACGGCGTTACTGAGGTACAGCAGGCTCTCGCCCACTAAGGCTAGGTTGCTGGCTAGACAGATTCAGGGCATGAATGCAGAGGTGGCGATTGCGCGCTTGGAATTCACCCCCAATAAGGCCGCACGGATTCTCTCTAGGGTGATTAGCGCGGCCGTGTACAATGGCGGGCATGATTCAAAGTCTGTGGCGGTGCTCTCTTGTCGTGTGGATGCAGGGCCTGTGCTCAAACGCCACATGCCCCGCGCTAGAGGCAGGGCTACAGCCATTAGAAAACCCACATCGCACATTTTAGTCAAAGTGGGCAAGCAAGGGGGAGATAAGTAAATGGGTCAGAAGGTTAATCCAATTGGTTTAAGACTAGGGATCAATAGAAACTGGGCTTCTAGGTGGTTTCCCGGGGCGCGCGACACGGTGGGCAATATTGAGGAAGATTACAAAATCCGTAAGTTCTTGAAAAAAGAGCTCTATTATGCAGGGGTGAGCGAGATTGTGATCGAGCGCGCGGCCAAGAAGTTGCGCATCACCGTAGTGGCCGCCAGACCCGGACTCATCATCGGTAAAAAGGGTGTGGACATTGAAAAAATCAAGCTTTCTTTGAAAGAATTGATCAAAAAAGAAATCTCTGTCAATATCAAAGAGGTCAAACGCCCTCAGGCGGACGCGCAGTTGGCTGCAGAAAATGTCGCCACCCAGCTAGAAAAACGCGTGGCGTTCAGACGGGCGATGAAAAAGGTCATGCAAACGGCGATGAAAGCGGGCGCAAGGGGGATTAAAGTGCGCGTTTCTGGCCGTTTGGCCGGGGCCGAGATCGCGCGCACAGAATGGTATATGGAGGGGCGCGTGCCCTTGCACACTCTGCGGGCTAAAATTGATTACGGCTTTGCAGAGGCTATGACGGTGTATGGAATCATTGGGGTAAAAGTGTGGGTCTTTAAAGGCGAGGTCTTGCAAAAGGGGATCCAAACAGAGAAACGCGAAGAAGAGGGCGAAGAGAGAACCTCTAGAGGGCGCGCTAGAAGAGGGAGAGAATAGCCATGTTAATGCCTAAGAAGACAAAATACCGCAAACAGATGAAGGGCAGAAATCGGGGAAAATCTGCGCGCGGTGTTAAACTGGCCTTTGGGGATATTGGGATCAAGGCTATAGAGCATGGCCGCATTGATTCGCGCCAAATTGAGGCCGCGCGGGTGGCGATGACTCGCCATATCAAAAGGGCGGGCAAGGTGTGGATTCGCGTTTTCCCAGACAAGCCCCTAACGGCCAAACCCCTAGAAACCCGTATGGGTAAGGGGAAGGGCTCGGTAGAAAAATGGGTGATGAATATCAAGCCCGGGCGCATTGTCTATGAAATGCTAGGGATTGAAGAGAGTTTAGCTAGGGAGGCTTTGAGTTTAGCCCAACGCAAACTCCCCTTTAAGACAAAAATTGTAACCAAAGAGAGCGAAAATGAAATTTACTGAGTTGGAAGGCAAGGACAAAAAGGAGTTAGAAAAGTTGCTCAAAGACAAAAAGATAGAGCTCTTTGAACTGAGAGTCAAGCTCAAGACCATGCAACTCAATAATCCTAATGAGATTAGAGGGGTGAGAAAGGACATTGCGCGCATCAACACCGCCTTGTCTGCCCTAAAATTGTCGGCACAGGAGAGGTAGATGGAAGCCAAGCAGTCCCATAAACGCACCATTCAGGGCAAGGTTGTCAATAAGATTGATGCCTGTAGCGCGGTGATTTTAGTAGAAAGAAAGGTCTTGCACAAAAAATACCGCAAGATTGTCAAACGCTTTAAGAAATACACCATTGACGACAGAAAGAACGCTTGTCAGGTGGGGGATTTTGTGAGCGCGCTGGAGTGCAAACCCGTGTCCAAAACTAAGACCTTTGCTCTCAAAGAGATTTTAGTGAAGGGAGTTTCATGATACAGAGCTTTACAAGATTGGTGGTGGCGGACAATAGCGGGGGCAAGGAGATCATGTGTATCAAGGTCTTAGGGGGGAGTCATAAACGCTATGCGAGTGTGGGCGATGTGATTGTCGCTTCTGTGAAGAAGGCGATCCCCAATGGCAAGGTCAAAAAGGGGCAGGTGGTTAAGGCGGTGGTCGTGCGCACCAAAAAAGAAGTACAACGCCCCAATGGCTCTTTGATCCGCTTTGATGACAATGCGGCGGTGATTTTGGATGCCAAGCGCGATCCGGTGGGGACTAGGATTTTTGGCCCCGTGAGTCGGGAGGTGCGTTATGCCAATTTTATGAAAATCATCTCACTGGCTCCGGAGGTGCTCTAATGAAGTGCAAGATTAAAAAAGACGACATGGTCAAGGTGATCGCAGGGGATGACAAGGGCAAGGTGGGCAAGGTACTGGCCGTCTTCCCTAAGAAATCCACGCTCTTGGTGGAGGGGTGTAAGCTTGTGAAGAAGGCCATCAAACCCACAGACGACAACCCCAAAGGCGGGCACACCTTTAAGGAGATGCCCATCCATATCTCTAATGTCAAGAAAGAGAAGGAGTAGGCGCGATGGACGGCTTGAAGAACTTCTATGAAAAAGAGGTAAAAAAGAAATTGGCAGAGGAACTAGGGATTAAAAACCCGATGTTATTGCCTAAACTAGAGAAGATTGTGCTCAGTGTGGGGGCGGGGGATTATGCCAAAGATGCCAAAATCATGCAAAACATCGCCCAAACGCTCTCGCTCATCGCCGGGCAAAAGGCGGTGATCACTAAGGCAAAAAAATCTGTGGCGGGCTTTAAAATCCGCGAAAACATGCCCGTGGGGGTGAAGGTTACGCTTAGAAATAGAGTCATGTTCAACTTCTTAGAAAAATTGATCGTGATCGCTCTGCCCAGGGTAAAGGATTTTAGAGGGGTGTCTAGAAATGGTTTTGATGGGCGGGGGAATTATGGTTTTGGTTTGAATGAGCAGTTGATTTTCCCAGAGGTGGTCTATGACGACATCATGGTAACCCACGGGCTCAACATCGCTATCATCACTTCTACAAATAACGATAAGGAGGCATTTAAATTGCTAGAGTTGCTCGGAATGCCCTTCGCAAAAGGGCGCTAATGGCTAAAAAATCAATGATCGCAAAAACCCACAGGAAGGCAAAGTTCAAAGCGCGGGCGTACACCCGTTGTAATATCTGTGGGAGACCCCGTTCTGTCTATAAGGACTTTGGTCTGTGCCGGGTGTGTTTGAGGAAGATGGGCAGTGAGGGCTTGATCCCTGGTCTTAGAAAAGCGAGTTGGTAAGGAGCACGCATGGTAAATGACATTGTCGCAGATTCTTTAACACGCATTCGGAATGCGAGCATGCGCCGTTTGGAGGTTACAGAGCTTTACTACGCCAAAATTGTGGTTTCTATCTTAGAAATTTTCAAAAATCGCGGATTCATCGCCAATTACCAAGTGCTAGAGAAGGAGGGCAAGAACTTCATCTCTGTAGAATTGGCCTATGACGATAAGGGGCGCGCGCTAATCAGCGAGATCAAGCGATTGAGCAAACCGGGGCGGCGGCTCTACAAACAAGCTCACGAGCTCAAACGCTTTAAAAACGGGTACGGGGTGATTGTGGTCAGCACGAGCAAGGGCGTGATCACCAATGAAGAGGCCTACAAACAGAATGTGGGCGGTGAGGTGCTTTGCAGCATTTGGTAGGAGTGTGGCATGTCAAGAATTGGTAAAAGAGTGATCAAAATCCCCAGCGGGGTACAGGCGAGCCTAGAGGGGACTTGCTTGCACTTCAAAAATAATAAGGCGACTCAGAGTTTGGAGACGCACGGGCGTGTGCGCGTTGTGTTAGAGGGGGATAGTTTGCGCTTTGAGCCCGTGGGCACTAGCGCGCAAAGCCGTGCGTTTTGGGGGACTTACAACGCTTTGGCTAACAATATTGTGGTGGGGCTAGACAAGGGCTTTAGCAAGGTGCTAGAGATCAATGGGGTGGGTTATAAGGCAGCTTTAGGGCATAAGGTCTTAGAACTCACGCTAGGCTTTAGCCACCCGGTCAAGCACCCCATCCCAGAGGGTGTAGAGGTGGCGGTGGATAAGAACACCATCATCACCCTTAAGGGGAGCGATAAACAGCAAATCGGGCAACTTGCCGCAGACATCCGCGCCTATAGACCTCCAGAACCCTACAAGGGCAAGGGCATCAAGTACAGCGATGAAGTGATCTTGCGCAAGGCCGGCAAGACCGCTAAGAAATAAGGAGCGAGCATGACAGCGAGTGTTTTAGAGAAAAAAAAGCTGCAAAGAGCCAAACGCAAAATGCGGGTGCGCTCTAAGGTCTTTGGTACGCAGGAGCGTCCCCGTGTGAGCATCTTCAGATCCAACAAACACCTCTACGCCCAAGCCATTGACGACAACGCGCATGCAACTTTGGCGCATGTGGATGGCAAAAAATTAGGATTGGGCAAGAATATAGAGGATAGCAAGAAGCTTGCGCTAATCTTTGCAGAAAATCTTAAGAAAAAGGGCATAGACAAGGTGGTCTACGATCGCAATGGCTATTTATACCACGGGGTGGTGGCCGCCTTTGCAGACACTTTACGCGCCCAAGAGATCGCGCTTTAAGGATGGGCATGGAGATCAATAGAGAAGAGTTTTCAGAAGTGGTGGTCAATATCGGGCGGGTTACCAAAGTGGTCAAGGGCGGGCGGCGTTTTCGCTTTAACGCTTTGGTGGTCGTGGGCAATAAAAACGGCCTTGTGGGCTTTGGCTTGGGCAAGGCAAAGGAGGTGCCCGATGCCATTAAAAAGGCCATTGATGACGCGTTTAAAAACATCATTGAAGTCAAGATCAAGGGCACGACCATCGCGCATGACATTGAATGCAAGTACAACGCGAGCCGTATTCTGCTCAAACCCGCCTCTGAGGGGACTGGGATCATCGCCGGGGGTTCTACGCGCCCCATGATTGAGCTGGCCGGTATTAAGGATATTTTGACCAAGTCCTTAGGTTCTAACAATCCTTACAATGTGGTACGCGCGACCTTTGACGCGCTCTGTAAGATCAAGGGATAGGAGTTTTCATGGCGCTAGAGAATTTACACCCCGCTAGGGGCAGTGTCAAACACATTAAACGCGTGGGTCGCGGGCAGGGCTCTGGCATGGGCAAAACGGCCACTAGAGGGGGCAAGGGGCAGACTGCGCGCACAGGCTACAAGCAAAAACGCGGGTTTGAGGGGGGGCAACAGCCCTTGCAACGCCGCTTGCCTAAAGTGGGCTTTAGGAGTCGCACTAAGGGGCTTGTTTATGCCATCAATGTAGAAAAGCACAAAGAAGTCTTTGCGTTAGAAACCTTGAGTTTGGAGCTCATTAAGAAAGTGCACCCTTTCCCTTCCTACATTGAGAAAATCAAGCTCATTGGAGCGGGCGCTAAAGACCTTGCCTCTAAAATCCAAGATGAGAGAATTCGCACCAGCGGACAAGAATAATGACCAAGGCGATCGCGACCAAAATTTTTATCACTCTGGGATATTTATTCCTCTATAGGGTGTTGGCTTACATCCCCATCCCCGGGGTGGATTTAGCCGCCATCAAATCCTTTTTTGACAGCAATTCTAGCAACGCGCTAGGGCTCTTCAACATGTTTAGTGGCAATGCGGTTTCGCGCTTGAGTATTATCTCTTTGGGGATCATGCCCTATATCACGGCTTCTATTATCATGGAGCTCTTGAGCGCGACTTTTCCAAACCTTGCCAAGATGAAAAAAGAGCGCGATGGGATGCAAAAATACATGCAGATTGTGCGCTATGCCACTATCGGCATTACGATCATCCAAGCCATCAGTGTTTCCTTTGGCTTGCGCTCCATCGGGCATGGGGCTAATGGGGCGATCATGGTTTCTATGCAAACTTTCTTGGTGCTAGCCACCTTTTCCATGCTCACGGGTACGATGCTTTTAATGTGGATTGGCGAGCAGATCACCCAAAGGGGCGTGGGCAATGGGATTAGTTTGATCATCTTTGCGGGCATTGTCTCTGGCATCCCCTCAGCGATCGCAGGGACCTTTAATTTGGTGAACACGGGGGTGATCAATATTTTAGTGTTGATTGGGATCGTGATCATTGTCTTGGCGACTATCTTTGCGATCATCTATGTAGAATTGGCAGAGCGGCGCATTCCCATTTCTTACGCCCGCAAGGTGATGTTGCAAAACCAAAACAAGCGCATCATGAATTACATCCCCATTAAGCTCAATTTGAGCGGGGTGATTCCCCCCATTTTTGCCTCAGCGCTTTTAGTTTTCCCTTCTACCATTCTGCAGGCCTCTTCTAATAGAATCTTGCAGGCCATTGCGGACTTTCTCAACCCCCATGGATATGCCTACAATATTTTGATGTTCTTGCTCATCATCTTTTTTGCCTACTTTTATTCCTCCATTGTGTTTAACGCTAAAGACATCGCGGACAATCTCAAGCGCAATGGTGGGTTTATCGCGGGCTTGAGACCGGGCGAGGGTACTTCTAACTTTCTAAACAGCGTGGCGAGTCGTTTGACCTTTTGGGGTTCTTTGTACCTAGCCATTATCTCCACTTTGCCCTGGATTTTAGTCAAGGCGATGGGCGTGCCCTTTTATTTTGGGGGTACCGCCGTGCTCATTGTGGTACAAGTGGCCATTGACACCATGAAAAAGATCGAGGCGCAGATTTACATGGGCAAGTATAAAACCCTGAGTGCTGTGGGCTTTTAATGGCGATCGCCATCCGTAACCCTAAAGAAATTGAGGCTCTGCGCCGGGCGGGCGCGGCGGTGGGGCAAACTCTTAGCTTGCTGAGTGAGAGGATTCAAGTGGGCATGAGCTTGCTAGAACTAGACGCTTTGGCTGAAGAGCATCTTCACAAACTCAAAGCCCAACCCGCTTTCAAGGGGCTATATGGCTTCCCTAACACGCTTTGTACTTCGCTCAATGAAGTGGCCATCCATGGCATCCCCACAGACTACAAACTCCAAAGCGGGGACATTATAGGTTTGGATTTGGGGGCACAGGTACAGGGGTGGTTTGGGGATGCGGCCATCACCTTAGGGGTGGGAGAGATTTCTTCTGCGGATCGCTCTTTGATCGCCTGCGCTAAGGACACTTTGGATGAGACGATCGCGCACTTAGAGGTGGGCATGCGCTTTAAAGAGGTGAGTTGGTTGTTAGAAACCCTCATTAGGCAAAAGGGCTTTGTACCTTTAGAAAAATTTTGCGGGCATGGCATTGGGCGCAAACCCCATGAAGAGCCCTCCATCCCCAATTACCTAGAGTCTTCTAGCAAACCTAGTAGCGGGCCTAAGATCAAGGAGGGCATGGTTTTTTGCATAGAGCCGATGATCTGCCAAAAACAGGGTGAGCCTAGAATCTTAGCAGATAAGTGGAGTGTGGTGTCTGTAGATGGCTTGCGCACCAGTCATTACGAGCACACCATCGCGATGGTAGACAAAAGAGCGCAAATTTTAACGGAGGCTTGATGGCAAAAGATGATGTGATAGAAGTTGATGGGAAGGTGATTGAATGTTTGCCCAACGCCACCTTTAAGGTAGAGTTGGACAACAAGCACATTGTGTTATGTCGCATTTCGGGCAAAATGCGCATGCACTACATCCGTATCGCGTTGGGGGATCGGGTGCGCTTGGAGCTCACCCCCTATAGCTTGGACAAGGGGCGAATCACCTTCCGCTACAAGTGATTAAGTTATTTCTAACCCAAGATGGTTAGAATAGAGGTTTTGCTTAAGACAAGGAGAGAACATGAAAGTTAGACCCTCTGTAAAGAAAATGTGTGATAAGTGCAAGGTTATTAAGAGGCGCGGCGTGATTCGCGTGATCTGCACCACTCCCAAACACAAACAAAGACAAGGATAGACATGGCAAGGATCGCAGGGGTAGATTTACCCAAGAAAAAACGCATGGAGTATGCCCTCACCTATATCTATGGCGTGGGTTTGAAGAGCTCTAGGGATATTTTGCACAAGGTGGGGATCTCTTTGGATAAACGCGTGCACGAACTCAGCGAAGATGAGATCTCTAGCATCACTAAGGAGATTCAGGCAAACTATGTCGTAGAGGGGGATCTACGCAAAAAAGTCCAAATGGATATTAAGGCGTTGATAGATTTGGGGAGTTATCGGGGTATCCGCCATCGCAAGGGCTTGCCCGTGCGCGGACAAACCACCAAAAACAACGCGCGCACCCGCAAGGGCAAGAAGAAAACCGTGGGCAGCAAGTAAGGAGAGCGCATGGCAAAACGAACCGGTATTAAAAAGAAAATTGTCAAGAAGAATATCGCTAGGGGCGTGGTCTACATCGCCGCCTCTTTCAACAACACCAATATCACCGTTACAGACGAGATGGGCAATGTGATTTGCTGGGCAACTGCTGGGGGTTTGGGCTTTAGGGGGTCTAAGAAATCCACCCCCTATGCCGCCCAGCAAGCCGTAGAGAGCGCGATGAGCAAAGCCAAAGAGCACGGGGTTAAAGAAGTGGGGATCAAGGTGCAAGGGCCTGGGAGCGGGCGCGAAACCGCCATTAAAAGCGTGGGGAGCATTGAGGGGATCAAAGTGCTTTGGATCAAGGACATCACACCCCTGCCCCACAATGGTTGCCGACCCCCTAAAAGAAGACGCGTATAAGGAGCAGACATGGCAAGATATAGAGGCGCAGTAGAGAAATTAGAACGCCGTTTTGGGATTTCTTTAGGGCTCAAGGGAGAGAGGCGTTTGAGTGGCAAGAGCGCGCTAGACAAACGCGCCTATGGTCCGGGGCAACACGGGCAAAGACGCGGAAAAATTTCAGATTATGGCTTGCAGTTGCGCGAAAAGCAAAAGGCCAAAGCGATGTATGGCATTTCAGAGAAACAATTTCGCTCCATCTTTAGGGAAGCCAACCGCATGGAGGGCAATACGGGGGAAAATTTGGTACGCCTGCTTGAGAGGCGTTTAGATAATGTGGTCTATCGTATGGGTTTTGCGACCACTAGGAGTTTTGCGCGCCAGTTGGTAACCCACGGGCATATTTTAGTGGATGGCAAGCGCATGGACATCCCCTCTGCCTTTATCAAAAGCGGGCAAAAAATTGAAGTGAGGGAAAAAAGCAAGGAAAACCCCCAGATCACACGGGCGGTAGAGCTCACCAATCAAGTGGGGGTTGTGCCCTGGATTGATGTGGACAAGGATAAGAAGTTTGGGATTTTTACGCGCTATCCTGAAAGAGACGAAGTAAGTTTGCCCCTTGAAGAGAGATTGATTGTGGAACTCTATTCTAAATAGTAGGTGCTAGCATGAAAGTCATTAAAGTGGCGCCACAAGCGCCTATGCATATCAGCATAGAGAGGATCAGCGACAGACAGATTAAAGTGTATGTCTCTGCCTTTGAGGCGGGCTATGCCATCACCCTAGCCCATCCGCTAAGACGACTCTTGCTCTTGAGTTCTGTGGGATATGCGCCCATTGGAATCAAGATCGAGGGGGTTGCCCATGAATTTGATTCGTTGCGCGGGGTTTCTGAGGATGTGGCTTTGTTCATCGCCAATCTTAAAAACATCCGCCTAGTGGGTAAAAATCTTGACAACGCCCAAAACGATCAGGTCATGGTGCAATACACCTTTAAGGGGCCAGCCAAATTGAGCGGACGGGATTTAGAAAATGAAGAAATCAGCGTGATCGATCACGATGCCTACTTGGCCACTATCAACGAAGATGTGAATTTGGAATTCTCCCTCATCGTACAAAAGGGTATGGGCTATGTGCCTTCTGAGAGCATTCGGGGCTATATCTCTAGCGACTATATCCCCTTAGATGCCTATTTTACCCCCGTTAAAAGAGTGGTTTACAACATTGAAAACATGCTTGTAGATGGCAATCCTAATTTTGAAAAGCTCATCTTTGAGATCGAGAGCGATGGGCAGATCGACCCCCAAAAGGCCTTTCAAGATGCCATCAAGACCATGAACGCCCAAATGCATATCTTCAACACCAATATCGCTGATTGCAAGGGGAACACCCATTTAGAAGAGGGCTTAGAGAGAGACCTTGTGATGGAGATCGAGAGCTTGAATTTGAGCGCGCGTTGTTTTAATTGCTTGGATAAAATCGGGCTTAAGTATGTGGGCGAGTTGGTGCTCATGGGCGCGTATGAGCTCAAAAATATCAAGAATTTGGGCAAGAAGTCCTATGATGAGATCGCTGAAAAATTAGAGGGGTTGGGGTATCCTGTGGGCTCTGAACTCTCTGTAGATTTCAAGACTTCTTTGCAGGCAAGATTGGAAAAATTAAAGAATGAGGAGCATTAATGCGGCACAAGAATCGCTTTAGAAAATTGGGCAGGACGAGCGCGCACCGAAAGGCCTTGCTTAAAAATCTTGCCATCTCTCTAATTGAGCATGAAAAAATCGAAACGGGCGTGTTTAAAGCTAAGGAATTGCAATCCTATGTAGAAAAGCTCGTAAGTGTGGCTAGAAAGGGGGATTTTAACGCCCACCGCCATGTGTTTGCGTACCTGCAAAACAAGCAGGCGACCCATAAACTGGTGACAGAATTAGCCCCCAAATATGCCACACGCAAGGGGGGTTACACCCGCATTCACAGAAGCGCGATCAGAAAGGGCGATGCTTCTGTACTGGCTTTTATCGCCTTTGTCTGACGCTCTAGCCTAAAAGCCCCCTTAATCTTGAGGGGGTTTGTGGTGCGTGCACTTTGTTTGAAGTTCTTTTTCCCATTTTTTTAGTTTTCGTAAGATTCTCTGTTTAAACACATTCTAACGAGTTTTCATGCTAACATAATCGCAATTTTGTATCAAAATGAGATGTTAGAAAGGTTGGGGCTGTGTGATGAGAGTGCGTATTTTCGCTTGTTTTTTAGCGACTTTTGTGGCCAATGGTTTGGCGCGCTTTGGGTATGTAGTATTAATCCCCTTGCTGATCCTCTCAGGCAAACTCAGCGAAGCCCAAAGTATCCAGTTGGGCATTGCGGTGATGGTGGGCTATATCTTTGGGAGTGTCGCCCTCAATATTCTGCAGAAGTATCTCTCTCTAGAGAGCATCGCCAAGATCAGTTTCTTGGTGGTGGCTCTAAGCTTCTTTGCGTGTTTCTTTGATTCTTTGCCCTTTATATGGGCGTGGACATGGCGCTTTTTGGCGGGCATTGCTTCGGCGTGTTTGATGGTGTTGTCTGCGCCTTTGTGTCTCTCTTTTGTACGCGAGCGATCCCGCTCGCTGGTGAGTGGTTTGATCTTTAGTGGAATTGGGGTGGGGGTGGTCTTTAGCGGGTTTGTTCTCCCGCATTTTGCCCATGCAATTGATTGGGCGTGGCTTTTTCTAGGGGGGATTAGTTTGTTAGCCTTTTTGGTCTCTAGCACCTCTTTAAGGACACTCTATCCCCCAAAACCGGTCGCTAAAAGAGAAAAAGTAGCCAAAACCCCCTACTTTTTCATATTGCTCTTGATTTCTGTAATACTCAACGCTATTGGCTATTTGCCCCATACCCTCTTTTGGGTGGATTACTTGGTGCGTTTTTTACATTTTAGCAATACAAGTGCAGGCGCGTCATGGGCATTTTTTGGCTTTGGAGCGGCTTTGGGCACGATTTTAAGCGCTTCGCTAGCCCAATGGATGGGTTTGAAAAACGCTTCCATTGTTGTGCTATTGCTAAAAACCCTCTCTTGCGTTATCGCAGCTTTTTCTACCCATCTCTTTTGGCTGGACATCTCTATTTTTCTGATGGGCTTTGGCACAACGGGGAATTTAACCCTCACAAGTACGATGGCTTTTCACATCATGGGCAAGGCGCATTTCGTGCAGGCTTCTAGCCTCGTTACGATGAGTTTTGGGATTTTCCAAGCCCTTTTCTCTTTTATTTTTACCTTCGCTCTAGGGCATCTGAGCTTTTATTTCATGTTCCTTCTGTGTGGAATCGCGCTTTTTATAAGCTATCTTGTTTTACTCCCCATCCCTAAGACTGTTTTTCAGAGGGTGTCTTAAGCGATTCTCTCAAATTCTTAGCTCTTAGGTTATTTACCCTTTATTAAAGCAGATTTTTTAGTATCCTGCAAGCGGCTTTGACCGCTCATTTTGCTAGTAAGGAGTTTTTTATGGGTAGCATTGGAAGTATGGGTAAACCCATTGAGGGATTTTTGGTCGCGGCGATTCAATTCCCCGTGCCTGTAGTCAATAGTCGTGCCGACATTGACAAGAACATTGAGAGCATCATTAGAACCTTGCATGCCACCAAAGCAGGCTATCCGGGCGTGGAGCTCATCATTTTCCCCGAATACAGCACGCAAGGTCTTAATACCGCCAAGTGGTTGAGCGAAGAGTTTCTGCTAGATGTCCCGGGTAAAGAAACGCAAATGTATGCTGATGCGTGTAAAAAAGCGGGGGTTTTTGGGGTGTTTTCTGTGATGGAGCGCAACCCCGATCCCAATAAAAACCCCTACAACACCGCGATCATTATCAACCCTAAGGGTGAGATTGTTTTAAAATATCGTAAATTGTTTCCTTGGAATCCAATTGAACCTTGGTATCCAGGCGATTTGGGCATGCCCGTGTGTGAAGGCCCTGGAGGCTCTAAATTGGCGGTCTGTATCTGCCATGACGGCATGATCCCTGAGCTCGCGCGCGAAGCCGCTTATAAAGGATGCAATGTTTACATCCGCATCTCAGGCTATAGTACTCAAGTGAATGATCAATGGATTTTGACCAACCGCTCCAACGCGTGGCACAATTTGATGTACACCGTGAGCGTGAACTTGGCCGGTTATGACAATGTCTTTTACTATTTTGGAGAGGGGCAAATCTGCAACTTTGATGGCACCACCCTTGTGCAAGGACATCGCAACCCATGGGAAATTGTAACAGGGGAAATCTACCCCAAAATGGCGGACAACGCCCGCTTGAGCTGGGGCTTGGAGAACAATATCTACAATTTGGGACACCGCGGTTATGTGGCTAAACCAGGCGGAGAAAGCGATGCGGGCTTGACCTACATCAAAGATTTGGCCGCAGGCAAGTACAAATTGCCCTGGGAAGATCACATGAAAATCAAAGATGGCTCCATCTATGGCTATCCCACCACCGGCGGGCGTTTTGGCAAATAGGGTTTAGGGGGGTTAAGGAGGGGTTCACCCCTTGTAGGGGTGCTTTCATCTAAATACCATGAGTTTTTGAATACGGGAGTGTGTTTATCAATCCATGCTAGCATGGGGGGCTATTCTTTGGAGAGTGCTTTTGCGCGTTGTGGAACAGAGAGATTTAAATGTGCGCTTGGGGGTGTTTTACATGGCTTTGGGGGCGTTGAGTTTTGGTTTGCTCAACGCGCTCATCAAGATGCTAGGTTCTTACTACTCACCCCTAGAGAATATCTTTTATCGCTCCTTTTTCATGCTCTTTTTTCTATGGGGGCTTTACTACATCAAACCCTTTTCTTTTAGAGCGCACAAACCCGGAGGGCTCGCTCTTTTGATTTCTAGGGTGTTTGTGGGGCAGATGGGCATGATCTTGATCTTTTACAATATCGCGCACATGGATCTGGGCAGCGCGATCGCCTTTAGTCAAAGTGGACCCATTTATGCCATTTTCATCGCGTGGTGGGTACTTAAAGAGCGCATCACTTGGCAATTGGTGCTCTCTGCACTCTTGGGGATCTTGGGGGTGGGTTTTGTGGCTAACCCGCACACCAGTGGGCTCTCTTGGGGATTGGTGGTTTCAGGGATTTTAAGCGGGTTGATGATGTCTTGTGCCTATGTGAGTTTGAATAAACTCAAGGAGTATTACGATGGGGGGTTTGTGATCGTGGTGTTTTCGGTGTCTTTAACGCTGATGAGTCTAGCTCTGATGTGTTTTGACATCCCCCCCTTTGCCTCAGGCTACCACCCCTTGCGTTTTGAGGGGATGTGGTGGCGTTGGGATTTGTGGCTTTTAATAGGCACGGGTTTAAGCGGGGCGTTGGGGCAGTGCTTTATCACCAAAGCCTATATGATCGCCCCAGCCGGACTCATCTCACCCGTGGATTACACCCGCTTGTTATGGGCGGTGCTCTTTGGTATGCTCTTGGGCGACCCCCCTTTGCATTTTTTGCAAATCTTGGGCATGGGGCTTATCGTGCTCTCTGGAGTGCTCATCGTGCTAGAGAGCAAAACCAAAACAAAGGCAAAATATGAATCGACAAACTCTTAACTTGCTTTTAGAATGCCATGTTCTAGGCATTGTGGGCTTGAGCCCTGACCCGCATAAGGACAGCCACAAGGTCGGGGCGTACCTGCAAGCGCAGGGCTATCGCATTGTGCCCATTTACCCCAAAGTGGATGCGCCCATTTTAGGTCAAGCCGTTTATGTTACCCTCCAAGAGGCGCACCGTGCCCACCCCCTAGATGGGGTGATTGTCTTTAGAAAATCTGCAGCGATCATGCCCTTAGCCCAAGAGTTTTTGAGCCTTACACCCCTCCCCAAACTCTTTTGGATGCAATTAGGCGTTCAAAACGCCCAAGCCACTCAGTTATTGCAAGAGCATGGCATAGGGGTGGTCCAAGATCATTGCGCCCTCATAGAACACCACAGAGCACAAGGTTAAGCAATTCTCCCCTCCAGTGTGCCCAGCCCCCTTTATAGCCGTCTTTTAGGCTTGTTGGTGGTGGTGAGTTTGACACTAGGGGTGGTGAAGAGTTTAGAGATTTCTATTAGCTATAAAGAAGCCCTGCTCTATTTTAGCACGCCTAGCTTTTGGCTGGACGCTCTTTTGTTGGGGGCGTTGCGCGATTTGGTGGGGGTGTTGGGCAAATCCCTCCCCCATGATTTGGCTTTGCGTCTGCCCAGTTTGCTTTTGCACGCGCTCAATCTCATCTTGCTTTACAAACTCAGCCTCAAGCTCCAACCCAAAAAACCCTATGATCCGCTCCTCAGCGCGCTCACCTTCGCGCTGCTCCCGGGCGTGCAACTGGGTGCGATCCTCTTGGGTAAGGTGAGCTTGCTCTTCACCCTAGCCCTCTCTAGCATGCTCTTATTCCACACGCGTGTCTTTTACGCGCTAATCCCCCTGCTTGCCCTCTTTGATCCAAGCTGTATGGTCTTGCTCACCGCCCTTTTCTTATACGCGCTCAAGCACAAACACCGCCTCAAAACTAGCTTGTTGGGCGTGGCTTTGATGTTCAATGTACTCTATTTTAAACCCGTCTCTGGGATGCCCCAGGGCTTTTTTTTAGAAACGCTTTTTGTGATGTTTGTACTCTATTCTCCCTGTTTATGCCTCTATTACCCCTATGCGCTCTATGCGCAAGTGATCAAGGCGCGCCAACAGGATAGCTTGGTGGGTATGGTGGGCGCGGTGGGCTTTTGCCTGCCCCTGCTCTTATCCCTACGCCAAGAAATCAGCCCGCAATTTCTAGCCTATGGCGTGTTGGGCATACCTATCTTGCTCAAACACGCGCTCTCTAGTATCCGCGTACACCTCCCCCTTTTTCGCACCCATTATCGGATTCGCTACAGCCTTGTCTTTGGTACTTTGCTTTTAGAAAGTGTGTACTTGTGGGGGGGGTATAATCCCTTTGTGCGCACCCACTACATCGCCAAAGAACTCGCCTCAGCCCTGCAAGCCCGGGGCGTACACGCCCTGCACACCTTCGCGCCTAAGATGGCGTTACGGCTGCGTTTCTATGGCATTCAAGAGGGGGGGAAGGTCTTTTTGTTAGAGAGCGACAAACCCGGGGACATCAACATCACCTATAACCGCAAAATTGTCGCTAGCTATAATCTCGTGTACAAGCCCTAGTTTTTGCGCATTAGCGCGTCTATTTGGGCTTCATAGCTGTAATAATCCAACACTTCATAGAGTTCTTCTCTAGTTTGCATGCGCGCAATTTGATCCCTTTGCGTGCCCCTTTCTTTGATGTCTATATACACCTCTAACGCCGCTTTATTCATCGCTCTGAACGCGCTTAAGGGGTAAAGTGCCATAGACACCCCCACACTTTTGAGCTCCTCAAGGGTGAATAGGGGGGTGCGCCCAAATTCGGTGATATTGGCTAAGATGGGCACGCTCACAGCCTCAACGAACGCGCGGTATTCTTCTAAACTCTGCAAAGCCTCCGCAAAGATCGCATCCGCGCCCGCTTGTACATACGCCTGCGCGCGGGCATGGCAGATTCTAGCCCTTCTTGGGCGCGCGCATCCGTACGCGCGATCAAGTAAAAATGCGGGTCTAGTTTTCTAGCTTGGTGGGCTGCCTGCAGGCGATCGCACATCTCTTGGGTGGGTACACATGCCTTGTTGGGGCGGTGTCCACAGCGTTTTGCGCTCACCTGATCTTCTAAATGCGCCCCGGCCGCCCCGCTTTTAATGAGCTGGGTGATGGTTCTAGCAATGTTGAGCGCGTGCCCAAAGCCCGTATCCGCGTCCACAATCAAGGGGGTATCACAGACCGCACAGATACGCCGTACATCTATACACACTTCTTCTAAGCCTGTAATGCCCAAATCCGGCAAGCCATAGGACGCGTTTGCCACCCCCGCCCCAGACAAATACAAAGCCCTATGCCCGATTTTGCTTGCCTGCAGAGCTTGATAAGCGTTGATCGTGCCCACGATCTGCAAGGGCGCGCGCTCCACTAATGCCTGTCTAAATCTCTCTCCTGCACTCATGCACGCCTCCTAGAAAGCAAAGAGGTCGCTAAAGGTGTCAAAATCCATTTGCAATAACGCGTTTTCATGAAAGACAATCTCTTCAATCTGACTAGCGCGTTTGAGGGCATACACCTCTCTTAAAGCCTGTTTGAATTTTTGATAGAGCAGGGGCAACCCCTCTTCGCGTCTGAACCTGTGCCCGATGGGGTAATGGACTTCTAGTTTCTGGGTTTTTGTGCCGTCTTTAAAGAACACCTGCAACGCGTTGGCGATGGAGCGTTTGCTAGGGTCTAGGTATTCGCGGGTGTAGCGATCATCTACTGCAACTTCACTGAGCGCTCTTAAAGCATCGATGCGCGGGTCCGCAGCGCTCGCATCGCTGTAGGCGTGCTCGTTTAGATCCCCATAAATGAGCGCGTAAGCGACCATGTATTGGATGCAGTGATCGCGATCGGCGTAATTGTGCAACTCCCCTTCTTTATTGATAATGCGGTGTCCGGATTCTTGGGTGGTGATCTCAATCTTGGCGATGTCTTCTAATCTGTCTTTTACTTCTGCATGCAATTTGATCGCGCATTCTACCGCGGTTTGGGCGTGGAATTCTGCTGGGAAAGAGAGCTTAAAGAGCACATTCTCCATCACATAACTAGAAAATTCTTGGGGGATGTGCAAGACCTCGCCCCTTTCTTGCTGACTCTTCATAAAGACATCTTGATAACCCCAATACTGCGCGCTCAACGCTGAAGGGTAGCCCATTTCTCCACTGAGCGCTTTAAGGGCTAGATCCACACCTCTAGCGCTGGCATCCCCAGCCGCCCATGATTTTCTAGAACCCGTGTTGGGCGCGTGGCGATAACAGCGCAAACTCCCCCCGTCCACAAAGGCGTTAGAAACCCCATTGCGCACTTCTTCAAAACTCCCCCCTAGCAACCCTGCACCCACCGCTGTGCTGGCAATGCGCACCAATAAGACATGATCTAAGCCCTCTATGTTAAAACAATTCTCTAGGGCTAGAACGCCTTGAATCTCATGGGCTTTGATCATGGCAGTGAGAATCTGCTTGACTTGTAAGGGTTTTTGCCCCTTAGCGCGCCTATCCCGGCTCAAATAATCCCCCAAGCCCCAGATTGCCCCTAGATTGTCTGAGGGGTGTCCCCATTCAGCAGCTAGCCATGTGTCGTTAAAATCTAGCCAACGCACCATGCAACCGATGTTAAACGCCGCGCGGACAGGCTCAAGTTGATAAGTGGTGCCCGGGATTTTCGTGCCCAGTGGGCGCAGCTGTGCCCCGGGTACACTAGGTCCTAGTAATTTTGTACACTCTGGGTGTTTTAAAGAGAGCAGGGCGCAACCAATGGAGTCAATCAAGCACAATCTAGCGGTTTGGTAGGCTAATTCAGAAGTGATCTCATGATCCACCACATAGCGCGCGATACTAGAGAGCAATGTGTCAAATTCAGGTCTAGTAGTTTGCAAAGTTCCCATATGAGCCATGTGTGTCCTTAATGTTGAAATGATGAGATTATAATCTAGGAATCTTAACCCGCAAAAAGCGCATGCCCGATGCGTACCATATTTGCCCCATAGGCGATCGCGCATTCAAAATCCGCACTCATGCCCATAGAGAGAATGGAGGCTTGGGGCAGGGTGTCAAACAGATCCTTAGCTTGCCCAAAGGCGCGCTCTAGAGCTTGGGTGTGGTGGTGGCTGGGGGTGGGGGGGGGAGTGGGACCGATGACCATCATGCCCTTGAGACGAATATGCGGGCAGGTTTGGCTAATATGGGTGTATATTTCTAGGGCTTGTTCTGGGATCACCCCGCTTTTAGCGCTCTCTTTAGAAATATTGACCTGCAAGAGCGCATTAAGGGTGCTTATGCTGCGCGCTTCTATGGCTTGGGCGAGCTCTAGGGAGTCTAGGGCGTGGAATAAGAAAGGTTTGAGGGCTAAGAGTTTGTTAATTTTATTGCGTTGCAAATTGCCTAGCATGTGCCACTCTAGGGGCAGGGCTTGTAGGGTGTTGAATTTTGCTTGCAAGTCCTGTACTTTGTTCTCTGCAAAAGCGCGTTGCCCGCACGCATAAAGGGCGCGTACTTGTTCAGCGGTGGCGTATTTAGACACGGCAATGAGTTGTACAATATGGTGGCGGTTATAGCTCAAACGGGCTTTTTCAATGCGCTTGATGAGGTGATCTAGGCGTTTGGCAAAGTCCATATCTGTCCTTTAAGTGCTAGGGGAGTTGTGAATATGATAGCGTTTGTAAAGCGGATCGTCTAGGGGGGGGATAAGCCCTAGAGTGGATAATTTTTGCAAGACCTCTAAATTGCAATCGGTTTCTAGGGGCCACTCCCTGGTGTGCCCCTCTAGCGCGCCCTTATCTGTCGCGTCTAAAAAGACTAGCCCATTCTCTACTTTGAGATCGCGCTTGGCGTCTAAATTATTGGCGATACGCCAAAGCAACATGTAGGCGTTGTTGAGGTCGTTTTTGGACGCGTCCACAAAGATCATAATACTCAGCGCGCTTTGCAAGTCTTCAAGCCCACTTAGCGCGCCCAATAAGGGGCGCAAAGCCTTTTGCACCCCCACCACACAGAGGGGGTTAGCGGTGTGCGTGCCATATTGTTTTAAGATCAACGCTTCGGGCAACACCTCTTGTATGCGGGCTAATAAAAGCGCGTCTTCTAACACACAAGGGGTTTTAGAGCTGGGCGTGGTGGCGTCAATGCCCAATTTCCCCCCAAAGGCAAAGCTGGGGCTGGCATGATCGAGCGCATCGCACACGCCCTCGCTTAAGAGCAGTTTATGGGGATCAAAGTGGTTTAAAATATGCGTGAAAATGGCGGGGTAGTCTTGCAAGCTGGGGGCATCAGGTCCTACAAAAATGGCATGTTTGACAAAGCTCATCTGCCCCGTGCCCCAAAAGTGGTGCATGATTTGGCTGGCATGCGCGGGGTAACTGGGCGCGATCTGGGCTAAAATCAGATTGTGAAAGACCCCATTTTCAGGCATGTGATAATCTAAAAGTCCATAGGCGCTTTTTTGAATGAGGGGTAAAAAAAGCCGTTCGGTCAAATACCCCATATACTTGTCTTCTAAGGGGGGTTTGCCCACCACACAGGCTAGATAAATGGGATTGGGTCTGATGCGCAACGCGCCCACCTCTAAGAGAGGGTAGGGCTCTTGTGGGGTGTAAAAACCCGTGTGATCCCCAAAAGGACCTTCTAGGCGCATGTGTTCAGGGTCTACCCAGCCCTCAAGAATAATATCCCCATCGCGGGGCACACAAATAGGATTGGTGCGCGAACGCGTTAAAACAGGGCGTTTGCCCCTAAGCAAACCATAGAGCCAAAGTTCGAACATGCCATGTGGCATGGGCGCTTGCCCACACCAAGTATAGAGCGGATCGCCCCCAATGACAACACTCACGGGCATTTTGCGCCCCGCTTGTTTGTAAGCGTGGAAGAAGTGATTGCCATCTTTGTGGATTTGCCAATGCAAGCCCAAATGATTCTTGTCATAGACTTGCAAACGATATAGCCCCAAGTTTTTATGCGCCCCATCCAAGCTTTGGGTGTAAACCTGCCCCATTGTGATAAAGGGGGCGGCATCCCTCTCCCAAGTGGTGAGAATGGGCAGGTCGTAGAGATTGACTTGATCGCCGGTGTGCTCAATGTGGTCGGTGGGTTTATGGCTGATTTTGGGGACAAGATGAGAGAGGGTTTTTAGCATTTTGAGGGCATGCCAAATTTCTTTGAGACTCTTGGGTTTTTGTACGCGCAATAGAGCCTCTAACTGGGCAGAACAAGCCTCAATGGGCTTGCCTAAGATGAGCTCCATACGCCTAGAAGAACCAAAGAGGTTGATCAACACGGGCATGTTAAAGGATTGGTGGCGCTTGCCATCCATGGGTTTTGTACACAAAAGGGCTTTGCCCCCCTTTGGTTTTTTTGCCTCTAAATAGGCAAGATGAGGGATCTCTAAATAGATGTCTAAAGGGGTATCTAGGGTTTGTAGCTCCCCTAAGCTTTCTAGCTGGACAAGAAAAGTACGCACTTTTAAATACAGACCAAGCAGGCGTGCAAACAATGGGGGATTTGCTGGAGCGCGCGCAAGATGTCGGTGCTAATAGGCGCGTCCACTAAGATCACCGCTAAAGCCTCTTGCTTGTCATTGCGCCCCAATCTGAAATCTGCGATATTGATCCCATGTTTGCCCAAAGTCTGCCCCACATTGCCCACCACCCCGGGCACATCGGTGTTTTTGAATAAAATCATATTGCCTTGGGGTTTAATGTCCATTTCAAAGCCGTTAATATTGGTGATCTTGAGCAAGTCGTTGGCAAAGATAGTCCCGCTCACTTGGGTGGTTTGGGTGCGCGTGGTGAGCTGGAGGGTGATCGCGTTGGTGTAGGGGGTGGCGTTGTCTAAAGCGCGTGTGCTGATAGCAATTTTGCGCTCTTGAGCGACAAAGCGCGCGTTGACTTCGTTGATCTGATCGCCTAGGGTGGGCTTGAGCAATCCTAAAAGGGCAAAGGTGAGCAAAGAGTCGGCGTATTCGCGCACAGGTCCAGCCACAATGAGTTCGAGCGCCCCAATCGCGTCCTTATTGATTTGGGCAGAGAAAAAACCTAGTTTTTGCGTCAGTTGTAAATAGGTCTTAGCATAAGTAGGCATGTGCGCTTTAATAGAGAGATTGAGCGCGTTAGGGTATGCGCTCCCTTTTAGGGATTGAATCACCGCCTTAGCCGCTTCTAGGGCGATCTGCTCTTGAGATTCTAGGGTGTTAGCCCCGATATGGGGGGTTACATAGACATTCTCTAAATCTAGCAAAGGGTTTGCTATGCTAGGTTCTTTGCTAAAGACATCTAGCCCCAACCAACGCACTTTCTTAGAACGCAACGCCTCTAAAAGCGCCTTTTCATTGTAAAGCCCCCCGCGCGCGCAGTTGATGAGAATCACCCCCTCTTTCATTTTGGCGATTTGGGGCGCGTCAATGATATTAAGGGTCTCTGCATTCTTAGGGGTGTGGATGGTGATACAATCGCATGCCAAAATCTCATTAAAGTCTGTGGTGTAATGCGCGCCTAAATCTGTGGCTTTGGATTTGTGGATATAGGGATCGTAAGCGATCACCTCCATGCCAAAGGCGCGCGCGCGCACCCCCACACGCGAGCCGATATTGCCAAAGCCAATGATCCCTAACTTTTTCCCCTTGAGCTCTGTGCCATACCAATCCTCACGCTTCCAAAGTCTCTCTGATTTGAGTTGGGCGTTCGCGCTAGGGAAACGGCGCACGGCGTTGAGCAAATGCGCCATAGTGAGTTCTACGGCTGCGATGGTGTTGGCTGTGGGGACATTCATCACCACAATCCCCTTTTTAGAACACAGATCGATATGGACATTATCCACACCCACCCCTGCGCGTACAATGGCTTTGAGTTGATGGGCATGCTCGAGCATGGGCGCATCAATGGGGGTCATGCTCCGCGTGATGAGCGCATGGGCGTTTTTGAGCGCGTGGGGTAGCGCGTTTTTGGGGGTGCTAGAATGATCCAAAACTTCTAAATCTGTTTGGGCATGGAGCAGAGCCACCCCGGCAGAGTGGATGGGATCGCAGATGACAACTTGGGGCATGGTCTTCCTTAATTGAATTGGTAGGGGATCTGATAATAACGCAGGTCGTCTAAAAAGGCTTGGCGCACAGGCGAATTAGGCAGATAGATGATTAAGGTTGTTGTGCGCCCCTTTTTATCGGTGGCAAAATCAATGCGCTTTTCTTTTAAAATTTCATGCAAACAGAAGAACTTATACGCGTCCAAATTGCGGACAAATAATTTCTGCACTTGATGGCGCTCTCGAAACTCCAAAGTAACGCGCCGTTCTAAGATGGGGTAATCAAAATCCTTAGACTCTAGGATACCAGGGGTGAGTTTTTCAGGAGGGTGCGGTTTGGTGAGAGGAGTCGACAGGTCTAGACTGCCACTGAGATGGTGGGGGGGAGGCGGAGGCTTGATATGGGTGATATAAAACTTATAGCCCACCCCCAGCACTGCAAATGCCACCAACCCTATAACTCCTAAGGGAACGAGTAGTCTAAAACGCTTTAAACGCTTTTTTTTCATTAGCGAGACTAGAATTTACCAGCAAGTTTGTCTCCCAGGGTGATCTTATCTCTCCCAGCATTGAATGCTTGCAGTTGCTCGCGCTCTTTTTTGTGCTCGAGTCGGCGCACGGAAGCGCGCGCCTTGTGGGTGGTCTTATCCAAAGACACCAGTACGCTAGTGATCTCCTGCCCCATGGCCACTTCTTCTTTTTTGAGCGGGGATAGGTCTTCATTTTTGATCAAAACATCAATGTTGTTCACCCGCACGAATACCCCGAAATCCTTAATGCTCACCACGCTCCCCTGAATGGTGTCGCCGATTTTATGCTGTTGGGCAAAGACCTCTAGGGGCGAGGGTTGTTTGAACTTCATCTCTAAGGAGATCTTTTCCTCTTCCTTATTGATACGCGCGATTTTAGTTTGCACCACATCGCCCATCTTGAAATGATCCCTGCACTTTTGATCGGATTCCCAAAAGGCATCTTTATTGTGCAAGAGCCCATCCACACCGCCTAAATTGATAAAAACCCCAAAATCGGTTAGGCTCACCACCTTGCCCTCTACCAAATCCCCCACCCTGTGTTTGGAGACAAATTCGTTAAAAGGCTTGTCTGAAAGCTGTTTGAGCGAAACGCGTAAACGGCGGTTTTTGCTGTCAATTTCAATGATCTTGACATCAATTTCTTGATCCAATTCTAAATAGTCTTGGGGGTGTTTGACATCTTTGTTCCAAGAGATTTCAGAGATGTGCAAAAAGCCCTCAATGTCATTGCCAATATCCACAAACACCCCGTAACTCTCAATGCTGCTCACCACGACCTTGATCGCATAGCCCACTTTTAACTTGCTTTGAATCTCCTCCCATGGGTCCTCCATAGTGGCTTTGATGGAGAGAGAAAGGCGCTTTTTCTCCTCATCATAAGCGATTGCCTTGACTTGCACCTCATCGCCCTCTTTGAAATGCTTGGCCGGGTTAGCCGATCCGCGGTGTGTGATCTCGCTATAATGCACCAAGCCCTCCACTCCATCCACCTCTACAAACACCCCAAAGCCCGTAATGCTCTTCACAACGCCTTTACGCACCGCTTGAGACTCCATGAGCTTCTTAGCACCCTCATGCTGTTGTTTGTCGTGTACATCAAAAAAACGCTTTCTAGACACGCTAATGGAGCCTGCCTCCGGATCGATGGAGGTGATACACGCTTTAATGTGCTTGCCAATGTGCTTGCTATCGCGCCGCAAGGAGGATTGAGATTTAGAGAGGAAGTATTCTGCGCCCTCTTTATCTGCAAGAACATACCCCCCCTTGTTCTCGCGCACCACTCTTCCTTCAACCACCTTGTCTTTGTAATCCGCTCCTAGCTGGGCGATCTTTGCTTGCACCTTGTCATACACAATGGCGCGCTTGTAAGAGACGCTAGGGCGTTCGCCTTTCTGAGACACATAGACGCGAATGGGACTCTCCACCCCAAAGAGCAAGGCCCCCTGTGTGTCCCTAATTTCATCTAAAGAGAGCCGCCCCTCGGTTTTGCCCCCCACGCTCACCATGGCGTAATTCTCCGCTTCGTTGATAGAAACAATCACGCCTTCTTTAACCATGCCCTTTTGTTCTGCATCGTCCTCCTTATCCATGGTGTCCATGTATTGCTTGAACACTTCAGATTCGTCCAAAGATTCCAACTCTTGCTTCATCCACAACCTTCCAATTAACATTCAGGCTATTGTAGCCTTTGTTTACTTATAATTACCAAAAAGACCACCCATGCCCTTTGTGCACACCCATTTTAGTGCCATTTCTCTAGTGATCACCACCTACAACCAAGAGGCGCGTTTAGCCCTCGTGTTGGATTCTGTACTCCATCTAGCTTATAAACCCCATGAAGTCTTGATTGCAGACGATGGGAGTACACCCAAAACCCGCGCCTTGATTGAAAACTATATGCCTAAATTTGCACAAGAAGCCATGCCCCTCTTACATGTTTGGCAAGAAGATTTAGGCTTTCGCGCCGCCAAAAGCCGCAACAATGCCATCATGCAGGCAAGCGGAGATTACATTATCCTCATTGATACGGATATGATTCTACACCCTTATTTCATTTACGATCATCTGCTCTTTGCACGCCCTAAGACTTTGTTGCAAGGGGGGCGCTTGATTCTCAATGCCCAAGAAAGCCAAAATCTTTTAGATCGCCAAGATTTCACGCTAGCCTATGCCAAACGCGCCTTGAAAAACCAGCGCGCGCTCGCTTTGGCAAGATTGTGTTACTTGCCTAGCGTGCGCACTTGTCAACCCCGCGCCTTGCTCAAGGGGGTAAGGAGTGCGAACATGAGTTTTAGCAAGGCGGATTTTTTAGCCATTGAGGGGTTTAATGAACATTTCATCGGCTGGGGCAGAGAAGATAGCGAGTTTGTGGCGCGTTTTCTCTTCAATGCGGGGGTGATGAAACGCTTGCGCTTCTGCGCGCTCGCTTACCACATTTACCATGAAGAAAATAGCCGTGCTAGTTTGGAGGCTAACCACGCGCTCTATTTGCAAACCCTGCAAGAGCGCAAGATTACTTGGCGTTAAACTTAAACTTTAAAGGCAAGCGTTTTGACTTCAAGATACGCCCTATTTTAAGTTAATATTTATTTATTTTAAGATACAATGAAGAGGCTATTTATAAAATTGTAAAGGAGTTGGGGGGCATTATACTTAGTTAGTAACGCCCTGCTGAGACTAAAGAGAGAAGGAGAAGGCATGAAACTTAGCCCGAAAACCAAGCAGTATCTCTATGCCATTTGGTTTATTGTAGCATTGGGTGTGATCGGGTCGTTCGTAAAGCACTTTTCTGAGGTACGCCATTGGTTGTGGTGGGAGCACATGCTGATCCTATTTGGAATGGTGTGGGCGTTCACTATACCATTGGATTTTTTTAAAATATCCCCCCCCGATAAGTGGCTCCCATGGAAACCCACGCTATTACTAATTGTCCTTATAGCCCCCATAATCGTGGTGATTAACGGGGCATTGGGCTGGTGAGCTGATTTGGCGCAACACTGCGCCGAGCCTAAATGAAAGGAGAGACCATGAATCTGAGCCTGAAAGCCAAGCAATACATCCATGCCCTTTTGTTTATTGTAACCCTGAATGTGGACTATGTGTTCGTAAGCCACTTTTCTAAAATACGCCATTGGTTGTGGTGGGAGCAGTAGCTTATTGCATTGGGGATCGCGAGCTTGGCTTTGATCGTGATCGTTCTCTTTAGATTGCAGCCCGATAAATGGCTTCCATGGAGATATTTTTTACCGCTCCTAGCTCTCATAACACTCATAAGCCAGGTGATTAGCGGAGTGCTGGGCTGGTGAGCTGGGAGAACTCTTGCTTAAGCTTGTCTCTATGGCTATGCCAGACGGTCCCTTGTTTCAAGAGATCATCCAGGGAGTCATCCAAGTTTGGAAGACTTAAAAGTCAATCTTGTTGTTATTAACATCAGCTGTACCCGCGCCCACGCCTTGCTGGTAATTGCGTAATTGTTTGAAGGCTTGGGCTTTGATACGCTCAATGGCGGCACTGCGATCGGGTTGATCGGCATACAAGCTTTTAGAATAGACAATATTGCCCTGACAATCCCTGATATTGAGATTGAGCCCAATATGGAACAAGCCATTTGCCGTACTCTCATAGATTTTATTTTCAATGCGGTACAAGCCCGGATCATCAGATTGCTGGATAAAGCGCGCGTATTGCCCGGTGAGCGCGTCAGAAATTTCTGAATCGGAGCCGGGCGCGTAGATGAGATTTGCTTTGGGGTGGGGGCTGTTTTCCTTGACAAGCTCTTGATAGGGGGTCAAAGAAGCCACACCCCGTCCATAGGCGTTTAAAATTTCTTGCAAGGGCATGGCTTTAGCGAGGGTGGTTTGTAATTTCTGTACCTCTTTTAAGAAAATGCCCTTACAGCCCTCTTGGGGGTGCAAAGCGCTTAGGGTTTCATAAAGATTATGATAGCGCTTGGCCAAGATGTTTAAAAACATGTTTTTGTTGAGCTTAAGACGGGTGTAGCAAGTATGGTGTGTGCATTCCTGTTTGTCCGTCTTGACATTGACAAATTTCATAGAATCCACAACAAGGCGGATATTCTGGCTAGAGCGCTTGTCTAAGGTGTTATTGTCTCGCGTGGTCTGACGGGTGGTGATAGAAGACACACTCACCACAATCCCGCTGGCTAGATCATTGAGGGCCTTTTGTTTGGCAATCTCCTTACTCTCCCCCGCACCATTGCCATAGAAATACGCGGGGTCGCCCTTGAAGTTTTGATACCAATGCGGGGCATGGGGAGCAGCCTGTAAAAACCAAGGAACAATGGCTAAGGACAACAGACATCTAGCAAACATGATTTCTCCTTCAAAAGGGCTATTCTAACATAAAATCTTAACTACCATAAAACTTTTACCACGCTGGAGTAACCAAAGCTCCTAATGTAAATAATATTGTGCTTGTTGGCGCAAAAGGTATTAGGGGATAGGGGCACAGCAGCTTGGCAGGACAAGAGCGTAAAATCGTAAATATCCTGCCCATCGGCTAGCACACGTACGCGTTCATTAGGGGCATTGCTCACCGCGCGGTGTAGATCCTATGCGGAAAGATGCTAGGGGAGCGGATATCTGCAGAAGTACTCACCGCAGCATAGAGCGAAGAGAACAACCCCCCTAAAACCCCCAGGTATTGATTAGAAATAGCCTCTAAACCCACTTTTAATACTGTTGAGGTGATAGCGCGCGTGATGATGTAGGGGAGTTGTTTTTTAAATTCATTGGCAATGAGATCATCTAATAACACTAATTCCTCAAATTTGTTTTGTTGATGGGCAGTATTTAGGCTAAAATTGGTATGGAAGTCCACCCCGTCCACCAGCTGGGGCAAGGCCAAACTTGCGGTGTACATCCCCTCAGGTAGCGGGAGAGGGAGGGTGATTTTAAATTCCTGTTTGGTGGCTTGCTTGCCATCTTCAAGAAATACCCAAGTGAATTTTTGAGAAGAAGGATGTTGGAAAAAGAGCAAATCTTCGCCAATGGTGATGACGTGGCTGATTCCATAGGCCTCTTTGAGATAGTCTATGCCCTTAGAGCGGTCGTTATCTAGCGCAAAGAAGAGTCCAGAGAGATAGGACACGGCCGGGTTGATCAAATCAGTATAAGCACTGAAACGATCCAAATTAGAATAATCCTCTCCTAGTACCTCCTGCACCTTAGAATCCGAATCTGCTGGGCTCAACCTAGAAGAACCTCTTTGATGCATGTTTTCAATGGCCTTTTGAATCTGCTTGTGGTAAAACTCTTTAGCACGCCTCTGCCGATCATTGGCGCGGTTAAACTCTACGCGCGCGTTATTAGGGTCGCCGATGAGCAAATAATCCATCGCCTTGTAATAATTCATCAACACGCTTTCATAGATGCTCCCTACATAGGTCTTGACATTATCATTAACCAGGACCGCGCCCACATTGCTTAAGGATTTATTGAAAAGGTTGATATGGTGGTCAAATTGGGCTTCAGCCGCATCGAGCGCAATGAGGGAATCTTGATATTGCCCCAACATCAACGCGCTCACCCCCCTTTGCAATTCCCATAAAGATCCATCCTTATGATCTTTCAGGCTCATTTGTGTAGAAAACAAATAAGCATTTTGCATGCCAAGGGGGGAGTAATAGGCACGATCAAAGCGTGCAAATTCTGAACGATGCCCGGTACAACCCACAAAAAATAAAAGTAAAAAAATCAAGTAGGTATAATATTGCGTCTTCAACTCTCTCTCCTTGTTGGCTATTTTAACAAAGCATAAGCAATATTATGTTAAGGTCAAGTCCGCCTTTTTTCAGACCTATGCAATGGAGTATCGAGTCAACGCTTCAGGGTGGAGACACAGCAGAGCAACTTGATATTTTGTGTGCCTTAGTCATCTGGGAAAAGGCTATTTTGATCAAGAATGATGCATGCGCCTACTTTTCATGGGAACGCCCCCTTTTGCCCAAATCGTCCTAGCCCATCTCTTAGATCAGCGCTTTGAGGTGATCGCGCTCTTCACCCAACCTAGTAAACCTTTTGGGCGCACCCAAGTGCTCAAACGCTCCGCCACTAAGGAGTTTTTACAGCGCGCGCACCCCCACATCCCCATTTTTGAGCCAACCAAGCTAGACACACCCCTTATAGAGACGATTCGCACGCTCAAGCCCGATGTGATTGTGGTGGTGGCTTATGGCAAGATTCTCCCCCAAGCTCTTCTAGATATTGCCCCCTGCTTGAATTTGCATGGCTCAATTCTGCCCCAATTCAGGGGCGCATCGCCCATGCAAGAGATGATTCTAAAAGACGCATCAGAATTTGGCGTGAGCGTGATTGCGATGAACGCTCAAATGGACGCGGGCGATATTTTAGGAGTGGCGCGTGTGAAACGCAAATCCTACATGAACACAGAGGAATTAGGCGCGCTCTTAGCCCCTATAGGGGCTCAATTGCTTGTAGAGATTTTACGCCAACCCTTTAAACCAATGCCTCAAGATCACACGCAGGCGAGTTATTGCGCCAAAATCACCAAGCAAGACGGGCTAGTGTGTTTTCAAGAAGCCAAACAGGTGTTTTTAAAAGCCCTAGCCTACCATCCTTGGCCGGGTGTGTTTTTGGCAAGCGGGCTTAAGCTTTTTGGGGTGGAATTGGTGCAAGAACAGGGTACACACAAGGAAGGGGTTCTCTTGGATTTAGAGCAAGAGAGCGCCTTAGTGGGGTGTGCTAAGGGGGTGCTTAGGATCGCCTCTGTGCAAGCCCCCAACAAACAGAAGATGCGCACAAAGGCTTATATGAGTGGAAAACGCCTCAAAATAGGAGATGTGTTAGGATGATGCCCATCTTGTCCTTTGCATGCTTGCCTTCTACCCAACTCTATTTGGTAGAACAGGTTAAGCAGCATGCCCTCAAACTGCCCGTGTGTGTCATAGCCCAAACCCAAAATGCAGGGGTGGGAAGTCGGGGCTGTGTGTGGGAGCAAGTGGAGGAGGGTTTGACTTTTTCTTTTGCTATTGCCTTAGGGGACTTGCCCGCTGATGTGCCTAGACAAAGTTGGAGCGTGTATTTTGGGTATCTTTTTAAAGAGAGTTTGTCTAACGCACAGGTGTGGCTCAAGTGGCCCAATGATCTCTACAAGGGAGAGGAGAAAATCGGGGGGGTGATGAGTCAGATTGTGCGCGATAGTATTGTTTGTGGGATTGGGCTCAATCTCAAGGCGCAACACTATGGCGCGCTAGGCATGTTAGATAAAGAAGCGTTATTACAGGTGTTTTTAACGCGCGTACAAGCGGGTATTTCATGGCAAGAAGTACTCAAGGCGTACCGCCTAGAATTTAGCGCGCGCCACCAGCATTGTTTTTTTCACGATCGGGGCGTGCGAGTGCCCTTGCGCGGCGCGCGCGTGCTGGATGACGGGGGGCTACAGATTGGACAACAGGTTTATTACGGGGCTAGATGATTTAAGCTAAGCTTTGTTAGAATCGCGCTTTTGAGCAAGGATTGAGCGTGGATATTTCTGTTAATGTGTATTTGATGTTGGTGGTGTTTGTAACTTTTCTGTTATTGATGTGGCTCTCTAATGTGTGGATTTATAAACCCATGTTAGCCAACATGGACGCGCGGGAGGGTTCTATTGGACAAGATAGTGCCTTTATTGACAAAACCACCCAAGAGATCACACATTTAAAACAAGAGGCAAGCCATCTAGTTAAAGAGGCGCGCCTTCGCGCCAACAAGATTTTGCAAGACAGCCTGCAGAAAGCCCGTGAAGATTACGAGCATGCGCTCACCCAAAAAGAGGGTGATCTACAAAAAGATTTTGAGGCCTTTATGCATGCGCTAAAGGAAAGTAAAAGTGAATTGAAATTACAATTAAGTCAGGATTTACCCGCCCTAGAGGTGTCTTTGCAACAAAAAATATCTCAAATGTAGGAACGAATTTGATACAACGCGCGTTACTTGGGTTCTTGTGTGGTGGTTTTTTGTGGGGGGCCCAGGGGCATGACATCTCTCAAACCGACATCGTGTTGCGGATTGTCAACTTCATTCTCTTTGCTGGGTTAGTGTGGTATTTTATTAGCGGACCCTTGAAGCGCATGCTAGAGCAAAGGCGCGCCAAGATCGCTAGCAAATTAAACGCTTTACAAGAGCAACGCCAAGTCATTAAAGAGGAGAAGGAGCAGGCACTCAAAGCCCTAGAGCAGGCTAAGCGGGAGGCCAGCCAAATTATTTCTAGCGCCACACAAGAGGCGTTTTTGCTCACGCAGAAATATGAACAACAGGCTAAAAGCGCCATAGAAAAACTCATTAAAGACAACCAAAGTCTGAAACATAAAGAAGAGTTGCGAATCCAACAAGAAGTGGTTGCAGAAATCCTAGATGCCCTGTTCAAGTCCAAGCAGGCGCATTTTGATGCTACCACTTACATGCACCTACTTCAAGATAAGGTGGCTGGATGAATTTGGTGGCAAAGAAATACGCGCGCGCGCTCAGGGAGAGTTTTAGCGCGGATTTAGAGAGGGCGCTCAAAGCTTTAGAGCGCATGTGTGCGCTTTACACTTCTGCAGAGTTCATCGAGGTGTTGCAATCCCCCTACTATCCTAATACGATCAAGCAAAAAATCCTAAATGATGTGTTAGAAGATAAGGATCCGCGCTTGCAACGCTTTTTGGAAGTGTTAAGCGAACACCAACGCTTCATTGTGTTGCCAGAGATTTATAAAGAGTTATGCGCATGGGTACAACGCCAACAAAATGCCTATAAAGGTTATTTGTATTGCAACCAAGAAGTGGGAGATTTAGGCGCGTTAGAAGCGCAAGTTGCCAAGCGTTTAAACATCACTCTAAGTTTAGAGAGTGTGCTCGTTGAGCATGAGGGTATCCGTTTAGAGATTCCTGATCTAGGCGTGGAGGTGGCTTTTTACAAGGATCACTTCCTCCGCCAGCTCAAACATTTTATCATGGAAGCGGTCTAAATTACGCAAGGAGACAAAGTGTTAAAATTAAAAGCCGAAGAAATCAGTGCCATTATTAAAGAGAGAATTGAGAACTTCGCCCCCGATATTAATATCACCCAAGTGGGCAAGGTGATCGCCTATGCGGATGGCGTTGCTAAGGTCTATGGGCTTAAAGATGTGATGTCCTATGAAGTGGTGGAGTTTGACACGGGCGATCGCGGGTTAGCGTCTAACTTAGAAGAGGGGAGCATTGGAGTCATTGTTTTGGGGAGTGGCAAAGACATCAAAGAGGGTACAAGTGTTAAGCGCACCAAGCAACTCATGAAAGTACCCGTAGGGGACGCAGTGGTGGGAAGGGTTATTAACACTTTGGGCGAGCCCATTGATGGCAAGGGACCTATTGGCGCAGAGGAATTTAGGTTCGTGGAACAAAAGGCTCCGGGTATTATGGATCGTAAATCCGTGCACGAACCCTTGCAGACGGGGATTAAAGCCATTGACGCGCTAGTACCTATCGGGCGGGGGCAACGCGAGCTCATCATCGGGGACAAGCAAACGGGTAAAACCACCGTGGCGGTAGATACCATCATCAACCAAAAAGATCAGAATGTGATCTGTATTTATGTCGCTATTGGGCAAAAGGAATCCACGGTAGCCCAAGTGGTGCGCAAATTAGAAGAATACGGCGCGATGGAATATAGCGTGGTGGTGAACGCCTCTGCTTCGGCTTCGCCTGCCATGCAATACCTCGCTCCCTATGCTGGGGTTACCATTGGGGAATATTTCAGAGATCATGGTCGGCATGCGCTGATTATTTATGACGATCTAAGCAAGCATGCCGTGGCGTATCGTGAAATTTCTTTGATCTTGCGCCGCCCCCCGGGTCGAGAAGCTTTCCCCGGAGATGTGTTTTATATCCACTCTAGATTATTGGAACGCGCAGCTAAAATGAGCGATGAGAAAGGCGCGGGCTCTCTAACCGCCCTGCCCATCATTGAAACCCAAGCGGGTGATGTGTCCGCTTACATCCCCACCAATGTGATCTCCATCACCGATGGGCAGATCTTTTTAGAGACTGATCTGTTCTATTCTGGGATTCGCCCTGCGATCAATGTGGGCCTATCTGTCTCTAGGGTGGGCGGGGCGGCTCAAATCAAAGGTACTAAGCAAGTGGCGGGTACCTTGCGTTTGGATTTAGCGCAATATCGCGAATTGCAAGCGTTTGCCCAATTTGCCTCTGATTTAGATGAAGCCAGCCGTAAGCAACTCGATCGCGGGCAACGCATGGTGGAGGTGCTCAAGCAACCCCCCTATTCGCCCTTGCCCATTGAAAAACAAATTGTGATGATCTATGCAGGTGTGAAAGGGTTTTTAGACGATGTGCCCACCAATAAAGTAGTTTCTTTTGAAGAGAGACTCTATCCCTTCTTGGAATCCAAATACTCCAATGTCTTAGAGGACATCCGCACTAAAAAGGCTTTGGATAAAGACCTAGAGGCTGCGTTAAAAGTGGCTATTGAAGAGTTTAAACTAGGCTTTTAGCATGGGTAGAAGTCTGAAGGATATTAGAAAAAAGATCGCCAGTGTCAAAAACACCCAAAAAACCACCCGCGCGATGAAGTTGGTCTCCACTTCTAAGCTCAAGAAAACCGAAGAAGTCGCCAAGCGGTCTCGAGTTTTTGCTGAAAAGCTCAACGAAGTGGTGGGCGATATTTGCACCAAAATCAAAACCCGTAATATCAAGGGCATTGAGAGCAAATACTTTGCCCAGCTTGAACACCCTACGATCCAAAAGATAGATATTATCTTTGTAACCGCAGATAAGGGATTATGTGGGGGGTTTAACATGACAACCATTAAAGAGGTGTTGCGCCATATCAATCTCTACAAGGCACAGGGAGTCAAGGTGCGCTTGAGAGGGATTGGCAAAAAAGGCGTGGCTTATTTCACTTACAATGGGATCGACTTGTTAGACAAGGCGATCGATTTGTCCAGCGCGCCAGATTACGAACGCGCGAGCGCTTTCATTGATAGGGCGGTGCAGGACTATTTAAATGGCTTGACTGACAGCGTGTTGATCGTACATAATGGCTTCAAAAATATGATTTCCCAGGAATTGCGTGTCCAACAGATTTTGCCCCTAGATTTTGTAGAAATTGATTCGGATACACAAGGGGGGATTGTTGTAGAACCCGATGATGAGGAGGGGGTCATCTTAGACGCGTTGGCTAAAAAATTCATTGACTTCAACATGTATTATGCGTTGCTAGACTCTCTAGCTGCCGAGCACAGCGCACGCATGCAGGCGATGGACACCGCTACAAACAACGCCGCAGATTTAGTGCGCAGCTTAACCATCTCGTATAATAAAGCTAGACAAGAGGCGATCACCACCGAGCTTGTGGAGATCAACGCCGGCGTAGAAGCCATTAAATAAAGGAGCAACATGGAAGGGAAGATTATACAGATCATGGGTCCCGTGGTGGATGTGGAGTTTGAAGATTACCTACCCGCCATTTACGAAGCCTTGGATGTTACCTATCAATTTGAGAGTGAGGACAAGAACCTTGTTTTAGAGGTGGCGGCGCATTTGGGGGATAACCGGGTGCGCACCATTGCGATGGACATGACAGAGGGGCTCACCAGGGGGCAAAAGGTAGTCGCGCGGGGCAAGATGATCGAAGTGCCCGTAGGAGAAGAGGTCTTGGGGCGCATTTTCAATGTGGTAGGAGAGGTGATTGATGAGGGCGAACCCTTGAAAGAGCCCACCACTTGGCCCATCCACAGAAATGCCCCTTCTTTGAGCAACAAAGCACCAAAACAGAGATGTTTGAAACGGGGATCAAGGTGGTAGACTTGCTTGCGCCCTATTCTAAAGGGGGTAAAGTTGGGTTGTTCGGGGGGGCAGGCGTGGGCAAAACCGTGATCATCATGGAGCTCATCCATAATGTGGCGTATAAACATAGCGGGTATTCTGTCTTCGCGGGGGTAGGGGAGCGCACTAGAGAGGGCAATGACCTTTATCACGAGATGAAAGAGGGGGGCGTGTTGGACAAGGTGGCTCTTTGCTATGGGCAGATGAACGAGCCTCCGGGGGCAAGAAATCGCATCGCTTTTACCGGTTTGACAATGGCAGAGTATTTTAGAGATCAAAAGGGCTTAGATATTTTGATGTTCATTGACAACATCTTTAGGTACGCCCAATCAGGGGCAGAAATGTCGGCTTTGTTAGGGCGTATCCCCTCAGCGGTGGGTTACCAACCCACTTTAGCAAGCGAAATGGGCAAACTTCAAGAGCGCATCACTTCTACTAAAAATGGCTCAATCACCTCTGTGCAGGCAGTCTATGTACCCGCAGACGACTTGACCGACCCCGCTCCTGCTTCGGTCTTTGCGCACCTAGATGCCACTACGGTGCTCAACCGCAAAATTGCCGAAAAGGGGATTTACCCCGCTGTAGACCCTCTAGATTCCACTTCTAGGATTTTAGACCCCCAGGTGATTGGCGAAGAACATTACCGAGTTGCTACAGGCATTCAGCAAGTTTTGCAAAAGTATAAGGATTTGCAAGACATCATCGCCATTTTGGGGATGGATGAACTCTCTGAGGAGGATAAGAAGGTCGTAGAGCGCGCGCGCAAGATTGAAAAATTTCTCTCCCAGCCTTTCTTTGTGGCAGAGGTCTTTACGGGAAGTCCGGGGAAATATGTAACCTTAAAAGAGACCTTGGAAGGCTTTGGAGGGATTTTAGAGGGCAAGTATGACAATATCCCAGAAAATGCCTTCTACATGGTGGGCAATATCCAAGAGGTGGTCGAAAAATACGAAAAGATGAAAGCGGAGGGCAAGGATCAAAAAAGCGCGTCATAAAGGACAAATATGGGATTAGTCGTGAGCATTGTCGTACCTCAGGGGTCTATTTTTTCTGGCTCTGTGGATCGCATCACCTTGCCCGGTGCGGAGGGTGAGTTTGGAGTCTTAGAAGGGCATAGCAACATGGTTTCCCTGCTTAAAAGCGGAGTGATTGAGATCGAGCGCAATCAAGAGAGTAGTTTGATTGCCATTAGCTGGGGCTATGTGGAGGTGAAGCATAGCAGTGTGGATATTTTAGCCGATGGGGCGGTGTTCATTAAGGGTGATGATGAAGTCTACAAAGCCAAGAAACTCTTAGAAGATGCCACCGCCGATAGATTAGCCATTTCTAGTGTGATCGCGCGTATCGAGACGCGTGGCTTGAGGTAGGGCGTGGCTTCTTTACAAAATTTCATTTACGAGAGTGGGTTTGTTACCATAATAGTGCTGGCCTCTTTATCTCTCTATTTTATTTTGACCTTATGGGTGTTCTTTTATAAGTACGTGGCCATTCGTACTAATATTCTTAAAGAACGCCAAGCTTTAGAGGCGTTAATGGCAGGCAATGCGAGTATGCTCAGTGTCAAGCTCTTTGAGAGCGCGGGGCGTTTTTCTAAGGAACTCTTGCTAGTTTGGAAAAACCAGGTTTTGCAACAAAACACCACAGGCCTAGTGGTGTTGAGTATTGTCGCTTCTACTGCCCCCTTTATCGGACTCTTTGGTACTGTGGTGGAAATCCTCAACGCCTTTGGGCGTTTGGGGACACAGGTTTCTTTTGATGTGATTGCCCCGGTGATTTCTAAGGCGCTTGTGGCTACGGCTGCTGGGATTCTAACCGCTATCCCAGCTTATTCGTTTTTTTTGATCTTAAAGCGCAAGGTTTACGATCTCTCTGTCTGCGTGCAAATGCAAATAGATTTTTTGATTGCTAGAGAAGGGTAATTGTGTTTGAAGTGGAGCATTGGGACGCAGATAAACCCGAGCTCAATATCACCCCCTTAGTGGATATTATGCTGGTCTTGTTGGCAATCCTTATGGTAGCCACTCCCACCATCACCTATCACGAACACATTTCTCTGCCCAAAGGCGCTAAGAACACGCGGATAAATCGCAATCATGTCTTAGAAATCCGTATGGATTTACAGGGCAAAATTTACATTTATGACAAGACCTATAGCTACGCCACTTTTCCGGACGCTTTTGGCGCGCTGGCAAGTAGCTATGATAAGAACACCGCAATCTATGTACGCGCTGATAAACGCTTGGCCTATGAAAAAATCATTTACTTGTTAAAAAGCATTAGAGAAGCGGGGTTTTCTAAGGTGTCCTTGATCACTAGTGCGTGATGGACAAGAAGCTAGTGATCGGATCAGGGGTCTTAGCCTGCGCATGCTATGTGATCTTGCTTGTTTTATTGCTCTCCCATACACCCCCTAAAAAAGTCTCTATTCCGGAAAGCTTAGATGTGTCCTTGGTGATGGATTCTCTGAGCGCGCCCAACCCCTTTGAAGATTTAGGGGTGAGTGGGATGTTTGCAGACATTCCTGATAAGCAGTCCCCACCCCCACAAAACCAACCCAATCGCTCAGAATTACAGCGCGCCCAAAGTTTGTTAAAAAACATACAGCTCAATCAACACCAGAAGGCCTTTGAGGATTTACAAAGCAGTTTAGACACCATTAAAGGACAACTCCAAACCCTGCAACATAAGAGCATTGATTTCCAAGTACCTAAACAAGAACAGATGTCTAAGCAAGAATATCAAGAATGGTTTCAAGAACTCTACCAAATCCTCTATGGGCGTTGGAAACTTAGCTTCAAACAACCGGCATCTGTGGGCGCGCTCATCACTATTTCTGCAACGGGACAATTTAGTTTCGCCATTGTGGAATACTCACCCTTTGCAGACTATAATCAAGAGATTGAACGCCTCTTAACTTCTTTGCAGGATCAAAAATTCCCCCCCTATCCCAAGGGGGCGATCACCCTCAAGGTTAATTTTAAGACAAAGGATCAATGATGCGGTTTTTATGGATTATACTCCTCCAAACCTATCTCTTTGGGGTGGACGCGACTTTAGACATTGTGAAAAGCATCCAGAAATTACCCAAAGTAGAAGTACGTTATTTAGACAATGCCCAAGAACCCTATCTCTCAAAAATCTATGGCATGCTGCTCTCCGATCTTAAGATCAGCAACCATGTAGAAGCAGTTGGGGCAGGCGCGCAAAGTGAAAATATAGACTACAATGCCATGGCAGGGCAGGGGGTTGAATTATTGGTCAGCTTGCGTGTGGACAAGCTCGGGCAGATCAATGTACGCCTCTATGATGTCGCCCATCAAAATATCTTAGGGATCAAAGACTATACCTTCACAAAAAAGGAACTCTTCCCCTTTATCGCGCATAAAGTCGCCATTGATGTGAATGACGCACTCAAAGCTCCCTCCATCGCTTGGATGGCACGCTTTGTGGTCTTTGCCAAATACATTAGGCCCGGGGTTACCAATATTGTCGTGGCTGATTACAGTTTGACTTACCAGCAAGACATCATCAACAATGGCATGCTCAATGTGTTTCCCAAATGGGGCGATGCCAATCAAAGTACCATCTATTACACCCAATACCTGCGCAAACCCACCATCATTAAATACAATTTGCGCAATGGCTCTAGCGAAGTCATCACCCAAAGCGATGGCATGGCCGCAGTCTCTAGCGTGAGTCAAAATGGAGAAAAATTACTCCTCACTCTAGCTCCAGAGGGTCAAAGCGATATTTTTCTCTACGACACTATTAAAAAAACCCAAACCCGCTTAACCTCTTATCCCGGAATCGATGTGTTGGGGAATTTTGTCGATCATGAAAGGGCAATGGTCTTTGTCTCCGATCGCATGGGTTATCCCAATGTCTATCTTAAAAAACTCAAGCCAGATGCGCCAGTGGAGCAAGTAATCTTCTATTCCAAGAATAACGATTCAGTGGCCACTTCTGGGGACAATATTGTCTATGTGAATCGTTCTGAACGCGATGCTAGTGGGCAGAGCAGTTTTAATTTACATCTGATCACCCTCAAAAGCGATTATGTGCGCCGTTTGACAGCCAGCGGGGTGAATCAAATGCCCCGTTTCTCTAGGGATGGGGAGGCGATCATGTTCTTGAAAAAAGCTGCCCAGCAAAATGCTTTGGGAGTGCTGTTGCTAGAGTACAACCAAAGCTACCTCTTCCCCTTAGAGAATATCCAAATTCAATCCTTTGATTGGTAGTTTAAGAGAGAAAAGACTATAATGGGGGGATTTTTTGTAAAAAAGCACAAAGGAGTATTATGAATAAATGGGCAGTGGCAGGAGCTTTAGCCGCGTTGTTGACAATTACGGGTTGTGGAGGCGGAGATCATGCGCAACCAGCCCCGCAACCTCCGCAGACCCAGAGCGCGCAACCAGCCCCAAGCGAACAACCCGTTCAAAACCAAACCGTGCAGCCTGAGGAAGCGCACCAAGAAGCCCCAAAACCCGCCCCAGAACCCCCTAAACCCCATATAGAAAGTGGCACGATCGTTAGCCAAGTCTATTTTGACTTTGACAAATACGATATTCGCCCAGACATGCAAGATGCGATCGATGAGGGCGCGCAAAAAGTACAAGAGTACAAAATGAAAGTGCTCCTAGAGGGCAATACTGATGAGTTTGGCACTGGAGAATATAACTTCGCGCTGGGCAATAAGCGGGCATTGAGTGTGAAGCAGGCGTTAGTGTTAAAGGGGATTGATGAGTCTGAAATTCAGGTTGTCAGTTTTGGGGAAACCAAGCCCATTTGTCAGGAGAAAACTAGAGAGTGCTACCAAAAGAACAGAAGGGTAGATGTTAAAGTCGTCGAGTAATGCGTCTAACGTATCTCTTGTGCTTGATGGGGGGGGTTTTAAGTGCCGAGCCCTCTGCCTTTGATTTGCAAAGCGGGGCGACAAAACAAGAGTTAGGCGCGCTCAAGTCCAGCAATAAGAATTTACAAGGCATCATCACCACCCTTAAGGGGCAAACCGATGCCCTATTACAAAGCCAAGAGGGGCTCAAGAGCGTCTTTGAAGGGCAGGGAGTTAAACTCAAGGAGGTTAGCGATGCGTTGAACACGCACGATCAAACCCTTAAGGCCCTCAAAAGTACCCAAGACATGCAAGGGAATTTACTTAAAGAACAGAGCAGTTTGATAGACGCGCTCAAATCGCAGGTAGAAGCCAATAAGAAAGCCCTCACCCAATTGGATCAAAAACTCAATGACATGAACGGTGTACTCACCCAAATGAATAGCGATTTTGCCACTAAGTTACAAGCTATCCAAACTTCCATTGAGGAACAAGCGCGCCTGAATGCCAAAAAACTCAAAGAGATCGCGCGTTTGGCAAGCACTACCCCCAAAAATGCAACGCCTCTTCTGCCCCTCCAAGAAGTCACCTTTGATAAAAACCCAGCCAAACGCCAAGCCATTGCTAAAGAAGCCCTAGATCTCTACCACCAAAAACACTTTCAAGAAGCGCAAGCGCGCTTTGCGTGGTTGGGTGAGACCCACTACAAACCCGCTTACCATTATTACATGGCCGGCGAATCGGCTTACATGCAAAAGAATTATAAAGATGCGATCTCTTTTTACAAAAAAAGCGCGCTCATTAAGGATAAAACCAACTATATGCCCGTTTTGTTATGGCACACGGCATGGGCGTTTAAATTCCTAGGCGATCAAAACAACCATTACAAATTTTTACGATCCCTCTCCCGTCTCTATCCTGAAAGCGATCAGGGTAAAAGAGCGTTAAACGCTTTGGACAAAGAAACTAACACAAAAAAGGACACACATGGCAATGCCAGCAAGAGCACAGGTAGCAACCATTGAATACCAAGTTATAGACCCCCAAACCCAAGAAGTCATTGACGCGAGTAAAAAGCCTCTAGAATTCGTGCTAGGCGCGGGGCAGGTGATCGTGGGTGTAGAAAAAGCTCTTCAAGGGGTTAGCATTGGGGAAAAGTTAGTTGTGGACATCCCCCCCCAAGAAGCTTATGGGCCTTACCGCACAGATTACCTACAAGAAGTGCCTAGAGATCAATTTGAAGGGATTGAGTTGAAAAGGGGCATGACATTATTTGGGCAAAGTGAAGATCAAGAAAGCGTGCAGGTGAGCGTGAAGGATTTTAGCGACCAAATGGTGATGTTGGACTACAACCATCCCCTAGCGGGCAAAACTCTCACTTTCCACATCAAACTCTTGGATCTAAAAGAGGCTTCAGAACAGGAAGTGTTGCGCGCCCAAGGAGGGACTAAGTCATGTTGTGGAGGGGGATGTGGTTGCAAACACTAGGCCAAGCCTCTAGGGCTGTATGCGCACTTTAAATATTGGTATTATCGGCTTAGGTTGCGTGGGGATGGGGGTGGTAGAGATTTTAGCGCGCAATCAATACTGGATTGCCCAGCGCTGTGGTTGTCGCCTGCAGATACGCAGGGGTGTGGTCCGCGATCTCTCTAAAAAACGCGTGCTGGATTTCCCCATTAGTGATCGCGTGCAGGACGTTTTAGAAGATGACGCTATCGACATTGTGGTAGAACTCATGGGGGGAGTGCAAGAGGCTTTCCATGTGGCTAAACAAGCTCTAAATCGCCATAAGATCTTCGTGAGTGCCAACAAGGCCATGTTAGCACAACACTACCATAGCCTGAGCCAAATGGCCAAGCAGTCTTTAGGATTTGAAGCCAGTGTGGGGGGGGGAATCCCTATCATTAGCGCGCTTCAGGGGGGGCTTGGGGCTAATCAGATTTCCCATCTTGCGGGTATTTTAAATGGCACAAGTAATTTCATCTTAGAACAAATGCAACAGGGTGCGGACTTTAAACAAGCCTTACAACAAGCCCAAGCTTTGGGCTATGCTGAAGCCGATCCCAGTTTGGATATTAGCGGAGAAGACAGCGCGCATAAGCTCTTGATCTTAGCCACCCTAGCTTTCCACACCCGCCCTACGCTCCACTATTTAGAGGGGATTGAAAAAATTGAAAATGTGGACATACAACAGGCTCAACATTTAGGGTATGCCATCAAACTTCTAGCCCGCGCACAGTGCCAAAATGGCCATCTTATTTTGAGCGTGCGCCCTACTCTCATCCCACAAGAACATTTCTTAGCCCAAGTACATGGGGTGATGAATGGGGTATTGGTTGTTGGAGATTGCGTGGGTGAAACATTCTTTTATGGGGCAGGAGCAGGGGGGTTAGCCAGTGCAAGTGCGGTGGTGAGTGATTTGATGGCAGTCGCTAAAAACCCTAAAGCCGCCCCCCTTGTAGAGTTACGCTCTTATACCTATGCACCGCTTCCTCAAAGCTATTACCTGCGGGTGTCCACTTCTAGTCTTGCCAGTGTGCAATCTATTCTTGAAAACCACGGCATCGCCCTAGTTAGCCACCATATCGAGTCTAATACAATGGCTTGTATCACAGAACCCGTACTGGATTCGCATTTGCAAAAAGCCCTAGCTAGTTTACATCACCAGAGCGTGCGTGTCTTTTGTGTCTATGAGTCGTGCCCGGGGCCTGCTTGCTGAAGAAATAGCTTGCGCCTATTTAATGAGTCGCAATTTTAGGATTGAGGCGCGCAATTTTGCATGTCTTTTTGGAGAGATTGACATCATCGCGTTGCAAGGGGGGATTTTGCATTTTGTGGAAGTCAAATACCGCAAACACACTCCCCCCATTTATACCCTCACGCGGGCTAAACTTGCCCGCATCACTAAGAGTATCCAAGTCTATTTACAAAGCTATCCCCATGACATACCCTATTGTATTGACGCGTTGCTTATCAGGGGAAGTTTACAAAATTATACAATTGAGTGGTTAGAGAATATTGGGTGGTTAGAGTAAGGTGGACTTTATCTTTAGTGTTATAGAATAAGCGGTCTACTTAAATTTTGAGGAGTGATTGTGGCGAATTATATTGAGTTGACCAGCGAGAATTTTGAAAGTGTAACTAGCAGCGGTGCGGTTGTGGTGGATTTTTGGGCCCCTTGGTGTGGGCCTTGTAAAATGCTCTCTCCTGTGATTGACGAATTGGCTAGTGAATATGAGGGTAGGGCGAAGGTTTGTAAGGTCAACACAGACGAGCAAGAAGAGCTTTCTGCAAAGTTTGGCATTAGAAGCATTCCCACCGTGCTGTATATGAAAGATGGGGTTGTACAAAACCAAACCGTGGGGGCACTCTCTAAACAAGCACTTAAAGATCATATTGACAAATTGCTCTGATCGTCTAAAGAGATAACTATGATCGATCTTGGCATTATTGGGGGCGGGCGGCCGGTTTAAGTGCTGGGCTTTACGCCACAAGAGGGGGGTTAAAGGAAGTTGTGCTTTTTGAGAAGGGCATGCCCGGAGGGCAGATCGTCCAAAGCAGCGAGATTGAGAACTACCCGGGAGTTAAAGAGATTCTAAGTGGCATGGATTTTATGCAGCCATGGCAGGAACAGTGCTTCCGCTTTGGTCTCAAGCATGAAATGGCTTCTGTGGTGCGTTTGAGTTGGCAAGGGGAATTCTATACAATTCATTTAGAAGATGGGCGTGCCCTAGAAGCCAAGAGCGTAATTTTAAGTACAGGGGGTCGCCCCAAAAAAGCGGGCATTAAGGGTGAGGAAGAATTTTGGGGCAGGGGGGTTAGCACCTGTGCTACTTGTGATGGTTTCTTTTATAAAAATAAGGAAGTGGCTGTTTTGGGGGGCGGGGACACGGCTTTGGAGGAGGCAATCTACTTGACTAAAATGTGTAGCAAGGTGTATTTGATCCATCGGCGCACGCATTTTCGGGCTGCGCCTATCACCATTGAGCACGCCAAGAATAACCCCAAGATTGAGTTCTTGACCCCGGCTCTTGTAGAAGAGATTCAAGGCGATGCGGGCGGTGTAAACGCCCTTGTGATCAAACACATCGAGAGCGGTGTGTTGCAAACACTCCAAGTACCCGCCATTTTTATTTTTGTGGGCTATGAAGTCAATAATGAAGTCTTAAAACAAGAGGATGGGCGCATGCTCTGTGCTTGCGATGCCTATGGTTCTGTTGTGGTAGATCTGTCCATGCGAACCAATTTAAAGGGTTTGTTTGCTGCTGGGGATGTGCGAATTCAAGCCCCTAAACAAGTGGTCTGTGCGGCTGGAGATGGGGCTACCGCTGCGCTTTCGGCCATCGCCTACTTGGACGCGCACCCCTAATGCTAAACATCGGCATCTTTGGAGCAAGCGGCAGAATGGGGCGTTTGCTGGTGCAAGAGACTAAAAAACATCCCGACCTATGCCTTTCTAGCGTCTTTGTGCGCAGAAGTCTAAGCCCCTCTCTTATTCAAATCCTCCCTGAGAACACCTTTGTTACGAATGATTTGGAACAATTCTTAACCCATTGCGCGCTGGTGATTGACTTTTCCTTGCCCCAAGCACTGGCTTCTCTGTTGACCGCATTGCGCAAACATCCTCTGCCCCTGGTCTGTGGTACAACGGGTTTAAGCGCACCCGTGTGGGGAGATTTGCAGGAGTTGAGTCAACATGCCCCCGTCCTACATTCTTCTAACATGTCTTTGGGCATGGCAGTGTTGCTTAAAATTGTCTCTGTGATTGCTAAAGATTTAAAACATGCAGACATTGAGATCGTAGAAACCCACCACCGCTATAAAAAGGACGCGCCCAGTGGGACTGCGTTGACTCTAGGGCAGGCATGCGCGCTAGCTAGGGGCTGGGATTTTGAGAAAGTCCGCACAACCCACAGAGACACCCCGCGTCAAGAAAAAGAAATCGGATTGGCTAGCTTGCGCGGGGGTAATGTGGTGGGCAAACACACTGTGGGTTTTTACTTAGATGGGGAATATTTAGAGGTGGAGCATGTGGTAAGCGAGCGCGATATCTTTGCTAAGGGCGCGTTGCAGGTGGCTAAATGGCTTGTTCTCCAGCCTCCGGGCTTTTATGGGGTAGAAAATCTCTACCATTGAAGAGGGGTTGCCTTGTTGTTCTATGCGCTAGCGCGTTTGGCCAAGAGTCCGTGGAATGCCTTCCTCCAGCCCTTGGCGCAAAACGCGGCATTTGCTAATCTCAATGAGAATTATAAGCAAGCCCTAACCCAAGCCCAACAGCGGCACAAACTTGTCTTTCCCTTCCCTCATGCTCTTTTTAAGGCTTTTGAAGCCACCTCTCTAGAGACGTTGCACACGGTTTTACTAGGGCAAGACCCCTACCATGGCATCTTTAAGTACCACCAATGTACATACCCACTGGCGATGGGTTTGAGTTTTAGCGTCCCTGATCACGCTCCTATTCCTAAGAGTTTGCAAAATATTTATCAAGAATTGTACCAGAGTTTAGGTATCCCCAAACCCACGCATGGCAATCTGGAAGGCTGGGCCAAACAGGGGGTATTATTACTAAATGCGCTCTTAAGCGTGGAACAAGAACGTCCCAAATCGCATGCCCATCTAGGTTGGGAACACTTTACAGATGGGGTTTTGACTCAACTATCCCAGTTAGAACGCCCGTTAGTCTTTATTTTCTTGGGCAAAGTGGCTCAAGAAAAGCGCAAATACCTAGTGGAAAACCCGCAACACCTGATCCTATGCGCCCCTCATCCCAGCCCCTTGGCCCAGCACAGACCTCCCTTTTTTCTAGGAAGTGGGGTTTTTGCCAAAGCGCAAGCGTTCTTACAAGAACATGGAATCCCCATGCAATGGGACTTGACATCAAAGTGAGATGATAGTAGAATGGGTGGTTTTTGTGTGCGGAAGAAGGAGTTGCCGCCCCCAAGCGGGGGCTTGCAACAATTAGTCTTGGTTGTTGCTGTTGTTGCTGTTATTGCTATTGTTGTTGTTGCGATTGCTGCTGTTGCTGTTGCTGCTGTTATTGTTCCTGTTGCTGCTGTTGCTGTTGCTGCTGTTGCTCATAGCTTTACTCCTTTCGTGTATTTGAAAGCCTTGCGACTCCCATGCCCGTAATATAGCATGTCCGCTGTTTACTTAAGTAAACAGGTGCATTGAACGCCCAGTCTCTTCTAGTTGCCATTAGGCTATTATATCCCTTTTCCAACGCCATTCAATGTAACGTTTAAGCCATACCACCCATTTTCCAACCACATTACATTTTCCCAAATTCCCGATGGCAAAGTGCGTACCCAAAGAACAGATCACTCCCTTGGGGGTAAAGCTAAAGGGTTTTGTGGGGGGTTTACGTGCGCTAATTTGGCTAAATTCTTGACCTAAATAACGCCCCATTTGGCTAGCCAGCTGGGCACTAGGGGGGTAGAATTTTCCCTCTGAGTCTTTGAGTGCGGCGCAGTCCCCCACAACAAAGACCCCGCGTCCGGGCATTTCTACGGGTTCCAAGAAAGCATTGACTTCTACCCTAGCCCGTACACTTTTGAAAAATGTAGAATTTTCAATGACTGGGTTGCCGCGCACCCCGCAGGTCCAAAAGAGAAAATCCGCTAAAATTTCTTGGGTTACACCCCCTTGTTCCACCAAAACACGATCGCTCTGGCATGCCAGGATTTTAGCCCCTAAGACTAGCTGAACCCCTTTTTTTTGTAGGTAATCTACTCCCCTTTGGGCCAGCTGTGGCGCAAACATGGGCAAAATAGCGGGCATGGCTTCTATGCAAGTGAGTTTATAGGTTTTAGGGGTGCATAAGCTTTTCAGCGTGTCGTTCAAAGCCCCTACAAGCTCAATCCCGCTAAACCCTCCCCCACACACCACCACACTAAAGGGGCGCTCCTGTTTAAAATCTACAATGGCTTGTAATAAAGCTTGGTGGCTAGCCTGTGCATTGGCAAAATTAGTCAGACTATGGGCGTGTTCTTCCACCCCGGGTACTCCAAAACTCTCGCTAGCAAAACCTAGCCCCACCACTAGATAATCATAGGGATATGTCCCTTGTGCGCCTAGCACGCTCTTATCTTGGATTTCTAGAACACAATCTTGAATGAAACGTACCTCATGGGGGATAATTTGGCTTAAGGGAATCGTATAAGACCCGGGTAAACCAGCCGCCACCTCGTGCAAAAGCACGCTAAAGTAGTGCAAGGGCGACTGAGAAATCAAGGTGATCTGGCAATTAGAGCGCACCGCTACACCCAGAGACTTTAAAAAGGCTAGGCTAGCATAGCCTGCCCCCAACACCACAAGGCGCATCACCACTTGATGGTAACAACGGGTTTAATGAAATTAGCCGGTTTGTCCTTCATCCATGCGAGGGCTTGGGCGATCTCTTCAAATTGCCCCTCTAGGTGGTGGGTGATGATGGGTTTGACATCAAGCTTTTTGGTTTGTAGTAGACGGGCAAGCTTTTCCATGCGATAACGCCCTCCAGGGGTCAAGCCCCCCTTAATCGTTTTATGCCCCATCCCCACATTCCAAGCCAAACGTGCGATGCGCAAATAATCTCCACTTCCAAAATAATTCACATTAGACACCACCCCCCCATTGATCAAGCACGCGCAAGCATCGCTTAGAACATCTGTGCCACCACCTGCAATCAAGATTTTATCTGCCCCTACGCCCTTGGTGATCTCTAAGATTTGATCGGCCATGGGTGCTTTGCTAAAGTCAATAAAATGCGTGGCTCCGTAGTGTTTGTGCGCCACTTCATATCTGAAAGGCACGCAATCCACGGCGTAAATCTCACTAGCCCCCATGAGATTTGCCCCCGCTAGAGCCATCAAGCCCACAGGTCCTAGCCCCACCACTGCCACGCGATCTCCAGGCTTGACATCCGCTTGCTCGGCGCAATGAAAACCAGTCGTGATCATATCGCTCAGCATCACTGCATCGCGCAAATCCACATCTTCAGGCAGGTGCCCTAAATTTCCATCGGCATGGTTGATATGGACTTGTTGGGCAAACACGCCATCCTTGAAATTAGAGAATTTCCAACCCGTGAGCGCGCCGCTCTCATGCATCGCATAACCTCTTTGCGCGCCCAAAGAGCTCCAATCAGGTGTGATGGCTGGGATAATCACCCTATCGCCCTCTTTGAAATCTTTGACCAAATGCCCTACCTGCAAGACCTCCCCTACCCCTTCATGCCCTAGAAACATATTAGAACGCTCTCCAATCCCGCCCTCATAGCAGGTGTGCAAATCAGAAGTACAAGGCGCAACAGCTATGGGCCGTACCAACGCGTCTAGAGGGCCGCATTCTAGCTTTTTGCGCTCTGGCACCACCATTTCTAAAGATTCCTTTTCAATAATGCCTACCTTCCCAATCCCTAGCATCGCAAAACCCTTAACCATTTAACACTCCTTTATTGAGATAAAATTTCACGCCGGTGAAAGCACTTAGGGACTTTCTTGCTCGCACACTTCGCAAGCATATAACCCCAAAAGTAAGAGTAACCAAGATATATAAATGTAAGACATCAAAAACCATAAAATAGAGATCGAACCATAGAGTTCGTGGTAGGTGCGGTTGTAGAGAACATAGTACACAAAACCCCATTTCATCACAGACCAACACACACTAGTGATCAAGCTCCATAACAAGGGATGGCGTTTGCGCTTGAAGACTTTATTCGTGGGTAAGAGAAATAAGATCAGAAAAAAGAGATAGGCACTTAACCAGCGTAATAAAACCAGTGCCCACGTGTTTTCTACCACAAGGCGCATTTTGACATTGATAAAAAGGATGATGGGCAATGCCACCAAAAACACTACTCCCGTCCCAAAACCCCAAAAGACAAAAATTTTTTTCCCTTTGAAGTTAAGATAGTCCCTAGGAGCGGCGTTGAGAATTTGCGAAGCGATGTAGCGGTAGTTCTCACAAAATAAGAAGAAGGCCAGCGCGATAAAGCTAATTTCTACAACCCCCAATGTGCGATCGTTACGCGCAAAAGATTTTAAGAAAAATTGGGTTACCTGAATAAAATCTGGACTATTAGGGAAGAAAAAAGTTCCAAATTCAAAGGCCTTAGAAAAGGGGCTTACAAAGATCAGCGCGATGAAGAGTAAGATGGGCGATAGGGATAGAATGGTGTAAAAACTCAACGAAGACGCGTAGTAGAAAATCCGCGCCATTTCATCCAAGCGTCTCTTGAGCTTAGGAGTGAGCAAATACGTACAGACATAGAAGAACCCTAGCAATGTTGCCCCAACGCGCGCCAATACCGCGCGCCACCTCTTCCACATCAATGGCAGGTTGTGGCGATGCCTAGTCCGTAACTTTTTAACATGTCTAAATCTTTGCTCGGAGTGTGCCCTTTTGTCGTTAGATAATCTCCTAGCACGATCGCATCTACCCCACAATCAAAGATTTCTTTCTGGCAGTCTTTAAACACGACCTCCCTGCCCCCCGCGATCATCAGGCGTGTCTTAGGCAAGAACTCTTTGGCTAAAACCAAACACTCTAGGGCTTCTTGCGGGTCTAAGACCTCTTGCTTGATGGGCAAGGCGGGATTGGGGATGAAGAAATTAATGGGTGTGGTGGCTGGAGTCAACGTTTGCAAGGCGCGCAACATCTCGATGCGCTCCGCATAAGTTTCGCCCAAGCCAAAGATTCCCCCACTGCACAACCCTAAACCTACCTCCAAGACATGTTCGCATGTTTCAAAGCGCTCTTGCCATGGGTGGGTGGAACAGATTTTAGGGAAAAAACTCTGCGCGCTCTCTAAATTATGGTTGTAGCTGTCAATACCATTATCTTTCAGAAACTGCAAAGATTCTTTATCTGCCCTGCCACAACATGCGATCAAATGTAACTCTGGCTCAGCGGCTTTGATGGCGCGCGCAAGCGTGGCAATATAATCGCATTTTTTACTATCTAAGCCCCGCCCAGAAGTAACTAAACAAAAGCCCAACGCTCCAAAGGAACGCCAGTGCCTGGCTTCTAGCACCACTTCTTGTGTTTTCTTGTATTTATAACGTTTGATCTTGCCTTGATGGTGTGCACTTTGCGTGCAATAGGCGCAATCCTCGCTGCAATCTCCACTGCTCACATTAGAAATAGAACACAGAAAAATCTCTTGCATACTGACCTTTCACAAGTGGCAAGAGAGCCAAAGAATCGAACTTTGCGGCACCTAGGACACCTAAGCACCCATTGGGTTTGAAGCCCAAGGCACGCACCAGCCATGCTCGCTCTCCGTCTAAGAGTATAGCAAACTCTTTACAATTTAAACTTTCAAATGCCTTTGACACACCGCCCACAATTTAGTGCTCAACGCGCTAGTGGGTAGGTCATTTAAAGCATGGACATCTACTAGCTCTAACCCCTGGGGTTGCAAATCCTCTAAATTGGCTTGATAGAGCATGGCATGTACGCGGTATTTGGTGTAGCTATGGCGTACACTCCCCAACAAGGGCAGGGTGATTAATTCTTGATTCTTCAAGAGTGGGAATTGGTATAGATGGGCGTATAACCCTTGCGTGGCGTAGCAAAGATAGAGTTTTCTTTTTTGTACACACAAACCGCAATGCAGATCCAAGGCGATGCTCACGCTTTTTTTGTATTGGGTGAATTTTTCTAGCGCGTCTTTACCCTGACAGGCAAAACTCAAGGGGCAGATAGCGCATTGGGGTTGCTTGGTACAGACAAGCGCGCCCAAATCAATGAGGGCTTGGTTGTGATCAAAGGGGTTTAGGGGGTTGACAAACGCATCGGCGCGCTCTTGCAAAATAGAGGCCAATTTAGCCCTTTGGGGCGTGATGGCAAACAAGCGCAACAACACCCTAGCCACATTGGCATCCACCACGCCCACTGCCTGCCTAAATCCAAAACACAGAATCGCCCGCGCGCTATATGCGCCTATGCCCGGTAGCGCGCGCAAGGCCGTGTAATCTTGGGGTAATTGCCCTCCATAGCGTTGGCAACAAATCTGTGCGCTCTGGTGTAGGTGCTTGGCGCGCGCGTAATAGCCAAGCCCCCTCCACAGGCATAGCACGCGCTCCAAAGGCGCGCAGGCTAGGGCGTGCAAAGTGGGAAAGGCCTTCAAAAATGGGGTAAAATACCTCTCCAACACCACGCTAATTTGGGTTTGTTGGGACATGATCTCAGAAATATAGATTTGATAGGGGGCGTTAGGGCCGCTAAGATGGCGGATGGGCATGTCTTTACGCCCATGTTGTGTATACCACTTTAGCAACGCCTCTTGGAGCCTTGCAAGGCTATGTGTGGTTGTGCAATCTGACATAGAGACGGTTCAATTCTCTAAAACACGCTAGGGAGCGCGCGCAATGGCCTTCTTCTCTAGCGATATTGCCCTGCGCGCTCAAAACTTGATCTTCTGCAATGAGAAAGGGCTCGATCACAAGATTAGCCACGCCGTGCAAATAGGGATTCTCCATGACCCAGTCTACGGGCATGACCCATTTGTGCTGGCTTATTTTTAAGAAAATAGCAGCCACTTTAGGGGTGATGCAATAGCCCTGTGTGCCACTCCCGCATGTGTTTTGCTTGATTTGTTGCACTTGAGAGAACGCCGTAGGGGTTTTTGTATAGGTGAACAAATGCATCAAACGCACCCACCCTAATGCCTCTATATGCTCCTGCAAATACGCCAGCCCCTCAAAAAAATGGGGTTGCAAATGGATGTCATCTTCTAGCACACAAATGGGCTCTTGCAAGGCCACGCAGTGTTGCCATAGGGTGTAGTGGCTCGCATAGCAACCCAACTCCCCCAAGCTCATCATCTTCCCCCTGAACTTGATCGCATAATAACATGCTTGCAACCATGTTTGATAGGTTTTAGGAAGCCCTATGAGCGGATTGGTGAAATAACTTTGCGCATGGGCGCGCACTAGGGAGTGTAACCCCTCCTTGCTCTTGGCATAGACCGCCTCAAAAATCTCTATATGGTGTTGATTTGTAGCGCGTAAAGCCTCTAGAAGTGGGGTAATATCGCGCTCGCGCAGGCCATGTTGGCTACAAGTGCTTTGGCATAGATGGATGATGAAAATGCGCACTAGAGCAACTCCTCTACAAGCTTGTCTAAAGTGGCCAAAATACTCAGGGCATAAATGCAAAGCAATAAGATTTTATGGACTCTCTCATTGGCTAACAAGATGAGTTTAATCCCTATGCCCACCCCCATTAGCGCGCCCAATCCCGTGATAGAACCCGCTTGGAGCGCGCGATCATCTAGCACACCGGAGTGATACAGAGCAATGACCCCTGAGAGAGAAGAGAAGATCACAAAGAAAAGCCCCAAGGGGACGATCTTTTGGGTGTCGTATTTTAAAAAGTAGCCCAAGAAGGGCACCATTAAAATCCCCCCGCCCATGCCAAGAGGGATGGAAAAAATGCCCGTGATCAAGCCCGCTAGGGCTAAAATGGCATGGGTCTTGTTCAAATGCCAGCGCATAATGGGGATTTTCAAGGGGGCTCTTTGGGCATGCATCTGAAAGTGGGCGTTCTGATAATGCGCGCTCTTGGGTCCAAAGGCGTATTTGACAAAGGTGTAGCACACCACGATGACAAAAAGCCCCATCAAGAGGCGATCGTCTATGAATTTGAGCAAAAAGCTCCCCAAGATCGCGCCCACCAGCCCCCCGCCCGCTGCAAAAACCCCCTCTTTGAGGTCTAACAAGCCCTTTTTGTAATTGATGAGCGAGCCTATTAGCGAAGAAAAGAGCATTTGGGCAAGCGAAATCCCTACGGCATGGCTATAGCTAAAGCCCGCAAAAATGGCCGCAGGCACCACGATCTCGCCCCCACCAATGCCAAAAAACCCCGCGGTGATCCCGGTGATAAACCCCACCGCGCCTAAAACGAGCGTTTCCGTGTTTTCAAGCATCATAACCACATATTAATACATAACACAATTTTCACAGTACTGGTAACCCCCCCTATCGTATTAACCCCCAAGACAAAGCCCCCCAAAAGAGGGGGATCTAGCTACCTGCGGATTTCCCTGCGATCGCGTCCTTTGGGTTCAACACCCGCTGGAATATCTCTGTATTCTAGACCTTCGCGTGCGTGTGTGCGCCCATCATGTGCAAAACCTTCCACGGAGGGAACACCCATCATAGGAGGCATAAACCCTTGTGGTACACACACCATGCCCGGTTGCCCCCACATCATTGTAGGACAACCTCCCATGAACATGGGTTGTGCCATGTTAGGGTACATATGCCCCATTTGGGGGATGCACATGCCCATCATCATGCTCGGATGCATGCCTCCCATTGGATAACTACCCATCATGGGAAATACAGCCTGCATGCCTGGCATCGCCCCTCTAGCAAACCCATCCATTTCAAAGCGGCGATCGCGCGCTTGTGGGTATTCCCTTTCCCTAGGGCTAATAGAAGTACACAAAGCGATGATAGCACCCCTAATACCCTCTGTGCTCTCCACGCTAATGGGAAAAGCAATGCGCAAAACTTCCTCTCTCCCGTCTAAAATATAGGCGATCTCAATGCCCTCTAAAGTCGCGTTCCTCAAAGAAACATTGCGCGCCCCTTCAATACGCCCATACCTAGCCAGCAGAGCTTCCATATCCCTGACATGGTGTCTATTCATGTGATCTAAAATGACTTGTGTTTCCACTTCTCGTCCTTATGTTAAAGATTTCTGTAACACCGGCGTTACACCCTCTATTATAGCAATAGAAAGACAATAGCAGATTATTCGGGCGCAAAACTTGCCAATATGAGTGCCTTAAAACGCTCCCCAAACCCGTTAGGGTCTACAAGCGCGCGCGCTTTAAAAGCTTCCCTTTGATAAGTTGTAAAGGGCATGTGTTTTTCAAAGAGTTCTAGAAGTTTGGGCAAACCCATGTAAATGAGAGCTTTAGTCTGAGTGCCATAAAAGAGGGATCGCGCCCCTTGTTGGGCAAATAAACTCTCTAGGGATTTAAAATCCACATCATAAGTCAGATCCGTACGTTGGTAGAGGGCGGCTAAATTCTCTACAATATCCGTAAAATCCAAGACTCTATGTTGCCAGTAAGCCCTCAGATCAACGCCATCGCGTTTGCCATATTGCCCATAATCAAAACTTATAACAACCCATTTAGGCGCGCGCGCTAAAACCTGCGCTAAACCTTTGACATAGTCTTGCCATAGGGGCATACAACCTTGTTCTAAGGGGGTATCGCGCCACAGAGGGGTGAAATCCGTATCTACATAGAGCATTTTGCCCCCTTGGACGACCTCGCATGGAAAACTATCCCAAAGCTCATTACAATAAATAAATAAACTCGCGTCTGTGGGGAGTTCTAGAGGGGAAGAAACGCACTGGAGTTTGACCCCCCTTTGGGCTAAGTAGGCTTGTTGCAAGGTACGCAAAGGCACTAAGGGTTCTAGGCTAAAACACTGCACATGTTCTAACACCCCATTAGAGAGGGCGCGTAAAAAAGAAAAGACATCGCCCAAGAGTTGCCCCCCATGCGCGCCGATTTCCACAATATTTAAGGGGAGGGTGAGTTGCCCCTTTTCTAACAAATCCAATAGATAAAAGGCCAAGCTCCCCCCAAAAAATGTACTCGCGCTCACGGCTGTATAAAAATCCCCACCCTTCCCAATGCGCGCGCGCGTGTAATAACCTCCATGCCCATAGAGCCAGCCAAACATCAACGCGCTAAAAGGTTTTGAATTGTCAAAAGATGAGGATTGTTTCATGAATCGATTTGGTTGCGGGAGATGGATTTGAACCACCGACCTTTGGGTTATGAGCCCAACGAGCTACCGGACTGCTCTATCCCGCGTCATGGCTGGGGCACAAGGATTCGAACCTCGGAATGGCAGGACCAAAACCTGCTGCCTTACCACTTGGCTATACCCCAACAAAAGCTTAATTATACTCTAATCTTGAGTCAATGTCAAGGCAGTAGCGATAATAGGCCGCACACGCGCCCTCAGAGCTGACCATGCACGCGCCTATGGGGTGGGTGGGGGTACAAGTTTTATTGAAGAGCGCACAATCCAAAGGTTTGGCCACCCCTCTTAGAATGTCCCCACACAGGCAAGCATGGGCATCTTGATGCGCGCGTTGTGGTAAGTATTTGGCAAAGACCACCTCCGCGTCTAAATCTTGGTATTGCGGGCGTACTTGCATTCCTGAATGCGCGATTTCCCCCAACCCGCGCCACTCAAAGCTAGGGCGCACCTGCATTGTTTCTTCTACCAACGCTTGAGCCTTGACATTGCCCTGCATATCCACCGCGCGGGTGTATTGAATTTCTAAGCGCGCTTCTTGTTGGTACACCTGCTGGAGGATGCGCAAAATACTCTCCAGCATGTCCACTGGTTCGAACCCGGCAACCACAATGGGGATTTTAAAATCGCGCACTAGGGGTTGATAAATGCGCGCCCCGGTGATCACACTCACATGCGCGGGCGCAATGAGGGCGTGGATTGAAGAATCGCGCAACACGGCGCGCACACTGGGAGGCACGAGAACATGGTTAACATGTATAAAAAGATTGTTCAGCTTCTTTTCCCTAGCTTTTAAGATCAGACTCGCGCTCATGGGTGTGGTGGTTTCAAAGCCGATGGCAAAGTAAATCACCTGTTTGTTAGGATTTGCCCCAGCGATTTCAAGGGCTTGTAGGGGGCTGTAGACAAAGCGCACGGCCTTTCCTTGCGCGCGCAAATCTTGTAAACTCCCACTGCTCCCTGGAACACGCAACAGATCCGCTAGAGTGAGCAGGATGGTATCAGGCATGCCAGCTAAAGCTAGGGCGTGATCAATGCGCAATTTAGGCATCACGCACACGGGGCAACCAGGGCCATGCACAAAGCGTAAACGCGCGTCCAGTAAAGAGAGCAAGCCATAACGCATAAGCACATGGGTGTGCCCCCCACACACTTCCATGATGGATAGAGGAAGTCTTGAAGCAGGCAGTTGAGAAATTAGGGTGTTGATCTGCTTGGCAAACCCAAGGATTATTTCTTTTTGTCTAAAGATTTCAAACATCCACGCCTTCAATCATCTGGGCATAGAGTTTCAAGGATTCTAGAGCGTCCTGTTTGTCAATCTTGCCCATCACAAAACCCACATGCAAGAGCACGAAATCCCCGACATGCACCTCTTCGTGCATCAGATCCAAACTCGCCTCTCTTTGTACGCCCATTGTCTCTAGCACCGCCATATTGCCCTTAATTGCGATCACTTTAGAAGGGATGGCTAAACACAAAAGACACCTCTAAAACACATGGGCAGATTGGTAGTTGCGCGCCCTATTTTCTGCCAAGAAATCCTTAAAGGCACGCAGACTATGCGTATCTTTATGGCTAAGGGTAAAAATAGGCGTGTCGGGTTTGAGCCTATCCATGTCCTCTTGCACCTGAGAGAGGCGGAAGTTGAAGACTTCCATCAAATCTGCCTTGCTCACCACCACCGCGTCCGCGCACAAAAACATAGTGGGGTATTTAAGCACCTTATCATCGCCCTCCGGGGTGGAGAGCATGACAATATTCATCGCCGCTCCCAAGTTATAGCTAGAAGGGCAAACCAAATTGCCCACATTTTCAATCACAAGATAATCGCTCTCTTGCAACGCGCCCTTGCTTTGCAAAATGTCATAAGCTCCCTCAATCATGGCCGCTTCTAAGTGGCAGGCTTCACCTGTGGTGATCTGCTGGGCCTGCACCCCTTTTTTGAGCAGTCTATCTGCATCGCGATTAGTTTGCAAGTCCCCCTCAATGACGCAAAACTTAAAATCTTCAAAACCGGCCAGATTTTCCAAGAGCGTGGTTTTACCACTGCCTGGAGAACTCATGAAATTGAGCACATATAGCCCATCGGCTTGGTAGCGTTTTTTCATCTCCAAGGCTTTTAAGTCGTTCTTGCTCAAAATCCTTTCCACGACTCGCACATCCTTTTGACTCAAGTTAGGATTGTTCTGTAGAGATTGGGTTCGTGTAGATACTTTTTCTTGCATGCACTCTCCTTAAGCGTAATATTAAAGGGCTATGCTAACATAAAAGGTTTAACACCATTACATCCACTCTAAGATTTTAGACACTTCTGTAACCGCGTAGCAGATGATGGGCGTGGAGAGGGCGGGCTTTTTAGGCACAATGGCTTTTAAAAAGCCGTAATTTTCCATTTCTTTAATGCGCATGTTGATGTCTGGCACTTCTTGTACAGAACCAGTTAAGCTCACCTCTCCGATGAAGGCGGTTTTATTGCTAATGGGGCGCTCTCGCAAACTAGAGAGAATGCTCGCCACGACCGCCAAGTCCGCACTCGTCTCGCTAATTTTAATCCCTCCTGAAACATTGATAAAGACATCGTAGCGATTCAAAGGGATTTCTAATTTCTTTTCTAATAGAGCTAAAAGCATGTGTAGACGATTGGTATCAAAGCTGGTGGCTAGACGTTTGGGATTGTGCAAATTGCTTTCGCACACCAAAGCTTGAATCTCTAAGATCAAGGCTCTAGACCCCTCCAAGACTACACTTAACGCGCTTCCTGCCAAACTTTCTTTTTGGGAGAAAAAGAGTTTTGAAGCCTCCTTAGCGCTCACCAAACCCTCATGACGCATTTCAAAAATCCCCACCTCGCTAGTGGCCCCAAAGCGATTTTTAAAACTGCGTAAAATGCGCAATTCTTTACTAGGATCGCCCTCAAAGTACAGCACACTATCTACCATGTGCTCTAACACTCTAGGGCCTGCAATAGACCCCTCTTTGGTGATGTGTCCGATGATAAAAATGGCGAGCTGTTTGGCTTTGGCCAAACGCATGAGCTCAAAAGTGCTTTCGCGCACCTGTGAGATAGACCCCGGAGCCGCCCCGATATGATTAGAATAGAGGGTTTGAATCGAGTCAATCACGCATAAACTATAGCTTTGATCGCCCAAATGGGCTTTGATTTGTTCTAAATCGATGCTATTGAGTACAAACAAATGATCTTGCAAACAACCCAAGCGCGCGGCACGCAAATAAATTTGCCCCGCGCTCTCTTCCCCACTCACATACAACACTCGCTTACCCTCTTTAGCCAATCCTCCTGCGACTTTTAAAAGCAAAGTGGACTTTCCCACTCCCGGACTGCCCCCCACTAAATACAAGCCCCCGGGCACAACCCCCCCTCCCAAGACAATATCTAATTCTCTTTGTGTGGAACTAAAATAGTAGATATTTTCATGGGCAACTTGGGTGATGGGCACTAAGGCACTTTGGGACGCGCTAGGAATTTCTTTGGTTTGTACCATCGAGCGCACTTCTATAAAACTTTCCCAACTCTGGCAATTGCTACACCTGCCCAGCCATTTAGGGCTGCTAAACCCGCAATGTTGGCACTCAAAGACGCGCGCGCGTTTAGCCATAGATGGCATCTAGTAAATTTTTCACGTAAGCCTGTTCGTCAAAGGGCACTAAATCTGCAGCCTTCTCCCCCAAACCCAAGTGAATGATGGGCAATTGCAATTCATAGAGAATACTCAGAATACACCCCCCTTTACTTGTACCATCTAATTTAGTTACGATCACACCATCCAATTGCAAGCTCTCATGAAACACTCTGGCTTGCTCTAGGGCTGCGCTGCCCTGCGTGCCATCCAAGATTAAGAACTTATAGTAGGGCGCACCATCGAGGGCCTTACTACAAACCTTGCTGATTTTTATCAATTCGTTTTTGAGATTGGTTTGGTTGTGTAACCGCCCGGCTGTGTCAATGAGGATACGATCCACCCCGCGCGCAAGCCCCGCTTGAATCGTGTTATAGGCCAGCGCGCTAGGGTCGCTACCAGGGGCTGCGCTAATCACTTCTAAGCCTAATTTTTCCCCCCATAATTGCAATTGTTTGGTGGCTGCCGCTCTAAAGGTGTCCCCCGCGCCTAAGATCACACTTTGCTTTTGCTCCAGGTACTGCTGGGCAAGTTTGGCAATGGTGGTGGTTTTGCCTGCGCCATTGACACCCACGATCAACTCCACAAGGGGTTTGCTTTCTATGCTTTTCAAGCTTACTTGATCGTAATAGCTCTCTTTACGTAAAAAACGCACTAAGGCGACTTCTAAATGGTTGCGTTTGACTTGTGCGGGCAAGTGTTCTAGCAAACTCTCCACCAAGTCGTATTGCACATCAAAGGCGATTAAAATCTCTTCTAACTCCTCTTTACCAAAGACAACATGCTTATTTTTCAGTAAAGAAGCGACATTCTCTATAGTCTTTTTGAAAAAATTGAACACCACTTACCTTTGTAGCAAGTCTTGAATATCTTTAGTCAGCATTTCCTCTACAATTGCCCCGCGGTAACTCTGTTGCAACACACCCTCCTTATTGTATAGCAAAAAGTAGGGCATTTTCCACGTGTCAGTTTGTAAGAACACGCTCAAGCTAGAGAGATCCGTGATGGGATTGAGTAGAGTGAACTTAGGGGTATAGGCCTTGACATAGTGCTGGACTTGCTTAGGCGCGTAGGGCCTATCTAACACCCCCACAAAACGCACGGTCTTAAACGAGCTAGCTAGGTGATTAAGTAAGGCGCTGTAGGGCACAAACTTAGGCTCTAAGCCCAAAAACGCCAATAGCACGGGTGCATTGGGCGCGGGCTGGATTTTTAACCCCCCTGGTGTGCGCTCAAAACGCATGCTCTGTGAGTTTTGATCAGAAAACTCCCATGTCTTGGGGAGATTAGGGGCAGGGGCGGTACTCTCTTGAGATACTTGATTCTGCGTGTCTTTATGTTTGCGATCCGAACAGCCTGTTAGAAGCAATAAGCCTATCAAAAGCCAGCCACATCTTAGAGCCACTTGATCGCGCTCTCTTTAGACTTACGGGCCTTGCGCGTGATCTGCATAGCACTTTTGCCCATTGCGATCAAACAGGCAATCTTGGGCGGATTACAATGGGCACGCAACACCTTGCCCACCCCCACTGGGTCAAACCCTCCGATAATGCAAGTGTCCACACCCAACAACGCCGCGCTCAGACACATCTGCCCCACAGCGATATAGCATTGCTCTTTGAGATAAGCATCGATGAGCACCCCATCGCCCTGCAAGCGATCTTTAAACAAAGAAGCCACCCCATTCACCACGCGATCGCGATACTCAGGTTTGCAAAACCCGCTCAAATACCCCGCATTGATCGCGCTAGAGTGCATATAACCCACCACGACCAGCGCGCTAGCGTCATGGATCATTTGGTCGTTATAATAGACATGGGGCAGGAGCTGGTTTTTACGCGCGCCTCTCAAGACTAAAAACTCCCATGGCTGGGTGTTATAAGAACTGGGGGCTAGCCTGCCTGCTTCCAAAATTGTTTCTAATAACTCTTTAGGGAGATGGTATTTAGAATCAAATTTCTTAGCAGAAAAACGGCGGTGCAACAAAGTATGTACCGTATCTAAACTCAAAAACGCGCGATCCATAAAAGCTCCTTCAAATATAAAGGCGCATTATAATACAAAAAGGCAAATTCTAACCCCCACAACTCCCCCATTTGCCATATTCTTCTGCCATGCGCTGCTTGATCTAGGCAAGTCATTTCATGGCTTCTTGATGGAGCTTAGGGCTCTTGCACGAATCGTAACCCCCACACCACCCCCAGCAAGGCTATAGCAAAATGCCCCACCACGACATAACCCACGGGCATTAGGGCTAGTTCAACACTACTCAAGGCTAAAACCCCCACGGAGGCCAATCTAGAAACACTGGATTTTAAAGAGATCAAAGAAGAAATTTTCTCAGCAGAGACACCAAGGGAAAAATGGTAGTCCACATAGTAGCCAACCCATGTGAACACCCCCACCACCACGGCATATAAGAGAATGTATACGAGGGGCAGGGGGCTTAAAAGCCCTATAAGTACAGGCAAGAGCCCCAATAGCCACCATAATTTTTGCCCCTGTGCTGTGTGAACGGGGATGAAATGCACCAAGACTCCCAAAATCTGAAAACCCACATAGAAGTAAAACAAATGCGCTGAATCGATGTTTTGAGCTAAGAAATACGCCTGCCAAAGTTGGAAATGAGTTTGGAAAAACACTTGCAACACTAAGCTGCAGATCATCAGATTTTTTAATTGGGGCTTATGGCGTAACTCCATAAAACCCTCTTGGACATGTCTTTTTAAAAGCGCCAAGCTTTTGCTATGCGCCAAGCCCTCCCTCTCTATAAACCCCAGCCCCACCACTGCGATACACAAGCCCAACAAGAGCAAGGCCACCACATACATAGAAGCCCCATAGCGTACATAAAGAAACGATCCTAACACACTCCCCACAACCATGCCCAAAAAACTCAGCTGTCTCCCCGTGGCGATAAATTTAGAGAGATTGGCCTTTTGTGTTTTGATGGCATTGGTCAGGCTAGCGTCTATCGTGCCCGAATCTAGCGCGCTGGCTAGCCCATAGAGCCCCCAAGCCACAAGCATCCAAAAAAAGCCCTCGCATAGCCACACAAGGCTAAAACTCAAGAGCAACACCAATTTAGAGCCAATGAAGAGGAACTTGCGCCGCATTAAGTCGGCTAAAACCCCGCTGGGGTATTCTGCCAACAACACCGCCATGCTATAGATCGCCTGTACCCACATAATTTGGGCCAAAGAGAGCCCCTTAGCCAAGAGCAAGGGGGTCAAAATCGCATGGGGTAACGCCTGCGCGCTCACAGCCAAGAAATTAGCCACATAGTAGATGAAAATATTGCGTTTTAGGGGCATAAGAGGTCTTTAAAAGGGCATGGTCGGAGTAGCGGGATTCAAACCCACGACCTCACCCACCCCAAGGGTGCGCGCTAATCAGGCTGCGCCATACTCCGTTCCCAAAAAGTCGCATTCTACCCCCATGCCCATTAATTTTAACTTAAAGCCAACACGCAAGTGTTATAATGCCCTTGAGTCAAGTTTGGAGGAAATACCATGTTCACTTCTTTAGCACGCGCGCTGGGGCTGGTTTGCTTGTTGCTAGTCTTTGGGCTTGCGCATGAGTTTAGAGAAATCCATGTCGCTGGAGCGGCCAATCTCACAAAGGCGTTACAAGCCCTGCAAAAAGCCTTTTTGAAACACCACCCAGATGCCAAGGTGCGTTTGAGTTTTGGCTCTTCGGGCAAGTTGTATAACCAAATCCATCAGGCGCGCCCTTTGATCTCTTCGTGAGCGCGGATAAAAAACGCCCCCTACGCTTGCTAGAGGATAGAATCACCCCCTACTCTGTGAAGGTTTATGCCAAGGGGGTATTGGTGTTGTGGAGCAAGACGCGTCCTGTACCTTCTTTGGACGTATTGCAAGGCGCGTTTGAGCATTTGGCCATCGCTAACCCCGCTCTAGCCCCCTATGGCAAAGCCAGTTTGGAAGTGTTAGACAAACTCCACCTTAAGGACAAACTTAAGGGCAAAATAATACTGGGCAATTCCATTGCCCAAGCTAACCAATATGTCGCCAGCGGGGGAGCACAATTGGGCTTTAGCGCGCTCTCTTTGATGGATCGCGCCGATGTGAAGCATTACTACATCATCCCCAAGCAATACTATAGCCCCATAGAACAGGCACTAGTACTCACCAATGAAGGGGGCAAAAAACCCCTAGCTAAGGCCTTTGAAAACTTTATTTTAGGAGCAGAGGGCAAAGCGATTTTGAAAGATTATGGCTATATCGTGGATTAGTGGATTCTAGTTTTTTTACCACCCTCAAGCTCACCTTTGCGCTGGCTTTTTGCACTACTCTCATTTTATTCCCCATTGGCTTAGCTCTAGGTGCTTATTTAGCTCACAAAAAAGGCGCGTTAAAAACTTTACTAGAAACCCTCACATGGATGCCCCTAGTCCTGCCTCCTAGTGTGCTGGGTTTTTATCTCTTATGGACGTTCGCGCCCAGTAGCCCCCTAGGGGAATTTTTGCAAGAACATCTGCATCTGCGTCTAGCCTTTAGCTTTCAAGGGCTGGTACTAGGCAGTGTGATCTTTTCTCTACCCTTTATGGTCAACCCCATCCAGCATGCCCTAGCCAACTTACCCCCCTCTCTCAAGCAAGCTAGCTATACACTGGGCAAGGGTAAACTCTCCACCTTTTTTAAGGTACTCTTACCCAATATCAAACCCAGTCTATATTTAGCCATCACCACCACTTTTACCCATACTATCGGGGAGTTTGGGGTGGTGATCATGTTAGGCGGGGACATTGAAGGGCAAACGCGCGTAGCCAGCGTGGCGATCTTCATCGCCTCTGAAGCCAATGACAACGCGTTAGCCAACCAATACGCCCTAGTGCTCTCAGGGGTGAGCTTCGCCTTGCTCTTTGGCTTGCTTTGGTGGCAAAGACGCGCGCGCATGTTCTAATAGATAAAAATTTCTGTGTTCAAAACTTTGCGCTGTGATCTCTATGCTAATGGGCGCGTCTTTGAGCGTTTCTAAAGTGTCTAACACCACGATGGGCTGGGTACTCTCTACGCCTACAAGCCTTTCGCGTATGTAGAGCTCCTCCTCATAGCGCAGTTTCAAACCCGTTAAGGGTGTGGGCACTCTTGAGAGTAAAGTTGCCACACCCCTTGTGTCTAAAAAGAGTGTGTCGTCCTTGCAAGAAAGCCCCACTTCTAACGCTATCTCTGGAATCTCTAGGTGGTGTTGTTTGGCCAGTAGACTCTGCGCAAAGGTGGGCTTAAGGGTGATAGTATGGATTTGTACATCTTTAAGAGTGGCTTTTTTGCCCATGGAGTGGTTTAAAATATAGCTAGAAAGAGGCACACCTCCCACACGCACCAGCGCGCCCAAGAGTATGTAAGCTTGGGTACTGTGTTGCAATAAGGAATAATCTAGTCCGCGGGTTTCTAGGCGATCGCGCTGTTTAAAGAGCTCTAGACGATGTTGGATACTGGAGGGTTGGACCTGCCCACTCAAGGGGCTAAGGAGTTCTATACAGGGTTTATTTTGGGCTTGCCTTTGGGCATTGAGGGCGAATTGACAGCCACAATAATTTTGGCGATAGAGCTTGTCGCGCTTGGCTAGGGCGTTTTGGCGCTCCACTCCTCCCTGTGCGCGCACATTGTGGTAAATAAAGCGCAGATCATAGCGCGCCCCAATAGCCTCTCCTTGTGCTTTCAAGATCGCCTGTTCTTTCATGGGGCTGGAGAGCAATGTCGTGCTAAAAGCCCCAATGCCCAGCATTAAAGCCATTTTTGCGCACGCCTCCAAGCGTACATCAAAGCAGACATTGCACCGCGCGCCCTTTTCGCGTTCTTGTTCTAAACCTTGAATCGCTTCTAACCATGCTTCTAGCGCATAATCCCCCTCAATGAGCTCCATATGGAGCTTTTGGCAGGAACGGCGCACATCTGCTAAACGCAACAGATATTCTGCATGGGGGTGGATATTGGGGTTGTAAAAAAAGCCACTAAATTGGGTGGCAGGGTAGAGCTTGCGCAGTTCTTGCAAAAAATAATGGCTATCCACAGAGCAACAGATATGTACCAGCATGCGATCACAAGTCATTTTTTAAGCACCATGTACACATAGTAACCCACCCCTCCTAACAACACACCTATCAGAAAGATGAGTAAAAGATCGTCTAAAAGCCCCATCAACACCCCTTTGTATTCCCCCCCATTATAGCCAAACTCTGCCTATTTATCTTTAGTGTATTTGCGCTACAATGTTGACACCATTCTTAAAGAGGGCCTAAAATGATCGCTTTGCAAGAAACCGCTACCTATGTCCCCTACCCCCTAGCCCTGTATAGCCAGCTCCAAGGGCCCCACACCCTATTATTAGAGAGCGCACACACGCAGAGTAAGGCGCACACCAAGTCCATCATTCTAAGCCACGCGTGCGTGCAGTTGCGCGCACAAGACCAACAAGTGTGTTTGAATGCGCTAACTCCTAATGGCCAAGCCCTCCTGCAAAAACTCAGCCCTGTTCTACAAACCCCTCTTAAGGACTCCAGCCTCCAGCTACACTACCCCAAGACCCACGGCCTTCAAGACGAGTTTTCTAAACTCTTTACCCCCAGCCCCCTAGACGCGCTGCGCGCGATCTTACAGAATGTGCGCCCCAATTCTAGCCACCCCCTAGCCCTCTTTTGTGCCGGACTGTTTTCCTTTGAGATGGTACATTATTTTGAAACTCTCCCCACTTTAAGCGCACAGGAAAATAGCGCGCCAGATTATCTCTTTTATCTTGCCCAAACCCTTCTTGTGATCGATCACAAAGCGCGCACCACCCAAATTTTAGGCGCGTGCTTTGATCCAACCTACCGGCAAGATATACAAACAGATATGCAAGTTTTAGCCCAGCTAGCCCAAGAGAGCCAAGAGGACTTCACCCCCCACAAACACGCCCAAGATAGCGCGCTCCACACAGACTGCCCGGATATAGAATTCCAACAACGGGTGTTGCGCCTGCAAAATGCCTTGCAAGCTGGGGATATCTTCCAAGCGGTGATTTCTAGGGGCTTTAGCTTAAAATGTCAAGACCCCTTGAGCGCTTATTATCATCTCAAAGCGCGCAACCCCAGCCCCTATATGTTTTACATGCACACTCCAGATTTTACACTCTTTGGGGCTAGCCCAGAGAGCGCGCTCAAATACGATGCGCCCAGCCGTACCGCCCAAATTTGCCCCATTGCCGGCACGCGTCCGCGCGCACGCACCCCCCAAGGGGCGATCGATGTGGATTTGGACAACCGCATGGAATTGGAGTTATTGAGCGATGCCAAAGAGCGCGCCGAACATCTCATGCTCGTGGATTTAGCCCGCAACGATCTCGCGCGGGTGTGTTTGCCCAATACGCGCTTTGCTAACAAGCTCTTGCGCGTGGAGAAGTATTCCCATGTCATGCATTTGACTTCAGCGGTGCAGGGGGTGCTCAAGCCCAATTTGGACGCATTGCACGCCTTTTTAAGTTTTATGAATGCGGGTACTTTAAGCGGCGCGCCCAAAATCTCTGCCCTCCAGCTCATCGCGCAGCTAGAGGGCAAGCGGCGCGGATCTTATGGAGGGTCTTTGGGGTATCTGTGTGCTAATGGCTCTATGGACACTTGCATTGTGATTCGCGGGGCCTTTGTGCGCGATTCTTGGGCCTTTGTGCAAAGCGGCGCGGGCATTGTGCTAGAGAGCGATCCACTAGCCGAGAGCGCAGAAACAAAGGCCAAAGCCCAAAGCGTGTTAGAGGCCATCCAAAGGACATATGCATGACCATCTTCTTTGTAGATAATTTTGACTCGTTCACCTACAACTTGGTTTACGAGTTGGAGAGCTTAGGACATGATCTCAAGGTGTATCGTAACGACACCCCTGAACAAGAGTTGCACGCATTCATGCGCGCCCAAAAAGATCAGGTGCTTCTGTGCATTTCGCCTGGTCCTGGTACCCCTGAACAATCCGGACGGCTCTTACCCTTAATTGATTGTGTGCGGGGTGAGTTTCCCATTTTGGGGATTTGCTTGGGATTGCAGGCCTTAGCACAGAGTTATGGGGCGCGAGTAGGGCCGTGTGCGCACATCATGCATGGCAAGAGCTCGTGCATTGTACTAGAACCTTTTGAGGCCTTTGAAGGCTTGGGAGAGAGTTTGCAAGTGGCGCGTTACCACTCCTTAAAAGCCTATGATCTGCCCGCTAGCTTGCAGGTGATCGCCCATTATCAAGACATTGTCATGGGGGTTTATCACCCTCAAGACAATGCCCTAGCTTATCAATTCCACCCAGAGAGCATCATGACTCCCAAGGGCACACAGCTTTTAAAACAGAGCGTGGCCTTTTTGCAAAAACGTGCGCTTAAACCTTAGAAATTGTAGACATAGTTGGCAAAAATGGCGATTGTGCGTCTAGAAGTGAGGGCTTTTGCCATGTCTGAATACTGGGTATTCATGGTACTACACTGGTCATTAGAGTATGTCAACAAAACCTTGTGGTCTTTGTGGATTGCACATGTGGGACTCTGCGCAACTGCTACCAGCAATACTTTTGGAATACTTTTAGCTTTTTTGCAATACCCTAGTTGATAACAAGGAGTCTTATGGTTTTTAAAATCAAAACAAAGAGTTTGGTGCTCTCAGCCTTAATGGTAGTTGGTGCCACTCAGGTTGCCCAAGCGGGCGAGAAAAACGGCTTTTTTCTAGGGCTTGGTTACCAACAAGGTAAAGGTGGGGGGGGCGAATACAAGAAAGCCCTATCGAGCGGATTCCCTCTCTATGGTCTAAGCGCGCAGGTGGGGGGTGTGGGCTTTGCCAATAAATGGTTTGGCGGGCAGGTTTATGCTTTCTTTGATTGGGACAATAGTGCTCTCTTTGATGATTGGCGCATTTGGGAGAAGTTTGGGAAGAAACCCACTGGGGGCAAATGGGATGTTTATGCCTATGGTGGGGCTGCAGATATGATTGTCAATATCATCCCTGCAGATTCCTTTTCTCTTGGCCTAGTGGGGGGTATCCAATTAGCGGGCAACACTTGGAGCTACAATAACTTTTCTCATAGCGGTTTCCAGTTTCTTTTCAATGCAGGCGGTCGAATCCGCCTTAAAGAACATGTGGCTGTGCAAGCCGGAATAAAGTTTCCCATGATCCCCCAAAAACTTACAGCAGATATAAAAGATATCAGACGCTATGTGTGGTATGTCAATTTTAACTATATTTTCTAGGACAGGTTAATCGCGTCTAAAACACTAGGCTTGATTTTCAGGCTCTAAATGGATGGACACGATTTCGCTCTTAGTAAAAATGCGCACAGGCGGCCCCCAAAAGCCACAGCCACTACTCACAATCATTTGGCAATCTTTCAAATGATAATGCCCATAGATGTATTTTTGATCCAGCCACACTAAGAGGCTGAAGGGGAATATCTGTCCGGCATGGGTGTGTCCGCATAAGAGCAAATCAGGTTTTTGCTCTAAATGTGTTAAGGATTTGGGTTGGTGGGAGAGTAAAACGCTAGGCAGATTGGGGTTGGCTTGGGTAAAGATAGTCTTAAAGTCGGGTTCAAAACGCTTAAAGCGATACCCTATCAGGTCATTTACCCCCATTAGATTAAGCCCCGCAACTTGGACACTCTCATTTTGCAGGACGCGTAAATGATTCTTTTGAAACACTTTAACAAGCGCATCCACCCCGTGGTAATATTCATGGTTGCCCAGCACACAATACACGCCATATTTAGATTGGATACTTTTAAGCGGGGTTAAATCCTTTTGTACCAACTGAGCCTTCAAATCCGCCAAGTCCCCCACAATCACGACGATATCCGGATCAAGCGCGTTAATACGATCGACAATCTTTTGCAAGTAATCTTTTTTAAGATACGCCCCTATATGCACATCGCTGATCATCACAAGGTGGCACGCTTCTTTTAAATTTTTTAGCTTTACACTGCGCCTTGTGATCACAAGATTGGTTGAATTGTAAAAGCCCTTTGCCATAGAGGTAAAGAAAACCCCTAGTAGACCTATATCCAAGAGTTTTTTAAGGCTTTGGCGTTTGTGTGTGTCTGTGCTTTGACGCAGAGTTGTGAGCGCAATGGGGTGCAATAATAGCAGGCAGAAGAGAATAAAACTTGCGGCCATGCTCATCCCGCCTAGGGCATACAAGAAGGTATGTAACGCCTCCAAATGGGCAAAAACTTTCGTCTGCACGACCCGATAGAGAATGTTTAAACCATACAGACAAATAGGCAGAAAGCGCAAAAAGGGATAGGTAAACTTCCTTAGCCTCAGATAGCTAAAGAGGTTCATGCAAAAGAAGACAAAAAGAAAAATTAGAGTAAAAGTTGTCACGCTCATTAGGGGCGGGTTTTACCATGTTTATTGGCAAAGATCAAGACAGGGTTACAAGAACATGTTTAAATACTTTAAAGAAGTTTAACCTCGGGCAAAAAAGGTCTAGGGAGAAAACTAGAAGTTACTCTTACCCTTGCGCGCGCCGATTGTTAGTTTTAGCATGACGCAACTTTTTGCCAAAATGAAAATGAAAGAATTCTTTAGCAAAAGATTAAGAGGTATGCCAACCTCCTTGTTGAGCAAATATCCCGCTTAACTGTTTTTAAAGTCTTGCACTAAAGCCTCTTTGATGGCGTTACGATTCTTTTCTTTGCCCCCTAGATGGTAGAAATGATCTAATAGCTCTATCTGATGTTCTTGATAGCGGTGAAGATATGGATTGGTTCTGTATGTGTTGCTATGCCAAGTAGAAAGCAAAAAACTAGCTTGTGTGTGTTCAAGCAAGTCATAGAGTGTTTCCTCGTACTTAGGACTCCACAGACTAAAATAGTCAGCATGTCTGCCAATGTAGGGGGGATCGCAGTAAATCAAGTCACCCTTTTGTGCCTGTTTAAAAATTTGCATAAAATTACAGCAGAGAAATGTGTAGTCGTTTTGAGCTATACGCTCACTGACCCATTTAACTTGATTTGTGATTTTTGTAATGTAAGCAGGGGCAAAACGGCGATCTTTCTTGCAATAGGGGACATTGAAATCCCCCCTAGAATTGAAACGCATCAATCCATTAAAACAACTGCGGTTAAGAAATAAAAAATCATGAGAGTCTTGGTTCTTATTAAATCTCTGCCGTATTTTTAAATAATGTGCCTGCCCTTCTTGTTCTAGTTTTTGACCCTCTTGGATTAAAAACGCACGCACCGAATCCTCAGTAAGTGTGCCTTCTTTAATTGCATTGTAAAAATTAATGATATGGGGGTTATTATCACTAAAAACCGCCACTTTGGGCATTAAATTAAGCCCAACTACGCCACTTCCCATAAAGGGTTCATAATAAACACCAACATCTAAAGTCTTAAAAACTTCTTGAATATAGGGGACAATTTTAGTTTTAATCCCTTGAATCTTCAAGGGAGGAATCCTTACTTTTTGGGATTCTAGCATGGCTTAATGCCTCGGTAGCGTAGATATGCATCAAGGTTGCGGATGGGCTTTTGAATCCCCGTAGGGTCTGTAATATTGATATACCCATAGTTCATCCAGTAATCGTCAAAAATCTCTTCGCCTAATTTTGCAAAAACTCCCCTTTCGTGTAAAATATCCGCAATCACTTTAATGCTCCCAATATTAGCGGTGTTCCCACTCCCACTTGTATCGCTGGCTATTTTATATTTTTCGACAAAAAACAATGTGAGATTTTTAATCACTGATGGGATACACTGCAAATCTTGCAAACCATAACGCTCCAATTCATTGACTTTGACGCGGTCATAAATGATCCCTAGACAGAAATGCCCTTTGTAACTCTTGTAAGGGAATTGGATATTTTTACACGATTCTCTGTTTCTAAAATATTCCCCATGCGAACCTAGAGTGAAGCCATTGCATAAATTCGGATTTTTTGCGTTGCGGTAGGTTGTTTTTAAATCAATGGCGTATTTTAGTGCTGGATTTGCCTTAGACACAAACGATAAATCTGGGTAATAGTTTTGATGGCTAGGCAAGACCACATCAAAACCACAATCTTCAGCAAATTCTAGGATATAGAGAAACATGTGAATCTCGAGAATCTTAGAAACCACTTTTGTGTCATTTGATAGAGAAAACAAACGCCTTTCACTATCGATAAACCCCTTGATTTTCCATTGGTGATCGGGCTGGCAAATCTGTTCCTTAAGCTTTTCTAAAAACATTCTAAAAGCCCTCATAAAATCCACTTTACACATAACTTGCCCCTAACCTGTAAATTATGTCCCCTTGCTCGCCAAATACTCCTCATAACTCCCCCTAAAATCGATCACCTTTGCGCCCTTGTTGCTAGGCACAAGTTCAATAATGCGATTCGCATACGCGCTAATGAGTTCGCGATCGTGGCTGACACAAATCAACGCCCCCTCAAATTTATACAACGCCTCGCCTAAAGCGATGATCGCCTCTAGGTCTAGATGGTTAGTGGGCTCGTCCAGCACTAAAAAATTGCCCTTTTCAAGCATCAGCTTGCTTAAAACCATGCGGTGTTTCTCCCCCCCACTCAGCGCATTAATGCTTTTTTCTTGCTCTGCCCCGCTAAAGAGCATGCGCCCTAAAGCGTTGCGCACCTCACCACTCTCAATCTTTTTATTGAAGTTAAAAAGCCATTGATACAGGCTTTCCTCCCCCTGAATGCTCTCGCTCACATCTTGGGGAAAATAGCCCCTTAGCACAGTCGCGCCCCATTTTACACTCCCACTATCTGGAGCCAACTCCTCTACTAGGATTTTACACAGCGTGCTCTTGCCCACGCCATTAGGCCCAATCAAGGCGATCTTATCTTTGGGGGCGATTTTTAGGCTGACATTTTTCAGCACCACCAAATCCCCATAAGACTTAGAAATCTGGCTACATTCTAAAGCTTCGTTGCCAATGGTGCGCTGAGGTTTAAAGACAATGCTAGGATCGCGCCGACTAGAGACCTCAATGCTTTGAATATCCAGTTTATCTAATTGCTTTTGGCGGCTAGTGGCTTGGCGCGCCTTGCTCGCATTGGCTGAAAAGCGCGCGATAAAGCGTTCTAGCTCCTCTTTTTCCTTGAGCTTTTTATTGCGTTCGGCTTCTTTTTGTTTGGCAATTAAAGTAGAGGCGATGTACCAATCATCGTAATTGCCGCTAAACTCTCTGAGCGTGTTAAAATCCAAATCTAAAATATGCGTGCAAACGGCGTTTAAAAAGTGGCGATCGTGGCTGATGATGACCATTGTGCCTTCATGGCGTTTCAAGTTCTCCTCTAGCCAAGCGATCGCGTTTAAATCTAGGTTGTTAGTGGGTTCATCTAGTAGCAAATATCAGGCTTGGGGAAGAGCACTTGAGCGAGCAGAATTTTAAATTTATCGCTGCTAGGTAGGCTTTGCATTAAGTCATTATGTCGCTGTGCGGGGATACCCAAATCCTCTAAGATTTTCTCTACCACCACCTCGCATTCATAAAGTGGGTCTTCTTGCACGCAAATCATCTCTAGTTCGGCCAAACGGGCATTGACCTTGTCATCGCTCAAATCCGCTTGGCTGTAGAGTTTTTCTTTTTCTTTGAGCGCGTCATAGAGGGTTTTATTGCCCATGAGTACCGCGTCTTTGAGACTGAATTCTTCAAAGGCATATTGATCTTGGCCTAAAACCCCTACTTTAAGCCCAGAACCCACGCTAATCTCCCCGCTGCTAGGCTCGATCTCCCCGGCTAAAATCTTTAAAAAGGTGCTCTTGCCCGCGCCATTGGCTCCAATCAGTCCATAGCGTTTGTGTGCGTCCAATGTGAGATTGACATTTTCAAAGAGCTTTTTAGTGGCATAGCGCATGCTAACTTGTGTGGCTTGTAACATGGTGATCCTAGTTTTTGGCTAAGTATAACTATTTTACATGAAAGCGCGCCTTTTTAATGCCAAAACTCAAAAGACTCAAGGCACTCAAAGCAAAAAGCGCGGCACACAGCCCGTTAAAATTGACATTTAAATGCGCCACCAGCCCGCCAACCAGAGAGGCAAAAGTGATCCCCACATTAAAAGAAGCCTCATTGAGCGCGATGGTGCTATCTTTTGTATTTGGGGTGAAGACGCGCCCTAGATGCCCGCTTAACATTTTAAGCGGGGCGATGCAAGCAAAGCCAAAGAAGCCAAAGCCCACCACATTGGCGATTAAAAACGCTTTGGGCAAGTGGTAACTAACACTCATCGCACTTAGGGCTAAAATCTGCATGGCGAGTAAAAAGCCTAAAGAGGCAAAGGAGCCCCTTAAATCCGCCAATTTGCCCCCAAAGAGATTACCCAACATGGCAGCCACGCCGTAGTATAAATAAATGTTGGTGATACTCTCTGGGCTAAAGTGGTGTTTCTCTAATAAAACCCGCAAGTAGATGTACACCACAAACATAGACCCACACGAAAAGGCAGTTACTAAAAAACCCTGCCACACAGGCACAAAGCCAAAGGCCACGCCTAGATTTTTAAAATTGGCTGGCTTGCTGGAGAATTTGGGCATGATGAATAAAGCTAGAATAGCGGCCAAAAAGGCTAAACAAGCCACCAAGGCAAAGGGCGCTAAGAGCCCAAAATGCTTGGCCACTAAAATACCCAAGGGCACGCCGGTTACTAAAGCGATGGTGAGCCCACTAGCCATTAAGCTCAATGCCATGCTGGTCTTTGCCTTAGGCGCAGCTTTTAGGCAAATGATGGTGGCGATGACAAAGAACAAGCCATGCATGAGCCCGCCGATAAAGCGCGCGATGAGCGCGCTTAGAAAACTATGGCTAAAAAACATGAGCGCATTGGAGAGCGCAAAGAGAGAAAGCGTAAAGATCAACTGGTTGCGGTAGTTAAAGCGCGAGATGGGCACGCTCACAAAGGGCGCGCCCACCACCACCCCCAAAGCATAAAGGGTGGCTAAATTGCCCACTTGGCTATCAGACACCCCGTAATACAGGCTTAGACTGGTTAAAATCCCCGAGACCAAAAACTCCGCCACGCCCAAACAAAAGCTAGACAGAGCCAATAAAGACACAATCCGCAAGTAATGCCGCACGCCACGCCTCTAAAAAGATAAATGGCGCATGTTAGCATGCTTTTTGCGCGCATTGGTGTATAATTTGGCTTTTGTAAGGAGTGTTTTTGTCCCTCAACCAACGATGTAAGAGCTTCTTAAAGCGTGCGATTCCTAAAAATTGGTTTCAATCTGCCAAACAAGCCTACAGCTTTGCCCTCTGCCTGCCCTCTCTTTCTTTTTATTGCCACCCCCAAAAATCAAAAGTCTTTGCTAAAATCGCGCCCCTTAAGAATGAGGACTATATCCAAGCTAACCGCTTGTACGGGGGGGGGGGGGGTAACTCTTAAGCCCTATAAACGCCAACTTTTAATCCCCGATAGAGCCTTACACAAGGGCTATTTTGAGCACGACCCCAAAGCTAGCGACCCTAAAAGCCCACTCAACCCTTGGGCATTCATCCGTGTGAAAAACGAGATCGCCACTTTAGAGGCGTGTTTGTACTCTATTTTGCCTGCCATCCAACGGGGCGTGATTGGCTATAACGATTGTGATGACGGAAGCGCAGAATACATCCTAGAGTTTTGCCAAAAGTTCCCCACTTTTATCCCAGTGGCTTACCCGTACGAAATTGTAACCCAAGACCCCCAAGATTTCCACCACCAACTCTATCACTACTATAACTATGTCCTCTCTTTTATCCCCAAAAACGCATGGATGCTTAAAATTGATGCAGATCACATCTATGACGCTAAGAAACTTTATCAGAGTTTTTATCATGTTTGGCATCAAAATCAAGTCCTGAGTTATTCTAGAATCCATCTTCGCGTTGTGGACCAACAGGTGTATGTGCACAATCTTTGTAATTTTGGATGGGTGGAAGCCCATGGCGATCACAACCTCTACTGCAACAAGCTGCATGCGTTTGTAGAATGGGATGCGGGCGGTAGATCCTTAGAACAACAGAGCTTTCAAAATCAAGTTTTCATACACGACCCAGAGCTCACCCAATGGCATTTCCCCTTTGTCAAAAAGCGCGCGCCCACATCGCCCAAAACCTAGAGTGGATTCCCCTAGAGGAGTTCAAAGCCCACCACGCCAAATTATTAGGCAAGCAGATAGACCCCAACATGCTAGACGAAGCGCGTATTTTAGAAATTTACGCCCAGTTCAAAGAAGTTTAAAATTTTTGTTTGCACAACGCGTCTAGGATCGCGTTGATGAGTTTGGGCGCGTTGTCCTCGCCATAGGTTTTAGAGAGTTCGATCGCCTCGTTGATCACCACTGCCGGGTTGGTGGGCGTGTGCAAGATTTCATAAGCCCCTAAGCGCAAAATCGCGCGCTCCATACTCCCCATGCGCGCCAAATCCCAATCTTTGAGCAGGGGGATCAAGGCATTATCTAGGGCGTTTAAATGCTTGAGCGTGCCCTCTAAAAGCTCTAGAGCAAAGCGTTGTTGGGCGTTTTTGATCTTCTTTTGGGCTAAAAAATCGGGGGCTTTGTGCAAGGCGGCTTCATTCCCGCTTTCATAGGCATAGAGCAAGCCCACCACCGCCTCTCTAACCTGACTGCGAGTCGCCATTAAATTTGGGGGTAGAGATTGAGCAATTCAATCAAGGTTTGCATGGCTTCAAAGCCCTTATTGCCTGCTTTAGTGCCCGCGCGCTCTAGGGCTTGTTCAATATTATCGGTGGTGAGCAGCCCAAAGCTCACGGGCAAGCCATATTTTAAGGTGGTGTTGGCAATGCCCTTAGTAGCCTCCGCGCTCACATAGTCAAAATGCGGGGTCGCCCCGCGAATCACCGCCCCCAACACACACACCCCATCGTATTTTTTAGAGGCTAAGAGCCTATCTAGCACAAAGGGCAATTCATAAGCCCCGGGGACTCTGATCACACTCAAAAGGGCTAAATTGCCCCCATGCCGTTTGAAATTATCCAGCGCGCCCTCTACTAAGCGATCGCTCACCAAATGATTAAAGCGCGAAGCCAAAATGCCAACTCTCTCATCTCCCTTGAGGCATAATTTGCCCTCAAGACTCTTAAACTCTGCCATTAATGTCCTTTATTGTGTTGCCATGCCTGCAAGCTGAGCAAATCTTCTACTAGGGGGGCTAATTGCGCGGTGGGGATCATATTAGGTCCATCGCTCAGGGCGTTTTCTGGGGTCAAATGCGTTTCCATAAAAAAGCCATCTACGCCCACAGCTGCACTTGCGCGTGCTAAATAAGGCACAAAGGAGCTATCCCCCCCGCTCTTGCCCTGCGCCCCCCCGGGCATTTGTACGCTATGAGTGGCATCAAAGATCACCGGAGCAAAGGCGCGCATGATGACCAAAGAGCGCATGTCCACAACCAAATTGCCATACCCAAAACTCGCCCCCCGCTCGCATAAATAAATCCCATGTTCTAAACAAGTTTCATAAGTGGGGGTTTTATAGGGGTTTTTAGCGCGGGTGTTGAGGGCTTTGAGCGCGCTGTATTGCATGTCCTTAGGGTGCATAAACTGCCCCTTTTTGATATTTAAAACGCGCTTAGTCTGTGCAGCCGCGATAATCAAATCGGTTTGACGGCACAAAAACGCCGGGATCTGCAAGACATCCACCACCTCAGCCACCGCCCCCGCCTGCGCGCTTTCATGAATATCTGTAAGGAGCTTGTAGCCAAATTTAGATTTAATGCTATCTAGCATTTCTAAGCCCTTTGCAAGCCCGGGACCGCGATAACTCTCTAAACTGGTGCGGTTAGCCTTGTCAAAACTGGCTTTAAAATAAAAATCAATCCTAGGGTCTGTGGCTAGGGGCTGGAGCTCTTTAGCGATGGCTTCTAAGATCGCCATCTCTTCAATGACACAGGGTCCTGCGATCAACACGCACCGCGCGCTAGATTTTGACAAACTCTCATCCTTAAGTTGTATAATGGCGCATTGTAATAGCTTTTTGCTGAAAATACCACAAGGAAGTATGTATGCAACTCTGTCTAGCGCTGGATTTACCCGATAAACAAGCGTGTTTGTGTTTGCTAGAACAACTCAAGGGGCTAAATCTGTGGGTGAAATTGGGCTTAAGGGGCTTTGTGCGCGAAGGTCCTGCTTTTGTGCAAGAAATCCAAAAAATGGGCTTTAAGATTTTCTTAGATTTGAAATTGCATGATATCAGCTATACCATGCAAGAAGCCGCGCTAGAGTGCGCTAAATTGGGTGTGGAGATGATCACCTTGCATGCGAGTGCTGGAGGGCGCGCGCTTGAGAGCGTGGTAGAAAAAATGCGCGCCTTGAGCCGTACGCCCTTGCTCATGGGGGTTACCATTCTGACTAGCTTAGACTCTTTAGAAGTGGAGCAAGTCTACCATGCCCCCTTAACAGAGCAAACCCTCCACCTTGCCAAACTCTGCTTTAGCAGCGGGCTAGATGGGGTGGTCTGCTCGGTGTTAGAGAGTCTAGCCATCAAGCAAGCCACAAAAGCGGATTTTCTCACCCTGACCCCGGGGATTCGCCCCAATGTGCAGGACACCCAAGATCAAAAGCGCGTGGGCACAATCCAAGACGCTTTGCGCGCTAGGGCGGATTTTATCGTGGTGGGTCGCCCCATTTACAACCACCCCAAACCCTCAGAGAGCCTCAAACAGATTTTAACACAAATGGAGGGTTTGCATGCAAGTGTGCACTAAGGCGAGCCAACTTGCCCCCTTTTGGGGGCAAGAAATCGGGTTTGTACCCACGATGGGGGCGTTGCACCCCGGGCATGCTAGCTTGATAGAGCAAGCCAAAGCGCAAAATCAAATCGTGGTGGTCTCTATCTTTGTCAATCCTACCCAATTTGCCCCTAATGAGGATTACCAAGCCTACCCTAGAACTCTGCAGGCAGATACTGCCCTGTGCGAGAGTTTGGGCGTGGATGTGCTCTTTACCCCAGAACCTGCACAGATCTACCCCTTTGGTGTGCTAGAGAGAATCACCCTCCAACCCCCCGCCTCTCTACTGGGCTTTGAGGCGGATATGCGCCCTAAACACTTTGAGGGGATGTTGCAGGTGGTGCTCAAACTCTTTAACTTGGTGCGCCCCAAACGGGCGTATTTTGGGCAAAAAGATGCCCAACAACTCCTCATTATCCAGCGCATGGTCGCTGATCTCTTTTTAGACATAGAGATTATGCCCTGCCCCATTGTGCGCGATGATGACGGCTTGGCGTTGAGTTCGCGCAATGTGTATTTAAACTCTGAGGAGCGTGCAACTGCGCGCAAAATCCCCCAAGCCTTGATGTGTATCCAAAAAGCGATTCAAGAAGGGGAGCGCGATAGTGCTCAACTCATCGCGTTAGGCTTAGAAGTGTTGCAAGGACTCAAGGTGCATTATTTGAGCGTGTGCGATCGCCAGCTAGCCCCCCTAGCCCAAATCCAACCCAACCAAACCTTGATTTTGTGCGCCGTGCAGGTGGGGGCTGTGCGCCTGTTAGATAATTTATGGGTGTGAGGGTGGCTTAACACCCATCAAAAGCCCCACCAGTGCGCCCAGCCATAAGTAAATATCCATAAAGAGCGTATAGGGCGTGGGGAGTGAGAAACACATTCCCCCTATAAGGACTAGCACAAAACACCCCCCCAATACCCGATCCACACAAAAGGCCACCCCCCCCCAAAGACATAAACTAGCCCACGCCAACCCAGGGGAAGCGTAAATAAAACTGATGGGCAAAAACCCAAGGTTATCTAAAAAGATCACCCCCCCAAAGATGCTTAAAAAGAGAAAAGCAGGGGGAGAAAAGCCTTTAAAGCCCACATATCTACCCCCCCACGCCCCCCCCACCACGAGCAAACCAAGCGCGCTCACTTTCCCAAATAGCCCCACGACCACCATGCCCAAGTTCAAAGAATTCCCAAAAGGCAGGGGGCAGATCAAAACCCCTGCCACCAGCAGCGCTTTTAAAAGGGCAAGAGAGCGCGCACGCGCGCCCACCAACCCCCCCGCTCCCAAAGCCAAACACACACTAGGAGCAAGCATTTCCATTAAAGGTTCTTGAGATACGCGCTGTTAAAACTAAGATGCATGATCGCGCGCCGATCTTTGGTGTAGAGAATATGTACACGCTGGCCCCACACCAACACACAGGGGTAGCTCACTTCGCCCTGAAGGCTTTGATCCAAGATGCTTAGGGGAGTGAAGTGGTTGGGCGCGCTGAGTCTTGCCAAACGCAAAGCGCTACGGCTTTTAGAGGAATGAGGCAGGGGCGCGTTATAAATCAAATAGAGAGTATGGTTAGCTTCAAAGAGGGCTAACGCATCGTCATAATTAGCCAAATTACTAGGCCTAGGAGGGTTCCATTGGGTGGGGGTTTGGCAGGTTTGGGTGTAGAATTTTCGATCCTTATGGCTTCTAAAGGCCATGAACGCACAAGTGTTGTAGGGAATCAACGTGGGTTGGAATTGGGCTTGGAGACTGTTGGGCTTGATGATGGCCTGCAGGCGCGCGCGCGCGTCAAATTTTAAGAGCAGGGCAAATTTGGCGGCCAATTCGTGATAAATCGGTAAGATGAAACCCCCATCTGTTGTGGGCACTGCGCTATGGCGCACCAAGTGGGAGATATTCAAAAAGGGGCTTAAGGGTAAGATGGCTTCAAAACGCCACATGGGGGTTTGTGGCGTAGAGATCAGGGGCGCGCTGAGTTGGTAGATCCTAGAAGTCGCCCAACCTCCCAAACTCACCCCCACCACAAAGAGATAGAGACGCTTGGCATGCACGTGTAACACTGGATTGCCCAAGGCTTTGACATAAATGCCTGCAAGTTGGCTGAGTGTGGGCGCGTCCAGCAAACTAAAGGGACCGCTCCAGTTTTGGGTTTTAAGAGTGTAGAGATGGGCATAAATGCGCACATCGCTTTGGGCTTCTGCGCTCCCCCCAAAGTAGGCAGCTAGCAAGTGGGTGGGTGAGAGGGCGATCAAACTGGAAGCGTGCACGCTTTGAACAGGGGGGGGCGTGAGGGTACGGCGTTCAAATAGCGCGGTAGGGCTATCTTGCAAGGGAGTTGGCGGCGCGAATTGATAGGGGGCAGGGGGGCTTTGGCCAAAAACACCAGTCCCAAGCCTAAAAAGACCGCAAGCCCCCATTTACGCATCAATGCGCCACTCTACAGCAAAGGGGGGGATGATGAGGTCTGGGATTGTGGGGATAGTGGGGGGGTGTTTGGATAGTGTGAGAGATTTTTTAGGGAGTTGGACACGCCGATCCAATTGGTAAATGCGTCTGGCGTTGTCGCTCACAAAGGCTTGCAGACGATCTAGGGCGTGGTGGATATCAAAAAGAGTTGTGAGTGCTTCTAAAAGGAGGGGCGCGCTAAAGATGCCAGCCGCGCAGGCGCAGGCATGCTTGTGCGCCAAAGAGTGGGGCGCACTGTCTGATCCAAAACACACCTTTGGGTGCGCGCTCAGGGCCAGTTGCAAAAGGGCTTCTTGGTCTTTGGGGGTTTTTAAAAGGGGTTTGCAAAAGAGATGGGGGTTTAAGCGCGCGCCTAATAGGGCATCTAAATGCCATGTGATGTGGTGCAAAGTGAGAGTGGCATAGAGATTGGGGTATTTTTCTAAAAGTGGGATGCTGCGCGCATCGCTCATATGCTCTAAGATAATGGGCAATTGGGGGAAGCGCGCACACAGGCTTTCTAAAATGGGGTGAAAGCCCACTTCACGATCCAGAACAAAATCCTGTGTTTCGGCATGCACGCACAGGATAAAATCTAAATCTTGGGCTGCGCGCAAAATCTCTAGAATCTTGGGGCTTAAAATATCAGCGACTCCTTGTGTAGAGTTGGTGGTAACATTTTGGGGGTAGAGCTTGATCAAGAAGAGCCCGTTGCGGCGCGCGTTTTCCAATTCTTGAGGCGACAAACTCTCTTGCAAATACAGCGCGACAAGGGGCATAAACTCTGTGCTCTGGGCTTGGATTTGGCGGGCGTAATCTAGGGCGCGCGCGGTGGTGTTGATGGGTTCTTGCAGGTTGGGCATCACCACTGCTGCGCTAAAGGCGCGCGCGCTAAAGGGGAGCACTTTGGCCAGCATTTCCCCTTCGCGCAGGTGCAAATGCATGTCTAGGGGGTTGTGTAACGTGAACATTAGCGGTAAATGAAGTAACGCACGCGGATACGAATAAGCGTGGTGGTGGTGGGGCGTGGGTAGTCCTTATAAGCGATGGTGATGGTCTTTAAAGTGTTGTCATCTAGGAGTTTATAGCCAGAAGCCATGATGATCTTTAAGCCCGTGATGTCCCCATTGGGGTGGAGGTAGAATTCCACCGCGTCCACGCCATCCTGCCCCAAATACCCGGCTGCGCTAGGGTATTCCAAATAGCGTTGGGTGATACGCCCAATCTCGCTCAAATTGCTCCTGATAAAGTCTTTTTCTGCCGTACCCAGGTCGCCAAATTCTTCGCCATACAGATCGTCAATATCCTTGCGGGTTTGGGTGTCTAAGCCTTTGTCTGCCTCATAGCTCTTATCTCTGGTGGGTTGTGTGGGGGCTTGTTCTGAGGGGAGGAAGGAGAGATTATTAGGGTTGAAACTCTCTTGAGCGTTCTGCTCTTTGGGCTGTTTTTTGACGCGTTCTTCTTGGGCTTGGTGCAGGGCCTTGTGTTGGCTTTGCATGGTGGTGCGTTCGCTCTTGCGGTGTGGGCTGTGGTGTTCACGGCGCACGTGGTGCTCGGCTTTGGGCTTGGGTTTTTCTACGGGCTTTTGGGCGGTGTGTTCTATAAGAGGCTTGGTGGGCGGAGTGGGCAGAGGGGCTGGGGGTAGAGGGGTGGTTTTTGGGGCGGCCCTAGAAGGCTTTTGTGCGCCTTGGGTGTGCTTGGTGGGGTCTAAGGAGCGTCCACGCTTGAGCACCAAGAGATTACTAGGATTGATTTTGACCAGCTTGGGCTGGTTGGGGCGGTAGTGGTGCAGAAACCACCACACGAGCCAGTATAAAAGCAGATGTAAGAGACAGGAGAGAGTCAGGGCAAGATAGAAATTGCGCGTGGAACGCCGGTCGTATAATTCTTTGTCTAGGGCTAGGGGTCGCTTAGACATACGAGCCTTTTAGCTTGGAGTGCCGTAGGCGTTCCTTGGTTTCTTCCATGAGATCTTCCTTAAGGCGCCCGGAGTCTTTATTCTTCAGCGAGAAATCTAGGGTAATCTTATCTAGCACCACGCTTTGGTTGGCGTTGAGTAAGATCAAATACAACTGGTTGCGTACCTCAACAGTAACGAGTTTGTGCGTGGCATCTAAGGGTTTGATAAAGGTAACGCTGGGCTCTAAACCCACTTTAGGAAAGAGAAACTGCTGGGTATTCTTGCGCTTGAGCCACCAAAGCACTAAGAGTAAAAAACCCAACACCAAGCAGATTTTCCACGCATAGTCCCATAGCATCCCATCGTCTCTTTTAGAGGGCAAGGGGGTGCTGTTGGGTTGGGGAGTGGTGTTTAAGGGGGTGAGTGTGAGGGGGAGGAACTCGAGGCGCAGGTAAGTCCTGTCCGCTGAGAGCTTGGCGCGCACACTAAATAAAGAAGCGCTCTTAGGCACGATGAACAACGCGCCATCTTTAGCGTAGATGTCTAAAGATCGCAAGGGGCCTTGATCGAAACGCTGCGTCTTGGGCGCAAAGGGAGTCATGTGCTGCAAGGTGATGGTTTGATCAGAGGCGATTTTAGGGGTTTGATTCAAGGGATTTTTAAAGAGTAAATTGAGCGCAACGCCGGCATGCTCGAGTGAAGAGACTTGGATCTGTTGCAAAACATTTTGGGCGCAACACCATGAGGAGAACGCCAACATGCACACCAACCACCCAACAAGCCGCGCCATAGATGAGATTACATGTCCTTGGCAATGTAGTAGACGATCGCATTGGAATCGAGTACCTCATTGAGCCGAATCGCGAGATTCTTTTCATACACCATCACTTCCCCCTTGCCAATCACGCGTCCATTCACAAAGACATCCACACTTTCCCCAGCAGGCTTTTGCAAGTCAATCACCGAGCCGCGCTCAAAGCGCAACACCTCGCCTAGGGGGATGGAAGTCGCGCCCAAATCGGCCATGAAAGTTACCTCCATATCCAAGAGCCCCTTATAGTCCTCGATCAACTCTTCTAAGTAGGTGGTGAGCTCGAGTTCCCTAGGGTTGAGAGTGGCTTGTTTTTTGATCTTGGGGTTGACGGGGGTCAACGCGCTCAAGGCGGGGTTGGTTTGGATATTGACACCTTGTGTATCTTTACCGGTTTGTGGATCCATCTCTTTTCTCTCTTAAGGATTGTCTATATTATACTAGATTTTATTGCATTTCGCTTTAGTGTCAGAGGTTTTTTTATTTTCACATAAATCTGCCAAAAAACACACACTGCATTGGGGGGCGCGCGCGCGGCACAAAGTACGCCCCATGGCGATCAAGGCGTGGTGCCAAAAGCCCAGATCGTCCTCAAATAGCGCACTGAGTTCTCTCTCAGTCTGTAGGGGGGTTTTGGCATGACTCAAGCCCAGCCGATGGCTCACTCTAAAGACATGGGTGTCCACAGCTAGATAATTTTGTTGGAAATACACAGAAAGTAACACATTGGCGCTTTTTTGCCCCACCCCAGGCAAACTTTTTAGATCGGCCTGCGTGTTGGGAATCTGCCCTGCAAAACGCGCGCCCACTTCCTTAGCCATGCCAATTAAATGTTTGGCCTTGTTATTAGGGTAAGAAACGCTCTTGATGCATGCTTTGAGGGTGTCTAGAGAGGCTTGGGCTAAATGAGACAAGGTCGGGTAGAGCGCAAAGAGGGCTGGGGTTATGGTATTGACGCGCGCATCTGTACACTGGGCTGAAAGGATCACAGCCACCAAGAGCTCATAGGCGTTGTTGTGGTGCAGTGCCGTATGAGGGTTAGGGAAGCGCTCTAGCAAGCGCGCCTTGATGATGGGGATTTTTGCCTTCATATTCATAAGGGTGCGACCACCAATAACGCCGCCTCATGAGCGCGCAGGGCCACTTGGGCGTTGTGGATGGCGATGCTGAAAGTGGCGCGCCTGAAGGAACAATGCAAGAGGGTAAACTCCACCCCCGCGCGGATTCCAAAGGAGAGAAAGCGATCTTTGAGCGCGCCATCAGCGCTTTTGATCTCTAGGATGGTGTAGCGTTGGTTCTTCTGGCAATCTAGTAAGGTCATGGGGAGCTAGCCCTTTCTTAATTTCTTGAATAATAATGTCTATAGGTGTGAAAATACGCCTTAGTATCTTAAAAGGAGCTTGGGCGATGTCTTTAGCCAAGGTTACCTTCACAGAAGGGTCGTTTAGCGTGTTGCCCACCTGTACGTGTGTGGAAATCTTACCCTTATTGCCCAAGATGAGGTAATTGAGAATCGGGATTTTATTGATCACATTGCTAAAGGCCTTGATTGTGGAGATGTCTAGGGACATGTCTATTTTCTTTCTTCCGGACATCTCAATGATGCCATCGCCATCCACATCTAAGGTAGTGCCCGTCAGCTGGATATGTTCCAAGCCCAAGTACTCAGAACTCAGGCCAAAAACCACACGCCCCTTAGCGATCTCATAGCCATGCGCGCCCAAACGCGGGTTTCTAAAGACAATCAAGGAGGGGATGGTATTGATGATATTGACAATATTTTGCAACACCTTGAAATTCTTAATGCTGGTGTTTTGCATGCGCAATTCCCCATTAAAGACCTGATCTCTATAAACCCCCGTCAAGCTATAAAGCCCCCCCCCGATTACATTTTGCGTGAGCACGCTTTGCAAGGCCAAGTTCAGATAATCCCCCCCAAAATTATCCGCCTTGACCACCACATCCCCATGGATGATGTCTGCGCGTAACATGGCGTTGTGGTAAGCCCCATCGATGAGTACACGCCCATCGCGCACCACCAAGCGGGCTGTATCTAAGACCAATGGGAAGGACTTAAACACAATGGCCGTGTTCTTTGCGCTTAAAATCGTGGCGCTGGGGAGGATATGGTGGCGTTTCTCATAATCCTGTTTAGCGCGGATAAACGCGCTTTCATCGCGAATCTGGGCTTTGGTGGGCTTGTTTTTGCTAGGGGCTAAGAGTTCCTTGACAAAGGGGATTTTAGAATTGAGAAACGCGTCCAAATTGAAATTCATGTCATTGAAGAACAACGCGCGTTGCCCTCCCTTAATTTGCCCCATGATTGCTCCATCAGGAGTGAAGAATTCTACACTCTGTGGCTTGAATATGCCCAAGAAAGAAAGGGTTTTTAAGGGCGTGCCATCGCGCCGATACAGCGGGAAGCGGTTTTCCAATGTACCCATAAATTCCACATTCTTAAAATCCTTCGTGTTGAGCTGGAGCGCGCCTTTTCTGATCCCAAAATAACGCAATAGTGGAGAAATGGGGGATAGTTTTCTCAAATCCTTGATTTTCAAGGCATACGCCCCCTTTTGCATTTCCCCTTCAATATCCAAATTGGAAATTCGAAAACGCACAGTCTGGGCTTGTGAAAAATCTACATCAAAATCTATACTGGACAGAATATTAGGGTTAGCATAGAAAATATCATGGGTGAAGGTTTCTTGATTTTGGGCGCGGATCACCGCTTGGATACGCTGTTCTAAAACCTGTTTGTTTTGCGCCATGAGATTGGGCAGATGCGCGATGTTGAGCGCAGGGGAGGGCTTTTTAAGCGTGCTCCTCATGGGGCTAAAGGGCTGGATGTTGATCAAATTATTCGTGTTGAGCTGGATCTTATAGACATTAGCGTCCCCAAAAATATGCCCTTGGGCGAAGTCTAGGCTGAGATTGACATCTAGGTCTGCCACATTATAAAAGCGTGTGTGCAGCGCGTTAATCCACATCTGGTTGCGTTTGGGGGTGATGTCTAAAGTGAGATTGGCTTGTTGGGTGGAGAGAGGATAGCCATAGAGCAAAAAGTGCCCCTGGCGCACCAGTACATTGCCCTGAATGGAGAGCAAGGCTTTAGCATGGGGGATGAATTGTACGCCCAAGAACAAATCCGCGCTAAGAGGCGCGTTGAGCTCGGTGATGGGCAGGGCGATGTGGTAGGCCTGCAGAATCTTTTGGGCGCTCAAAAAGGAGGGGCTGGGGGCGATTTTGATGTCCGCGCTCAGATAAGACCCCCTGCCCAAATTGCTAATTTGTACGCTAGAACCCCCCAAGGGCATGCTCTCATAGTGGATGTGTTTGGGGGCGATGCTCAAAGTGCGATCCTGTAGATTTAAGGTAACTTGCTTGGCCACTATGGGGGATAGGTCTGGGTGGAAACGCACCCGCGCGTCTTGAACAACCGCCTGCGCGCTGATTTGATCGAGCAAATTTTTTGCTAATTGCTTGTCTTGGAGATGTAAAATGGCTTTGGCTTCTAGCACGCGCACACTGGAAAATTCGATATTCTCAAACAGCCATTTTTGCACCACTGGGTGGCTACCTTCAGGAAAATAGGGTTTGAGAAAATCTAGATGGGCGATGGTATTGGTGTGTAAGGTGAGCGCTAGGGTCTTAAAATCGCTCAAACCCTGTAGCTGTACTTTCAAATGCGAGGGGCGCAAATAGCTTAGGTCATTGAGCGGCGCGGCCTGCAGATCAAAGCCAAGTTGCCTCATATCACTAGAGTAACGCACAAGCCCCTGCAGGCGCACGTGGTAGGGTTTTAGGCTACAATGCAAGATATCTAGACGCAATTCCCTATCATTTTTTAAACTAAATTGGGCTTCTAGCATGCCCGGCCAGCGCACGCGGTACGTCTTGCCATCAAAACGCGCATGGATTTTAGCATGGGGGTTGATCACAATCTCTTGAACCTGCAATTCTTGAAAGTAAGAGAGGGCCAACAGGGCGTAGCGCACCCCTTGTACAATATTATCTACATTGGGGGGTTTTTTGTGGGTACGCTGCGTTAGTAGAGCGGAGATGTCCAGCTGGCTAACCTGCAACACAAATTTGTTATCGAGTTTTAGATACAATCCCTGTATTTGGAGTTTCCCTAAGTGTAAAGAAGAGATGCGGACACCACTTTTTAAGACTAAAAACACGCCCAACAATAGCGCGCCCATTGCGCCACACAGAAAAACAAGGCGGAGCATTCTTTTAGAGATCGCTTTGATCATGGGGCTTTGCTTGTTGTTTTATCTGAGTATACCCATAAAATCCTATGGCGTGGTTTATATCCCCAGTGGCTCCTTGCACAATATGGCGCGCCACATCCCTAATCTCAACGCGCTAGATTTGTGGATTTTACGCCTGATGGGCGTTTTAGGGCTGTGGAAAACCCCCAAGAGTGGTTATATCGCCATCCCCACCAACACCCAGCAAGAGATCAGCAAGGGGGATTTTTTACACGCCTTGAGCCTCTCTAAGAGGATTTACAGAGATGTTACCTTGATCCCCGGGGAAACCTTGTACTTTTTTATTCAAGATTTGGCCACAACTTTTAATCTCCAAGAGGACGCGCTTTATCAAGCCTACCGCGCCAAAGCCCTGTATGCAGAAGCGGGCATTGTGCCAGACACCTACCGCTTTGCCCTAGGGATTAGTGCTATGAGCCTTATGGACTATCTGATCGCGCATGCTAATCAACACTATGAAAAACTCAGTCTCAAACTCTTAGGACATTATCATCCCAAGGAATGGGAAAGAACTCTCATCATCGCTTCCATCGTACAGAAGGAAGCGGCCAACGCGCAGGAAATGCCCCTGATTGCTGGGGTGATCTTCAACCGCCTGCGCAAAGACATGCCCTTGCAAATGGATGGGAGTTTGAATTATGGCAAGTATTCGCACAGCAAGATCACCAAGGAGCGCATCGCTCAAGACACCAGCGCGTTCAACACCTACAAGCACAAGGGCTTGCCTAGCATGCCTGTGGGCAGTGTCAGCACGGCGGCGATCAAGGCCACCCTCTTTCCGGCCAAAACGCCCTTTTTGTACTTTGTCAAACACAAACAAGGCGGGCATGTCTTTAGCCGCTACTACGCCGAGCATGTCCGCAATATCCGCGCCCAGCAAAGAGGCGCAAAATAAAACATGGTATACTAGGCCCATGATTTTAATCCCGGCTAGGCTCCAATCCACACGCTTCCCCCAAAAGCTCTTAGCAGACATCCATGGCCTGCCCATGGTCGTGCGCACGGCGCGCAACGCCTCAAAGGTCGACGCGGTCGTGGTGGCCTGCGATGATGTAAAAATTTTGAACCTGTGTGAGGATTTTGGGATCAAGGCGATTCTCACCAGCCCCACGCACTCCAGCGGGACGGATCGTTGCGCACAGGCCTGCCAAATCTTGGGCTTAAGCCCTCATAGTGTGGTGCTCAACTTACAAGCCGATGAACCCTTTTTAGAAACCCAAGTGATCGCCACTTTGCTAGAACACACCCAAAACACCCCCTTCATGCACACCTGCGCCAAGCCCATTAGCCTGCAGGAAGCGCGCGATCCCAATGTGGTGAAGGTTGTCTTGGGCGCGCAGCGCGCGCTGTATTTCTCCCGCGCGCCCATCCCCTTTAGCCGCGAGGGGGGGGAGTGCCCCCTACTGGGGCATATTGGAATCTATGGCTTTTTAGCCCACAGCCTGCTAGAGTTTTGCGCGCTGGAGAAAAGCCCCCTAGAGGAGATCGAAAAATTAGAACAACTGCGCGCGCTCTACCACCATAAGCCCATCGGGGTGAGTGTGGTAGAAAGCCAAAGCGTGGGCATCGACACCCCCCAAGACCTCCAAAACGCTTTAGCGCGCCAGCTTTAAGGGGCTTTCAATACCCCCTTAAGCCACAAATCGCAGAAGTGTTGCAGAACCCCCCCCTTCTTAAAGGCTTAACAAGCCCTAGAAGTTGTAGACATAGTTGAAGAAGACGGAGACATTGCGCTTATAAGCCACAGTCTGTTCCATCCCATCCAAGCTACCCTTGAAGTAGTAGTTCACCGCCAAGGGGATTCTAAGCCCGATTTCAAAGCCGTTGTGCTTGTTCACATTGGTCCTAAAGCCGATGTTGAGCGGGATTTGAAAATAGCTCGTGTTCATCTGCGCACTGCCTCCCGCCGCTTTGATCGCATTCATCCTGCTGATCCACGCGCTGGCTCCCTTGACATTCCATGTAGAGCCAGCCAGCATGAGCCCAGCAAAGAGCCCGCTGGTGTACTTGGCGTCCTTGCTTTCATAGAAGTTATACAAAGCGTCCACACCCGCGCCATAGACGAAGTTGTCTAGCTCGCTCGTATCCCCGTCCATGAAGGTCCCATGTTGGTAACTAAAGCTAGCGTAATAGCGCAAGCCCCAGCGTTTCTTCTTGCCAAAGAATTGCTTATACCCAAACTGCACATCGATCCCATACATGTTGCCATTGGAGTTCATGGTCTGCATGGGGCGTGCCGCGCTGGCGGTATAGCCTTGCGTTTGCATCCAGTTTTCAAACTTCATCTTAGCCGCTTGGGCATAGACCAGGGCCTTTTGAATTTGAGGCAGGAGCGCGGCGATCTGTGTGGGGGTTAGCTGTTGATCCAACACTGAGCCCATCTTGCCATTCCCGGGGAGTAGTATTGCCATAACAGTCCCAGTTGGCGCTGGGGGCGTGATGCTTGTGCCCTGCGCTTGAGAGCTCACGCCCTGATACCCCGCACTGCTAGCCAACTGGTTGACCAAACTCACCTGCAAGTTTTGCAGATCGCTAATCAAGGTGTCCAAATTGTTTAGGGCCGCATTGGGATTGATAGTGCCACTGCCAATGATTTGGGTGAAGACACTATTGATGGTGTTATTGGTCGCCACCAGCTGCGCATTCCCTGAGGTTGAAAGATTATTGCTAGTGGCCAGGGTTTTCAACGCGTTGAGGAGTTGCCCCACATTGGGAGAATTGGCCTGATTGATCAATAAAAAGACCTCTGCGGCGATAGCGTTGCGAGAGTTGGTTACATAGGTGCTCGCCGTGGTGTTGCTAATGGGCCCATTGATGCCTTGAAGAGTTCTAAGCGTAGCGCTGGCCACACTAGAGGCCGTGCTGAGATTGTTGATCATCGCGGCATCTTGATTTTTGTCAATGGCCTGATTTAAGCCATTGAGTGAAGTTTGCAACACGCCCATGCTTTTAAGCAGGCTTTGGATTGTGGCGATGTTGGCATTGCTCAAAGTACCCTTAGAGATGGAGATGCCTTGGGCATTAGAGGGGTTGAGCAGGCTGTTGAAATTTTTCACGCTGGTGGCGTTGTTCACCGCAGCCTTGAGAATATCTGCCACGCTGGTGCTAGAGTTGAGCAGAGGTTTTAGGGCATCTGATGCCGTAGTGTAGGTGCTCGCGTCCTTAAGCACCGAAGCGATGGTTTGGTTAACCACCTGTTGTTGCATTTGGCTCGCGCTTGAACCCCCGGCTAAACCATTGGTTTGAAACGCGCCATTTTGCACAATGGCGCTAGCGGCCGCACTTTTTTGGGCTGCAGTCGCGCTGCTCAAAAGCGCGCCTAGAGTTGACCCGGTAGCCCCAGCGTTTTTAAGCTCTTGGGCTACCAAGCCCTGTAGATTGGTAGGAGAGGTGGGAGCGGTAGCGGCGTTGTAGTCAGAAACACTGGTGATATTGTCAATGTAGTTGAGTACCGCCTCTTGGGGGTTGACAATGCCCTGCCCGCTGCCCGCCGTTGTGCCATTGAAAGACTTCACGCTAAAGATCGCATCCGCATTGTCCACCAACTGAGAGATCGCCCCGTAGCTAGCCGCTGTGATGGCATTTGTGGTCCCATTGAGCTGGGTATTAGCCATGACCGCAGTCGCGGTTTTGTTGGCGTTGTACAAATTCAAGGCATTGGTGAGCAAGTCCTGAAGATTGGTGGTGAAATTGCTTTGGAGCGCGACTGGGTTGGCCAAATTCTTATTGATGGTTTGGAGCGCCCCAGAGGTGTTGATGAGGGTGTTGATACTGGCAAGCCAAGTGTTCACATCAACCGTAGTGGTGCCATTCCCCCCAGTAGCCACAATAGTGTCCGCATTGGTGGTGGCCGCTGCCGTGCTGCCCATTACCTTTTCTAAGAGAGGTTTGACAGCTGCCACCACCTCAGCGGCTGTAGCATTGCTACCAACGCCAATCTGGGCAGAATTAGCGATGTAATAGGAGAGCGTTTTGCCGCTGCTGCCGATGGTAGCGCTATTGTTCTCGAGCGTGCTGATCAAGGTGTTCAAAAAGGTTACATCTCCAGTAGAGCTGACATCACTCACACCGCTAGGCGCGCTCCCACTAGCCACCCCATTGGCGTTGCTGGTGAGATTCGTGCTAAACCATTTGGTGATAGCGGCCACCTGGGTGCCCAAATTGCTCAAGCCCCCAGCAGTAACGGCGTTGGTGTAGTTGGTGGTGTTCAAATTCCCCGCATTGGTACCTAGCATGCTACCCAAGTCTACAATGCCCTTAAAGCCCTCTAACACGGTGGTGTTGCTCCCGGTTTTGGCTGTGCCCACTAATTGGCTATTGGTCAAAGCAGCGCCAAGAGCAGAGCCAGAGGAGGCGTTGACGATCAAGGTTACCCCCTTGAGATTGCTCTGTTGGGTGTTCACCCCGGCGTAATTGTTGAGCATATCGCTCACGCTGGTTTGGTTGGTGCTGGTGTTGATGGTGTTGGTGCTGGTGTTGACGCTTGCAGGGCTGAGCAAATCCACTAGATTGTAGATTGAATTGGCAACTTTGCCCAAATTGAGCGCGGGTTGGCTGCTGGTGGTGATCCCGGTGGGGTTGGCCAAGATACTGTTAGAAGTGCCAATGTTGTTGATCAGCGCATTCCATGTACTCGCGTTGCTCAAATCCGCGCTCACCTGTGTGTTCAAGTTCCCAAAGGTGCTAGAGAGCTTGATGGTGGTGGGGTCGCCTGGGTTGTAGAGCGTGCTCGTGGCGGTGTTGAAGAGCCCGTTGTTGGTGCTGGTGGTGATCAACGCCTTGGCTGCGTTTTGATAGGAGTTGCTGCTCACTAAAGTGTTGGCCTGCATGATCATCGCATAGGGGTTGTTGTTGATCGCATCTTGCACTTGGGTTTGCAAGCCCTCTAGATAGCTCAAGCGATTGAGCAGGTTTTGGAGCGTGTTGATCGCGCTCGCGCTTGCGCTCTTGGTGGTGAGGTTTTGATAGCTGCTATTGCCCTGTAAATAACCCAGCACCTCGCCTGCGATCGCGCTCCCTTTATTGTCTGTGAGGCTATTGAGCAAGGCGACATTGTGGTTATAGCTATTGAGAGCGTTGATCACAGTGGCGATATTTTGCATGGCCTCTGTGGTCAAGTCGCCATTGGCTTGGGTGGAGAGATTCGCGCTCTTGAAATACCCTAGCAAGGCGCTGAGCGCGCTGGCCGCACTTTGGGCGTTGAGCAACGCGCTAGGGGTGTTAGAAGCCCCTGAAGTGGTGCTCACAGAGAGGGTGTTGGTATTAGTAACCCCATTGATCGCCCCCCCTGTAAGCCCTTTATTGGCGTTGTAAAGGGTGTTGGCATCGGTGAGTACCTGCACCACCCCAGAAACCGTGCTCAAGTTTTGCGAAGAGGTGAGCAACGCATTGAGGTTTTTGACTTGATTGACGGTATTGGGGGTACCAGAGATAGTCCCAAAGCCCATCGCTTTTTCATAGGCTTGCCAAACGCTAGAGGCGTTCCCTGTAGTTACAATGCCAGAGAGCGCGCTAGCCGCCTGCGTATCCGCTTGACTCTGGGTGATCTGCCCGGCCACTAGGGCTTGTTGGATGGGCATGAGCGCAGCCACCACGCTAGTGAGCTGCGTGCTAGCAGGCAAGTTCGTGTTCACCGCATTGGCCACCAGCGCGGTGTAATTGGTTTGTAAAGAACCTGCGCTAGAAGCCCCCCCCACTAGCCCGGCCATCGCGGTGTAATTGGTGGTGATGGCAGAAGTGCTAGGGTCGATCACATTGCCCACTAGACTCGTCACCGTGTTGAGATTTCTCAAAGAGGAGAGCTCTAGGATGGCCAAGTTATTTTGCGGGACACCTCCAATGCCCCCAACCCCTAAGATATTGCCCACTCCACTCACCGGATCAGAGGTGTTCATCCCGGAGGTGGTGTTGAGATTGGTTAGGGTAAAGAAATTGTTCGAGCTATTGTAGAGCTTGTCTAACGCGCTGTTGAGACTGCCCAACGCGGCGCTCGCATTGCCCAATAAGGTTTGAGAAACAGGGGCCCCGGAGTTGGTCGCCAAGAGGGGCAAAGCCCCTTTGAGATTGGTGGCTAGAGTGTTCACGCTCGCGTTGGCAAAGCCTAGATTTTGGGCTGCGTTCACGCCGCTCCCCAAAGAGGAGGCAAGCCCAGCGTTTAAGGCGATAGTCCCGGTGTTGGTAACCCCCATGCTATTGTAGTCCGCGATTTGGGTTTTGATATTTTGGATTTGGGTGCTGAGTTCTTGGGGCGTGAGCGTGCCATTTTCAAACGCCTGCGCCACACTAGAAGAGAGATAGCCCAAATTGTCCGCAATGGTGGAGGTGTTTTTAAAGAGATCCAACCACGCGCTAGAATAACTGCTGGGGGTAGAGGTCAACGCAGAGCTGAGTACCCCAAAGGCGTTGGTGTAATTTTCACTGAAGGTTTGGGCGGCTGTATAGGCTGCCTTGATATTGGCTTCGGTGGCGGTGGTTTTTGCCACCCCGCTTGTACCCGGGGCCGCGCTTTGGTTGAGCGCGGCGCTGAATTTTTGCAACAAACCAGTGGCATCATCGGGGACCCCAGTCGCGCTCGCGGCTCCCACTAAGGACTCTAGAGCGGCCTTAGTGGTGGAGTCTAGAGCAGCCCAGTTAGGGATCGCGCTCCCTCCATCAATAGCGGTTTTCAGCACGGTAACTAGGGAGTCTAGGTTATTGGCGGTTACCCCAGTGGGCAAAACGCTAGCGGTGAGCACAGTTTCTACATCCTTGCCAATTTGGATCGCATCGGTGTTTTGATCAACTAGAGTGGTGGCGTTGGTGGCAGCAGCAACAGCGCTAGAGGGGGTACTCTTTGTGGCGGTGAGCATGTTAGTCAGAGTGTCAAAACTCCCTAGCGCATCGGCGATCTGGGTGGGCGTGGCGCTCGTGCTAAAGGTGTTGGTGGGCAAATCTTGAATGACTTTCACCACGCTAGCAGAAAGGGTACTGGCCATGCTGGGCAGAAAAGTGCCATAGTCGCTATTGAGCGCAGACACAATGGCCGCCTTCGTCTGGGCGATCAAACCATTTTGCGCCGCGCTGGCGTTGAGCGCGCCTGAAAGATAGGTGAGCGCGCTGGCTTGGTTGATTTGGTCTGCCTGTGTGGTGTAGGTACGGGTAATGGTGTCCACATAGGTGTTGAGCAGATTCTGAGAATTGAACACGGCTTGCATGTTGTTGATATATTGGGCTTGGGCGTTGATCGCATCGGCCTTGCTAGCGGCCTCTGCAACTCCCCCATTAGCCAACGCATTCGCCGCGACATTGTTGATCCCCACGGTTAGGATATTGGAGAGCGCGCTTTTGCCTGAGCTATTGAGCAAGCCCTCTAAACTGCTAACGCTGCCATTATAGGTCATCGCCGCACCCAAGAGCTTGCCTAGCTGGGAGTTGTAGCTAGAGTTGTAACTCTTGAGATTGGCCGCACTTTGGCTCACCCAAGAAGTAACATACTTGCTTGTACCGCTCACGCCCGCTTGAGGGTAGGCGCTCACCTTGTTGGCACTAGGGCTCCCTCCGCTATCATTGCTAGAAACCGTGTTGCTCACATTGACAGAAGAGGTGTTCACCAAACCGGCTAATTTACTAAGCTCGGTGTTAAACACATTGTACGCGCTGCTTGAGGTGGTGTTGAAGGCGTTATAAAGAGTGGCAAGCTGGGCAGAGGTCAAAGAGCTGGTATTGGCCCCTAATTTAAAGACCACATTGCTATAGGTGGTGTTGCCTGCCACGGCGGTGTTGGCCGTATTGAGCGCGTTTTGCAACTGCAGAGCGTATTCAATGGTTTGGGTGAGAGTGGGCGTACTCCCGTTCACACTGAGCGCGCTTTGCAAGGTTTTAAGGCTGTCGCTTTGCATGAGCGCGGTGTAGGCGTAGTATGTGGCTTCATACCCATTGGTGATGGTTTTGCCCTCCACAGTGGTAACCGTGGTGTTGGGGTTGACAAGCCCATTGAGCGCGCTTTGTACCACGCTTTGGTTAATGCTCCCTGAGGGCAGGCTAGCTAGAGCGTTGAGTACATTGGTGAGATTGTTGGAGGGGTTGCTAGTGGCCGTGGTGTTGGCGTACTGGTTTGGGGTGTTGGCAAGCACGCTAGCTAGAGGGGTGTTTAAGACCTGATTGGCAAAGGTGTCCAAATTGGCCTGAATGGTGTTGAGCGCTTTGAGCATGTTGGTGTAATTGCTGCTCAAGGCGTAGGTGGTGCTCCCACCGGTTGTGGTGGCGCTGACCATCCCGCCCACTAGGTTATCAATGGTGTTCATCGCCTGCAAGCCATCGAGCATGTTGGCCGTAACGCTGTAGGTACCCCCGGTTTGTGTGATGAGATTGCTAGTGGCGTTGGGAGTGGAGTAGAGTACGCTATTCAAGCTAGAGAGCGCGCTCCCCAATGAGCCGGCCGCAGGGGCGCTAGAGGTGTTTAAAGAGGCGCTCAACGCGCTGGCAAAATCAGCCCCCACAGCATTGGCTGTACCCACCATGCTATTCAAAGAGGTCATGTAATTAGGGGTGGTGGCTGAACCGGGCAAATACCCCGCTAAAGTCATCAAATTGCTATAGACCGTGCCTAGTGCGGTGTCTGCCGCGCTGGTACTGCCCGCATTCACCAAAGAGGCGCTCAAGGCCCCCGTAACGCTGGCGGTATTGCCATTGCCTTGGTTGCTAATCTTGTAGTAGCCCGTAACCGCCTGCCCGGGGTTTAAGATATTGTCCGCCCCAGCTACCCCGTTAAACGCGGTGCGGGCGTTGTAATAAGCGCTATAGGCGGCCATGTCTTGGCGGATCACCGAATCCAGGAGCGAGAAATTATAGACATTGTTCGCGCTGGCGATGTAGTTGGGCAAGCCAATATTGCTCTGCCCCCCCAAGAGGCTATTGAGGCCATAGAGGTTGTTAGTGGGCGTGGGGGGCGCACTCACCACACCCGGGGTGGCGGTGGTGGGGTTGATGACATTGTAAGGATTGGTGTAGCTATTATTCGCCCCCAAAAGAGGAGCGTTGCCCGCGGGATTGGAGATAGCAGTAGGGGTAGCAGAGCCAAAGGCGGTATCGGCGGTACCATTAAACATACCCGTACGAGTAGAGAGGCTATAATTCCCCCCCAAGATGCCAGAGATGGAGTTGACCAAGCTGATGGAGGTAACGTCATCGGCATCGAGCAAGGGGGTAAAGCCAAAGCAGGTGCTCAAGGCTAGACTCAAGGTAGAAAAACGCTTAGAAACTTTCATACAGTTGTCCTTGTAGTGTTTAGATCAGGTGAGGAGACTAGTTACAATTCAAGCCGTTGCAGTTGAGGTTGAAACCCGAGCTTACATCGGGCTTTTGCAACTGCGTACCCGGATTTGTGGGCATGGCCACCGCCCCGTTTTGGTTTAAAAAGGGGTTAGCCACCGCCCCCATCAGGGGGCTAAACCCGGTGTTATTACTCCCAGTTGCCTTTGTCATATTAGAATACTGAAACCCCACAGCTCCATAAAATCCAGAGTTTTCTGCTTGCAGATTCAACATCCACACGCAAGCAAGATTGCTTAGAATTTAAGAAAAGATTTAAGTCTTCTAAGTTACAATGAGCGACAAAAATTTAAAATCTTGTTGTTGCAAAACTTGGGTTTTAAGTTTTTGATTTTACTTGAAAGGATGAACATGCGTACTTTTGCGTCTCGTTTTATTAAATTTGCAGGCATGGCAGGCATTCTAGCTCTCTCTGTCTCCACCCTGCAAGCAGAAAACTCTGGATTTTATGGAGCTGTGGGGTTTCAGTATTCTAATATGACAAAGGCAACTGGGAGTAATGGCGCGCCCATCGCCACCCAAATGGCCAACCCGTTTCTCAACCTAGGTGCGAACTCCACAGCGGTTGTGCCCGTACCCAACATGGGGACGCTGACGACCCCCAATAACGCCGCTACGATGAATGTCCCTAGCATTTCTCAACCCACTAACCCCTAATTGGGCCAACACAATATTCAAGCTAAATTCAAAAGGATCTTCATGAACTTATTTACCAAGGGGGGCCCTAAACGCGTCCTCAAAACCCTAGGAATCTCGGTGGCCACTTGTTTGAGCCTCTCGCCCGTGGATGCCACAGAGATCACTGCCGAACAAATGGTCGACTCCATCTCTGGCATCTTGGGGGGGAACTACTCTGTGGGGGGTGCTGCGACCAACGTCGCCTATGGGAGCGCGTTAAGCCCTAGTATCTATGTCCCAGCTCCAAGCGGGACTGCAGCCATCAACACCATCGGGAGTGGCACCACCTACACCAACCCCACCAACCCCGCCGTCCCCTATAACCTCTATGGCAATGGCGGGTTGCTCACCAACTACAATGGCACCACCTACACCAACACGCTATTGCAAAACAATAACGGGGCGTGGACCAACCCCTACGACCTCAATGCCGTAGGGGATCTCATCAACCCCCTTTATGCCCTCTACTCCCAGTATTACAGCTACAGAAACGCCTTAGCCGGAGTAACAGCCAGTAAGAACATTTTTGGCAAAGACATCTCCAACCCCTACTACACCCTAACTCCAGGGACCCTCAATGGCACCAGCACCGCTTACACCAGCGCAGCCACAGTAACGGGGAACTTGAGTGCAAGCATGCTGGCTAGCGCCAATGATGTCAGTACGGCCAATGGGCTTTTGAGCACCATTTACACCAATATCACCCAATTGACCAGCGATTTGGGCTACTTGGTCACGCCCGGGCAAAACTTTGCCCCCACTTTGGACTCCAATATCAGCACCATCGCCAGCGTGGGGAGCACTCTTTTAGACGCGTTGAGCGCGACCAGCTCTAGCCCTAGCAGTGTGCAAACCTTGGGCACCAGTCTGACCAATCTAAACCAAGTACTCTATGGCTCCACGACCGGCACGCTCATCACCTCCACTAGCGCGGCCACAGGGGGGAACACCTACAGCGTGCAAGCCCAAAGCCTAGACACGCTAGCAAGCATCAACAACGCCAACTCCTTAGTGAGCGGGGGGCTTGTGAGCGCTTCTTCTAGCACTTCTACGCCCACTTACGCCTTGAGTACCAACTACGCCACTGTCTTAAAAGCGTTCAATAGCAACGCGAACTTTTTAGCAGACGCGAACGCCATCACCAACAATGTCTTAAACGGCGCGGATCTCTCAGAGGTGTTGAGCAAGCTCTCTTCACTAGACACGGTGGTGTATGACAGCGCGGTCGCCTCCGCGCTCAAAGGGCTTGTCAACCCCAATTCTTACCAGGTGGTCTTTAAAGCCTATGGCGCGCTGTTCAACAATAGCGGCACAGGCAGCACAGGCACGATCGCCCAAATGGCTAGCGCGCTTAACACCAGCTCTTCTAGCTCCATGAGTACCAGCGCCCAACAGCTTGTAAACGCGATCCAGCTCTATAACGATTTGAAAAGCATCAACACCAATCTCAAGCTGGGTAACACTGTCGCCAATAACAGCGCGCTAGCGGACGCGTTTACCAGCTCTGCTGACCCCTCGCTCGCCTCTAACTTGGCCAAGGTCCTCTATGATGCCTTCAACAATGGGAGCGCTAGCTCCTATGCCAACTTGCAAAGCACGCTCAGCGCGTTGGACTCTCTAGTGGCACAAAACACCAACTATGTCAGCTCCAACACCACCACCACGCCCAACAACACCAGCTCTCTTACTCCGAGCACCACGGCTGGGACCAAAGCGACCAACACCTCCACCCAATACCCCTGGCAAAGTTATGACGGGTCTCAAACCGCCCAATACCCCCTAACCACCTCTTACACCACACAAAGAGGGCTCAATCAAGGCGCCTACAACACGCAGTTCAACAAAAATTTGGCCACTCTCCTCTCCAATGTGTTGAGCTATAGCGCTAATAGCAACGCCCTCTCTAAATTGCTCAGCTCCAACACCAGCCTTAGCAATATCCTAACCCAGGGTATCTACAACGCTGCGGCCAACCAAGCGCTCAATGCTGGCGCGACACAGGGCACCACCTCCGGGGACAATCTCAACAACCAAGCGCTCTACTTGAATCAAATGCGCGCCATTTTCACCTCTGAGAACCTGCTTAACACCTATGTGAACGCCATCACCTCCACGCAGAACACTCAGACCAACCAAACCGGGCAGGCCAGCGCGCTAAACGCTCTCTCTCAGGCTCTAAACGCAAGCGCGGCCAATAACGGGCTCATCGCCCAGACTAAGGCCGCCATTGCCGCCCAGCTCAATAGCCAAGCCACGCTCAATAGCACGGCTTTAAACGGTACTGAAATCGCCAAGATGGAGGGCCTCTCTGATCCGGAGGATGTTTTTAGCGCCAGCGCAACCCCAAGCAGCGTTGTGCAAGGCTTGCAGGCGATGAATGGCCTAGCTAATGCCTTTACCGGAGGCACCACTGCTAGCACTCTGACTGATGGCGTGAAAGCGGCCAACCCTGTTGTCCAAGCGCTTGCAACCATCGCTAGCTCTAGCGTAGCGCCCACTTACTCTGCTGCGGCCGCCAATCTAGCCGGTGCGCTCTCCACAGCCACAAGCACCAATGACACCGTCTTAAACACCGTGGTTACCAACTGGGATAGCTTGAGCAAGCCCGTTCAAGAAGCGTTTGCCACGCTCACAGGCGCGACATGGAGCGCCACCGCTGTAGATGTCAAGAGCAACTCTACCACCAACGCCCTTGACACTCTGGCCAAATTGCTCACCACTAACCCCATCGCCACCAATAACTCCGCCAACATGCAGGACTTAATCAGCACCGCAAACACCATCGGGGCTAATGTCGCTAGTTTTGATAAAATCCTCAACGCCTCTGTAACCAATGGCGTGGCCGGGGCTGCCTTTGCCACCTCCCAAGTGGCCACCCAGCTTTTAGGCAAGAGTTCTACGGTTACCTCCATCATCAACAGCTTGAGCTCGGGGCGTTTGTTTAGCCCCAGTGTGAGCAGCGCGTTTGCCAACGGTACCCTCTCTTTAAGCGATTTGAGCCAAACCTTGAGCGGCATCGCCGCCCAGATCCAGCAGTACGACGCTCTAGGGGCGACCACCCCCTCTAGTGCTGTCCCTGCCACTGCCCCCACGCTTAACAATAGCCAGATTCAGGGCATGCTCAAAGCCGCCGGGGTGAGCGCGGTACAAAACCTAGGCTTTGCAGACGCCAGCGTGCAGAGCTTGAACACCAGCTTAGGGACTTTGCTAGGCTTGGTCTCCACAGGCTATAACACCAGCGCGAAAAATGTTAGCGATCTCACCAGCGCGCTTAGTACGCTCAATAGCGCGGTGCAAGGCTTGTATAGCGCGGGCAGCACTTTCTTTAACAACGGCAATCTCAGCGATGTGAGCAATGTCTACGCGGCCAGCCAAAGCACTTCTTGGGGGCTTGGGAACACTTCAGTAGGCATGGCCGCTAACCCTAACGCAGTCAATTATCTGACCAACCTAAATGACCTGGGCACCATCAATAATTTGGTAGGCGTGCTCAATAGCGCAGGCACAGGGGTGAGCACGCAGTATAGTAGCGCTTTTGCCAGCGGGGGGCCTGTGAGCACCATCGCCGCGCAGTACTCTGCCCTAACGACTAACCTCGTGGAGGGCGCTACCCTCACCCAAGTAGTCCAAGCCCTCCAAGGCTTGAGCGCGAGCGCGAGCGCTACAGCCGTGCAAAATGCCTTGACCAATATCATCACCTCTCCTACCACCAACGCTAGCGGGGTGTGGGATGCCTATAAAGCCGTGATGGGGGTTGGCACCAACACTAACCCAGTTAACAATCTGAACAACCTCTTGGCGAACAAATTGAGCTTAACGGGCACTGATAGCGCGGCCAATATCGCCCAGGTGATCACAGATGCCAATTCTCTTAATAGCGCTAACACCGCTTTGGCCAAGACTGTAACAGGAGTGAGCAATGGCTTACTCTCTGTGGATAGCAATAACGCCGCGGCATTTCAAGCGGCGATCAAAGCGGCCAGCGCGCTCACGCCCTTGTGGAATAGCTTGGGCACTGGCGCTAACGCCAGCGCGGCTAATGCCTTGAAATTGCTGCAGAATTTGAACATCTACGCCAACAATGTCAACTTGCTCAACTCTCTTACGGGGGGTAGCAGTGGCAAGGGGAGCGACATCGCCTCTTTGGTCTTGGGCAATCTGCAGGCAACTAATAGTCTTACAACAACCGCTAAGAGCGGGTTGAGCGGGGCTAGTGGTATCCAAACTCTCCAACGCCTTGTGGATCGCTTGCAATACCTAGAGGGTTTGAACCAAAAAGTGCAGAGCGCCATTGACACCAACCCCTATGCCATGGTCATGCAAAAAGACAATATCACCTCCAGTGCGGCCTATCAGAGCGCAGCGCAGGCCCTCGTGGGCGCGGGGGGCTTGTTCAATAGCAATGCGGGCATTGGGAGTGTGAGCAATGCGGTCGCTAGCATCAACTCCAACTATAGCACTTTTGCTAGCGGTGTGAGCGCGGACTTGGGCTATTTGAGCACATGGAACTCCATGGTCGCTGGACTCACCAGCTCCAATGGCATTTTAAACACCCCAGATAGCACGGTCAATGGCGCCGCCAACACACAAATGGGCAATATCTTGACCAATGTGAGCACCATTGCCAACTACCTCCCCACTGGTACCATCACCAATGGGCAAAACTCCAATAGCACCACCTTGAGCGGCATCGCCAACGCTTGGAATAGCATCAGCGGCCAATTGGCCAACTTGGGCAATGCAGATGCCTACCACATCGCCTCCGCCACGGCCACGCCCCTAACAGTCAATCAGTTGCTAGGCAATTTGGATTCTTCTGACACCTCCGTCTTGCAGGGCTTGGGGGCGATCGTGGCTTTGAACAACAGCTTGACCGGAGGGCTTTTGAGCGGCACAACGGGTAGCTACACCACCAGCACCTCTGCGACTACTCTTGGAACGGCCAGTGCGCTCTTTGTAGACGCGACAAACACCACTGCGGGTACTGTGGCCAGCATTACAGACACCTTCACCAATGCGGTTACTACTAGTGGTGGCAATGCGGGGAGCCTCTCAGGGTTGACTCCAAATGCCTTGCAAGCTCTCTTTAGCGATGGCACTAATGCAAGCCAAATTGCAAGCGGGGGTTACACTTCTGCCACTGTGATTGGGGACATCATCTCCGCGCTGGCTAAAAACTCCACAGTAGCCCCCTATTTACAGGGCTTGGGTACAGCCACCCCCACTGCTTTGCCCACCGCCCCGGACGCTGCTAGTGCTGCTTTGACTACCGCGGTGCAAGCCGCACTCACCCCCCTCATTGGCGCGACCAACGCAGCCACGATCACCGACACCGCCAAGGGCACCAAAGGGAGCGTGGTAGGCTGGATGGAGGCGGTCAACGCCCTCATCACCCAGCTTAAAGATGTCAATAACTCCATTGTGAATCGCGTGGACTCTTCAGTGGGCATTGGCCCAGCGGCTAGCACCATCATCGCCAACGCCCAAAAAGTGGACGCGCTCTACCAAAACGCCGCCCAGACTGTGGCGCCCACCAAGGGTGCGCCAACAACGCCTGATTTTGCCGGCATAGGGGACAATCTCACCGCCATTAAGACCGTGGTGGCGCAGGCCTCAAATATCTTTGATGTCTCTGCCTCTAGTACTAGCGGCTTTGGGGGCCCTGTGAGCGCGAGCGCTGCGCTCAGTGCGCTAGCCGCCTCAGACTGGACTGGCAATGTAACAGCGGCCCCTGCAACAGCCAGCGCGGCCACCACTTTGCCCGGGCTCTTGGCTGTGCAGTTAAAAGCAGATGGGGTGAGCGGGAGCACCATCGGCGATCTCATCTCTAATGCCACCAGCGCGCAACTCTCCCAAGCGGCCACTCAGGTGGTGGGCAGCTCTAATTTCAACGCCACCATGAAGAGCGACCTAGTCTATAGCGCGCTCCAAAACATCTTGAAGGCGACCAATAACTATCAGGATGCTAGCAGCACCCTTACCCCCTTGTTGAATGGCAAACAGAGCGTGAGCGGGATCACCAACGCCGCCTTGAACAACGCAACCGCCCTAAACGCGCTCTTAAAAGTGCTCAATGCCAGCAACAGCTACGGCATCAATGTAACACAGGCCAAAGCTAACTTAGGGTTGAGCCCCACACAAATTGCCAAGATCACCCAATTGCTCACCGGCATGAACACCATGCAAGGGCGTGTTAACGCGGTGGAGCAAGCTATTGCTAGCAACCCAACGGCTACAGCCCTCTTGCAAGCCCAGACAGATTCAGCGCAAGCCTCTAGTTTGCTAACCTCTTTAACCACTGTGGGCGGGACTTATAGCAACACGATGGTGAGTAGCTATCTGAGCGCAGAAAACGCCGTGATCACAGCGCAGGCTAATTATTTGGCCGATGGCACCACCTCTTTGGGCACCTTGATGGCCAGCTTGAAAAACTTTATGACCACCAATAACCCCACAGGCAACGCCAGCCTAGAACAAGCGGTGCAAAATGTCTATCACGAGATCATCGCTAGCCCCACCCTTGACCCTATGAGCGCGCGCGCCAACTTGAGCGCGCTCATCAACCAGCTTCAGGCGTTTCAGCAATCGCTCGCTCAAGATTTGGGCGCGCTGATCCAAGCTAACGCCCCGGCTACAGCCACTGCCCCGTCTACGGCCGTTGCGCGCGTGGATGGGCTTCAGGCCATTGTGTTACCCACTACGGGCGGCACTACGGGTACGGGCAGCACTACAACGAGCAACCCCATGCAACAAGTACAGAGCTTGAAAAATGCGCTGGTGGCGACCAATCAGGCGCTTGTCTATGCTAAGGCCAGCTTGAGCAAGTTAGAAACCCAGCTCAAGAGCTACTACACCGCTGTAGCGACTCCACGCCCCATGCAGACCATGAACTCCAATGGCAACATGTACGGGATCGATGTGCAGTTTGGGTATAAGCAATTCTTTGGCAAGAAGAAACGCTGGGGCTTGCGCTATTACGCCAGCTTTAGCTACCAACATGGGACCTTCATGGACGGGGATGCGAGCGAGCTAGACAACTTCGTCTATGGGGCGGGCATTGATGGGCTCTATAACTTCTATGAAAGCAAGGATGGCAAGTACACTAGCGGGCTCTTTGCTGGGCTCATGCTGGCTGGCTCTACATGGAATGTCAAGGGGGCGAGCGCGTGGATCAGCAGGATGAATGCGATCAAAGCGGCGGGAGGCAGTGCGCAGATGAACACGAGCTATTTTCAAATCCCGCTCAACATCGGCTTTAGGACCAATGTGAACAAGCACAACGGCTTTGAAATCGGGCTTAGAATCCCCTTGGCGGTGAACTACTACTTCAAGGGTAGCTTGGATGGGATGGAACAGACTGTGGCTTATAAGCGCAATGTCTCCGTCTTCTTCAACTATGTCTACAACTTCTAGGGCTTGTTAAGCCTTTAAGAAGGGGGGGGTTCTGCAACACTTCTGCGATTTACAGTTTAGCCCCGGCCATCCAAACCAACACGATTTTGGCATGCGCTGGGGACTATTGGCCAAGTTTAGATATAATGAGAGTTTTTAAATTGATGCAGACAAAGGAAATGACATGCGATTACTGGGCGTGAGTGTGGTCTTAGCAATGAGTTTGGGGGCGATGGGAGGGGGGCATATCCAAATTCAAGACATGCCAGAAGTACAAAAGCGCATGGGGCCTGATAACAGCCCTAGCACCATTTACTCCTATAGCAATTCGGTCAAGGAAGCGACTAAGGCGGTGGTGAATATTTCCACCCAAAAGAAGATCAAGAGCAATTTTATGGGTGGGGGGCTTTTTAACGATCCCTTTTTCCAGCAATTCTTTGGCGACCTTTATAACTCCGTGCCTAAAGATCGTGTGGAACGGGCTTTGGGGAGCGGGGTGATCATCTCTGCAGATGGCTATATTGTAACCAATAACCATGTGATCGACAAGGCCGACAAGATCACAGTCACCCTGCCCGGGAGCAATAAAGAATATGTCGCCACTTTGGTGGGTACAGATGTAGAGGGCGACCTGGCTGTGATCAAGATCAATAAGACCAATTTACCCTGTATCAAATTTGCCAATAGCAGCGATATTTTAGTGGGGGATTTGGTCTTTGCCATTGGCAACCCCTTTGGGGTGGGAGAGACGGTTACCCAAGGCATCGTTTCGGCACTCAATAAAAGTGGCATTGGGATCAACAGTTATGAAAATTTCATCCAAACGGACGCGTCTATTAACCCGGGCAACTCCGGGGGCGCGCTCATTGATAGCCGTGGGGGGTTGGTGGGGATCAACACAGCCATTCTTTCCAACACCGGAGGCAACCATGGCGTGGGCTTTGCCATCCCCTCCAACACGGTGAAAAACACCGTGATCCAGCTCATCAAAACCGGCACCATCCATCGGGGATATTTGGGCGTGAGGATTCAGGATGTGAGCAACGAATTAGCCGCAAGCTATAATGGCAAGGAGGGGGCAGTGGTGATCAGCATTGAAAAGGATTCCCCAGCCAAAAAGGCGGGCTTGATGATTTGGGACTTGATCACAGAGGTCAATGGCAAGAAGATCAAAAACTCCGCCCAATTGCGCAATCTCATCGGCTCTCTAGCCCCTAACCAACGCATCACGCTCAAATACATGCGCGACAAGAGAGAATACACCACGACCCTAGTTTTAGCCGAGCGCAAAAACCCCAATAAGAAAGAAACCAGCACCGCACATGAGGGGGCCAATGGCCAGCTCAGCGGCCTCAAAGTGCAAACCCTCACCCCCAATATGCGCAAACAAATGCGCCTTCCAGAGAGTATTCACGGGGTGTTTGTTCAAGAGGTGAAATCCAATTCCAAAGCCGAGGAATTGGGCTTCAAGCATGGCGACATCATCATGCAAATTGAAAACATCGCGGTACACAATATCGAAGACTTCAACCACGCCTTGATCAAGTACAGAAACATCCCCAAACGCTTTTTAGTCTTTGACCCTAGTTTGGGCAATTATAAACAGATTGTCGCCAAGTAGGGGGCTTGGGGGGTACTTGTGCGCTTAGAGTTAAGCGAACAAGCCCTACAGGAACGCTTTGCGCGCAATTTGGCTTTCTTTCAAGATCGCTTCCCTAGGCTTTACGCCCAGCTCCTCCCTGCGCCCAAGACCTATAATCTGCTCTGTGGCGCGCAGGGCTTTAATATCGTGGATCTGCACAGCGGTGCGCTCTTCTTCCCCTATGAGAAGGGCAAACACCAGATGTTAGAAATTTCTAGGCAGTGGGCGCGCCGTATTTTACAAAACCCCAAGTGGCAGCTCAAGGGTAGCGGGGTGGAGTTTGGCGCGCTGGATTTGCAAAGCCTGCCCCTAACCCAATACGCGTGTGATCAACTCCATAAGCTAGGGGACCCCACACGCCCCCTTAGTCTAGGCAGGCATTTCTACCCCCCTAGCGCGCTCTTTGGGTTAGCAGGGGGCTTGTTTTTGGCGTTCTTGCTAGAAGAGGGGGCGTTTTTCCACGCCCTCTATCTCTATGAAGAAAATCTAGATTTATGGCGTGTGAGTTGCTTTTTTGTGGATTATGCCCAACTCTTTCAAGCAACCCCCCCTAAGAATTGTTGTCTCTTTGTCCAACGCATGCCCGATGCGCTCTTGCAAACTCTTTTTACCTCCAAGAGAGTGACCCATAGTTTTTTGCATTTAGAGTTTAAGCCCTATGAAAGTACAAAAAGTACTCTAGCCCAACAACGCTTCAACACCCACAAAAAAAGCGCGCTAAGAGGGTGGGGGAGTTTTGAGGACGAGCTGTTGGGCTTGTCCAACACTTGGATTAATTTGCAAAAATCCCCCCGCGTACTCCACCCTAAAGCCTGCCAAAAAGTTGGGGTACCCATCTGCGTGGTGGGCAATGGCCCCAGTTTAGACGCTCTGCTAGATTTTATCCACGCCAATCAAGATCGCATGATCCTCTTTAGCTGTGGCACGGCTTTAAAGCCCTTGAAAGCGCGCGGGATTAAAGTGGATTTTCACATTGAAATCGAGCGCATTGATTACCTGCTAGATGTGCTTAAGCAAGCCCCCCTAGATCAAACCCCCTTGATCTATGCCAATATGTGCAACCCTAAGGCGGTGGGTTTAGCCCAAGAGAGTTATTTATTCATGCGCGGGGGGAGCGCGAGCGGGTATCTTTTAGAGGGTTTGGCTTTGGAGTACAGCGCGCCCTTTGTGGGCAATGCGGGGGTGAGTTTGGCATGTTTGTTCTCTAAGAGCTTGATCTTATGCGGGCTGGATTGTGGCTATCTTGAAGGGCGCACCAAGCACGCGCAAGGCTCTTTTTATGGGCTAGAAGGTGTGCAAATCCCCAGCGATGCGCTAGAAGTGCGCTCTAATTTTGGCGGGCGCGTCTTTGCCGATGGGCTTTTTATTCTCTCTAGAAACCAAATGGGCGCGCTCTTTAAAAAACACACCCCCCTAGTTTACAATCTCTCCAGCGGGGCGTATATTGAACACACTAAGCCCATGCACGCGCACGCGCTCTCCCTCCCCCCTGTGGACAAAGCCAAAGCCCTTAAAACCCTCAAGCGCGCCTTTTTAGCCCCCCTAAAAACTCCCCCCCCTGTGCGCCTAGAGGTCGTAAAAAGCCCTCTTGAAGACGCGCTCAACACCCCCATTAAGACCAAAAGGGACCTGTATGCCTTAGTGGATCGCTTGAGTGCTCTGAGCGCGCGCTTGAGCGCGCAACACCCCTTAGAGGGCATTTTATTAGAGGGCACTCTCAGCCATGCCTGCATGCACATGCTCTCTAGCGCGCTCTCCCTCCCCCAAGCCCAAATCCCTAGTTTTTATGCGCGCGCTAAGGGCGTGCTTTTAGAAACCCTAGAGAGGATGGGCGCGCAAGTCCGCCAACAAATGGAGTAGAGCGTCTTTATAGCCCTGCGCACAGGATTCATCTCTGCCTTCAAAACGCGTTACAAGCGTGGGCGTGGTGTTGCTCGCCCGCACCAAGCCAAAGCCATGTTCAAAAACCACCCGCACCCCATCAATGCTAATCACTTCTAAGATATGCGGGAAGTTAGAGGGCAGGTGCTTGTGCTCTAAGGCGTGTTGCAAGCGCGCCACTAGGGCGAATTTCTGCGCGTCTGGGACGCTGATTTTTTCTTCAGGGGTTTTATAGGAGTAGGGCAGGGCGCGTACGCGTTGTTCTAATTGCTCGGGGGTATGGCTTAAAAAGAGTTCTAAAAGACGCAACGCCGCATAGATCGCATCGTCATAGCCAAAATAGCGATCGTTAAAAAAGAGATGTCCGCTCATCTCAGCGGCAAAATGCGCCTGTGTTTCTTTGAGCTTGACTTTCAAATTGCTATGCCCGGTTTTATACATCAAGGCTTGCCCGATGGCGTTGATGCTATCATACATCACCTGCGAACATTTGACCTCCCCAATCACAAAGGGTTTAAGCCCGCGCGCGTGCAAATCTTGGGCGAATAAAATTGCCAATTCATCGCCGGCATAGGTGTGTGTGGGGGTTAAAAGCGCGATGCGATCGGCATCGCCATCAAAGGCAAGCCCTATTTTTAAGCCCTTTGCTTGCATGTGCGCTTTTAAATCCTCTAGGTTCTTGGCTTGGCTGGGATCGGGGTGGTGGTTGGGGAAGCGCCCATCCGGATTGGCATAGAGGCTTTCAAATTTGACCCCCAGTCCGCATAGGATTGGCTCTAAGCCCAGCCCCCCCACGCCATTGCCAAAATCTAAGCCAAGGGGGTAGGGGAAGTTTTGCAAATGGGCAAAGGCATGGGCTAGGTGGTGTTGGTAAAAGCCAAGGGCATTGAGTTTTTTGGGCACGATATTGCTAGTTTGGTAGGGTAGGGGGTTTTGGGCGATGTGTTGGGCGAGCTTTTGGATCGCCTCTCCATAAAAGGGTTTTTGCTCTAGAGTGATCTTAAAGCCATTGTACTCAGGGGGGTTGTGCGATCCGGTGATCATGATGGAATTGCCCAGCCGCACGCCCTCTATGGGCTCAAAGGTGGCAAAATACGCCACAGGGGTGGGGATCATGCCCAAATCAAAGACTTCTACCCCACTATGGGCTAAGCCATGGCACAAATGCATAAAGAGCTCTTGGGCGTGCGTGCGTGCGTCATAGCCCACCCCCACGCGTTTATCTGCTACTAAGTCTCCCAAATGCGCCCCGATATTGAAGACCACTTCAGGGGTGAGCTGGGTGGACACCACCCCCCTAATGTCGTATTCTCTAAAAATATCCTGTGCTAAATCCATGCAAATCCTTAAGGTTTGAGTAAGTTTAGGGCTTGGCGGCATAGATCGATCCAGCCCGAAGTGACTTTAATGGCATTACAGGCTTCAAAGGCTTGTTGCGCCTTGTCTAGCTTATTTTGCTGTTTAAAAATACTCCCTTGCATGTAAAGGGTGCGCGCTCTCTCTTTGGGCTCTAACTGCTTATTGGCTAGAAGCGTGTTACTGGCTTGCAAGGCTTGCTCTAATTTATTCTGGCGCATGAGCGCGCTGATGAGCTGTTCTTGGGCATAGGGCATGAACGCATCGCTTTGGTATTGCTTTTGCAACGCGATCGCATTTTTGGCGTAGAGTTCGAGAGTGGTAGGGTTGTTGGTGCTTTTCTCTTCATTTTGCAACAAGAGCCCATAGACCTCTAACATGCGCGCATCGTCTTTAAACCACTCTTGGAGTTTAGGAAAGATTTTAAAGGCTTCTTGGGGGTTGTTGGTGTGCATGTAGTCTAAAAACACCACAAAAGCGATGTCATAATATCTTTTTTGTTTGTTGAGTGTGGCTAAAGTGAGCGCGTCCTTAGAGGCGAGCAAAGAATCTTGGTAATTCTTCAAGGCGTAGAGATTCTTGCCTTGACGATACGACCAATCGAGGCGATCTTTAGGGCTTTCAGGCTTTTTTTGTAACCCATTATTAGAAAAGATGGCAGCTTGTTTGTAGAGCTTGGCGTTATAAAAACAATCAAAGGCTTCTAATTGATCGCTGTTGTCAAACTCTTCGGGGTTTAGAGGGTTTACTTGTATCAAAAAGGAACCCGCGCTCTTGCAATCCCCTTCTTTGATCGCGCTTTTTCCCAGTTGCAACAACGCCTCTTGCATGGGTTCAGAGTTCAAGGGTAAATCCGGGGCCATGGCCAGCACTTGACTGTAATAGCGTTCTTCTACCAACATTTGCGCCTTATAATCTAATGCTTTTTGGTGTTCTTTGGAGCCCTTGGGGTAGTCTTTGATGATCTGGTTGTAACGCGCGAGTTTCTCTTCAAAACTCCCGTGCATTAAAAAGAGGATTTCTTGATCTCTTTGTTGGACAAGGGTGATATGCGCGGCGTTTGTGAAATTGTCCAAGTAATTTAGATTGGCTGTGTGCGCTTCGTTAGGTTGTTTGTTTTTAGCATATAAAAGCCCTAGTTCAAAGGCGGCTTTTTCTTTGATCACGGGGTCGTTGTCTTGATTGGCAAGCAATTGGGCGATCCTTATAGCTGGCTCAAAGAGGGCGTGCGTCTTGAGGTCCAAGACCATGGCAAAAGATTGGGATAGGTCTTGAAGGAAGAAATCCAAATTGCCTTGTAAAATCTTGAGGATCAAGGAGGCGGCATTGGGGCTTTCATTGTGTTCTAAATCAAAGCGTGCCCAAGCAAAGGCGATTTCGCTTGCGCTTTCTCTGTCCTTGGCTTGGGCATAGGCTTTTTGAAACCCAGACAGAGCGCTACTGTTATCGCCTTCATTGGCCGCTTGCTGGGCTAGACGCATGTAGGAGAGGGGGGTGTAACGGCTTTGGGCGTATTCAGTGAGGATGCGCTTGAATTGTTCAGTCGCCTGTCTGGCGTAGTTAATTTGCATGTAGGCTGTGCCAATTAGATAGAGCACTTGGGGCACTTGGGGGTCTGAGGGGTAGAGTTTCAGCCAACGCTCCCCAATCTGGACCAAGAGATCGGGGCGCTTTTGGAGTTGGGATAGGGCAATGAGCTCATAGAGATAGAGGTCTTTTCTAAATACGGTGCTTGGATAGACTTGAAAAATACTCCCAATGGCTTTTAGGGCGCTGAGGTAGGATTGATCTTGAATGAGTTTTTTGACATTCAAATAGCCATCTAAATCCCCGCCCTTAGAGTAGTGCAGGGGCTGGTTGTCCACCCCTAGTTCTTGGATATAGGGCGTTTGCGCGTCTTCAATGAGAATGGGGAAGTTCAAACCATCCTGCGCGCTTTTAAAGATATCTTTGGGGGTTAAAAAGGGGATTTTGTAGTGATAACCCACAACCTGCCATGTCTTGGCCTGTTTGGGGATGAATTTTTGGATGGGGATGTGTTGCCTGTAGTCATGGGGGATGGCAAAGAGCTTTTGTTGGAATTTGGGGCGGATATGCAGGTAAAACACATAGTTTTTCATCTCATAGGAGATGTCAAAAAAAGGGGTTTTTAAAGGCGTGAAACCGGGTCTGGGGATGGAATGAATCACACAGGTTACAATTTCTGGAGGGATGGGCGCTTGGGTGCAGGCAAAGGGGCTCTCATGGGTGAGAGTGAGGGTCGCAAAATCCTGATTGTTTTCCTTCCCCTGCGTGAGGCTCAAATCCAGCGCGAGCAGGGGGGCGCAAGCGCATGCTAGGAGCGCTAACGCACGCTTAAAGGGCATAATTTTGGAGCACAAAGACGCTAAACACACATGCCAAAGCCATCGCCACCAACACGCTATACACCCCATACCCCCCATTTAAATGCTCTTGGGGGTGGGGGTTGGCAAAGAGCATGGCCACAAACAAGCGCAGGTAATACACAGCGGCGATCGCGCTGTTGATCACCATCACCACGCATAAAAAAACATTGCCCTGAGTGAGCAAGTTTTGCAAGATCAACACCTTACCCCAAAACATGGAAAAGGGGGGAATCCCGGCTAAGGAGCACATAAAGATCGCCCCTAGCAAGGCTAGGAGGGGTTGGGTTTTAATGAGCCCATTAAAGCGCGCATAGGGGTAGTCATAGCGCGTGGCTGTGCTATCCGCACGGCTACTCACCCCCCAAAAGAGCGCGAACGCCCCGACATTGGTCAGCAAGAACAAAAGCCAATAAACAAACATGGTATCCACATTGCCGCTAAAGACACAGGCAAGCGCAAAGCCCGTATGCGAAATGGAGCTATAAGCCATCATGCGTTTAGCGTCTTTTTGCAAGAGGGCTAAGAGATTGGGGAGGGTGATGGTGAGCGCAACTAGGGCATAAAAGAGGGTTTGCATGAAAGGAATTTGGGTGGCTAGGAAAAAGGAGAACACCCGCCAAGCCACTACCAAGCCCGCAATTTTAGGCACGATAGAGATAAAGGCGGTAAAGACCGGGTTATTGCCCTCATAAATGTCTGGCATCCAAGTGTGGAAGGGCACTAAGGACACTTTAAAGCCAATCGCCCCTAGCAAGAACACACAGGCAAAGACACAGAGCAAGACGGGGCTAAAATTCTCTGTAAAGCTCATGTTGGAGAGCTCTAAACTCCCGCTCAACAAGTACAAAATCATCATGCCCATGCTAAAAAACACGCTGGCTAACACCCCCATACTGAAATATTTCAAGCCCGCTTCTAAGCCCGTATCCTTGTGATTGAGCGCCATCAACACACACATGGAAAGTGAGGCGGTTTCAAGACCTAGAAGGATCACAATCAAGTGATCGCTAGAAACCATCAATTGGAAACCCGCCACCATGAACAAGTAGAGCCCGTAAAATTCGGGGGTTTGGAACTCTACAAAGCGTTCTTTACTCCACACCAAGAGCATGAGCAAGAAACTCGCGATCACGATGAGCTTTTGGGCAAGCAAAGAGATCGAGTCCACTTCTAGCAGATGTGAAAAGCTAAAGGTGGTGTTCACAGGCGCAAAGAGCGCGACAAAGTCCAGCCCTAAGCATAAGAGTACTAAGCAGATATTGAGATTGCGCGAAAAGGTTTTTTTAAAGACATTGAGCAAGAGCACATACACCCCCCCCAACGCGCTAATGAGCATGGGCAAGACACTAGGAAGGCTGAGTTCTTGCAAAGTCAAAGAAGTATCCATAGCAATCCTTAGGGGGAGACTGATAAGCGGGCTTTAGCGTTTTGTACCAAAGCTTGCGCGCTGGTTTCTATAGGGTTTAATAAGGGTTTGGGGTAAATCCCAAAGAAGATAATCGTGGCGATGAGCGCCCCTAAAACCCCTTTTTGTCCCCAAGAGAGATCGCCCAAAAGGCGTTTTTGGGGCGCGCCAAAAAAGACCCTTTTATAAAGGGTGAGCATGTAGATGGCAGATAAAATAATGGTGATCCCGGCCACGAAGGCGAGTACGGGCGCGTGGGCAAAAAAGCCTAGCAGACTTAAAAACTCGCCCACGAATGCGCTGGTCAAGGGCAAGCCCACATTAGCCAACGCCACGATCATAAAGAAAGTCGCATAAGTGGGCATGCAATGGGCTAACCCCTTAAAGGCGCTGATCTTGCTAGAACCTTGCCTACTAACTAGAACCCCGATGAGCAAGAAGAGCGCGCTGCTCACCAACCCATGCGAAATCATAGTGAAGAGCGCTCCGGCCACCCCCGTTGTGTTGAACGCGTAAATCCCCACCAAAGCCACCCCCATGTGCGACATGGAGCTATACGCCACAAGGCGCTTCATTTCGTGTTGGGCGCAGGCTAACCAGCCCGCATAAATCACCATCAGGAGCGCGAGCACGCATAGGGGCTCAGAGAAACTGAGCAAGATGTCCGGGAAAAGAGGCATAAAAAAGCGTAGGAGAGCGTAAGTGCCCATTTTAGAGAGCAGAGCGGCTAACACCACAGAGCCCACAATGGGCGCGTTGCCATAGGCATGGGGTAACCAACTATGAAAGGGCACAATGGGGATTTTCACCGCAATCCCCACAAAGAAGGCTAAGGCGACCCATAGGCGCGCATGTTCGGGCAAGATCACTTGCGTCAAGCTGTAGAGATCAAAGCTCCACCCCCCTGCAACGCTAGCATAGACATAACCACAATAAAGAATCCCTAGCAACATGAATAGCGAAGCCACAAAGGTATACAAGAAGAATTTGAGCCCAGAATACAGCCTACGCCCCACCCCAAAACGCCCGATCATATAGAGCACGGGCAAGAGAGAAACCTCCCAAAAGACATAGAAGAAGATCAAGTTAAGCGCGCTGAAAACCCCCATGAGCATGCCCTCTACCAACAAAAGCGCGGTGATCATGGCTTGCTGGTGGGCGCGCACATAGAGCACGCACAAGAAGATCACCAACGCGCTCAAGACCAATAAGAAGAGCGAAATGCCATCTACGCCCACATGGTAGCTAATCCCATAGCTTTCTAAAAAGCCTAGATAGCCCACTTCTTCAAATTGCATGCTTGCCTGTGTGGGGTCAAAGAGCGCCCACAGCCACAGAGTCAAACACAGCTCCACAAATGCCACCAACACGCCATAGCCCTTAGCATGGCGATCGGGCATGCCCAGCAAGGGCAAAGCCGCCACCATGGGCAAGAAGATGAGCAGGCTCAACAGATGGGAAGAGGGCACTAATTGCAAATAATCCATGCTATCTCCAAAAACTCAAAATCGCCAACACCAGCATGACCAACACGCCAAAGCCCATCCACCTCAAAGCCGCGCTCAAATTGCCACTTTGCATGGGCACTAAAATTTGAGCCAAGAGGGAGGGGATTTTAGCCAGCGCGTCGATGGCGACATCTAGCGCGCGTACTTCTAGCTTGCGCCATAGAAATTTACCCATGTGCAAAAAGCCTTGCGCTAGCAGGGCATAGAGTTGGGGAATGTAGTATTGGTTGTAGAGGAGTTTGTACAAAAAGCCATGATCTTGTTTGCAGATCATCCCCCGTTGGTATTTTTTCACCCCATAGGCGATGGCGAGCAACACGAGCCCTGTAGTGAGCGCGAGTAAAAGCCATGTGGGCACGGGGTAATCTAAAAAGGAGGGCACATGGATAGCGTTGCGCACAAATCCAAAAAAGGGGTGTTCTGCAAAGCCAGCGATGATGGCTAAGAGCACAAGAGGGCTCATCGCCACTAACATAAACTTGGGGGCTTCATGGGGGTGCTCAAGGCTGTGTACTTTGGGCGCAAAAAAGACCAACATCAAGAGCCTAACGCTATAAAAGGCGGTGAAGAGCGCCCCGATGAGTAAAGCTAAAAAGAGTCCATGATGTCCCGTGCCAAACGCCACTTCTAAAATTTTATCTTTGGAGAAAAAGCCCGCAAAGGGGTAGATCCCACATAGCGCCACAGAGGCAATGGTCATAAAGATCGCGCTCCATTTCAAGGGCTTGTAAAGCCCGCCCATTTTGCTGATGTCTAGTTCATCGTGCATGGCATGCATCACATTGCCCGCCCCCAAGAACAAAAGGGCTTTAAAAAAGGCATGGGTGAAGAGGTGGAAGAGCGCAACCCAGTAAGCCCCTAACCCGGCCGCTACAAACATATAACCCAGTTGGGAAAGCGTGGAGTAGGCGATGATGCGCTTTAAATCCTTATTAACTAAAGCCATGCTTGCCCCAAAGAGGGCGACAAACGCCCCCAAACACGCGATGGCATAACCCAATTCAGGCACAAGGGCATAGAGTGGGTGGGCGCGCACCAGCAAATACACCCCCGCTGTAACCATCGTGGCGGCATGGATTAGCGCGGATACGGGCGTAGGTCCCTCCATCGCGTTGGCTAGCCATGTGTGCAAGGGGAATTGCGCGCTCTTGCCCATCGCGCCCACAAATAAAAGCGCGCCCATACCTAGCAACATTCTATGATCCACGCCCTGGATATTGGCAAAGATCACCTCATATTGCAACGAGCCAAAAGCCCAATAAAGCCATAAAATGCCTAGCAACATGCCCAAATCGGCGATGCGATTCATCACAAAGGCTTCAATGGAGGCACTATTGGCACTTGCCTTGTGATACCAAAACCCAATGAGCAGGTAGGAACACAAGCCCACCCCCTCCCAGCCCACAAAGAGCCCCAAAAAGTTATCGCTCAACACCAAAAAGAGCATAGAAAAGACAAAGCCAGAGAGATAGCTAAAATAGCGGTTATAGCCCTTGTCTTCTAGCATGTAACCAATGGAATAAATATGTACTAGAAAGGAGACAAAGGTTACAACCACAATCATCACCGCACCAATGGGATCGAGCATGAAAGAAAAACCGACCTTAAACCCCCCTACAGCGATCCAATCAAAGAGATAGACATGATAGGAGGTGTGATCAAAGAACACCCCCTTAGCAAGCACTAACGCGCTCATAAATGCCCCCGCTAAGAGTGCAGAATTGAGCACCCCTACATGCACGGATTTAGAACAACCCCCCAGCAAGCCCGCATAGAGCGCACCTAGCAAGGGTAAAAACAGCACCGCGCCCAGCAAGACTTGCGCACAATGGACCTCTAACATGCCTAGCCTTTCATGCGATTTAGGGTGTCAATGTCTAGGCTCTTGTGCTTTTTAAACCAGAGGATCACCAGCCCCAAGCCTACCGCCACCTCGCCCGCAGCAATGGCGATCATGAACAACGCCACAATTTGCCCATTGATGTCCTGCAAAGAGTGCCCAATCGCCACAAACGCGACATTGATCGCATTGAGCATGATCTCTGTAGAGAAAAAGAGCATCAAAATATTCTTACGGCGCAACATGCCCGCCAAACCGACACAAAAGAGCAGAGCCGCAAATACCAAATAATGGGGCAGACCAATCACGCGTTCTCCTTTGAGGGAGGGGTAAAATGACTCTTGTATAGGGCGGTGGCAACGCCTCCCACCAACGCGGCTAAGAGCATCAAGCCGCCCACTTCAAAGGCGAGCAAGTACTTGCTAAAGAGGGCGTAACCAACTAGCTTTGTGTTAGAAACAGCGCTAGGGGCGTTGTTGAGCGCGTCCTTGAGAAAAGAAGCGTATTGCCCCACAAAGGGTGCGCCCAAAACAAACACCAGTACCACCGCCATACACACCCCCAAGAACACCACCACCTTAGGCGCATGCGCGCGTTCGATCACCTCTTCAGAGGCGTTGAAAAACATCATCCCAAAGGCATACATCACAATCACCGCCCCCACATAGACGATGATCTGCACCACGCCCAAAAACTCCGCATCCAGCAGAAAGAAAAACGCCGCGATGAAAACCATCGCGCTCGCTAGCGCGCTCATCGCATACAAGATATTTTTGTGGTGATCACCACCAAAGCCATGCCCAAGGTGAGTACGGCAAAGAAATAAAAGGCGATGGTTTCAAACATGGGCTTTTTCCTCTTCCTTCACCTCTTCTTTGGCTTGGGGGGTGTCTTCTTTAGGATCATCCTTGGCATAATCTAGGGGGGTTTGTTGCAAACGCGTGTGCGCATCTAGGCTAGGTGCGCCAAAACCGGCAAATTCTACATGGCTGTGATCGCGCGCGCTCTGCACATCGGTTAAAAACTCCGCCTTGCCCCCAAATTGGGAGCGTTGCACACTGCTATTTTCAAAGCGTTGCCCCATCACGATAGCTAGTTCAGGACACACCTCCGCACACAGCCCGCAATAAATACAACGCCCTAAATTGATGGTGTAGCTATCAATGTGTTTGCGCTCGTCTGCGCCCTTGTGGGTGATAATTCTAATGCAATTACTGGTGCAAATTTTTTCGCACAACCCACACCCAATACAGCGTTCAGAGCCCGATTCTAAAAGTCTTTGCAGGTGATGCACGGCACGATAACGCGGGCTTAAGGGCAAAACCTCCATAGGGTAGTGGATCGTAACATCCTTGCTAAAAAACTCTTTAATGGTGAGCCCCAAGCCCTTGAAGAGATCCAACCCAAAGGTGGATTTGAGCGTGCCTAAGAACTTTTGGGGGGTGGTCGCCGGCTTGGGTTCTTGGGCGATCCATTTGTAGCGTTGTTGCGCCATACTTTCTCCTTAGATTAAGATGACAAGTCCGGTGATCAAGATATTGACCAAGGACAAGGGCAACATGATCTTCCAACACAAGCGCATGAGTTGATCGGGGCGCACATGCGGGAAGGTGGCGCGTGCCCACATCGCCAAAAACACAAAGAAACAGACTTTAAGCAAGATCGCCACCCCCCCGGGGATAAAGCCTAGGGGATTATATCCCCCAAAGAAGATCAAAGAGATCACAAAGCAAAAGGCAAAGAGGTGGGCGTATTCGGCTAAGAAAAACATCCCCCATCTGAGCCCGCTATATTCGGTGCAAAACCCCGCCACAATCTCGGCTTCATGTTCTAATAAGTCAAAGGGGGTGCGATTCAACTCGGCATAACTAGCCACCAAGAACAAGAAAAAGGCTAGGGGTTGTTTGAACACCAGCCAATGCAAGATCCCCCCAGATTGGTAATTGTTGATCTCAATCAAAGAGAGCGAACCTACCACCATGATCGGGGCTAAGATCGTCAGAGTGCTCACTACCTCAAAGCTCAATAATTGGATGGCTGCGCGCGCCGATCCGATCAAAGAATACTTGCTATTAGAAGCCAAACCCGCGAGCAAGGGCGCGTAAATCCCCGCCGCGCCCACGGCTAAAAAGAAGAGCAAACCGACATTGATGTCTGAAATGATGGGCTTGATGGTGTGCCCAAAGAGGGTGAAATCCCCAAAAAAGGGGATGGGTGCCATAGAGACAAAGGCGCTCACCATCGCGATCACGGGCGCAACTGCAAAGATGAGGCGGTTGGCGTGTTGGGGGATCACATCCTCTTTACAAAAGAGTTTGATCGCATCGGCAATCACTTGCAAGAGCCCAAAGGGTCCTACATAGGTTGGTCCTAAGCGGCGTTGAAAGATGGCTAAAACCTTGCGCTCCAAATAGGTGGCAAACGCGCCCAAGCCTGCAAACACCAACACCACCACTAAAATTTTGACACAGGTTTCTAGGATCTCTACACTCATACGCGCTCCAACTCTAGGGTGCTAAATAGCCCTTGGGCGAAGATCCCCTGTGTGTCTAAATTAGGACTCACCATGAAAATCTCTTGTTCTAGGCTGTGATCCACATAAATCGCCCCCTCTAAATGCAAATCGCCCTTTTTCAGACGCACGCAAGCCCCCTCCTCTAGCCCTAACTTCTCTAGGTGCGCTGCAGAAACATAAACCCCCGCCTTGAGTTGCAGATTAGCGCTTTGCAAAGTGGGCGTACCAAACTGGGTTTCGGGGTATTTGCAATAGGCGTTAAAGCCACTGGGCAACACCGCTTGGATGGGCGCGCTGGGGGGTTCTTGTGTCGCATAGAGGGGGGGGTTGAGTTTATAGCCCCTGTGGTTGCACTTGTCATTACTATAGAAATTTTTGAGGGTGTCATAGGCAATAGGCTTATAACCCTTCTCTTGGGGGAGCACATGGGTATAATCTACCAAGCTCTCCCCCACACAGCCAAAATACTGGGCGATGTCGCTTAGATCAAAGCCTTCAAAGCGCAGGGCGGGTCTGATGGGCAACAAACGCCCTTCAAAATTGGTCAGACTCGCCTCTAGTTGGTTGAAGCTAGGCAAGATGAAATCTACTCTGTGCGCGCCCTTGTTGTCGCAATCTAAAGTATAATCCCCCTTGGTGCGAATCCCCACACTAGGAGACTCCATGGTGGGTGTATCCAAAGTGCAAATAGAGGCGATGCCTAAAGCATTCGTGCTAGGGGGCACTAAGATTACCGGGCAACGCGCGCTGAGTGTTTTTAAAAGCGAGGCGATGTTGGAGGCTTTAGGGTGGGTGTAGAGTTCTTGCCCGGCGATGAGCACAATCTTAGAGGCTTTAGCGATCAAGGCTTGCATTTTTTCAAAATCACCCAAAGCCAGCCCAATGGATTCTAGCATGGTGTAGTGAGGTTTTTCGCCCTCGCTCAAACTTTCTAAGAGGGGTTGTAAGCTGGGGTGTTCTAGCCCCAAAGCGTGCAAAAACGCGCCTAGCACAATCTCTTCGGCATGGGGGGCGTGGGTGAGGGGCAACACAGCGCGGCTCATTTTGGTGATCGCCTTGTCCTTGATGGGGTGGGCGTAAATGAGCGCGCTCCCCTTATTGACCTTGAGCGCGTTGGCGATGGCGTATTTCATCAAGGGGTTTTCTGTGCGGATCTTAGACCCCAAAGTCAAAATAAGGTTGGCGTGCTTGATGTCTTCTAGATCGCCAAAGGCACTTGGCTGGAGGATATTTAAAAAATTTTGAAACGCGCGCACCTCTTCATTGATAAGTTTAAAGCCTAGCTTTTGGCGCAAGTGCTCTACTAAATAAGCCTCTTCATTGCTCACATCTCCCCCGATATACACCACCTTAGCCTCTTGGAGTTTTTGTACGGCTTGCTCAATGTGCGCGCTCCCCTTAGGGCTTGCATGCACATCAAAGGCAAAACGCCCTGCGCCACAGATGGGGTTATGGTAAAAATCATTGCCCACCCGAAAGATTTTGAGATCATCGCCCAAAGTGTCAAAATGGCGCACTTCATAGCTGATGAAGCATCCGGCAGCACAATGCGCGCAGGTGGAGTCAATGCGTTTGAGCTCCCACGCATTCGCGCTATAGCTAAAATCTTTATAGACAATCGCGCCCACCGGGCACACCGCAATACACTCCCCGCAATCAAAACAAGGCGTATCGCCCACAAAGCCAATCATCCCCTTTTGTTTGCGACTCCACACACTAAAAGGATCTTTGGGCATGCTGGCTTTGAATTTGTCTGGGGCGTGCAGATCCGCCTTCAGCGCCTTTAAATTGCTATCCCCGATATTATCGCTACAAGTGGTTACGCAACGCTCACACATGATACACAAGTTAGGGTCATAAGAAGCCTGTGCCCAAAAGGCAAAGGGTTTTAGATTATCGCGCACGGCAAAGGGCTGGGTTTCTACCTGCATGCGCATGGTCATATCCTGCAACTCGCACTCCCCACTCTTGTCGCACACCCCACACTCTAAAGGGTGATTGACATCATAGGTTTGCATGATCATCTTGCGCTCGGCTACGATCTCTGGCGTGTTAGTGCATACCCGTGTGTTGGGCTTGGCTTTGGTGTTGCAACCATAAACGCGTTTGCCATCCACCTCCACCATGCACATCTTGCACGCCACGGTGGGGGAGCACCCGCTCAAATAGCAAATGGCAGGGATATACACCCCCGCACTTCTAGCGGCTTCTAAGATCGTCTGCCCTTCTTGAAATGCAATTTCTTGCCCATCAATATTAAAAACCATCAAGCCCCCTTTTTGACCACCAAGGTCCAATCCACACGATTAAAACGCAACGAATTCATCAAGGTATCCCCCCTCGCCCTGACAAATTCTGCGCTCTGCTCCACTAGATCAAAATCCACCACCTCCACCATGAAAATCACCACCTCGCCCGCGCTCACACTGCTATCTAAGATCTCTCCCAAGCGTTTTAACACCGCTTGGTTGGGTTCATCTCTCAAATGGCGCAAGTCAAAACGCCTCATCGATCCACCTCCCCAAAGACGGCGTTGCTCGATCCAATAATCGTAACCGCGTCCGCCAAATACTGCCCCACAAGCACATCTTGCAACGATCCAATATGAAAGAAGCTCGGAGCGCGGATTTTTAAGCGGTAAGCATAGGGCTGCCCTTCAGAGTGGATAAAAAAGCCCAGCTCGCCCTTGGGCGATTCGGTGGGCGCATACACCTCGCCCCTAGGGGGGCGCATGCCCTGGGTTACCAGCACGAAGTGTTGCATCAAGGCATAGTTTTGCGTCATGATGTCTTCTTTGGGTGCAGAGATGTAGTCGGGGGCTTTAGCCATGATGGGCGTATCTGTGGGCGCATACATGGGGATGAGCTGTTCTAAAATGCGCAAAGATTGCTCAATTTCATACATGTAGAGCAAGTAGCGATCGTAAGAATCCCCATTAGAGCCCACCGGAATATCAAAATCCAACTCGGGATAAAGCTCATAGGGCTCTTCTTTGCGCACATCATAGGCAATCCCGGTGGCGCGCAACATGATCCCACTCGCTCCCCATGATTTTGCCATCTCTTGGGTGAGAGTGCCCACATTCTCTAGGCGCGCGCGCCAAATGCGGTTGCTATCTAATAGCCCACTGATGAGCTTGTGGGTGGCGCGCACCTCCTTGATGAAGCCTTGCAAACTCTCACACCAATTTGGGGGCAAATCCATCGGCACGCCCCCGATGCGAATGGCATTGTGTGTGAGCCGCGCCCCGCAATAATCCTCCATCAAGTCTAACCCGTATTCGCGCGTCTTAAAACAATAGAGAAACACCGACATCGCGCCCACATCTAGGGCATGCACACTCAAGAAAAAAACATGGGAGATGACGCGGTTGAGCTCTAAAAGCATGGTGCGAATCACTTGCGCGCGTCTAGGGATTTCTAGCCCGATGAGTTTTTCTACCGCATAGGCATAGGCGTAGTTATTGCTTGTAGAAGAGGTGTAATCTAGGCGATCTGTGGTGGGCATGTATTCATTATAGGTCATGTTTTCGCCCAGCTTTTCGCACCCGCGGTGCAAATACCCGATCTCTGGAGTGGCTTTGGTGATCTTCTCCCCGTCTAACTCCAAGATCAAACGCAGTTGCCCATGCGAAGAGGGGTGTTGGGGACCAAAATTGACCACCATTTTATTGCCATCTTGCTCAAAGAGCACATTTTCAAATTGGGGTTTGAGTTTGGTAAAAATCTGTGCCATTAGGGTCGCTCTTTGAGTTCTGTGGGCGCGTCAGTGTGTAGGTCTTTGACAAATAAGGACTTTTGAAAGGCGTGCTTGCCCGGATTGTCTTTGGCAACCAAGCCCTTAGCTTGTTCATGCCCCACCTTTGAGAAGTTGAAGGTATCCTTCTCATCTACGCGCGCGCTATCGCGCTGTTCAGGTCCGATAATCTCGCGATACTCCTTACCAAAAATCTTATCCACTTCATACCATGCGGCGTGTTCATCTCCCTTAAGTGGGTAGGATTTCAACAAAGGATGCCCCACCCAATCTTCTGGCATCAAAATACGGCGCAAATAAGGGTGGTTTTCAAAGACAATCCCAAACATGTCATAAGCCTCGCGCTCGCTCCACAGCGCGGAGCTAAAAAGGTGGCTTAAGGACTCCACGCTCTCTTGCGCGCCCAAGACGCATTTCACGCGCACGCGCCGCTTGTCTGCAAAATTGGGCAAGTAAGAGACAAATTGATAAAAGAGCTCGAATTGATCGCGCTGTTCTAAAAAGTCAATGGCACTCATCTCGCTCAAAGTGCTATAGCCCACCTTTTTAAGCACAGCAGCAACCCCTGCCACCTCCTGCTTTGCCACCCAAAAGACTGCGCAATTAAGCTCAATATAGCACTCTAAGACTTTGTGATTGTAGCTTAAATGGTTGTAGATGACCTCATAGGGTGTGCCCACGATGGGAGATTTAGCGGTGGGCTTGATGACATGGAACCGATCGGAGTAATGTACCTGTTTTTGCACATTGGCATTGGGGCGTTGTTTTCTAACCATGCGTGCTCCTTGCAAGGCTTTTGCGCGGGTCGGTTTTGATCGCCTTAGCGCGGCGGATCTTATCTTGCAACACCATTAGGGCGTATTGCAAGGTTTCAGGACGGGGGGCACAACCGGGCAAATAAATATCGACCGGAATGACGCGATCCACCCCCTGCACCGTGGCATAGGTGTTGAACATCCCCCCCGTGTTGGCGCATGAGCCCATAGAAATGACCCATTTGGGTTCGGGCATTTGATCGTAAAGGCGGCGGGTGAACTCGGCGTGTTTTTTGGTGAGCGTGCCCGCAATGATCATCACATCAGATTGTCTAGGCGAGGCTCTAAAGATGGTCCCAAAGCGATCAAAATCAAAGCGCGAACCCCCCGTAGCCATCATCTCGATCGCACAACAGGCTAGCCCATAGGTAAGAGGCCAAAGCGAATTGCTGCGCCCCCAGTTGAGCAGGTGATCTAAAGTGGTGAGTGCGATGGGAAGCCCGTTATTTTTGAGATAATTCACTGCATGCTGTGCCATTCTAGTGCTCCTCTCTTCAAAGCATAGACAAAGCCAATGCCCAGTAAGGCGATGAAACTGAGCATCTCCATAAAGCCAAATAGCCCCAAGTCCTTAAAATCCAACGCCCATGGGAACATGAACACAATTTCTACATCAAAGAGAATGAAGAGCATCGCCATGACATAGAATTGGTGGCTGACGCGGTTTTGTTGTTTGAGGGCTAGGGGTCCACACTCGTAAGCGGACAGCTTGAGCTTTTCGTTTTTGCGTTGCGCCATCAAGCGGCTAAGATAGCGTTGGATTTTTAAAGTCCAGTTGAACACCACAAAGCTAAAGACCAAGAGAACAAACACCCCAAAGTAAGGATGTTCTACCACGCCATTTGCTCCCACCACTAGCTCCCTATTGTAATCTGAACGAGGTATTAAAGCATAATTTCATTAATGCAAACTTTGATGATGGGGAAGAGAGAAGAGAGAAAACAACGCTCAACCTTTTCTCCTACTCTTCTGAAGCTTTGAGAGTAGAATTTAGCGGCCTCCTTTTCAAGGATTAAACCCAAAAACCCCCGCGTGAATCAAGGGTTAAAAAAGTGCGATGAGTTATAATATCTGTGTTGGCATGTGTGGTCTTCTTTGAGGGCAAAAGGGGTAGAAAGCGTTCTTTCTTAGGGTAGGTTGGCATGTGGGACCCTAAAGAAAAGGCGCGCCCGCGTAAGCAGAATGCTTACACGTTTGGCGCGTTGATGCACAAAGTGCTGAAGTCCAAAGCCTGCTGCTCATTTTTGCCCAAGAGTTGCGCTAGAGCGAAAAACCCCCCCAAAGGGGGGCTAAGACTATTGTGCCACAAACTAACTTAAACTAAACGCCTTTTTAAGCGCGGCTTCTTCTTGGGCAAAATGCGAATTCACATCAAGGCTTGCCCGCTAGGCGGGTCTAAAGCACCTCTACTCCAAGAGTGAGCCCGCCCTCTATGAATATTCACACTGGCGTTCAAATCCCTATCTAAAGAAAACCCACAAGAGGGGCAATCAAATACCCTATCTTTTAGGCTCAAATCCTCTTTAACCGCTCCACAGCTAGAGCAGGTCTTAGAGCTAGGAACAAAAGCATCGCTTTTGATGAGACCTATTTAACCACTTGGGTTTTTCTCTCTAACGAGCCGGTGCAAATCAGAATGATTTGTGCCGTTTGCGAGGAAGCCACAAACTCACTAAAAGCCAAATCATTAATCTTGCGCCCCCAAAGTTTAACCATACCCTTCAGGTTTAAATCTTCAATGAAAATACGGCTGTATTGCTTAGCTAGGCTATTGGCAAGCTTATAGAAAAAGTCTTTTCTAAGATTTTGGACTTTGCGGTGTAGCCTAGCTAATTTGAGTTTGGCTTTTAGGCGGTTGTTGCTCCCCTTTTTCTTTGTGGACAAAGAGCGGTTGCAAGCTTTGATTAAAGGCAAAAATTTAGAGAAAAACAAAGGCGATGCTATTTGCGTGCCATTAGAGCAGGTGAGAAAAGTTCTTAACCCAAAGTCAAGCCCCACGCTGTTACCGCCTGCGGGCTTAGGGTTGTCTGCCATTTCACACACCAAGCACAAGAAATAATCGCCTAGATTATCTCTTTTAATGGTTAAGGTCTTGGGTTTGCCTACAAGGTCATAAGTCTTGACAAACTTAAAAGCATAGCCATTAAAAGAAATAATGTTGTCTTGGATTTTATAGCCATATTGCGAAAATGTGAAAGATTTGTAAGAGTGTATTTTTTTAAAGCGGGGCGGTCTGCCTTGTTTCTTAAAAAACTTCTTATAAGCCTTGTCTATCCTCTCTACTAGCTCCTGCAAGGTTTGCGAGCCTAGAGTTTTCAAAAAAGCAAAGCGTGCTGTTCTCTTTAGTTTGGTGATGTGTCTTTTTAAGGTGTAAAAACTCAGATGTTTCTTGTAGAGTTTGTAGTATCTCTTATGCAAAGCGATACAATGGTTATAACAAATGCCATAGAGACGCAGAAGTTTGCCGATGTGCTTATTTTTGCTTGAATTGTAGAGCTTCTGCTTGTAGGCGATTAACATGAGGGTATTATACATAACTCCAGTGATATTTAAGAGATGCGCCAACTATCCGCTTAGCTAAAGCTAGGGGGTTTAGCGCGCGGTTGCTAAAAGTAGAAGAGTATGCGCAAAGAGAGAGACGCGCTCTTCTAGTGCTTAATCTTTCTTTTTAAACTCAATTTTCTTAATTCTTGAAGCGACAATGGAGTACTCAAGCCCCTGATAAGTCACCCCGATGTCATCCTCTTCGGGCTCCTCATCTGGTTGGGGGTTAGCACGGGCATAATAGACATAATCTAACTGGACATCCTCCCACACCCTGCCGTCTTCAAAAGTGATTTTTAAGGGGCTTTTGCAACCGTGTAGGTCAGGCAAGTTTTTCATGGCTCTCCCATCTTGATAGGGTCTACTGGCACAATATGCACGCCGTGTCTCTGATTCCAATGTACCTTTTGAGCAAAGGGATAGGGCTCTTCGTGGGCGGGGCGTTTTTTGAGTTGCTCAAAATGGAGTTTTTGGAGTCCCCACCCCTGTTTTAAAACCGGGGCTTGTTTGAA